>CAUHHB010000001.1:0-413953 GCA_959606035.1 uncultured Collinsella sp.
GGGCCAGCCCGTGGGAGGCCAGGGCGCCGCTGACCGGTGGACGGCACCGAGCCGTACGCTTGACTTGAAGAAGGGGGAGGCCTCGCGGCCTCCCCCTTTTTTGCGTTTTATAGAGAGCTGTAATACAAGAACTCGCCTTCTTTTAGCTTGTCTTACTGTTTGGCTGTATTTTGAGTCCTTCTTTTGTATTTGCGCGATAATAACTCCCATTGGCGTTAGGGAGGACTTGATGTTTACCGTTTTTGTCTTGGGCAATATTGCTTCGGGTAAGTCGACTGCCTGCCGCTATCTCGAATCTCATGGCGCCATGCTTATCGATCTGGACGAGCTTGCCAAATCGCTGTATGTGCCAGGCTCCGATATCGTCAATGCCCTCGCGGAAGAATTTGGCTGGGATATTTTGGACGAGGAGGGCGGCGTTCGCCGTAACATCCTCGCTTCTCGAGCTTTTGTTTCTCCTGATGCGGTCGCGAGGCTCAATAGCATTGTGCACCCCGTTCTCATTGAGCAGCTTTCGCTTAGGATTCTTGATCCGGTTTGCTGCACGGTTTCGTCCCCCCGTTATCCCTTTGCGGTTGTCGAGGTTTCTGCCCCGACTGGTTTTGAGGATGCTTTTGGCCTGGCTGATGAAATTCTGGTTATCAGCGCTCCTTTAGCAGTTCGTCGCGGGCGTGCTATTCATCGTGGTATGGAGCCCTCTGATTTTGATGCGCGTTCTGCATGCCAACCTGATGAGGCTTCGCTTTGCAATCTCGCTTCGACGGTAATCGATAATGCGGCGGGCGATAACTCGCTCTTTGAACAACTGGACGCTTGGCTTGTGCGCCATGGCTTCGGGGATGTAGTGGATAAGGAGGAGGTCGATGCCTAGGACACGTTTCTTTACGTGGTATCGCGTGGCGCCACTTGCCGTTGTGTTCGTCTTTGGCCTTATTTCGCTCGTCTACTCGTATGCTCCTGCCGCTTTCTTTAAGCCTTTGTATCCGATTGACTACGAGGCGTACGTAAAGCAATCGAGCATTTCGCACAATCTTGATCCGTATCTGGTGTGTGCTGTCATAAAGTCGGAATCGAATTGGGATCCCGAGGCCGAGTCGAATCAAGGCGCTCGGGGATTAATGCAGCTGATGCCCGAGACTGCCCAGGATATGATTGCCAAAGGTCTTGTCGATGGTAGCGAGTATTCAGCCGACAACCTTAACGATCCCGCTACGAACATCGAGTTTGGCTGTGCGTATCTTTCGTATCTTCTAACGTATTTTAACGGGTCGACCGACAGTGCCATTGCTGCCTATAACGCTGGCATGGGCAATGTCGACGGTTGGGCGCAGCAGAGCACTTCGCTTCATAATGCAATCACCTTTCCCGAGACGCAGGCGTATCTGATTCGTGTCAATAATGCCTGGGTTCGCTATAAGACCCTCTATCCCGATCGATTCGTATAGGACTATGCCTGCCGCCTGCGTATACTGCAGATATATGAGTTAGGAGTATCCATGGCGGAATTTGAAGTTGAGCGTGTTGGAGGAGAGCTCAAACGTTTTGGCGTTGAGGGCTCTGCGGTGCCATTTAAGGTTGTATCTCCTTATGAGCCTGCAGGTTCTCAGCCTAAGGCCATTGAGTCGCTTGTGCAGGGCGTGAGGGATGGAGATCGCTATCAGGTTTTGCTGGGCGTGACTGGTTCGGGCAAGACCTTTACGATGGCTAAAACCATCGAGGCCCTGGGGAAGCCGACGCTTGTCATGGCTCCCAATAAAACGCTCGCCGCTCAGCTTGCGAGCGAGCTCAAAGAGTTCTTTCCCAACAACGCTGTGGTCTACTTTGTCTCGTACTACGACTACTATCAGCCCGAGGCGTATGTGCCGCAAAGCGATACATATATCGAGAAAGACTCCTCGATTAACGAAGAGGTCGAGATGCTGCGACATCAGGCGACCGCATCGCTGCTCTCTCGACGCGATGTGATCGTTGTCGCATCGGTCTCGTGTATCTATGGCATTGGCTCTCCTGAGGACTATGCGGGTCTGGCTCCAAACGTCGACAAGAAGGTGCCGCTCGAGCGCGATGACTTTATCCACGCACTTATCGACATTCAATATGATCGCAATGACTATGACCTGGCGCGCGGCACGTTCCGCGTGCGTGGCGATGTCGTCGACGTGTATCCGCCTTATGCCGAGCATCCGTTGCGGTTTGAGTTCTTTGGCGACGAGGTCGAGCTGATTGCCGAGATCGATGAGGTCACCGGAGAGATGCTTCGTGAGTACGAGGCCATCCCCGTGTGGCCGGCCTCGCACTACGTGACCGAGAAGCCGAAGGTCACGGCGGCTCTGAAATCGATCAGAGAAGAGTGCGAGAAACGTGTGGCCGAGCTCAAGGCGACTGATAAGTTGCTCGAGGCGCAGCGTCTGCAGCAGCGCACCGATTATGATCTTGAGATGCTCGAGACCATGGGTTTTTGTAACGGTATCGAGAACTACTCGCGTCATCTGGACGGTCGCAAGCCGGGTGAGCCGCCGTTTACCCTGATCGATTACTTTCCCAAGGATATGCTCTGCATCATCGATGAGAGCCATGTGACGGTGCCGCAGATTCGCGGCATGCACGAAGGTGACCGCTCGCGTAAGGTGACGCTGGTGGAACACGGTTTTCGTCTGCCCTCGGCGCTCGATAACCGCCCACTTCGTTTCGATGAGTTTGAGGCGAGGATTCCCCAGTTCATCTATGTTTCGGCCACGCCGGGCGACTATGAGCTGCGGGTGAGCCAAAACGACGTTGAGCAGATTATTCGTCCGACCGGTCTGCTCGACCCCAAGATTGATGTGCGTCCGGTTCGTGGGCAGATTGACGATCTTGAGGACGAGATTCGCGAGCGCGTGGTGCGCAAGGAGCGCGTACTGGTGACCACGCTCACCAAGCGCATGGCCGAGGACCTGACCGACCATCTGCTTGATGCCGGCATTAAGGTCAATTACATGCACTCCGATACAGCGACGATGGACCGTGTCGAGATCCTGCGAACGCTGCGCGAGGGAAAGATCGATGTTCTCGTTGGTATCAACCTGCTTCGCGAGGGCTTGGATCTCCCCGAGGTCTCACTGGTGGCAATTCTCGATGCCGATAAGGAAGGCTTCTTGCGCAACCGCCGTTCGCTGATTCAGACGATTGGCCGCGCGGCCCGTAACGCCGATGGCGAAGTCATCATGTATGCAGACGTTATGACCGATTCGATGAAAGAGGCCATCGAGGAGACGCAGCGCCGTCGCGAGATTCAGATGGCATATAACGAAGAGCATGGCATTGTGCCCAAGACGGTGCGCAAGGCCATCAACGACATCTCAAGTTTTATTGCCGAGGCCGAAAAAACCGTGGGTTCCAAGGGACGCTCGAAGGGCGACTCTCTTGGCCATGGCGCATTCTATACGCCCGATGAGTCGGGCGAGGGTGGCGTGCCGGAAACGGTGGCGCCCGAGCAGACACTTGCGGAGCAGTTGGAAGAACTGCCGCATGACGAGCTCGTGCGGATCGTCGAAACCATGGAAGAGGATATGCGTAACGCTTCTGCTGCCATGGACTTTGAGGAGGCGGCGCGCCTGCGCGATGCCGTCGTTCAGATTCGAGCGATGCTCGAGGGTGCGTCTGAGGACGAGACGATTGAGCGCTTACGTTCGCAGGCCCGCAAGGGTTCCACGTTCGCATCGGGCAGAAAACGCCAGGGTGCACGGTTTAAGAAATAGTGAACAGGCCCCGAGTTCCCTGTGGAGCTTGGGGCCTGTGTCTTTTGCGCGCTGGAATTCGTGCGTTAGAGGTCTGCGATCAGGGCTTCGGCACAACGGATGCCGTCGGTGGCCGCGCTCATGATGCCGCCGGCATATCCAGCTCCCTCACCACAAGGATAGAGGCCCGGGGTCGACACGGCATGGCACGTTCGGTCTCGGGTGACGGTGACCGGTGAGCTCGAACGAGTCTCCACGCCGGTAAGAACGGCGTCGGGGCGGTCGTAGCCGCGCAGCTTTTTTCCGAGTAGGGGAAGTCCCAGGCGGAGCGACTCGACGATATGCTGCGGCAGGGCTTCGTCAATTGCCGTCCAGGTCACACCGAGCGGATAGGTGGGCTTTACCTTTCCGGGCGCCTTGCTGGCACGTCCTGCGAGGAAATCTCCGACGAGCTGTGCCGGTGCGTTCCAGTTGGAACCGCCCAGGCGATAGGCGGCCGCCTCGCAGGCACGCTGGAGCTCGATGCCGGCGAGCGGGTCATCGTTGGGAAGGTCCTCGGGTGTGACGTTAACGAGCAGGGCGGCATTTGCGTTGCATCCGCCGCGGGCATTGAGACTGGCGCCGTTGACGCACAGGTGGCCCTGCTCGGAAGAGGCGGCGACAACCTGCCCGCCGGGGCACATGCAAAACGAGAACACGCTGCGGCCGTTGGGAAGATGGGCGACGAGCTTGTAAGGGGCTGCTCCGAGGGCAGGATGTCCCGCCGAGGCTCCGTATTGGACTCGGTCGATGTCGCGCTGCGGATGCTCGATGCGAACGCCCATGGCAAAGGTCTTTTGTGCGAGGGCCACGTTGTGGCCCTTAAGGAGCTCAAAAATATCGCGAGCAGAATGCCCGCAGGCGAGGATGAGGTGCTTTGTCTCGATTGGCTCGCAAGCGGCGTCTTGGGACGATTGGACATCAATACCGGTGATGGCGCCAGACGCGTCGATGCGAATGTCGACGAGCTTCGTTCGATAACGGACGACACCTCCGAGCTGCTCGATGCGCTGGGATATAGCGGTGACAACCGTGGGAAGGATGTCGGAGCCAATGTGCGGCTTGGCATCCCACAGAATATCGCGGGGCGCGCCCGCCTCGACGAAGGTTTCGAGGATAAGGCGATGGGCGGGATTTTTGGTTCCCGTATTGAGTTTGCCGTCCGAGAAGGTTCCCGCGCCGCCCAGGCCAAACTGGATATTGCTCTCGGGGTCGAGGATGCGCTCCTTTAGAAAGAGGTCGATCGCCTGCGAGCGGCGAAATGCCGGGTCGCCGCGCTCGATGAGCAAGGGCTTAAGACCTGCTTCGGCGAGCGTAAGCGCAGCGAAAAGGCCGGCGCATCCGGCGCCGACAACGACAGGGCGTTCTTGAGGCGCGTCGGAGGCGGGGGAGGGGAATGAAGGCTCATCGTCTTCTATCGCGCGTACGCGCGAGCGGTCACGCTCGGCAACGCTGTCGACCGCTTCTCGCTCGAGGTGGGGACTAGTCAGCTCAACACGAAAGCTCAGGATAAAATGGACGTCTCGTTTTTTGCGAGCGTCGATTGACTTGCGGTGGAGCTCGATGGACTTGATCTCGGAGTCCTTGCAACGTAGGACGCGCTTGGCGACTCGCTTGCCAACAATGAGACAGGCATTTTCATCGCCGGCTTCATCGAGCGACGCGTTGACTTGGGTGATTTCGATCATCGAGGTCTCCTTAGAGGCAAGAAAGAGGCCGTCCGGTATCCCAGACGGCCCGAATGTGTTTTTGATTATAGACTGCGCGGCTACAGGCTGCTTGCAGCGCGAATGCCCGAGATCCAGGCCCACGCAAGGTTAAAGCCTCCGCAATCGGCGTCGATGTCGAGCGCTTCACCGCAAACGTAAAGCGGAGCGTCGACAACGCTGCGCGCGCGTAGACTGGGTGTTGAGATACTCTCGACAGATACGCCACCACGCGTGACCTGCGCTGAGCGCTCCTCGGCTGTTCCCTCGACGAGCAACTTAAAGTGCTTGAGGATCGAGACCAGATGGATGACATCGTTGGAGCCTGGATGGCACTGCTCGAACGCTGTGCAGACGACGCGGGAGAGTTGCGGGGCGAGCATGCCGTCGAGCCAACGGGGATCGCGGGGTGAAAAGTCACCGAACAGCTCAACGCGCCGGTTGAGCATATCGAGCAACTCGTCTTTGGAGAGGTCGGGGAAAACGTCGAGCAGGATCGTATCGCCGTGCTGGATACGACGAGAGAGGTTGAAGACAGCGACACCCGAGATACCGAAGGTTCGAAACAGCACTTCACCGTCTTCGTGCCAGAGCTCATTATGATTGCGGGCGAGCGTCAAGCGGGCACGGACGCGCAGGCCATCCAACGTCTTGAGTGCCGCTCGATCGCCAACGACCGTTGCCGATACGGGGCAGAGGATGGGGCGCAGCGAAGTGAGGGGAAGGCGAAACGTATCGGCGATACCGGTGGGGTTGCCGCCCGTAGCGATAATTACGGCATGTGCCTGCAGGGCCTCGTTCTTGCGAGGGACATCGGCGAGCGCCTTCCGAAGCGAGCGGAGCTCCGATTTTCGGTCGTCGTGCTTTTTTGCCTTGAGCGCCCGCGCTGGACGGTCTATTTGGAGTGCCCAGCCTTCGGAAGCTTTGTACGCCGAGGCAACGTTGGCTCCGCAGATTAAGGTGATACCTAGGCGGTCGCAAACGCTGAGAAGCGCGTCGCGCACCGATTCGGCGCGAAGGGAGCGCGGGTACAGCCGGCCTTCCTCGGAGGTTGTCATGATGCCCAGCGAGGAGAAGAAACCCATAAGCTCTTGTTCGGGCTGGGGGCCCATGACGGATTCGACGAATGCGGGGTGGTTATACCGCTGAGGATCAATCGATTCGTTGGAGAGGTTGCAACGGCCGTTACCGGTCGCAAGGAGCTTGAGGCCGCAGGCGACATCGCGCTCAACGATGCAGACGCTTTTGCCAGCGCGTGCGGCCGTAATGGCGGCGGCGAGGCCTGAAGCCCCGCCGCCGATTACCAAGACGTCATAGAGGGCGCTCGCGTTCACTTAGGCCTCGTCGGTCTCGTGCGGGGTAATAGCCTCGACGGCAGAGACTGCCTTGGGCAACATGCCATCGGGCAGCGCGGTCTCGACCTCGCCCTTATCGCAGGCCTCGGCGAGTGCCGGATTAATGGGAAGCTGGCCCAAGATGTCGAGGTTATAGCGCTCTGCGACCTCGGGGAGCTTGCTCTTGCCAAAGACCTCGATCTTCTTGCCGCAGTCGGGGCACTCAATATAGCTCATGTTCTCGACAATGCCCAGAATGGGGACGTTCATCTTCTCGGCCATGTTGACCGCCTTGGCGACGATCATCGAGACCAGATCCTGCGGGCTCGTGACGATGACGATGCCGTCGACGGGCAGCGACTGGAAGACGGTGAGCGCGACGTCGCCTGTTCCCGGAGGCATGTCGACCAGCAGGTAGTCGATGGGGCCCCACGAGGTCTCGCTCCAGAACTGCCTAATGGCGCCTGCGATGACCGGACCGCGCCAAAGGACGGGGTCGGTCTCGTTTTGGAGCAGCAGGTTGGAGCTCATGACCTTGACGCCGTGTTCGGAGATTTCGGGCAGCATAAGGTTGCCAAGGGCATGGACGTGGCGTCCGCTCATACCGAACATCTTGGGGATAGAGGGACCGGTGATGTCGGCATCGAGGACGCCGACCTTGTGGCCGTGACGGGCAAGCTCGGTGGCGATGGCACCGGTGACAAACGACTTGCCGACACCGCCCTTGCCGGAAAGCACGGCGATGACGCGTTTGACCTCGGACAGCGTGTTCTCCTCAAATTGCGACGGCGACGTTTGTCCGCCGGCGGCCTGTGCGTGCTCGCAACCCATGTATGACTCCTTTGTATATGTTGGGGCCGGGGCCCCGTGGTGTGACACGAGCGTCATTGTACCCTCGTTTGCGAGCGGGAGTCATTTGCGATTCATTTGGGCCGAGCGTGCTTGCAATACGATGGGTCCAAGCGAATGGGCGGGCTTACTGAACTTTGCTGGCGAACTCGAGGTATTGCATGCGCTGCAGCTTGTCGATCGTCGAGGCGTATGGGCTGTCTTCAGATTCCAAGTCGTAGCGCAGCCCGTCGGCACCGAGGTAGCCGGCGACATTGATGGTGGGCACATCTGACCTTGTTGCTAGCAGAGCCTTTTGATAGTCGGTGAGCGGGGCGCCGATCTTATTAAGGGTAATGGCTGCAATCTCGTTTGCCCCGACGGTGTCGTAGACGTTGAGCTCGGTATCGCCGGCGATTTCATAGTTAGCCCAGACGAAATATGTTGACTGATAGATACGGAAAGCGTGGCTTGCCGTATCTTCCTGAGGGTACAGCTCGTCGTTGAGAGTCGTTGCGGCGCTCGGCTGATGGTCGCCAAAAAAGACAAGGACAACCGGTCTGCCGATATTGCGGAGCTCGTTGATAAAGTACTCGAGGTCCCGGTCGGATGCGTTGATGCAGGTAAGATAGGTGTTGAGCGCGCTATTGGCGCCCTCGCTGGCTCCCTCGACCCAATAGTTTGTCAGCTCCTCGGCGGGAACGGTGCCATAGTCGTAGCCGCCGTGATTTTGCATCGTGACGTCAAAGATGAACTGCGGGGCTTCGTCGGTTCTAAGCAGGTCGAGTATCTTGTCGTAGGTGGCGTAGTCGCATACGCCGGCATGGTAACAGGGCGCACCTTCGAAATCGCCGATTGAAAGAAAGTCTCCAAAGCCCAGCTGCTGATAGATTTTATCTCGATGGTAGTTGACGGGGTTTTGCGGGTGCATAGCGGTAGCGGTATACCCAAGCTCCTTGAGGTTCTTTGCCAGGCTGTTGACGCCATTCATCTGATACAGCTGATAGGGGATTTTGCCTAATCCGACAAAGGCCGTTGTCGCTCCGGTCAAAAATTCGAATTCGGAGTTCGCCGTTCCGCCACCGGCGACCGAAGCGAGCATGGTGCCGCGAACAAGTGTGTCGGGAAGCGAGTTGTAGAATGCGGGGCCGGTGTACCCGGCCGCCTGGAGCTGCTCAAAGCACGAAAGGTCACTAAAACTCTCGTTCATGACGGCAACAATCGTCGGCTTGATTTCATTGAACTGGGCAACGGCCGCCGCGCGCTGCTCGCTCGAGCCATACGTGCTGTCGTAGGCGGCGGCGAGCTCCTGCTCGATGCTCTGCGCCTCATCGGGCGTATAGTCTTCGGGCTTCTCAATGGGCAACTCGTTGACCATTTCGGTGAACGAAGTGATAAAACCCTGAGACGCATACGTGGTGATGGGCTGCCAACGGTCAAATCCAAAATTCAGTGCCAGCTCCAAGTCGATGCTGGAAAAGCCCGAGAGCCCCACAACGGTCACGAGCAGAAAAGCGCAGAGGTTAGCGGCGATTGCGGGGAAGACATGGGTGGGCGTACGGAGCTTTCGCGGTCGGATAAGCGAAAGAAGCCCCAGGGAAATCTCCAGCAGGGCGAGAGAGGTTACGAT
This sequence comes from uncultured Collinsella sp., assembly GCA_959606035.1. Lineage (GTDB taxonomy): Bacteria > Actinomycetota > Coriobacteriia > Coriobacteriales > Coriobacteriaceae > Collinsella. The sequence goes on from CAUHHB010000001.1 coordinate 9,254, forward strand.
TCCGGCGGTAAAGGTAAACTCGTATCCCTCGCTCACTTCCATTGCGGTGCCAAGGGCCAAGATATCGCTTGGCAGGATGGCCTCGCCTTTAAACGTTATGACGAAGTGCTCGGCAATGCCAAGGATGCAACAGACGACGGGCACGAGGGCCATGACGCCTCCATGACGCTGTCCCAGCAAATAAAGGGAGAGCAGAACCGTTGCGAGCAGCCCGACGGAAAACCCGAATGAGTTGGCGGGAATGCGATAGAACGTTTCGTTGCAGGCAATTTCGAGTGAAACGAACGAGAGCGCTGAAACAGCGGCGATGACAAGGATGTCACGGCAAATACAGGCAACCGTTCCCGTCGCAAGATCGGTTTGGTCGATAAGTCCCGAAACCAAGGGTTCGACAAGAAGTATGACGGCGGCAGCACCGAGCGCCGAATAAGAAAGGACCCATAGGGAACTGTCCTCATTTACGAGCAATTGATTCGTAATCCATGCAGCTACCACGCCGAGCGGGATGAGGAGCGTCGCGCACCAAAAGACGCGGGCAATGGGCGGCTTTTCATTGTGTTTGATTGAAAAATACACGCGCACGACGACGGTGGCCACGATAAGGACGGCGATGAATATGGGCAGATTGGCCATGTCGCTCGAAGTGATTTCAAGGGGGATATCTTCGGTCATGGACGTTCCTCTGTTACAGCAAATTAAGTTCAGTATTAGATTACTGTAACCTTTCCACGGCATTTCGAGAAACAAAGCGCCCGATACGCAAGGCTAAAGGTCTGCGAATCTTGTATTACGAACATCTGTCCGCGTCGAGTGCGCTAAACTCATCGACAGTATGATTCGATGCAATAGGAGGCAAGGAGCTTCCATGTCTGATTCTTCTATCGTTATTCGCGGCGCTCGTGAGCACAACCTCCGTGATATCGATGTTTCCATTCCGCGCGACCAACTCGTGGTCATTACCGGTCTTTCTGGCTCGGGCAAGAGTTCGCTGGCATTTGACACTATCTATGCCGAGGGCCAGCGTCGATATGTCGAGAGCCTTTCGAGCTATGCGCGCCAGTTCTTGGGCCAGATGGACAAACCCGACCTGGATTCAATCGACGGCCTTTCGCCGGCGGTGTCGATCGACCAAAAGACGACGTCTAAAAACCCTCGCTCGACGGTTGGCACCGTAACCGAGATTTATGACTATCTGCGCCTACTGTTCGCCCGTGTGGGCACCCCGCACTGTCCCGAATGCGGCCGCGTCATTGAGCGCCAGACGACCGACCAGGTTGCCGACAAGGTCTTGGCGGCGGGGGAGGGCCGCCGCGCGTTTGTGCTGGCACCGGTAGTGCGCGGGCGAAAAGGCGAGTACGCCAAGCTGTTTGAGGACCTTCGCGCCGAGGGCTTTAGCCGCGTGCGTGTCGACGGCGAGGTTCGCTCGCTCGACGATCAGATCGATCTGGACAAGAAGTTCAAGCACGATATCGAGGTCGTGGTCGACCGCATCGTGATCCGTGAGAACTCTCTGGGCCGTATCGCCGAGTCTGTTGAGCAGGCGACTGCGCTGGCGCACGGCAATGTGAACGTATACTTGCTGCCCGACCGCGACGCTCCCGAGGGGACCGAAGGCGAGTTGCTGGAGTATTCGCTGGCGTTAGCGTGCCCGGAGCATGGACACTCCATCGATGACCTGCAGCCGCGTGATTTCTCGTTCAACGCGCCCTATGGCGCGTGCCCAGAGTGCGATGGCCTGGGCTTTAAGAAGACGGTCGATGCCGAGGCCCTAATCGAAGATCCCTCGAAGTCGATCGCCGACGGGGTTTTTGGCAGCCTGTTTGGCAACTCTAACTACTATCCGCAGATTTTCGCTGCGGTCTGCAAACACTTTAAGGTGAGCGTCGATACGCCGTGGGAGGATCTGCCTCCGCGGGTGCGTCGCGCGTTTTTAGACGGCATGGGCGACCAGAAGATTTCGGTCGACTATCAAAAGCTCGATGGGCGCCGCAGCCAGTGGGACACCAAGTTCTCGGGCGTGCGCAATATCCTGTACGAGCGCTATACCGAGACGACGAATGAGAACACCAAGGCGCGCTTGGAGAAGTACATCCGCGAGGAGCCGTGCTCGAGTTGCCATGGTGCTCGTCTGCGCCCCGAGATGCTCGCCGTTACCGTAGGCGGTAAGTCCATTTACGAGGTCTGCTGCCTATCGTGCCGCGAGTCGCTCGAGTTTTTTGAGGGCTTGGAGCTTACCGAGCGCCAACAATTTATCGGTGGGCGCATCGTCAAGGAAATCCTGGAGCGCTTGCGTTTTCTGGTCGATGTCGGACTCGACTATCTGACCCTCGATCGTGCCTCGGCGACGCTTTCCGGAGGCGAGGCCCAGCGCATTCGCCTGGCAACGCAGATCGGCGCCGGCCTCATGGGTGTGCTGTACATTTTGGACGAGCCATCGATTGGCCTCCATCAGCGCGATAACGAGCGCCTGATCAAGACGCTTGAGCGCCTACGCGATATCGGCAATACCGTCATCGTCGTCGAGCATGATGAGGATACGATTCGTGCTGCCGACTATGTGATCGACATGGGCCCCGGCGCGGGCGTGAACGGCGGACACGTAGTCGCGGCGGGAACGCCTGCCGATATCATGGCGTGTCCCGAGTCGATGACGGGCGCTTATCTGACCGGCAAACGAATGATCCGGGTTCCCGATGAACGCCGCAAGCCCGGTCGCGGCTGCCTTAAGATCACGGGCGCCCGCGCCAACAACCTCAAAAACGTTACCGCCAAGATTGAGTTCGGTACGCTTACGGTCGTTACCGGCGTGTCGGGATCGGGTAAGAGCTCCCTGGTTACCGACACTATCGCACCTGCCCTTACGAATGCCATTCACCGTTCGACGCGCCCTGTGGGTCCGTATAAGAAAATCGAGGGCATCGAGTGTATCGATAAGGTTATCGATATCGACCAGTCGCCGATTGGCCGCACGCCGCGTTCCAACCCTGCTACGTACATTGGCCTGTGGGATGATCTTCGCGCGCTGTTTGCGAGTACGCCGGAGTCGAAGGCGCGTGGCTACTCGCCGGGACGTTTCTCCTTTAACGTGAGCGGCGGTCGCTGCGAAGCATGCAAGGGCGACGGACAAATTAAGATCGAGATGCACTTCCTTCCCGATATCTATGTCCCCTGTGAGGTCTGCGGCGGCAAACGCTATAACCGCGAGACGCTTGAGGTCACCTACCGTGGTAAGACCATCTCGGACGTGCTCGACATGAGCGTCACCGAGGCACTGGCCTTCTTTGGGAATATCCCGCAGATTAAGCGCAAGCTCCAGACGCTGTACGATGTAGGCTTGGGCTACGTGAGCCTGGGCCAGCCCGCTACGACGCTCTCGGGCGGCGAGGCGCAGCGTGTGAAGCTCGCCAAGGAGCTTCATCGACGCCAGACGGGCAAGACGTTCTATATTTTGGATGAGCCGACGACCGGCCTTCATTTTGAGGACGTCCGCCAGCTGCTCGATGTGCTGCAGCGCTTGGTCGATGCGGGCAACACGGTGCTGGTGATTGAACACAACCTTGATGTCATCAAGGTTGCCGACCGTCTGATCGATATAGGCCCCGAGGGCGGTAACGGCGGCGGAACCGTCGTGGTTTCGGGCACACCGGAGCAGGTTGCGGACTGTCCGCAGAGTTATACGGGCAAGTTTTTGGCGCCGTTGCTCAGGCGTGACCGGGAGCGTCAGGCTCAACTTGATGCTCAATAAATAGGCGATTCAGTTTATGGGCGCCATCGACTCCTTGTGATTCGATGGCGCTTGCTGTGTCGAAGTGACGTATGCAGCCGAATTGGACATATACTTAATCCTTGCGTCCGAATGCGAGGGAAAGGATATGCCATGGCAAAGGCTGTAAAGACGCCAAAAACCAATGCGATGCGCGAGCTGGAAAGCGCCGGCATTTCCTATGTTCTACATACGTACGAAGACGATGGTGATGAGTCGGCGGGCCTGGGGGTCGCGATTTCGGAGCAGCTTGGCGAGGAGCCCGGTCAAGGATTTAAGACCTTGGTCTGCGTGACGCCGTCCAACGACCACGTCGTGTGCTGCATCCCTGTTGCCGACGAGCTCGATCTAAAGTCCGCCGCGCGTGCCGCGGGGGAGAAGTCCTTGGCCATGATGCATGTGAAGGATTTGCTTGCGGCGACTGGCTACGTTCGCGGCGGCTGCAGTCCGGTCGGTATGAAAAAACGCTACCGGACGCTCATTGATGAGACATGTGTCCTTTGGGATACCATTTTTATTTCGGGAGGCAAGCGTGGTTATCAGCTCGAGCTTGCACCTGATGATTTAATTGCATTTTGCGGGGCGACAGTTGCCGCGATTACGAGAGAGGACTGAGCGATGCCGCAGGAAGAATTGAAGCGCGGAGCTCATTTTGCAGAAGAATCTGCGCCTCAGACACCCTCATCCGAAGCTTCTTCATCGCGAGATGACACTGACGACATGGGCTCGTCGGACTACTCCACGGTTGGTCGTTCCGCCGGGCTTATGACCATCCTGACCATCGTGTCTCGCGTCACTGGTTTTATCCGCACGTGGGCAATGGCGGCCGCTATCGGCATGTCGCTACTCTCGTCCTCCTATCAGGTCGCCAACAACCTGCCCAATATGCTCTACGAACTCGTGATGGGCGGCATGCTCGTGACGGCGTTTTTGCCCGTGTACATGGGCGTGAGGCGTGAGCAGGGTCGCGAGGCCTCGAACGAGTACGTGGGCAACCTGCTCGGCATTCTGCTTTTGGTGCTGGGTGGCATTTCGTTGCTGGGGACCGTGTTCGCCCCGGGCTTTATCTGGACGCAATCGTTCCTTTCGGGTGACGGCGGCAGCATGGATACCGCTGCGTTCATGTTCCGTTTCTTTGCCATCCAGATTCTGTTTTATGGTTTGGGTTCGGTGTTCTCGGGCGTTCTCAACGCACACCGCGACTACTTCTGGTCGACGTTTGCCCCGGTCCTCAACAATGTGATCGTCATTGCGAGCTTTATGGGTTTTGCGCCCGTGTCCGCACAGTTTGGCGAACGTGCCGGCATCATCTTGATTGCGGCCGGTACGACCCTCGGTGTCTTTGTTCAGATGGCATGTCAGATTCCCGCGCTTGGCAAGCACGGCGTGCATCCCCATATCCATATCGACTTTAAGGACCCCGCGCTGCGCCAGACGATTGCGCTCGGTATCCCGACGCTGCTCGCCACGGTGTGCATGTTTGTCTCGACTTCTATCACCAACGCTGCCGCGCTGGTGGTCCAGCCCGAGACTGGCCCTTCCGTCATCGCCTATGCGCGCCTGTGGTACACGCTGCCCTACGCGCTGATTGCCGCCTCGCTTTCGACGGCGCTCTATACCGAGCTCTCTCACGACGCACAGGAGAAGGATTACGACAGCGTTCGCACGGGCATTTCGCGTGGCGTCGCCCAGATGCTGTTCTTCCTGATTCCGTTTGCGCTGTACCTGATTGTCTTCGCGCGTCCGCTCAACATGATTTACTGTGCCGGCAAGTTCGATGAATCCGGCGTGGCGCTGGTGTCCGAGTTCCTTGTCTACCTGGCGTTCTCGCTGCCGCTCTACGGCGTGGTCGTGTTGATGCAGAAGAGCTTCTCTGCCTTGCTCGACATGAAGCCCTATAGCCGCTATTGCCTGTATTCCGCCATCGGCCAGGCCGGCTCGGTTCTGCTGTTTGGCGTTGTGCTGGGCTTCGGTATGCCGGCAATCGCGCTTTCGTATGTCGTCGACTACGTGATCTTGGTCGGCTGTTCGCTGTGGTGGCTGCGTCGTCGCCTGCGTGGCCTTCAGGTCAAATCTATCCTACATGGCGGTTTCTTTGGCCTTTTGCTCGGTGGCCTGGGTGCTGCCGCAGGCGCCGGCGTCATGTGGGCGCTTGAACACTTTGTCGGGGCACTTGGCGGCTCGATTCTGATTACTCTTGGCTATGTTTGCGTTGCGGGTGTCGTCTCGCTTGCTGTTACCTTTGGCCTTGCCGTCGTCCTTAAGATGCCCGAGGTCTCGGCGCTGCTTCGTCGCAAGTAGGTGCGCGTGGCCGGTCACGACAACATTCCAACGCTTGCCGAGCAGGTTTCGCGCGTTCCCACGCAGCCCGGATGCTACCTTTGGAAGGATGCCAAGGGCGATGTCATCTACGTGGGCAAGGCGAAAAACCTGCGCGCCCGTATGCGTCAGTACGTGACGCTGCAGGACGAGCGCCAGAAGATCCCGCTGATGATGCAGCTGGTGGCGAGCTTTGACTATATCGTGGTGGAGACCGAGCACGAGGCGTTGGTGCTCGAGCGCAATTTGATTGGTCAGTACCATCCGTACTTTAACGTCGACCTCAAGGATGACAAGAGCTACCCCTTTATCGCCATTACAAAGGGCGACCTGTATCCCGCTATCAAATACACGCGTGAGCGTCATAAGCCGGGAACGCGCTATTTTGGACCTTATACCGATAGCCGCGCGGCACGTGAGACGATAGATACGCTGCGCAAGGTTATCCCCATCTGCTCCGCATCCTGTGCGGAGTGGCGTCGTTGTCGCCGTATCGTCGAGTCCCACAAGGGCGAGGAAGACATCGTCAATATGATTTGCGCGCAAAACGGGCGCCCCTGCTTTGACTACCATGTCGGGCGCGGCCCGGGTGCGTGTGTCGGCGCGATTTCCCCGGCAGACTATGCCAAGAACGTCAAGCGTGTCGAGCGCTTTTTGTCGGGCCATCGCAAGGATGTCGTCGATGAGCTGACCTCCGAGATGACGGATGCCGCTGAGGCGCTCGACTTTGAGCGCGCGGCACGCGTCAAACGTCGTTTGGAGGTCATCAGGGGTCTGGACGATCGTCAGCAAGTCGTTTTTCCCTCCAGTGTCGATATAGATGTCATCGGTTTCTATCGCGAGGAGACCATCTCCGCCGCTTGCGTCTTCGTCGTTCGCGAGGGCCGAACTGTTCGCACCTGCGAGTTCATTCTCGACAAGGGTCTTGATGTTGACGAGGAAGAGCTCCAGTCGGGCTTTCTTAAGCGCTATTACGACGAGACGGCTGATATTCCAGCTGAGGTCAACCTTTCCGTCGATCTTGAGGATGCGGAAGCGCTGGGGGAGTGGCTTGCGGGCAAGCGTGAGCGTTCCTGCCATCTCCATAGGCCGCAGCGTGGCGAAAAGCACCGTCTGCTCGATATGGCATCCAAAAATGCGCGCCATGCCCTCATGCGCTACATGATGCGAACGGGGTACGCTGACGACCGCACCAATCAAGCGCTCCTGGAGCTCGAAAGCGCGTTGGCGCTGCCATCGCCGCCGTTGCGTATCGAGTGCTTCGATATCTCTACACTTCATGGCACCTTTACGGTCGCCTCGATGGTGGTGTTTACCAACGGGCGCGCCGACAAGAGTCAGTATCGTCGTTTTAAAATTCAGGCCGAATTGGACGAGGCAAACGACTTCGTGTCGATGTCCGAGGTTTTGGGACGACGTTATGCTCCCGAGCGCATGGCCGACGAGCGCTTTGGCTCGCGCCCCGATTTGCTCGTTGTCGATGGCGGTAAGCCGCAATTGACCGCTGCGATCAAGCAACTTGAGGCTCTTGGGCTCGATATACCAGTTTGTGGCTTGGCAAAGGCCGATGAGGAGGTTTTCGTGCCTTGGGACGAGACTCCCGTCGTGCTGCCGACCGGGTCCGCGTCGCTCTATCTAATTAAACAGGTGCGCGATGAATCGCACCGTTTTGCCATCACGTTCCATCGCGAATTGCGCGATAAAGCCATGACGGTTTCGGTACTCGATGACGTTCCAGGCGTGGGACCCACCAGAAAACGTGCCCTTATGCGCCATTTTGGCTCGATGAAGCGTTTGCGCGCGGCGAGCGAGCAAGAGATCGCGGAAGTTCGAGGCATTCCTGCCGATGTCGCCAAAGCGGTTCACGAGGCGCTCGTTGCATGGAATGCCGAGCGCGCCGAGGCGGCGGCAAAGCAATCCGAAAACTAAACACGCCTCTAAACAACTGATATACATGATTGCGTGATTTTCAATCATTTATTTCACGGCGATTACCAGCCGATTTCGGGTTTAATTAACGCTAAAACGTTTGACTAGCCATGGTGAACAACCCTGCTATCCTGCGGGTTGACGAAGACTGATATCTCACCTCGTCGATACATACTGTCTGGCGAATCGTTTGTCAATGAATTCGGTGAACGGTAGCAAATACCGTTCAAGCGTATGTATGTATCGGTCGCCGAGCGCGGCACCTCAGTTGGGTTCGTCGGTAGGTAAGGTATATATCGTCCGCAAGTTGCGCGGGGGCACGTCTAGGCGCTCCCGGGTAAGATTCTCTATTGATAGGAGAAGACATGGCCATCATCAACAAGGGTATGTCCAGGCGTTCGTTCCTCGGCCTCACCGGCAGCGTCGCTGCTGTCGCAGGGCTTGGTCTCACCGGCTGCGGTGGCAGCTCTAGCGACGAGGGTTCCGCTTCCGGTTCCACCGATTCCGCCAACCGTGGCGGCGGCGTGATCACCGCTGGTTCCGCTTACGCTCCGTCCAGCTTCGATCCCGCCAGCACCGGCTCCGCTGTGGGCCTGGGTGCTAACTGGCACGTCGTCGAGGGCCTCTACGGCATCGATTACCACGACTACAGCACCTTCAACGAGCTCGCCACCGACGATCCCAAGTCTGTGGACGACACCACTTTCGAGGTCACCATCCGCAAGGGCGCCAAGTTCTCCGATGGCACCGAGGTCACCGCTGACGATGTCGTTGCCTCCTACACCGCTTGCGCCGCTTCCGCTACCTATGCTCCGTTCTTCCAGCCCTTCGAGTCCATCGAGGCCAAGGACGCCAGCACCGTGACGGTCAAGACCAAGGTCCCCAACTTCTCCCTGCTCAAGGATCGTCTGGCCATCGTCCGCGTTACCCCGGCCACCCAGACCGAGGAGGATCGCGCCAAGCAGCCGATCGGCTCCGGCCCCTGGATGTACGACTCTATCTCCGATACCGAGATCACCCTGGTTCCCAACCCCGAGTACAACGGTGAGTATGCTGCCGAGGATAAGAAGATCCAGTACAGCATCCTGACCGACCCCACCGCTCGCGTTACCGCTCAGCAGGAGGGCTCCACGCTCGTTATGGAGCTCGTTACCGCTGACGCCGTCGACCAGCTCGAGAGCGCCGGCTGCAAGATCGATAACGTTCAGGGTTTCGGCACCCGCTTCATCATGTTCAACGTCGCCAAGGAGCCTTGGAACAACGTCAAGGTCCGTCAGGCTGTCATGTATGCGCTCGACACCGAGAAGATGGTCAGCAACACCTTCGCCGGCCTTGCCACCGCTGCCAGCTGCTACCTGCCCAAGAGCTTCACCAACTATCATGAGGCTTCCACGGTGTACAAGACCGACGCCAAGAAGGCTAAGAAGCTCATCGAGGAGTCTGGCATCACCCCGGGTGCCATCACCCTGCGCACCACCGACAACGAGCAGATTAAGGGCATGGCCGCCCAGGTCAAGAACGACCTCGACGCTCTCGGCTTCGATGTGACCATCCAGACCGATACCTCGCCGGCCACCTACGCTGCCATCGACGGCGGCGAGGCCTACGATATCCTCCTTGCCCCTGGCGATCCTTCCTGCTTCGGCGCCGACCCCGACCTGCTGCTCAACTGGTGGTACGGCGACAACGTCTGGATGCAGACCCGTTGCCCGTGGAAGGAGTCCGCTGAGTGGCAGAAGCTCCACAGTCTCATGGACGAGGCTCTTGCCGCCGAGGGCGACGAGCAGCAGAAGAAGTGGAACGAGTGCTTTGACATCATTGCCGACAACGCCGTTCTGTACCCCGTTGTCCACGTCAAGACCGTCTCCGCTTCCTGGGACGATCCGTCCACTGCGCCCAACGGCGAGGCCCTCGATGGCTTTAAGGGCATCGGCACGACGAGCATGTCCTTCAGGGGCGTTGCGACCGTCAAGGCGTAAGACTCGCTTGAGTCTGTATGCAGGATGTCGGTCGTTGGGACCGTATCCTCATAGTTGAAACAAAGACCCGGGCGACCTCGATGTCGCTCGGGTCTTGTAATGAGTATCCGTACTCATATACCAGTTGGTCCTACCGACAAAAGAAAGGGGAGAGAACGTGAACAACTTGCTACGTTTGATTGGAAGGCGTCTTGTGGCGCTGCCGATCATGGCATTGGGCGTCACCGTCCTGGTGTTCTTCCTTATGTCGTTCTCCAAGACCGACCCCGCCTACACGGCGTTGGGTGACGGTGCCTCGCCCGAGGCGGTTGCCGAGTACCATGAGAAGTATGGTCTGGACGACCCCTGGCCCGTGCGCTACGTGCGCTATATGGGCGATTTGATCCATGGCGACATGGGCACCTATGGTGCTGCTCGCAACTCCGTTGCCAAGCGCATCTCCACTGCCCTGCCCGTCACGATGCAGCTGACCTTCATCGGCCTTGCCATCGGTGCGGTCGTTTCGTTTTTGCTCGGCGTCATCGCGGCACTGTATCGCGACAAATGGCCGGACCAAGTGATCCGCGTCTTTTCCATCGCCGGCTTGGCAACCCCGTCGTTCTGGCTTGCCGTTCTGTTGATCCTGCTGTTCTCTTCCTACCTTAAGGTGCTCCCGGCATCGGGTGCTCTGCCTCACTTCACCACGAATCCGGCTGGTTATCTGGGCCGCATGATTATGCCCGCCATCGCCTTGGCATTTCCGCTGACGGGCCAGATGACTCGTATCGTGCGTACCGCCATGGTCGAGGAGCTCGACAAGGACTATGTCCGTATGGCTCGCGGTGCCGGCGTTCCCGAGAAGGTCGTCGTCGGTATCAACGTTCTTCGCAATGCGCTGATCACCCCGGTCACCACCCTCGGTCTTAAGATCGGTTACCTCATGGGCGGCGCCGTCGTCATCGAGGTTATCTTCAACCTCCCCGGCATGGGCACCGCGATTCTGCAGGGCGTTCAGGGCAACGAGGCGAACCTGGTTCAGGGCGTCGTTATCGTCGTTGCTCTTGCCTTCATCATCATCAACATCGTGGTTGACATGCTCTACCTGCTCATCAACCCGCGCATCAGGACGGTGTAGATTATGGTAAAGATTCGAGAGAAGCAAACCGAGCAGCTCGAGAAGGCTGCCTCCAAGGGGCTCAAGCTCGGTGGCTGGAAGAAGATGACGCTGTCTTCTAAGATTGCCGCCGTCGTGCTGGTGCTGGTCGCCCTGACTGCGATTCTGGCGCCCCTTCTTGCCCCCTATAGCCCGGTCGAGATCTTTACGGCTCGCCAGGCTCCCGGCAACGGATTTATCTTCGGTACCGACGATAAGGGTCGCGATATTCTGTCGCGTATGCTCTACGGTGGTCGTTACTCGCTGATTATCGGCTTTGGCGCCACTGCCATGGCTCTGGTCTGCGGCTCGGTCGTGGGCGCCCTTGCAGCGGTTTCGCGCAAGGCCGTCTCCGAGACGATCATGCGTATCTTGGACATCATCATGTCCATCCCGGGCATCGCCCTCGCGGCCGTCTTCGTCTCCATCCTGGGCAACTCCGTGCCGTCGATCATCTTCGCCATCGGCTTTATGTACACTCCGCAGATTGCCCGTATCGTGCGCGCCAACATCGTGTCCGAGTACGGCGAGGACTATGTCCGCGCGGTCATCGTTTCCGGCGCCAAGGCTCCGTGGATTTTAATCAAGCATGTTCTGCGTAACTGCATCGCCCCGATCATGGTCTTCACCGTTACCCTAGTCGCCGACGCCATCATCTTCGAGGCTTCGCTGACCTTCATCGGCGCTGGTATCCAGGAGCCCACCGCTACCTGGGGCAACATCCTCGCCGACGCCCGCGGCGGCGTGCTCGCCGGCCGTTGGTGGCAGGCGTTGTTCCCGGGCCTGGCCATCATGATCACCTGCCTGGCGCTCAACATCCTCTCCGAGGGCATTACCGACGCCATGGCCGCTGCTCCCTCCGCCGCCCTGGATCCGACCGATTCCTCCAAGCGTCGCGAGGCCGACCTGCTGGTCTCCGACCCCGTTCGCGCCTACAAGGAGCAGGCCCAGTCCCTCTCCGCTCGCCTTGGCGCCCTGCGCGATGTCGAGCTCAAGCGTGACGATCGCCATGTGCCCGACGAGTCTGTCGAACCGATTCTCTCGGTCCGTGACTTCTGCATTCAGTTTGAGCATCACGGTGATATCAACGTCGTCGACCATGTCAACTTTGACGTCCGTCCTGGTCAGACCATGGGCCTGGTGGGCGAGTCCGGTTGCGGTAAGTCCATCACCACGCTGGCCATCATGGGCCTGACCGACGACGATGAGCACCTTTCCGGCGAGGTACTCTGGGAGGGCCGCGACCTGCTCAAGATGAGTAAGAAGGAGTGGTTCGGCCTGCGCGGTACCGATATCGCTATGGTCTATCAGGACGCCCTGTCCTCACTCAATCCCTCCATGCTCATCTCTGCCCAGATGAAGCAGCTCACCAAGCGTGGCGGCACCCGCAGCGCCGAGGAACTCCTGGAGCTCGTGGGCCTCGACCCCAAGCGTACGCTCGAGAGCTACCCGCATGAGCTTTCCGGTGGCCAGCGTCAGCGTGTTCTGATCGCTATGGCCCTTACCCGCGACCCCAAGCTGGTCATCTGCGACGAGCCCACGACCGCTCTGGACGTTACCGTCCAGAAGCAGGTCATCAAGCTGCTCAACGACCTTCAGGCCAAGCTCGGCTTTGCCATGATCTTCGTCTCGCATGACCTGGCGCTGGTCGCCGAGGTCGCCCATAACATCACGGTTATGTACGCCGGCCAGGTTATCGAGCAGGCGCCCACCAAGGAGCTGCTCACTAACCCGATCCACGAGTACACCCGTGGTCTTCTGGGCTCCGTTCTGTCCATCGAGAGCGGTTCGGGCCGTCTGCACCAGGTGCCCGGCGCCGTTCCGAGCCCGCGCGATTTCCCCAAGGGCGATCGCTTCGCGCCCCGCTCGAGCCATCCGCGCATTGGCCTGGACACCCGTCCGGTCTTCAAGCGCGTGCCCGGCACCGAGCACTTCTATTCCGAGCTCCCCGACGAGGTGCTCAAGGCAAATGGTTTGACCCCTCACGCGGAGGTGATGTAGATGAGCGAGACCGCAGTCAACGGCGTCGAGCCGATCATCTTCCTTGATGACGTCCACGTCACCTTTAGGACCCGTACCGGCTCGATTCTGCACCCCAACCTGGTTCACGCCGTCCAGGGTGTAACGATTAAGCTCATGCCCGGTCAGACGATCGGCATCGTCGGCGAGTCCGGTTGCGGTAAGTCCACCACCGCCAACGTCATGTGTGGCCTGCAGGCCCCCACGAGCGGCAAGGTCTACTTTAAGGGCAAGGACGTAACCAAGCGTACCGCCGAGGACCGTCGCCACATGGGTCGCGTCATCTCGGTCGTGTTCCAGAACCCGGCCACGGCGCTCAACCCCCGCATGGTCGTTCGCGAGCAGCTGCTCGACCCCATGCGCGTCCACAACCTGGGTACCGAGGCCGAGCAGGAGAAGCGCGTCAAGGAGCTCTTGGAGCTCACCGGTCTGCCCAGCTCCGCCGCCGAGGTTCTTCCCGGCCAGCTTTCGGGCGGCCAGCGCCAGCGCGTCGCAATTGCCCGTGCCCTGTCGTTGAACCCCGATGCCATCATCGCCGACGAGCCCACCTCGGCTCTGGACGTTTCGGTCCGCGCGCAGATTCTGAACCTGCTGACCGACCTTAAGAAGGAGCTCGGCCTGGCCATGGTGTTCATCAGCCATGACATCCAGACGGTCCGCTATATCTCTGACGACATCATCGTTATGAATGGCGGCAAGATCGTCGAGCAGGGCGAGGCCAAGCAGGTCTTCCAGCACCCTCAGGACCCCTACACCAAGATGCTGCTCGGTGCTGCGCCGTCGCTGCTGCATCCCAAGCTCGGCGAGTAGCCTCGCTTTCCCTCCCGTGCGCCCGGTTCCCTTGCCGGGCGCACCTCCGTTGCGATTTCGAAAGGTTGGGTTCACGAGCCATGCCAAGTGCTCAGGAGCTACAACAGCAATTTGGTGGGTATCGGGGCGCCATGCCCCGTCCATCAGATTTCGATCTCTTTTGGAAGGACCGCATGGCCGAGGCCGACGCCGTCGGGCTTGACTATGCGATCGAGACGGCATCGGTCACCGATGCCGTGGCCTGTCAGCTTTTCGACCTCTGGTATACCGGCATGTGTGGCGCTCGCCTGCATGCCAAGTACCTTAAACCCGTCTCGGACGAGCCCGTACCATTGGTACTTCAGTTCCATGGGTATCCGGGTGCAAGCCGCAGCTGGTTTGAGCAGGCGTCGTTTGCGGGCATGGGCATGGCACTCATCGCCCTCGACTGCCCCGGCCAAGGAGGTCCCTCCGAGGACATTGGTGGATTTGAGGGCACAACGGTCGCGGGCCATATCGTCGCCGGTATCGACGGCGATCCGGCCAACCTCTACTATGTCCGCTTGCACCAAGATATTCGCATCCTGTGCCGCATCGTTCGCGAGCTCGAGGGCATCGATCTTGCCCGTGTGTTTGTGAACGGCGCGTCGCAGGGCGGCGGTTTGGGCATTGCGACCTGTGCACTTAACAGCGAGCTTATCAATCGCGCCGCCATCCTCTATCCCTTCCTGTCGGATTTCCGCCTGGTCTGGGATTTGGATGCCGACGACATTGCCTACGAGGGCCTGCGCTATTGGTCTCGCTGGTTTGACGAGGACTCGACTCGTATCGACGAAGCCTATGCCAAGCTGGCGTACTTCGATTCCAAGAACTTTGCCCCTATGGTCAAATGCCCCGTGCTGTTTGGCACCGGCACAGCCGATACCGTCTGTCCGCCAGCGACGCAGTTTGCGGTCTATAACAACCTGACCTGTGAAAAGCGTCATGAGTTCTTTGAAGGCTTTGGCCACGAGGAGATTCAGGGTTTTGACGATCTGATCATTCCGTTTTTCTGCAAGGGAGGGGAGGCTCATGTCTAAGTGCGAGAGCAATGTCAATGAGCTGATTGTCTCCGACCTTGTGGGGATTCCCGGAACGGTCTCGTCAAGGCTCGCTGATTTCCGGGATTGGCGCGGTGATGTTTTTGCGGATGTTTCCGAATTAGAGATAGCCGCTTCGGACCTTGAGGTTTGCGGGCCGAGTATTACGGCGATCGATTTCGCCAATCCGTATGCCCGCTACTCCGAGGTTTCCTTTGAGCTTGGTGGCGATGTGGTCCACGCACGTTTGATCGAGCCTGCCGGTCGCGCCCGAGCATCCGAGCTTGTGCCGCTATGTCTGATGTTTCACGACATCGACCGACCCGTGCGGGGATGGCATCACATGACGAGGTTTGCGGCCATGGGATATGCCGTGCTTGCGCTGGACGATGAGGCGATTGGATCCAGCGAGCTGCAGCAGGGGATTGCCTCTCCTGCTTTTGTCAAGCGCGTCCGTTGGGGTTGCGCGATGGCGAAGGTGGCGCGCAATCTTGATGGCGTGGACCCCGACCGCATCTTTGCATGGGGCGAGGGCCTTGGCGGCGGAGTCGCGCTGGCGGTTTCTGCTCTGGACGAGCGGGGCCTCGCCTGCACGGCGGTTGCCAATCCAATTCCCGGTGGCCTCGAGACGTTGTCGTCTCGGGTGCGTGGATCGGTGCTCATGGGCACATCGCTCATGGATGCCGTGAGTGATCCCAAGGGCCAGTTTGCCGTATTCAACGGTCTTGAGTGTGACCGGAGGCATATCATCTATGCCAAATACGCTCATGAGCGCATCAACGCGTTCGAAAACGAAGTCATCGACTTTTTTAACCAAACGTTCTACCCGTGTTCTTTGGCCTAGACGGCCTGGACACTGCCAACAAGAGTGGGTGGCATAGGGCCGCCCGCCAGACAACTAAGGAGATTCTTGTGGCAACTCAGAAATTCACCGGCGTTATCCCTCCCGTCGTTGTTCCCGATACCGAAGACCACCAGCTCGACGTTGCCTCCTTTGAGCGCAGCATCAACCGCATGATCGATGCCGGCGTCGATGGCCTGTTCTTCCTGGGCTCTTCGGGCGAGGTCGTTTTCTCCACCGATGAGCGTCGTCGCCAGATCATCGCCGAGGCCGTTCGTATCGTCGACCACCGCGTGCCCGTCCTGGTCGGCATCATCGATACCGAGACCGAGCGCATGATCGAGCACGGTAAGGTCGCTCAGGAGCTGGGCGCCGATGCACTTGTCGCCACCTGCCCGTTCTATGCCCTGCAGGGCATGACCGAGGTCGAGGAGCACTTCCGCATCCTGCACGAGGAGCTCGACCTGCCCATCTTTGCCTATGACATTCCCGTCTGCGTTCACACCAAGCTCCCCTGGAAGCTCCTTGCCAAGCTCGGCGCCGAGGGCGTCCTTGCTGGCGTCAAGGATTCCTCGGGTGATGACATCTCGTTCCGCTATCTCGTTCAGGAGAACGAGAAGAACGGCCATCCGATGAGCATCCTCACCGGTCACGAGGTTGTTGTCGACGGCGCTTACCTCGGTGGCGCCGACGGTTCTGTCCCGGGCCTCGCCAACGTTGAGCCCGAGGGCTACGTTCGTCAGTGGAAGGCCGCTCAGGCTGGTGACTGGGCTACCGTCAAGGCCGAGCAGGATCGCCTCAATGAGATTTCGCACATCTGGGACGTCACCTCGGGCGTCCAGGGCTATGCCGGTGGCGTCGGCGCCTTCAAGACCGCTATGAACCTCATGGGCATCTTCGACAGCCCGACCATGCCGCGCCCGGTGAAGGCCATGACCGGCGAGAACGTCGAGGCGATTAGGAAGGTCCTTCAGGACAACGGTCTCCTGTAAAGCTTCCCAGGCACCCGACCTCGCCGTTCAACCGTGTGGCCATGACCCATTAGGTCAATGGCCACACGGTTTCTCGGCGATCTCGGACACCTGGAAAACCTTTACTGCGCTGTGACGGCTAGCCTGACGGCGCATTTCCTGTAGTTGTTTTTATCTCCGAAGGAGAGCGACATGGAGAACAAGTACGTCTGCTCTGTCGATATCGGCGGAACTAAAATTGCGACTGCCATCATGGAGTACCCGGCTGACGGTAGTGTGCCCCATCCCGTTTTTGAGGCCGAGGTTCCTACCGAGGCCCAGGAGGGCGGCGAGGCCGTCTTCCAGCGTATCGAGGCGTCTATCAAGGCCGCTCTTGAGGCGAATCCCGATGTCGAGGTTCTCGGTGTCGGTATCGGTGCCGCAGGCGTCGTCGATCCCAAGACGGGCGCCATTGCGTATGCCAATGAGATCATGCCCGGCTGGTCCGGCGTTCAGTTGGGGCCGCGTCTGCGCGAGGACCTTGGTCTTCCCGTTGCCGTTGTGGGCGACGTGCAGGCTCATGCTCTGGGCGAGGCCCACTGGGGCGTCGGCAAGGGCAAGTTCTCCGTCTTGTGCCTGGGCATCGGTACGGGCATCGGTGGCGCATATGTCGAGAACGGCCGCGTGATGCAGGGCTTCCATGGTGCTGCTGGCCATATGGGCCACATCGAGTGCTCGGCTGCCGCTGGCATTCCCTGCGCCTGCGGGCGTTCCGGCCATCTGGAGTCGGTTGCTTCGGGCACTTCCATTGGTCGTATGTACGATGAGCGTTTTGGCCGCGTCGACCCCAGCCGTCCTTCGGTCGGTCGCGATGTGAACGACCTGTGCCGCGCGGGCGACGCAAAGGCAACCGAGGTCATCCATGACGC
Source organism: uncultured Collinsella sp. (assembly GCA_959606035.1). Lineage (GTDB taxonomy): Bacteria > Actinomycetota > Coriobacteriia > Coriobacteriales > Coriobacteriaceae > Collinsella. The sequence goes on from CAUHHB010000001.1 coordinate 26,983, forward strand.
TGGCTTTGCGCTGGGCGCCAGCTTGGGCTCGCTCGCCAATATCCTTGACCCGGAGGTCATCGTGCTTTCGGGCGGTGTGATTCACCAGGGTCCCGATTGGCGCTCGCAGACGTGGAAGGACTCGGTGCACGAGGGCTATGCCAGCCAGGCGCTCGACCCGCTTCAGGACACGCCGATCCTCATCGGTTCTCTGGAGGGCGACGCGCCGCTTATCGGTGCCGCCGAACACCTTCTTGCGTCGTTGAAGTAAACATAACTACCAAGTGCGCCTTCTGAGGTGCCGCAGATTGACGTGAAAGAGGAGCGAAGCGTACTTCGGTACGCGAGCGACGGTTTGAACGTCAAGGTGCGGTGTCTCAGAAGGCTGTTTTGAGAAAGGTTGAGTCGCACATGACCGTTGATCCTTTGATTCAATCCCTGAAGGGCAAGCTCGTCGTGAGCGTTCAGGCGTATATGGGCGAGCCGCTTCGTACGCCCGAGACCATGGCTCAAATGTCTCGCGCTTGCGAGCTTGGCGGCGCCGCCGCCATTCGCTGTCAGGGCCTTGCCGACATTGCCGCCATTAAGGGTCGCTGTGAGGTTCCCGTCATCGGCCTGTGGAAGGATGGACACGAGGGCGTTTACATCACGCCGACGCTGCGTCACGCTCGCGCCTGCGTTGCTGCCGGTGCCGATATCGTGGCGATCGACGCCACTGATCGTCCGCGTCCCGATGGCAAGACCGTCGAGGATACCTTCCGCCCGCTGCACGAGGAGGGTGTGCTCCTGATGGCGGATTGTGCCACCATCGAGGACATTCGCCGTGCGGTTGATATGGGCTTTGACCTGGTATCCACCACGCTTTCTCACGGCGTCGCCGCCATCGACTGCACCATGGCCGATGGCCCCGACCTGCCACTCCTGCGTCAGGCGACCGAGGAATTCCCCGGTCTTCCCATCATCTGCGAGGGCCGCGTGCACACGCCCGAGGAGGCTCGCGCTGCGATCGATGCTGGCGCCTGGGCCGTTGTCGTCGGCACCGCCATCACGCACCCCACGAGTATTACGAGTTGGTTCAAGGCTGCGCTTGAGGCGTAAGACAGGCCTCGTATCCGCTCGGGGCGGTATACTCAATATAGGCAATTGACCGCGCGGGATCCGGGTTGCTGGGTCCCGCGCTTGTTTTTGGGAGGCAGCACATGCAAAAGGGAGATGCCATGGATGCGGCGGAGCGCTCGGAGCGCATCCCCGATATCGTCATCATCACCGGAATGTCCGGATCGGGCCGCACACAGGCCATGCACGTGTTCGAGGACATGGGCTATTTTTGCATTGATAACCTGCCTCCGCGTCTCATCGCCCAGCTTGCCGAGCTCGTCGGCATCAATACGGGCGTGGGCAGGCATCTCGCCGTCACCTGCGATTTGCGTAGCCAGGGACTGTTTGACGAGTTGCTCGATGCGGTCGCCGCGCTCGAAGAGCGCGAGATGAGCTGCGACATCGTGTTCCTGGAGGCTTCTGACGAGGTGCTGATTCGTCGCTACAGCGAAAATCGCCGCCGTCATCCCATTGCCAAGCCGGGGGAGACTACGGCCGATGCCATTCAGCGCGAGCGCCTTCAGCTGCAGGGCGTGCGCGATCGAGCCGATATGATTATCGACACGAGTCGTCTGCGCACCTCTGCGCTGCGCAACAAGCTACGTATGGCATTTTCCGAGCTGTCCGACCAACAGCTCATGGACGTCCATGTGTTCTCGTTTGGCTTTAAGCACGGCATGCCCGTCGAGGCGGACATTATGATCGACGTCCGCTTCCTGCCCAATCCGTTTTACGATCCCGAGATGCGCACGATGACCGGTCTCGATAAAAAGGTCTCCGATTTTGTTCTGGACCACCCCAAGACGCAGGAGTTTTGGAAGGCTTGGACACAGCTGCTCGATACGGTGATGCCGGGCTATATCGCGGAGGGTAAGCCGCAGCTTTCTATCGCCATCGGCTGCACGGGCGGACAGCACCGTAGCGTCGCCATTGCCGAGGCCACGGCCCGTTACCTGGAAGGCGCCCAGTATCACGTGAGCATCTCCCACCGCGACCTGTCGCGCGCCAACACGAAGGCATAGGCCTGCATGTCGTTTACCGCTGAGGTGCGCGACGAGCTTGCGCGCTGCGAACCCGAATGTGAATACTGCGATTTGTCGACGCTTGCCGCCCTGACGCGTGTGAGCGGTACGCTTTCGTTGGCCGGCTCCGGGCGGTATCGTTTGACAGTCGCGACCGAGACGGGAGCCGTCGCGCGCACGATGATCACGCTGACGCATCGCATCCTTAAGCTCAAAACGGAATTCACCGTTCGTAAATCGGTCTTGCATAAGGTCCGTAACTATCTCATTACCCTGCCCGATCAACCCGACTTGGACAAGGCTCTGGTGCTGCTGGGCATTCTAGACCGCAGAGGAGGGCTCGTCGCTGGTGTTCCCCGACACATCGTTGCCCGTCCCTGCTGCAGGCTTGCCTACATCCGCGGCGCGCTCATCGCGGGCGGCTTCGTGGCCGATCCACGCGGCGATTTCCATTTGGAGATCGCGGTGCAGGGTGAGCAATATGCCAAGGGGCTTTGCGACCTGTTGGGGCAGATTGGGGTCCATGCTCGTGTTAATGCGCGGCGGGGGTCATATGCCGTGTACATTAAGAGCGCCGAGGAAATCGAGCATCTATTAAAGCTGATTGGTGCCAAGCGCAGCGTTGCCGAGATTGAGGAGGCGCGCGCGGTCAAGTTGGTTAAGAACGATGTGAACCGTCGCGTGAACGCCGAGCTCGCCAACCAGACCAGAAGCGCCGGTGCTGCCCAGCATCAGCTTGCGCTTATCGATGAGCTCGAGCAGCGCGGCCTTCGCGATGCGCTTCCGGATGCCTTGGCGGTTTTTTGCGACCTGCGCGAGCGCTATCCCGATCTGTCGCTGCGTGATTTAGGGGAGATGGCTGACCCTCCCTTGTCGAAGTCGGCCCTCTACCATCGAGTTTTGAGGCTTGAAAAGCTCATTGAAGCAAACAGGTAGTTTATAGTATCGACTTATATACGGATTTAGCTGCTATTTTATTCTTTAAAACGTTTTAACGTAAATTTGATTTTCAATTTCGACTATTCTCGTGAAATTCAAGTCAAAAAAAAGGTATATTAGGCGAGTGGTTAGTTTGTGGGCCTCAACGGCGGGCGCTGTAGCTTGCGGGGGCCTTACGAAAGGAGACACAATGGCAGTAAAGGTTGCTATTAACGGCTTCGGTCGCATCGGTCGTCTGGCTTTCCGTCAGATGTTCGGTCATGAGGGCTCCGAGATCGTCGCTATCAACGACCTCACCTCTCCCGACATGCTCGCTTACCTGCTGAAGTACGACTCCACGCAGGGCAACTACGCTCGCGATCACGAGGTCGTTGCTGGCGAGGATTCCATCACCGTTGACGGCAAGGAGATCAAGATCTACAAGGAGGCCGACGCCAACAACCTGCCTTGGGGCGACCTCGACGTCGACGTCGTTCTCGAGTGCACCGGCTTCTACACCAGCAAGGCTAAGGCTCAGGCCCACATCAACGCTGGCGCCAAGAAGGTCGTCATCTCCGCTCCGGCCGGCAGCGATCTGCCCACCATCGTGTACAACGTCAACCACGAGACGCTGACCGCTGAGGACAACATCATCTCCGCTGCTTCCTGCACCACCAACTGCCTCGCCCCGATGGCCAAGGGTCTGAACGACTTCGCTCCCATCGTGTCCGGCATCATGACCACCATTCACGCCTGGACCGGCGACCAGATGCCGCTCGACGGCCCGCAGCGCAAGGGCAACAAGCGTCGTAGCCGCGCCTGCGCCGTCAACATCGTCCCCAACACCACCGGTGCTGCCAAGGCTATCGGCCTGGTTCTCCCCGAGCTCAACGGTAAGCTCATCGGTGCCGCCCAGCGCGTCCCGACGCCGACCGGCTCCATCACCAACCTCTACGCTGTTGTTGACAAGAAGGTCACCGTCGACGAGGTCAACGCCGCTATGAAGGCCTACGCTTCCACCATCTCTGAGACCTTCGGTTACAACGAGGACGACATCGTCTCCACCGACATCATCGGCGAGACCCACGGCTCCATCTTCGACGCCACTCAGACCATGTGCTCTGACCTCGGCAACGGCCAGACCCTCGTTCAGGTCACCTCTTGGTACGACAACGAGAACTCCTACACCTCTCAGATGGTCCGCACCATCAAGTACTTCGAGAAGTTCGTTGCTTAATTTAGCTTTTAGCGAATAGCTCGTTGAGCGTCTAAAGAAGGGCGCGGCCTCATAGGGCTTACACCCTAGGGTCGCGCCCTTTTTATAGGAAATCGTCTGCCGTAATGGGAGGCAGACACGTACGAAAGGTAGAAGCAAACATGGCCTTTACCAAGAAGACCGTCCGCGACATCGATGTCGACGGCAAGCGCGTTCTCGTCCGCGTTGACTTCAACGTGCCTATCAAGGATGGCGTCGTTGGCGATACCACCCGCATCAAGGCTGCCCTGCCCACCATCAACTACCTCGTTGAGCACAACGCTCGCGTCATCCTCATGAGCCACCTCGGCCGTCCCGAGGGCACCGGCTTCCAGCCCGAGCTGTCCCTCGAGCCTGTCGCCAAGAAGCTCGCTGAGCTCTCTGGTCTCGATGTTGCCTTTGTCGCCGACACCTACGGCGAGAAGGCTGCTGAGGCTGTTGCCGCCGTCGAGCCGGGCAAGGTTCTCGTTCTCGAGAACGTCCGTTTTGACAAGCGTGAGAAGAAGAACGATCCCGAGATCGCCAAGAAGCTCGCTTCCTATGGTGACGTCTTCGTTCTCGATGCCTTCGGTACCGCTCACCGCGCCCAGGGTTCCGTCGTGGGCCCCGCCGCTTACCTGCCTGCCGTCGCCGGCTTCCTGCTCGAGAAGGAGGTCGACACGCTGACCGGCATCTTCGCCGAGCCCGAGCGCCCCTTCGTCGCTATCGTCGGCGGTTCCAAGGTTTCCTCCAAGATCGGCGTTCTCGATCACCTCATCGACTCCGCTGATACCCTGATCATCGGTGGCGGCATGGCCTACACCTTCTTCCTGGCTCAGGGCCTGACCGTCGGTCAGTCCCTCAAGGAAGAGGACTGGGTCGAGCGCGCCGGCGAGATGCTCAAGAAGGCCGAGGAGAAGGGCGTCAAGATCCTGCTCCCCATCGACAACCGCGTTGCCGATCACTTTGGCGAGGACGCTGTCCCCGAGGTTGTCGCTTCCGACGCTATCCCCGACGATCGTGAGGGCATGGACATCGGCCCCAAGACCGAGGAGCTCTACGCCGAGGCCGTCAAGGGCGCCAAGACCGTGTTCTGGAACGGCCCCATGGGCGTCTTCGAGTTCGACAACTTCGCTCACGGCACCCAGGCTATCGCCGAGGCCGTCGCCGAGGCCGACTGCACCTCGATCATCGGCGGTGGTGACTCTGTCGCGGCTGTCAACAAGTTCAACCTGGCCGACAAGATGAGCTGGATCTCCACCGGTGGTGGCGCTTCCATGGAGCTCGTCGAGGGTAAGGCCCTGCCCGGAGTGGAGGCGCTTCTCGATGCCTAATCGCACCCTTCTTATCGCTGGTAACTGGAAGATGAACAAAGACGTCGCCGAGGCCGCCAAGCTCGCCGACGAGCTGGCTCAGGCTCTGCCCGAGGTTCCGGCTGGCGTCGAGGTGCTCGTCTGCCCTCCGACCATTGACATCACCACGGTTCATGACCGCATTCAGGCTGCCCCCATCGCCCTCGGTGCACAGAACGTGTACTGGGAGGCCAAGGGTGCCTTCACCGGTGAGTCCTCTTGCGACATGCTCAAGTCCGCTGGCTGCACCTACTGCATCATCGGTCACTCCGAGCGTCGCGACTACTTCCACGAGACCGACGAGGATCAGAACAAGAAGGCCAAGGCCCTCGTTGCCGCCGGTCTTGTTCCCGTCTTCTGCTGCGGCGAGTCCCTCGAGGTCCGCGAGGCTGGCACCTATGTCGAGCACGTCGTGAACCAGGTCAAGGCTGGCCTTGCCGGTCTTGAGATCACCTGCCCCAAGCAGGTCGTCGTCGCCTACGAGCCCATCTGGGCCATCGGCACCGGCAAGACCGCTACCGCTGAGGACGCCCAGGAGGTCTGCGGCGCTATCCGTGAGACCCTCAAGGAGATGTTTGGCGAGGAGCTCGCTAACGGCATCCGCGTTCTCTATGGTGGCTCTGCCAAGCCCGGCAACATCGCCGAGCTCGTCGCCAAGCCTGACGTTGACGGCGCCCTCGTGGGCGGCGCTTCGCTCAAGGCTGCCGACTTCGCCTCTATGGTCGTCAAGGCAGGCGAGTAGGACATATGGCACAGCGTCATCTTCCTGCACTCCTGATCATCATGGATGGCTGCGGCCTTGCTCCGGCCGATGGCGAGAACGCCGTCGCCGCTGCCAAGACGCCCTTCCTTGATAGCCTGTACGAGAAGTATCCTCACACCACGCTCGGTGCTTCGGGCGAGGACGTGGGCCTTCCCGACGGTCAGATGGGCAACTCCGAGGTAGGCCACCTCAACATCGGTGCCGGCCGCATCGTGTTCCAGGAGCTTTCGCGCATCAACAACGCCATCAAGGACGGCTCCATCGCCAAGAACGAGGTCTTCGTCAAGGCTATGGACGACGTCAAGGCCGAAGGCAAGACCCTGCATCTCATGGGCCTTATGAGCCCTGGCGGTGTTCATTCTCACATGAACCACGTCGAGGCTCTGGTCAAGATGGCTGCCCAGCATGGCGTCAAGACCGTTCGCGTCCACGCCTTCATGGATGGCCGCGACGTCGACCCGCAGTCCGGTGCCGGCTACATGAGCGAGTTCTGCGCTTTCCTGGCTAAGATCTCCGAGGAGACCGGTTGCGACGCTCGCGTTGCCACCGTTTCGGGCCGCTATTGGGCCATGGACCGCGACAACCGCTGGGAGCGCATCCAGCGTGCCTACGACGTCATGGTCAACGCGTCCGATGCCGATACCGACCCCGTTGCCGGTATCAAGGCCTACTACGAGAAGGATCCGCGCGGCGACGAGTTCGTCGAGCCCTTCGCTGCCCACAACGAGGGCATTCACGAGGGCGACGCGGCCATCTTCTTCAACTTCCGTCCCGACCGCGCTCGTCAGATGACTCGCGTGTTCACGGACAAGGAGTTCGACGGCTTTGAGCGCGAGCAGATTAAGCTTTCGCACTTTGTGACGATGACCGAGTACGATCCGACGTTTGACGTCGAGGTCGCCTTCCCCAAGACGTTCCCTGAGAACGTCTTGGCCGACGTTATCGCCGCCAATGGCCTGAAGCAGCTGCACACCGCCGAGACCGAGAAGTACGCCCACGTGACGTTCTTCCTCAACGGCGGCATCGAGGAGCCCAAGGAGGGCGAGGAGCGCGTGCTCGTCGCTTCCCCCAAGGTTGCTACCTACGATCTGCAGCCCGAGATGAGCGCTCCCGAGGTTACCGAGAAGCTCGTCGCCGCTATTAACGAGGATCGCGCTGATTTCTACATCGTGAACTTCGCGAACTGCGACATGGTTGGTCACACCGGCGTGTTCGACGCCGCCGTTAAGGCCGTCGAGGCTGTTGACGATGCTCTGTCCAAGGTTGTCCCGGCGATTCTCGCCAAGGGCGGCTTTGCGCTGATTACCGCCGACCATGGCAACGCCGATCACATGTTTGACGTTGCTTCCGACGGTTCCAAGCATCCGTTTACGGCTCACACCACCAACCGCGTGCCGTTCATCATCGTTGATGATAAGGCCAAGCTCACCGGTATCGAGGACGGCCGTCTTTCCGATATCGCTCCGACCATGCTCACCATGGCTGGTATTGAGCCTTCCGCCGAGATGACGGGTCGCGTGCTCGCCACCGAGGCCTAATAGAAAACAAATACCGTTTTCTAGTAAGGGGGTTGTCCACAACCGGACGACCCCCTTTTTGGTATTTCTGCCATTTCTACCCCGTCCCTAAATGGCAGGTGGGGGAGTGTTGGAGGTTGTGGTACAGTACTGGAGTTTGAATTGTTCTATTAAGGAGCTTATCTATGGGTCCGTTTCAGATTCTTCTGTTTGTCGTTTGGGCTGTTTCTGCCGTGGCGCTGACGATTCTCGTTCTGATGCATTCCGGTAAGGGCACCGGCGTTTCGGATATGATCGCTAGCTCGCTGTATAACTCCAGCTCTGCCACGGGCGTCATGGAGCAGAACCTCGATCGCCTGACGGTAATTATGGCCGTCGTTTTTGCCGTGTGTGTCGTTCTGTGCATGTTTTTCTTCCCGCAGGGCATCGTCGGCTACTAAGCATCGGCGTATATACGTTTGTAAGGGGTCCCGCATGTGCGGGGCCCTTTTTGTTTACAGACTTGTAACAGAGCCAAAATATCCCCACATACTTCGCCCAACTAAAGAAATTCTCGACCGTTAACCGGAATCAGCGCCAAATTGTGCATATAATGCGCTACTGTATTGCAAAACGTTGGTCCGCATTGCATAACCAGCCATAACGGCGGACCGCGTTTGAATGGTTCGAATGGGCTGTCTCGACGTTGCCCGGCCGAATTCACTTTGTCCTATCTCATAAGGAGGATGGCATGGCTGATTCTATGTTCCACCAGCCCGTTATGGGTCGTCGCGCCTTTGTTGGCGGCACCCTCGCTGCGAGCTCCATGGCTTTTCTTGCCGCGTGCGGCAAGAAGGGCGGCGACGCTTCCGGATCTGACTCCGGTTCGACGCTGAACTTCTACATCAACAACCCGGTCTGCATCGACCCCTACAACGTCCAGGAGGATCAGGGCACTCAGGTCGAGTACCAGCTCTTCGACGCTCTGACGGAGTACGACCCCGAGAAGGGCGAGATCGTTCCGCTGGCTTGCGAGTCCTTTGAGGCTAACGACGACGCCACCGAGTTCACCTTCAAGATCAAGAAGGCCAAGTTCCACAACGGTGACGACGTTACTTCCAAGTCCTTCAAGCTCGGTTGGGAGCGCCTGGTCAACACCAAGTCGGCCATCGCTACCGAGTATGGTCCTTCCGAGGTCTCCTACCACCTTTCCATGGTCGAGGGCTATGACGATCTGCTTGCCGGCAACGCTACCGAGCTCAGCGGTGTTACTTGCCCCGACGATGAGACCCTCGTCGTCAAGCTGTCTTCCGCTTACGCCGACTTCCCCTTCGTCGCCTCTCACCCGGCTCTGTCCCCGGTTCCCGAGTGCGCCGAGTCCGATGTCAAGAGCTTCTACCTTGCCCCGGTCGGTAACGGCCCGTTCATGATGGACGGCAAGTGGGAGGATGGTCAGGAGATCAACCTCAAGAAGTTTGACGATTACTATGGCGACAAGGCCAAGATCGATGGCATCCACTTCCAGGTCATCAAGGACATGGAGACCGCTTACAAGGAGTTCCAGGCCGGTAACCTCGATGTCTGCGACGTTCCCGTTGCTCAGATCGATGCCGCCAAGAAGGACCGTGGCGAGTCCAAGGACGGTTACACCATGGGTGACGGCGAGCATATGCTGCTCGGTGCCGAGCCTTCCACGTACTATCTGACCTGCAACACCACGGCCGAGCCGTTCAATAACGCCGACCTGCGCAAGGGCATCTCCCTGGCCATCAACCGTGAGGCCATCTGCAAGACCATCTTCAAGGGTACCCGTACCCCCGCCGACGGTATTGTTCCTCCGGGAATCGCCGGCTACAAGGAGGGCGCATGGGAGTTCTGCGCCTATGACGTCGACAAGGCTAACGAGTACCTCGACAAGGTCGCTCCCGCTGGCGCTAACGGCGATCGTGGCATTAGCGTGACCCTTTCCTACAACCAGGACGGTGGTCACAAGGAGATCATGGAGTCCATCATCGGCGACCTCGCCAAGGTTGGCGTTACCGCTGTCTCCGATACCCCTGAGTGGTCTGCCCTGCTCGAGCAGTATCAGAACTTCAACTATCAGTTCGGCCGTCTGGGCTGGATCGCCGATTACCCGATCATGGACAACTTCCTGTACCCGCTGTTCCACTCCGACTCCCTCGGTGGCGACAACCGCTCCGGTTACAGCAACCCCGAGTTCGATGCCAAGGTCGACGAGGCCCGCACCACGGTTGATGACGAGGAGCGCATCGCCAAGATGCGGGAGGCCGACGCCATGGTCGCTGCTGACTGCCCGGTTATCCCGGTGATGTTCTACACGCACACCATCGCTGGCTCTGACCGCGTCAAGCATCTCTATGTTGATCCGCAGAAGCACGCCGATCTGGGTACCGCCGAGCTCGCCTAAGGGTTTTGCAGCTTCCGTGAGGGTCAAGTATTTACGTAGACCTCATGGGAAACATACAGTTCTCCCTAACCTGGGGTAAACTGGCTGATGGTAATTTTGGGATGCCGGTCTGGCGATCGGCATCCCATTTAGGTTAATCCCTAGATAGGGGAGTGGTATGGGTAAGTACATCGTTAAACGTGTGCTTCAGTTCATCCCGGTGTTTTTGGGCGTTACGCTGATTCTGTTCGCCCTCCAGAATATCGTGCCGGGAGATCCGATCAAGCTGATCGGTGGAGACAAGGCTCTGTCCCCCGAGGTGGAGCTTCAGCTTCGCGTTCGCTATCACCTGGTCCAGACGGACGAGGACGGCAACGCGATCCTTGACGAGAACGGCGACCCCGTTCAAACGTCGCTCGTGGACCGTTACTTGTATTACATGAACGGCCTGCTTCATGGCGATCTGGGCAATTCGTACCAGCGCAAGCTGCCGGTTACGGAAATCTTTGCCCAGAAGTATCCGTATACGGTCAAACTTGCCGCGTGCGCCATCGTGCTCGAGGCAATCATGGGTATCGGTGCGGGTATCATTTCGGCGGTTAAGCGTTATTCCTTCTGGGATATTTTGGTAACGCTCACCACGTCGATTCTCGTTGCCGTCCCGGCCTTCTGGCTCGGTATGTTGCTGCAGCTGTTCTTTGGCGTCATTCTCAAGGACGCCACGGGCGGTGCATTCTCCATGCCGATCTCGGGTGCCGGCGGTTCCAGCTCTCAGTATCAGGATTGGATGCACTATGTGCTTCCGACCATTACGCTGGCTTCGGTTTCGACCGCTTATGCCGCCCGCATTATGCGCTCGCAGCTGCTTGACGTCATGAACCAGGATTACATCCGTACGGCAAAGGCCAAGGGTCTCTCCAATCGCGCGATCATTATCAAGCATGCGCTTAAGAATGCACTCATCCCCGTCGTTACCTATATTGGTGTCGACTTCGGCGGCATGCTTTCGGGCGCCATCCTGACCGAGACGGTCTTTAACTGGCCCGGCATCGGCTTCGAGGTCTACCGCGCCATTAGCATGCGCGACTGGCCCATCGTTATGGGCGGCGTTACGCTCATTGTTGTCGTCGTTATGGTGATCAACCTGCTCGTCGACATAAGCTATGCATTCCTCGACCCGCGCATCCGCCTTGGCGGTCCGTCGGATAAGGCCTAAGGGAGGTACGTCTCATGCAGGAAACTGATTCTCAGTCTCAGGAGCAGGCTACCGCCACCAAGGCCGCATCTGCTCCCGCCAAGTCCCGCACGCTGTGGGGCGACGCTTTTAAGCGTCTTCGTAAGAACAAGCTCGCCGTTATCGGTGTCTGCTGGATCATCATCGTTGTTGTGGTCGCCCTGACCGCCGATCTGTGGGCTAAGCCCTGGCTCGGCTCTCCTACGGCTTCTGACTCGACCACCATGGCCGAGACGTCGCTGCTGGCTCCGTGTGCCGAGCACCCGTTTGGCACCGACTCTCTTGGTCGTGACATTCTCGTCCGTGTTATCTACGGTGCACGCGTTTCGCTTTCCGTCGGTATTATGGCCACCGCCATCTCCACGGTGATCGGTCTGGTCATGGGCGCCCTGGCCGGTTTCTATGGCGGCATCTGGGATACGATCATCATGCGCTGTGCGGACATCTTCCTGGCGTTCCCGTACGTGCTGTTCGTTGTTGCCATGATTGCCGTTATCGGTCGTGGTCTTCAGAATGTCTTTATCGCCATCGGCATTCTCGGCTGGCCTTCGATTGCGCGCGTCTTCCGATCCGCGATCCTGACGGTCAAAGAGAACGACTATGTTGACGCCGCTCGCGCTATGGGTGCATCCGATGCGCGTATCGTTATGCGCCATATCTTCCCGAACTCCGTTGCTTCTATCGTGGTCTATGCGACCATGAACATTGGTGGCGCTATTCTGACCGAGTCTGCCCTGTCCTTCCTCGGCATGGGCGTTATCCCGCCTACGCCTTCGTGGGGCTCCATGATTCAGGACGGTCAGCAGTATCTTCTGACTGCTCCCTGGATGATGATCATGCCCGGTCTGGCAATTCTCTCGACGGTGCTCGCCTTCACCCTGCTGGGTGACGGTCTGCGCGACGCCCTCGACGTCAAGATGAAGGACGCATAAGGATGAAGAAGAACAAGAACTATGTGGACCTGAAGGACCAGCCGGTTCCCGAGGGCCAGCATCTGCTCGAGGTCGATGACCTTAAGATGTATTTCCATACCGAAGATGGTGTCGTTCGCGCTGTCGACGGTGTGTCCTACACACTCGATCGCGGCGAGACCCTGGGTGTCGTCGGTGAGTCCGGCTCCGGTAAGTCCGTGACCGCCATGACCATCATGGGTCTTATCTCGATGCCTCCGGGAAAGATTGAGGGCGGCGACGTTCGCTATCGCGGTCGTTCTATCCTCGAGATGACCGAGGAAGAGATGCAGCACATTCGCGGTAACGATATCGCGATGATCTTCCAGGATCCTATGACCTCCTTGAACCCGGTCTATAAGATCGGCAAGCAGGTGGGCGAGGGCCTTCGTCTGCATCGTGGCTACTCCAAGCAGGAGGCGCTCAAGCGCGCCACCGAGCTTTTGGACCTCGTTGGCATTCCCGAGCCCGAGAAGCGCGTCAATGAGTATCCGCATCAGTTCTCTGGTGGCATGCGTCAGCGCGTCATGATTGCTATGGCCCTTGCCTGCGATCCCGATATTCTGATTGCCGACGAGCCCACGACCGCCCTGGACGTTACCATTCAGGCTCAGATTATTGAGCTTATGCAGGAAATGCAGGAGAAGAACGGCAACGCCATCATCATGATTACCCATGACCTGGGCGTTGTCGCCGATATGGCCGACAAAATCATGGTTATGTATGCCGGCCGTCCTGTCGAGTTCGGTACTGCTGAGGAAATCTTCTACGAGAGCCGCCACCCCTACACCTGGGGCCTTATCCGCTCCATCCCGGAGCAGGCCATCGAAGAGAAGAAGCCGCTGACGCCGATTCACGGCAACCCGCCTTCGCTCATGAACCTGCCCGAGGGTTGCGTGTTCTCGCCTCGTTGTCCCTATGCGACCGATAAGTGCCGCAAGCAGCGCCCTGAGCGCGTTGTCACCGAGTCTGGCCACTATTCTGCGTGCCATTATTCCGGTGACCCCGAGTTCCTCAAGAACGCTCCTGAGACGTCCCGTACGCGCAAGGATTCCAAGAAGGGAGGCGAGGCGTAATGGCAGATACCAACGAGCGTACTCCGCTGCTGAAGGTCGAGCACCTCTCTAAGGAGTTTCCCGCTGAGTCCGGCATGTTCGCCAAGCGCTTCTCCAAGCGTGTCGTCTCTGCTGTGAATGACATTTCGTTCGAGATTTATCCGGGCGAGACCTTTGGCCTGGTCGGCGAGTCTGGTTGCGGTAAGTCCACCACGGGCCGCACCATCATGCGCCTGACGAAGCCGACGGCAGGTAAGGTGTTCTTCCAGGGCAAAGATGTTGCCGAGATGAGCAAGCATGAGATCAAGGACATGCGTCGCGAGATGCAGTTTATCTTCCAGGATCCTTATGCTTCGCTCAATCCTCGTATGACCATCGGTGAGATTGTCTCTGAGCCCATGACCATTCACGGCGTGGGCACCAAGGAGGAGCGCATTGAGCGTGTCCGCGAGCTTCTCGACGTCGTTGGACTGAACCCCGAGCACATCAACCGTTATCCTCATGAGTTTTCCGGCGGTCAGCGTCAGCGTGTCGGCATTGCCCGTGCATTTGCGTTGAAGCCCAAGTTGATCATCTGCGACGAGCCCGTCTCTGCACTTGACGTATCCATTCAGGCCCAGGTTCTGAACCTTCTTAAGGAGCTCCAGGACAAGTTCGGTACCGCATATCTGTTTATCGCCCACGACTTGTCCGTCGTGCAGCACATCTCTGATCGCGTTGCCGTTATGTATCTGGGTAGGATGGTCGAGGTTTCGGACTGGAAGACGCTCTATAGCGAGCCTCACCATCCGTACACGCAGTCGCTGCTGTCTGCCGTGCCGGTTCCCGATCCTGATATCCAGAAGACTCGTAAGCGCATCATCCTTGCCGGCGATCCGCCGTCGCCGCTGGATCCGCCGACCGGCTGCCGTTTCCACACGCGCTGCCCGATCGCGCAGGGTATCTGCTCCGAGAAGCTGCCTGAGTTTAAGGAAGTCGCCCCGGGCCACTGCTGTGCCTGCCACTTCGCGGAGCCGTTCCCGATCAAGGAATCGCACATCGACCTGTAGTCGGTTGTTTGTCCGGGCCCGTGCTGGACTTAGTTTTCAGAACGTCCTCGACCATGGAAACCCCCTTATCCTGCCCCTTCGGAGCTGCGGATAAGGGGGTTTCCTGGTCTGCGGAATGTTCTGAAAACTAAGTCCAGCACGGGCCCTGCGGTAACTCGGCAGGGGGAGTGCGATTCCTCGATCGCTCACTAAACCTAATAAGAAATTGAGTGAGGCCGGAGCTTTAGCTCCGGCCTCCTTATATAAGGGCTCGGCAAAGCCGAGCCACTAAATTCTTATCAGCCCCAGAACATGTTTGAGAATTGTGCCTGAAGTACGTATTGGCAGGTCTCGGATCGGTGTTGCCTCCCGGCGCATTCCGCAGGGGGAGCGATATTTTGCAGCACGAAGTGCGTAGCAAAATATCGCTCATGCCCGAGGACGCGCTGGGAGGCAACACCGATCCGAGACCGAACATATAGACCTACCAGCGCATTTACAAATTCGTAAACTTTTTTCAAAAAAGTGCTTGCACAGTTCTCGAATCATAGGTTATTATCTTCCTCGTTGAACGCGCGGGTCCAAGAAAACGAACTGTGAATCAACAACATAGCATGTCGGAGTGGCGGAATTGGCAGACGCGCTAGCTTGAGGTGCTAGTGACCGCTTTTTGGTCATGCGGGTTCAAGTCCCGCCTCCGACACCATCGCATTTGAGAAGCCTCTTCGGAGGCTTTTTTGTTACCGATAGACGGTGGGGTCCACGATGGAAACGCTTGAACGCAACGAGTGGGCAGACGTTGCCCAACTAGTCGAGATCACGAGCGATGCTGTCATCATCTGCGAGCTCGACGGAACCATTCTGCATGTGAATAATCGCTTACTTGGTTTGATGTGCGAGGAACGCGCCGACGTCATCGGTGGAGATGTTAAAGACGTCCTGTACTCGTCCTCTTTTGAACGTGCGACGGAACATCGTCTGCCATTTGAAACTGATGGCTCCGAGAACGAACTGATGCTCAAACTGAGTGACGGCTCTTTTATTCCCGTCTTGGTTCGTGCGGGCTCCGTAACGCCTCCACGCATCTTTGGGCGCCGCGCACCACGTGTCCTGGTGGCGCTTCACAGTATCGAGGAACAGTATTCTCACGACCGGCAACTCAAGCGTGCGTTATCGGAGCTTAGAGTGGCGAACAAGCGTCTCTCTGGCACGCTCTCGGTCATTATGAGCACTGTGGGCTCCGATGAGTTACCCAGCCTGCTTGATACCGTTTTGAACCAGCTTGTAGGAACGCTCGATGCTTCGGGTGCCGCTATCTATTTTTCTGAGAGCGGCGGCTTTAAGCTTCGCGGTGTTTCCAAGGAGCTGCTCGACAGCTACCTGCCCGAGTTTTTGCCGTATGGCGCTGGCATTCCGACGTATGTTCTTCGCGAGTCGCGTGCCTGTCGCTTGTCGATCCAACAGGACCTTGAGGGCGATAAGGCCGCCTCCGGTATGTTCATGGACCTGGATAATCGTTCAAAGCACCTGTTGCGCATGCAGGATATGCCTCCGTACCGCAGCGAGATCTGTCTTCCCGTTTTTTACGGTACGCAGATCCTCGGCGTGCTGGAAGTTGGTTGGAAACGCCACCAGGCACCGCTCGCCTATGACGTTAATGTGCTCGAGGTCATTTGCGATTACCTGTCTATCCAGCTGGTCGGCATGGCATCGAGCCTTCGCTCCCGTCGCACGGCCGAGCTTGGCCGCTCGCTCAATGTCTTGCGTGATGAGTTGTTTACCTTTCTAGACGATTCCGCCGCGGCTACCCAGGCGGTATCGTCCGAGATCTGCAATATGCTCAACTGCCATTTTTGCCCTATTGAGTATGACGCCAGTCTGGATTCCTACGTCATAGATTTTGAAGGCGGCAGCCGCGTTGCTTTGCCGGACGATCCCGAGAAGCTTTTCTTTTCCACGACGGCGCCAGCAGCACGTCTGGGGGCTGGCCCTGATGGCTTTGAGGCATCTGTTTTGGGCGGCACGAGTGCCGAGGACCTTAAACACGTCCGTATAACTCGCGTTGACGAATCGATGCCTATGGGAGGCTGGCTTAGGGCGCATGGCTTGCCTTGCCAGGGTCTCTACGTCGACGCCGGCATCGAGGCGGGGCGTCCGCGCTCTAAGGGCGATGGCAAGCACAGTAACGACGCGATTGTTCCTGCTTCTGTTGCGAAGGGCCCGACGACGCGCGCGCTGCTGCTTCGTGATGGTAGCCAAGAGCCGATTGATGACCTTGAATATGACTACTTGGTGCACTTGGCTCATGACTTTGAACTGATCTATGAAGGCGAATCTCAAAAGCGTGAGGAGCGCCATATCGCTCAGACGCTCCAGATTGGCATGAGAAATTCACTGGGGGATGTTCCGGGAATCGCCGCCGATTCGGTGTACCTGTCGGCCACGAATTCGGCGTTGGTCGGCGGCGATTTCTATACGCTCATCCGTCTTCCCGACGATTGCGCCGTCATGATTCTGGGCGATGTGTCTGGCAAAGGCATTGAGGCTGCATCGATGTCCGCGCTCGTCAAGACGGCCCTGACGGCATATGCCTGGGAGGGCGCTGGACCGGCCCGCATGGCACGCTCCCTTAACAGCATGCTCATGGGCTTTTCGAGGGTCGAGACGTTCGTGACGGCCTTTATCGCCAAGATTGACCTTAAAGCCGGACGCGCAACGTATTGTTCGGCGGGCCATCCTCCGACCATGGTCATCAGGCCAGAGTCGATGCCGCTGGGTGGCGACGAGGCTCGTGGGGGAGAGGTCGAGCTGCTTGGATGCCAATCGGGGGTAATCGGTGCCTTTGAGAGCATGGTGTACGAGACAGGCGTGTTTACGTTCGCTCCTGGTGACATGCTATTTATGTACACCGACGGAACAATCGAAGCACGTGACCGCTCGGGTGCTTTCTTTGGCGAGCAGCGCCTTCGCGACCTTCTGCTCTCTGTCTCGGGTGAGGGCGTGTCGGGCATTTGCGGCAAGGTCTTGGGCGAGCTTGACCGATTTACCGAATCGGCGCTGGACGATGACATTGCATTGGTGTCCCTTGAGTTTTTACGGGGTCGTTCATAGACGACGCTGGGCGGGCTGAATCCGTACGGTTGGGGAAACGAATGCATCGAGTGGGCTTTTTTGGGGAACCATGGTCGTATGAATGAGTGGAATGACATAGCGGTTTTGACGCCACCAGGCGATATCGACATCGCCACGGTGCCTGCGCTGCGTCGGCGGTTGGATGCTTTGATTGGCCGCGGCGTGCGTCGTGTCGTCATCAACTGTCAGGCAGTTAGCTTTATCGATTCGACGGGCTTGGCATTCCTGCTTACGCGCGCTCGTGAGCTCATGAGGCGAGAAGGCCTGCTTTCGCTCGTCAATGCATCAGGTGGAGTTGTTCGCTTTTTGGAGATTGCTCGGCTTGTCGATATCCTTCATGTCGCGGGGCCGGCACGGGAGTCTATTCCCGCCATTCCGGTGGGGGAGCTGCCTCGCTGGAGTAAGAGCGTCGAGGTCCGTCAGGGTATCGAGAATCTTCCATACTACCGACATCGCATCGCCGAACTCCTTGAATCGCTTCCGTTGCGCCGTGACGAGCGCTACGATGTCGCATTGGCGTCGGGGGAGGCGCTGGGTAATGCCTATGACCATGCGGGCGGTATCGGCTGCGTCCTGACGGTTCAGGCCTATAGCGATCGCGTTGTGGTTGAGGTGCTTGATCGAGGTGCCGGCTATTCTATCGATGAAACGAGCGAACCGGTCGCATCAGAGGAGCGCGGCCGTGGTATCAAGCTTATGCGTATGCTCGTCGATAACGTGGAGGTTGCTCGTCGTACGGACGGCGCCGGCACGCGCGTGCAGATGGTGAAGCTGTTTAGCGGAGCGCTGGAGTCGTGTGCCTAGCCAATCGCTTTAGCGCGTTTAGCTACTAAGAACATGCGGCAGACAAGTTTTTTGAAAAAAGTACTTGCGTCTTTTGGACAACTCGCGTAAATTAATAACCCGCAAGCGGACATGGCTCAGTTGGTAGAGCACAACCTTGCCAAGGTTGGGGTCGCGGGTTCGAGCCCCGTTGTCCGCTCCATTGCATTTCCGGACCGTTTAGGCGGTCCTTTTTCGGCGAAGTGGCCAAGTGGTAAGGCAGAGGCCTGCAAAGCCTTTACCCCCGGTTCGAATCCGGGCTTCGCCTCCAGGCAACATCCGGGCGCTCCGGCGCCCGATTTGTTTTACATATGCGGACATGGCTCAGTTGGTAGAGCACAACCTTGCCAAGGTTGGGGTCGCGGGTTCGAGCCCCGTTGTCCGCTCCAAACGCAGCAGCCCGACTACTACGGTAGCCGGGCTTTTTCGTACCCGTCGCTTGGGCTCGAACCCGAGGGGGAGCGAGCGTTTTGGGGCGTGTCTGTGGCGTTGTTTGCCGCGAATGTCCGCTTTGGGCGTATCATCGTGGGCATATCGCAAAACCTCGTTGCAAGGGAGACTCATCCCATGGCTACAGAAAAGTCCTCGTCGCGCCCATGGATGTCCGATGCCGCGATCTATCAGATCTACCCGCGCTCGTTTAAGGATTCGACTGGTTCGGGTCTGGGCGATATCGCGGGCATTACCCAGCAGATGGACTATCTTGAGCGGCTGGGTATCGAGGCCATCTGGCTGAGCCCGTTTTACCCATCGCCTCTTGTTGATGGCGGCTATGATGTGGCGGACTACTGCGATGTCGACCCACGTCTCGGCTCGCTTGATGACTTCGATGACATGATCGCTGCGGCTCATGCGCACGGCATCAAGGTCATCGTCGACATCGTGCCCAACCATTCGTCCAACCAGCACCCCTGGTTCAAAGCCGCTCTTGCCGCCGGCCCCGGATCGCCCGAGCGCGCCCGTTATATCTTCCGCGATGGTCGCGGCGAGCACGGCGAGCTGCCTCCCACCAATTGGAATGCCAACTTTGGTGGCCCCGCCTGGACGCGCGTCGCGGACGGTCAGTGGTATCTGCACATGTTTACGCCCGAGCAGCCGGACTTTGACTGGTCGTGCCCCGAGGTTCATGCGTTCTTTTGCGACGTCCTGGCGTTTTGGAGCGATCGAGGCGTCGATGGCTTTCGCATTGATGTGGCGCACGGTCTCGCCAAGGATCTCGACCGCGATGACCTCGACCGGTGGCATCTCGCCGAGGGCGATGACATGGTTGAGGACGGCACCCATCCGCTGTGGGACCGCAACGAGGTCCACGAGATCTATCGCGAGTGGCGCCGCGTGTTCGACCGCTATGATCCGCCACGCAGCGCCGTTGCCGAGGCGTGGGTGCTGCCCGAGCGCCAGTATCTCTACGCGCGCCCCAGCGAGCTTGGCCAGATATTTAACTTTGAGTTCGCCAAGGCCACTTGGACCTATGATGACATGCGCGCTGCAATCGAGGAGGGCTTGAAGGCGGCCATCGAATCCGATTCCGCCTCGACCTGGGTACTTTCCAACCACGACGTGCCTCGCGTGGCGACGCGCTTTGCCCTGCCGCAGGTCAAGGCGACGCGCTACCACCAGATTGCGCTCGACTGGCTCTTACGCGACGGGTCGTCTTATGACGAGGACCGTGAACTCGGCGAGCGCCGCGCGCGGGCGGCCCTTTTGCTTGAGCTGGCGCTTCCGGGCTCGGCATACGTGTATCAGGGTGAGGAGCTCGGCCTTTTTGAGGTGGCCGATATCCCGTGGGCCGCACTCGAAGATCCTACTGCGACCAATACGCACGGATCGAAGCGCGAGAAGGGGCGCGACGGCTGCCGCGTGCCCCTGCCGTGGGTGGCAGCGGACGATCCCACGCAGGGCGGATCGTTTGGGTTTTCACCGGCGGACGCCGATGCGGCGCCCCATCTGCCGCAGCCTGCATGGTTTTCCGATTACGCTGCCGATAGGGAAGAGGCGGACCCGACATCGATGCTTGCGCTCTATCGTGACGCCCTCTGGCTGCGGCGCAAGCTACGCGGGTGCGCCAACGATCTTAAGTGGCTCGATCTTGACGGGCGCACCGGTCTTTCGGATGGTGCCGAGGGCGCTGAGGGCGGCGTCATCGCCTATCGCCGCGACAACGGCTGGGCATGTGTGACGAACTTCGGCGCAGCACCCGTGGAGCTGCCGGCGGGCAAGGTCCTGCTCACCTCATCACCGCTTGCAGACGGCAGACTTGCGCAGGACAGCTCTGCCTGGATCATGCTCGGTGAGATGTAAGGGCCTCTTGCGGCGAGCTTGCGTTTGCCTACACCTTCCGTGGTGGCTGATGTCTTCGCGAGGTTCGCGAGGGCGTCGCAAAACTTTTCAAAAAAGTTCTTGCATAGGATGCAGGCATCACGTAAGATTAAGCCTCGTAAGCGGACATGGCTCAGTTGGTAGAGCACAACCTTGCCAAGGTTGGGGTCGCGGGTTCGAGCCCCGTTGTCCGCTCCATTTGGGCGTTTAGCTCAGGGGGAGAGCGCTTCCCTGACACGGAAGAGGTCAGAAGTTCAAATCTTCTAACGCCCACCAAATGTTCGCAGCTCAGAGGCTTAGCCTCTGAGCTGTTTTGTTTTGGCCGCCAAATGGGTCGCCAAATCGCCGGCAAAAGGTACCTCGATTCATGAAAGAGCGGTTCTGAGCGTCAGTTTAGCCTTGTCATCTCAATCGAGTGGGGGTTGACCATTTTGAACATAACCGTGCATCTCGTTGACGTTTCTGCGATCGATCCCGGCGAGACCGTTGATATGGCATCAATCGCGGGACGCTATGCCTTACGTGCCTCCAATGGGGATCTCCCAATCGCGTCTCGGAGGGAAGCTGCAGGCGTGGGTCTGCTTCTTCGCGACGCCCTGGGCGTCTTCGACGACACCCAGCTTGCGCGTTCTGCTTTCGGCAAGATCGAGCTTGCGGATGGGGAGGCCCCCTCTATTTCCATTTCACATGGCGGAAGCGTGGCCGTCCTCGCTGTTTCCGATGTTGCTCGGTCGGGTGGAGGACCTATTGGCGTGGATATCGAGGCGATCGATGAGATTGCTCCCGTTGCGGTTGAGCGTATGGTGAACGACGACGAGCGCGCGTGGATTAACGCTGCCCCCAATTTGCAAGAACGCAATCTTCGCCTGAGTCAGACGTGGACGTGCATCGAGGCCATTCTCAAGGCTGAGGGTGTCGGGTTTTCGATTGACCCTCGCAAAGACGGTATGCCCGACGGATGGAATACTTCGTCGGTGACATACGGTCGCTGCGTCATCTCTTGTGCGGCGCGCTCTATGCCTCGTATCGTCCTCAAGGAGCACACCTTTCGGGTAGCATAGGAGCCAATCGACAATAGGGGAGGCCACTATGCCACTGAACGCTCAAAACGATATTGCTTCACGGATCGAGGATGCCGTCTTTGAGCTTATGGCGGCAACTCCGGTGCAGTCGATTAAGGTGGCCGATGTGCTGAGGCTCGCACACACCTCGAAATCGACGTTTTACCGCTGCTATCGTTCTGTCGACGACGTTGTTAAACGATTTGAGGACGATCTGCTCCAGAACATGCAAGATATTAACGACGTTGCCCTTGAGGCGCGCTTTGGTGACGCTCAGCTCGACCCGACGCCGACAATGATCAGGCGTATGGAGATCCTGCAGCGCAACCGTTCGAAGGTGCTCGCGCTCAACAGCGAAAACGGGGACCCCGTGTTCACGCATAAGGCTACGATTTTCATGCATGAGTATTTTCGCGACCGTCTGCGCTCAACACTTTCTGACGAGACCGATCTTGACCTGTATCTGGCTTTTGCTCTCGCGGGTCACCATAACCTTATCCAGTACTGGCTCGAGGTCCGTCCTGATTTGGAGGCACGTACCGTTGCCGCCGCGCTCAATCGCATGTTCTATGCGCCGCTGTTTGTCGACGACGCCTCGCGCCATTGGCACCCACGTATCCCCGATTTTGAAAAGCCGCTCGGGTGAGCGGCTGTTTTTTAGGGATGAACGGTTGCGCATGCAGTGAACTCAAAGCGTTCCAGCCCTATGAATCGGCTTTAAGCATAGTCATTTATCTGCTATTTGGAACGAAATTTAGCTATATGTACCAAATGATGGGACACATAGTGGCTTTTTGTCCCACGGCACCAAATAAACCACTCTTACACTAAAGCTACGTTCAAAAGAACCACTGCAGTAGTTCAACGTGTGACGGCACAGAAAAGCCGCGAGCGCTCTCTCACCTTCGCTCGCGGCTGGACTGCGCCATCATTTCGTACACCTTCACATGATTAGGATGTGATATTCAGTGGTTACGCTCGGAAAGAACATGCGCAGCGTCTCGATTGTAGGCGTAGGCTGCACCCCGTTCAAGGATTTTGAGGAGCATCCCGAGACCCAGGGTATTGGCGAGGGCGAGGCATTTGGCTATGCGGCCCTCGAGGCAATTGCCGATGCCGGTCTTGAGCCCCGCGATATCGACTTTTTCTACCACGGCAGCGCCAATCCGTATCTTGTTGGCGATTGCATTACCCCCAACATGCAGGTTGCCGATTGGTTTGGCGTTCGCGCCAAGGGTTCCGTCCATCATTCCGAGGCTTGCTGCACGGGCTACGTCGCCCTTGAGCAGGCCGTGATGGCAGTCGCCTCCGGTGCCTACGATGTCGTCCTTACGGGTGCCTGCGATTTGGCTTCGACTCTTCCCGTTGAGCACATGCCCTCCCATATTCGTCAGGACTTTACGCTCGACGTCATGATTCCCTCGCTCGATAAGATCTATGACCGCGCTTATGGTCGTCCGCTCGATGGCGCCTTCGGCGTGTCGTTCGACAACTGGATCAACGAGTATTCGATGCAGTACGACCTTACTGCCGATCAGATCGATGACGCCCTGAACGGCCTTACCAAGAGCCTTCGCCGCGGTGCCGTCCTGAATCCCCTTGCCTGGTACGAGACCACGGTCGAGGAGGATGCGAAGGCAGCTGGGTTCGATACCGCCGACGAGTATCTCAAGAGCATGTACAACCCGCGCGTTACGCAGTACCTGCGCGTTACCGGCTTTGAGAAGAAGTGCGACGGTGCCGCCGCTGTTGTCGTGATGCCCACGGAGAAGGCCAAGGCCATGGGTGTCCCGTATGCACCTATCGAGGTTCTGGGCACGGGCGCCTCTGCCGTCGAGGCCGGCCTGCTTCACAATGAGCACTGGGCTACCGAGCTTGCCGCCAGGCAGGTCTACGACCTTACCGGCGTGAGCCCCGACGAGATCGACCTGTTCATGTGCAATGACTTCTTCCTGGCTTCCGAGATCGTCTCGGCTGAGGAGTGCGGCTATATTCCGCGCGGCGAGGCTTGGAAGTATGCGATCGATGGCCGCACCGCTTTTGACGGTGATAAGCCCATCAACCCGCACGGTGGCCGTTGCAACTTCGGCCACGCTCATGGCGCATCCGGCATCGCCGATATCGTCGAGGCCGTCAAGCAGATGCGCGGCGTCGCCGGTGCAACCCAGATGAAGAAGATTCCTGAGACGGCCTTCCTGCGCGGTTTTGGCGGTTCTCAGAATGTGCGCTGCCAGATTCTTCGTACCGTCGCCTAAGCGACCGCGGTTTTCGATTTCCCATAAGGAGTATTCTCATGCAACTCAAAGATATGGAGCCCGTGGTCAAGAAGTTCTACACGGGTCTTGAAGAGGGTATCTATTGGGCACGTCAGTGCCCCGAGTGCGGAGCCGTCGAGTTTCCGCCTCACCTTGCCTGCAATGCCTGCGGCTACCACAAGACCGATTGGGTCCAGGTTTCCGGTCACGGCCATCTGATTGATTTTACCCTGCCTGGTCCGCAGAACGACAAGCCCTACCTCAAGGAGTATGGCAAGTACGCCTACGGCGCCGTCGATATTGACGAGGGTTCTCAGTACACCTACGTCATCTACGGCATTACCAAGAAGAAGGCCCCCGAGATCCGCGCCAAGCTCATGGCGGGCGAGACCGTTGGCGTCCATGCCAAGGTCATCGATCGACCGGGTTACAAAGAGCTCACGTTTGAGCTTGACGACTAGGCTTTCACCCTTTTAACAATTCGATTCCTCTCTTAGGCCACGGCGGGACCCATGTCTCCAGCCCGCCGTGGCCGCCCCTCTTTTTATCTTAGAAAGGCACCATCATGAACGAAGAACTCACTCAGCAGATCTGCGATTTTGCCAAGTCCGCTTACAACTACGATGGCGATGTGACCCCCGAGACGACGTTTGAGACCCTGGGCAAGGGCTCGATGAAGATGATCGCCCTGACCTCCATGATCGAGAACGAGCTCGATGCTGAGGTCCCCGTTCGCGAGGTCATGGTCATGAAGACCATCGGCGAGCTTATCGAGCGCACTGCCGAAGAGATGGAGTAGCTGCCATGGACCTGATGCAGACCCTGCGCGAGCAGGCTGCCGCCAAGCCTATGCGCGTTGCTTTTCCCGAGGGCGAAAATGAGACCATGATGCAGGCGGTCGCAAAGATCGCCGCCGAGCATCTTGCCGAATGTGTGCTGGTCGGCGACGGCGGTAAGCTCAAGGAGCTTGCCGATGAGCGCGGCATCTCCCTTGACGGCATCGAGATTGTCGATGTGACCGACGAGGAGGCGAATGCCGCTTGCTGCGAGCGCTATCTTTCGCATCCGGATTGCAAGTTTAAGCCCAAGGGCGCCGCGCGCCGTATGACGCGTCCGCTTGAGCGCGCCCTGATTTTGCAGGTGCTCGGCGATGTCGACGTAATGTTCGCCGGCATTGATAACGCCACGGGCGATATTATCCTGGCGGGTCAGACCATCGTCGGCCTTGCCGACGGGGTGGACACCGTGAGCTCGTGCGGTATCGCCGACATTCCCAACTGGAACGGCGGCGAAGGTGGCCTTTTGGCTTTTGGCGATTCCGCCGTTTGCGTCGACCCTACGAGCGAGGAACTTGCCTCGATCGCGATTTCGTCGAGCGAAACGGTGCGCTCGCTGACCGGATGGGATATCCGTTGCGCGCTGCTTTCGCATTCGACTGACGGCTCGATGGATAACGAGCTCGTCGACAAAGTACGCCGCGCTCGCGAGATTGCCAACGATCGCCGTCCCGACCTTGCCATCGACGGCGAGTTCCAGTTTGATTCGGCGATTAACCCCAAGGTTGCGGCCAAGAAGGTACGTCGTGAGTCCGCTGTTGCGGGACAGGCCAACGTGGTCATCTGGCCCGATATCAACGTGGGCAATATCGGCGTCAAGATCATCCAGAACCTGACCGGCGCCAATGCTTATGGCCCCATGCTTCAGGGCTTCAAGAAGATCGTGTGCGATTGCTCGCGCTCTGCGCCCGTCGACGAGATCGTCGGCAACGTGGTGATGAGCTGCGTGCGCGCCCAGGCGCTTAAGGAGGCTTAAGATATGTCCGATAAAAAGACTCCCTGGCGCATCCTGGTAATCAACCCGGGCTCCACTTCCACGAAGGTGGGCGTTTTTGAGGGTGATGAGTGCAAGCTCAGCAAGAACGTTGCGCACGACGCGAAGGACCTCGCCCAGTTCGATGGGGTTTCGGCTCAGATGCCGTATCGCTGCGATCTGATTCTTGGAGCACTGGGGGAGGCGGGCCTGAAGCTCGAGGACTTTGATGCATTTGTCGGTCGCGGCGGCGGCTTGCTTTCGTTGCCCGGCGGCACGTATGCCATCAACGAGGTCATGCTCGAGCATGCCCGCATCGGTGCGAACGGCATTCAGCACCCGGCGCAGCTTGGCCCCCAGATTGCCCATGAGTTCGCTTCAAAGACGGGCAAGCCCTCTTTTGTGGTGAATCCTCCCGATACCGATGAGCTGTGCGACCTCGCACGTATGACGGGCATTAAGGGCGTGTATCGAAACGTGCACCTGCACGCCCTTAATCTTAAAGAGACCGCCATCCGCCATGCGGCAAAGCTCGGTCGCCCCTATGATGAGTGCAACTTCATCGTTTGCCATATTGGCGGCGGCATCTCTATCTCGGCTCATCTTAAGGGCAAGATGGTGGACGGCAACGACATCGTCGGCGGCGAGGGCCCCATGGCGCCGACGCGCTGTGGCTCGGTCCCCGCAATCGAGGTCGCGAAGTATACGGCGGAGCATGGTCTCGACGTTGCCCGCGCCCATTGCATGAAGACCGGTGGCTTCGTTGATCTTTTGGGTACGTCCGATGCCATCGAGGTGTGCGAGCGCGCCGCCGCGGGCGATGAGGCCGCGGCTCGCGCCTGGGATGCGATGGTTTACCAAATCTGCAAGTGGATTGGCGAGATGGCCTGTGTGCTGAAGGGCGACGTCGACGGCATCTTGCTCGGAGGCGGCATGGTCCACAGCAAGGAGCTCGTTGCTTCGATTGAGGAATGCTGCTCTTGGATCGCTCCCGTATCGGCTTATCCCGGCGAGTTTGAGCTCGAGGCGATGGCGTCTGGCGCCTGCCGCGTGCTCGATGGTGTCGAGGAAGCGCTCGTGTACAGCGGAGAACCCGTGTTCACCGGATTCAACGACTAATAGTGCTGTGTTTGGGGCGGCCGCTGGTGATGTCTGGCCGCTCCGACCCTTTTCTTTAAGTGTAAGGATGGATCATGGATAAAACCAAGATCAAGTACCTGGTGGGCATTTACGCAGCCGCCATGTGCATCATGGGCATGCTCGTGCCCGTCCCTATCGTGGCCTCTGTTGCGGCGGCATTTCCCAACGAAAACATCGCTGCCGTCCAGATGATCATCGGCATCATCCCGTTGATGATGGCACTGTCCGCCATGCTCGTCTCTTCACAGCTTGCCTCTCGCGTGTCCAAGAAGAAGACGACACTCGTCGGTCACATTATCGTGATGCTGGCAGGCGCCTCGGTGCTGGTGTTCCACGACTCGCTCGGCCAAGTCTTAGCGGCTTCTGCTGTCATGGGCCTTGGTCTCGGCGCCGTGCAGAATTCAACGGACGCTCTTATCGCGGATTACTTTGGCGGAAAGCAGCGCTCGTTTGTCATGGGCATCTACTCCACTTTTGTTGCACTGGGCGGCATTATCTGGACGATGGTTTCCGGCATCTTGGGTTCTGCCGAGTGGTTCCACAGCTATGCGGCGTACTTCATCATGATCATTTTCATCGTAATCGAGGCTGTTTGCCTTCCTGAGGGTCATCTTGAGCCCAAGCGCAAGGTCAACGTGTTTGCCAATATGCCTAAAGAGGTCGCGATTATCACGCTCATGAGCTTTGTGTTCGTACTTACGTTCCAGCTCTTCAGCTCCAACGTTTCGCTGCTTGTTGTAGGTCGCGGCTTTGGCGGTACCGTGGAGGCCGGTCTTGCCTCTACCGTTATGACCGTTGCCGGTATTGCGGCTGGTCTTTTGGTCGGTCCGCTGTTTGCCAAGTTTAAGAACCTGGCTATGCCGATCGCGTGGGGCGTGACGCTCGTCGGCCTGGGCCTGACGCTGATTGCGCCCGCCTTTATGGTGCTGTGCGTTGCGGGTTTTGTCGTTGCGCTGGGCAAGGAGACCTACGTGCCGCTGGAGGGCAATTTTGCCGCCGGCAACTCTGCCCCCGAGGGACGTGCGTTTAACCTCGCCATTGGCATGGCGGGTATCAACTTTGGCATGGCATTGTCTCCCATTGTGTTTGAGGCCGTGACGTCGCCGTTTGGTGCAACGATTGACCAGAAGTTCATCGCCGGCATGATCGTCTGTGCGGCTTGTGTCGTCTTTGGCGCCATTAAGTATCGCAAGCTCACCCCGGCCCAGCTTGCCGAGGCCGAGAAGATGGCGGCCGGCGGCGAGGCGGAGTAGCCGCTCGAGTAGTTGCTTTGCCGTACATCATGTTTTATCGGGGCCGCCGACATATGCCGGCGGCCCTCTTTCTATCAATGACTTTGAAAGGCTTACGGCTATGAAGTTACCTGTCAGGCGCGTCATCGGTATTCTCAACGGCTTCTTTAACCCGCTATTGCTCTGCGCGTTTCTCCCCATCATTGAAGGGGCGCCTGGCTTGGATCTGACGGGCCCCACGGGCTTTTGGGGACAACTCATCGTGGCCACGGTGATCGCCGAGGTTCTGAGCGCACTCCCGCTGTTTGGCAAAACGGTTGGTATGTGCCTGGACTTTTTTGGTTTTGAGCAGGGGAGTGCATCACACAAGATCGCCGGTACGGTCATCGGTGCCACGCTCCTTTTTATGGTGATCGGTTTTGGCGAGATTGCCTTCCAAGGAGGATTCGGAACGATTGAAGGCCGTACATTCTTCGCGCGTTGGGCCGGCCTCGTCACAAAGGGATGGGCCTTTGTGGTTATCGCCGGCGTGCTGCTCGATCCCTTTACAGCGGCTCTCGGCCGCATGATAGTTCGCGAAGAGAAGTAATAGATCCTCGCCTATCGAATGCCGGCGGACGGGGCGCCAGGGCTGTAGTCTTCCGAGCGTTTACAGTCCTGTCGCTCCGTCCGCCGACATTCGACCGCAACATGTTGGTCAAGCATAATCTTTTGGATTCTTTTGGCGTGAGCGGCTTGGTTTTGGTAGGATTTGTCAGCGGCTTGACTAAGGGGGTTTTATAACTGCCATGCAGGTAGCCGTGTTGGTAACGTTTTACCGACTTGTCAAATACCCCTCATTTTTAATGCGTCTGCAAAATGACTAATTGCTTTGACCTGCTGAAACACTATATGTTGTGTTTGACCTAAAAAAGAATACAGGATATAGATGCGTCTTTGTCGTATGATAGATGGCGGACAGAGAACGAAGACCTTAACTGCCTCTTTTGAACGTGTCCTTGAGCCGCTTGATCGGCTCCAGGGAATGTCCGCATGGAGGCTTATGGTTTATCGAGAACAAAGATTGCGCGACGGCGCCGCAAGACAGGGGCAAGCCCTGTCGGGCATCGTTTGGCTCTGAAACGCAATGAGACTACGACGTGAAAGAGGCAAGAGGATGAAGATTATCAAGCGCAGCGGCACCGAGGTTGTCTTTGACATCGATAAGATCGTCAATGCCATCCGCGCCGCAAACTTGGAGGTCGAGGAGAGCTCTCGTCTAACCGACCGCCAGGTGGTTTACGCGGCACAAAATGTCGCCGAGGCATGCGAGAACGCGGGCCACACCGTTTCGGTCGAGGAGATTCAGGATTTGGTCGAGGACGAGATCATGCGTCTCGACTGCTACGAGGTTGCCCGCCACTACATCATCTATCGCTATGTTCAGAGCCTGAAGCGCCAGAAGAACACGACCGACGACAAGATTCTGTCGCTGATCGAGTGCAATAACGAAGAGGTCAAGCAGGAGAACTCCAACAAGAACCCGACCGTCAACTCCGTTCAGCGCGACTATATGGCCGGCGAGATTTCCAAGGACCTGACCCAGCGCGTGCTGCTGCCCCAGGAGATCGTGGATGCCCATAATGAGGGCTTGATCCATTTCCACGATTCGGATTACTTTGCCCAGCACATGCACAACTGCGATCTGGTGAACCTGGAGGACATGCTCCAGAACGGCACCGTTATCTCGGGCACGCTGATCGAGAAGCCGCACAGCTTCTCGACCGCCTGCAACATCGCGACGCAGATCATCGCCCAGGTTGCTTCCTCCCAGTACGGCGGCCAGTCTATTTCGCTGACCCATCTCGCCCCGTTCGTTGAGGTGAGCCGTCAAAAGATTCGCGGCGAGGTCGCTCGCGAGCTCGAGGAGCTTGGTGTCTCGGCATCTGCCGAGAAGGTGCGCGAGGTCGTTGAGGATCGCCTGCGCGATGAGATTCGTCGCGGCGTCCAGACGATTCAGTATCAGGTCGTGACCCTTATGACCACAAACGGCCAGGCGCCGTTTGTGACGGTCTTTATGTATCTCAACGAGGCTCGCTCGGCGCAGGAGAAGCACGACCTTGCCATGATCGTGGAGGAGACGCTTCGTCAGCGCTATGAGGGCGTTAAGAACGAAGCCGGTGTGTGGATTACCCCGGCATTCCCCAAGCTTATCTATGTACTCGAGGACGATAACGTTCACGAGAATTCCCCGTACTTCTACCTGACCCAGCTGGCTGCCAAGTGTACCGCCAAGCGCATGGTGCCCGACTACATCTCCGAGAAGAAGATGCGCGAGCTCAAGCTGTCTAAGGGCGAGACCGCCGGCAACGGCGATTGCTACACCTGCATGGGTTGCCGTAGTTTCCTGACGCCCGACCGTTCGGGCAACGGCTTTAACAATGTCGCCAACGCGCTGAACTATGACCCGACCAAGCCTAAGTACTATGGTCGCTTTAACCAGGGTGTTGTGACCATCAACCTGCCCGATGTCGCGCTGAGCTCGCATCAGGACATGGACAAGTTCTGGAAGATCTTCGATGAGCGCCTTGAGCTGTGCCATCGTGCCCTGCTGTGCCGTCATGAGCGCCTGATGGGCACGCTTTCGGATGCCGCGCCGATTCTTTGGCAGTACGGCGCCCTGGCGCGTCTGAAGAAGGGCGAGACGATCGATAAGCTGCTCGTGGGCGGCTATTCCACCATCAGCCTGGGGTATGCCGGCCTGTATGAGTGCGTCAAGTACATGACGGGCCACAGCCACACCGAGAAGGAGGGCACGCCCTTTGCCATGGCAGTCATGCAGCGCATGAACGACAAGTGCGCCGAGTGGAAGGCCGAAAGCGATATTGACTTCTCGCTGTACGGTACCCCGCTTGAGTCGACGACCTACAAGTTCGCCAAGTGCCTGCAGCGTCGTTTTGGCATCATCCCGGGCGTGACGGACAAGGGCTACATCACCAACAGCTACCACGTCCACGTGTCCGAGGAGATCGACGCATTCGACAAGCTCAAGTTCGAGGGCATGTTCCAGCAGCTTTCGCCGGGCGGTGCCATCTCCTACGTCGAGGTTCCCAACATGCAGGACAACCTCAAGGCTGTCATCCGCGTGATGCAGTACATCTACGACAACATCATGTACGCCGAGCTCAACACCAAGAGCGACTACTGCCAGGTGTGCGGCTACGATGGCGAGATCAAGATTGTCGAGGATGACGGCAAGCTGGTGTGGGAGTGCCCCAGCTGCGGCAACCGCGACCAGGAGAAGATGAATGTCGCCCGTCGCACGTGCGGCTACATCGGTACCCAGTTCTGGAACCAGGGTCGAACCGAGGAGATCCGCGACCGCGTGCTGCATCTCTAATAGTCATCCCAGGCCGCCCCGTAGCGAGGCCCCGGACCTTTACTCGCTATTTCGGACAGTCCTGGCTCACGACGGAGGCGCCACTGGCGCCTCCTGTTCGTGCGGAACTCATATCGAGCAAAGGGCCGGGGCCTCGCTACGGGGCGGCCAAGTTGATGTAGCTGAGATGCAGCATGCGGTCTGCTCACTCCTCGAAGTTCTTAGCGGAAATAATTCGAGCTGCAGCTGCGATTTACTTGCGATGGCGGTTGAGCCGCAACCCAGTTTTTATTGGACCTCGAACCCTATGCTCGATGTTCGCTTCGTTCATTGAGTTACCCTTTGCATGAGGCCGGGACATATCGTCCCGCCCGCAGTTTCGCAGGCCGAAGGCCGAGAATGTTTGAGGACGGGATGATATGTCCCGGCTTCCCGGGAGAGTTACCTATGAACTACGCGAACATTAAGTATTTCGACATTGCTGATGGGGAAGGCGTTCGTACTTCTCTGTTTGTGAGTGGGTGCCGTCGTGGGTGCAAGAATTGCTTTAACTCTGTTGCGTGGGACTTTGCTGCGGGCGAGCCCTTTGATCGTGCCGTCGAGGACAAGATTATCGAGAGCCTCGATCATCCCTTTATTGACGGCCTGACGATTCTGGGCGGAGAGCCCATGGAGCCCGAGAACCAGGCGGGGCTCGTTGAGTTTGTCGAGCGTGTTCGTGCCGCTTATCCTGCGGGGTCAGGAAAGACCATTTGGTGTTTTACCGGCGACGTGCTCGAGGAGCTTATGCCGGGTGGTCGTCACCATACTGAGGTGACGGACCGTATCCTTGCCTGCCTCGACATGTTGGTGGATGGCCCGTTTGTTCAGGATCTTTATGATATCTCGTTGCGCTTTAGGGGCTCGAGTAACCAGCGTGTGATCGATATGAACGCTACGCGCGACCGCGCTGTGCGTGAGGGCGTTGCGCTTTGCGACGCTGTGGAGCTTTGGCGGGACGATCCAGTCTATTCGACCCATACTATGTAGCTTGTGGTCGATGCCGGAGGGCGTGGTACCATAGCGCGAACGTGAAATCGGAAAAGTGAGGCCCAGATGGTCGATCAGGAAAAAGTCGAGGCCGCCATTAAGCTGTTGCTTGAGGGCATAGGCGAGGACCCAACTCGTGAGGGCCTGCTGGAGACCCCGGCGCGCGTTGCCCGTATGTATGGTGAGATCGCCGGCGGCATGGACCAGAGTGCCGAGGAGCACCTGTCCAAAACCTTTGCCGTCGCTTCGAACGATTTGGTTATCGAGCGCGACATTACGTTCTACTCGCTGTGCGAACATCATCTGCTGCCGTTTTATGGCAAGGCCGCCATTGGTTATATCCCTAACGGTCGGGTGGCTGGGCTTTCCAAGCTCGCCCGCACGGTTGAGGTTTATGCCCGCCGTCTTCAGCTGCAGGAGCAACTGTGCACACAGGTTGCCGATGCCCTCATGGATTATCTCGCTCCCCAGGGAGCGATTGTGTTGATGGAGGCCGAGCATATGTGCATGACGATGCGTGGCGTGCAAAAGCCCGGCACCAAGACCGTGACGCTTGCTCGCCGCGGCGTCTTTGAGACCGATCCCGCGCTCGAGGAGCGTTTCTTTAGGATGCTGGGCCGCTAACCATGAGAGTCGTCAACGACTTTACATCGAAGACCGATGAGGGGACGTCGCGTCGCGGCTTTATGGCTTCGGGCCTGGCCCCCTTTGGTGCCATGCCTCGCATTGATTACATTTGTGCCAACGGGCTGTTCCGGCGGCACCTGGGCAACATCGTACAGTTGGAATCGGGGCGCATCTTCTGCCGCCACGGTATTGACCATCTGCTCGATGTCGCTCGCATTATGTGGATCAAGAATCTCGAGGAGCAGCTCGAATTTGACCGCGAGGTCATCTACGCCACGGCATTTCTTCACGATATCGGCAAAGATGAACAGTATGAATCGGGTATATCCCATGATGTTGCAAGCGAACGCGTCGCTGATGCGATTCTCGGCGGCATGCCCGATGATGTGGCGTTTGAGCCGGCCGATGCCGCAGCCATTAAGACGGCCATTCTGGGCCATCGAAAGCTGCGCGTGAACAGCCAACCGCTTGAGCGTCTGCTCTATGCGGCCGACAAAGCGTCGCGCGCCTGCTTTGCATGCCCCGCGCGCAATGCTTGCAACTGGAGCGATGATAAAAAGAACCTGTCGATTCGCGTGTAGTTAGTTTGCGCGGTCGGGGTTCTAAACGAAGGAGACGATCGCGATGAGTAACAAGAAACTGCCCGAGAATGCAACCAAGACTGAAGGCGCCGAGCTCGCCCGCCGTGGAAGGGGCGAAATATCCACCGCAACGGCGGTGCCCCATGTGAGCTATGACGATTTGCGCCATGCCGATCGTATTGTCATTGACGGCCTTGAGGTTTTTGCCAACCATGGCGTGTATCCCGAGGAGAACGCGCTGGGTCAGAAGTTCATCGTTTCTCTGGTGCTCTATGCCGACCTGCGCGCGGCGGGGGAGCACGATAACCTGGATGCCTCGATTGACTACGGCTCGGTGTGCCACGATGTTGATGGCTATCTGCGCGAGCACACGTTTAAACTCATCGAGGCGGCAGCCGAGGGTGTGGCCCAGATGCTGCTGCGTCGTTACCCCCTGCTGCTTGGTGTGCGCATAAAGCTCGATAAGCCGTGGGCTCCTGTTGGCCTGCCCCTGGCAAGCTGCGGTGTCGAGATCGAGCGCGTGCGGTAACCGGTTCTAATACGTCTCTATGGGTGGCTGCTTGAGCCGCTGCGACAGAGCTCTATTGTTGGGACAGTATGTGTCGAGCAGGGCGTGAAAACGCTGATTGTGGCTTGGCTCGAGCAAGTGGACGAACTCGTGGGCGACAACCATGTCGAGGCATTCGACGGGGTAGGCGGCGAGCTCGCGCGCGATGCGAATGGCGCCGGATTTGGGCGTGCATGATCCCCAGCGCGTTTTCATGCTGCGCACGGAGATGCGGGCCACGGTGACGCCCATTGCGACTTCGTACGCGTGCACGATGTCGCGCAGCGCCGATGTGACCTCGGACGCGTAGAGCTGGTCGATGTGGGCTTGGAGCTCATCGGACGTTAGGACGTCGAGGATTGCGTGCCGCTTGGCCTGCGGGCCTTCGTCCGATTCATCGGTACCCATAAAACTTGCGAAGGTGGCCTGTTTGGGTCGCGGTGCGGGGGATGCAAAGTTGTGATCGAGCGCATCCTGTACCGTGATGGGCTTGCCCCAAAGTGCAATGATGGACGAGGGGCTGAGCGGCTCTCGTGCCGTCGCCTGACGCTGCTCGCGCTGGGCAAGTCGGCTGATAATCCAGGCGCTGTTGCGCTTCACAAACGCTTCGATACGCTCGCGGCTGGCGCCGATCGGTGCGCTGGCGTGGACCTCGCCGCTCGATGTGACGCGTAGGTTGAAGTTCTTGACGCGCTTTTTGGTAACGACGACGGGGATGGTCGTCCCATCCGGTCGGGATGCGGAAATCGTAAACTGCTGCGTCAAAAGCGGTCCTTCAGATCGGGGACGGGCCGGCATGTCGACCGTTCGGCATGCCGGCCCGCTCAAGGGATGTGAAATTAATAACGCTCGAAGAAGGCAAGCGCGTTGTCGCTGCAGAGCTTTTGCATCACGGTCTTGCCAAAATGCTTGGAAAGCATGTTCTGGAACTCGGGCATCTTGCTGGCATCGGAGAGGAAAGCGGGCACAGTGGCACCGTCCCAGTCGCCGCCGAGCGCGATGACGTCCTCGCCGCCCAGGTCGAGCCAGTGCTCGATATGCGCCGCCAGCTGGTCGAAGGTGACGTCTGCGGCGGTCTTGTCGGTTGCGTCGTTGGAAAGGAACTCGCTGCAGTAGTTGAGGCCGACGATGCCACCCATGTCGCGAATGGCGCGGAACTGGTCGTCGGTAAGGTTGCGTTTGGCGCCGCAAACCGCACGGGAGTTGGAGTGGCTGGCGACGAAGGGACGCGTGGCGCGGGCGGCGACCTCGTCAAAGCACTCATCGTTGAGGTGGGAGACGTCGAGCACCATGCCGGCGTGCTCCATCTGCGTAAGCGCCTCGATGCCGGCGGCGGTGAGGCCGGCGTGGGTGTCGTGGCCGCTCGCGAGCGGTCCCTGCGCGTTCCAGCTGAGTGACGACATAAGCACGCCCAGGCTCTTGAGCACCTCGATCAGCGCGGGGTCCTCGGCAAAGAACGTGGCGTTTTCGATGGTGTGGATGCAGGCGACCTTGCCGTCTTTGAGCGCGGGGCGAATGTCTGCGGCGTTGCGTACGTTGACCATGCGGTCGTGGTTGAGCATTGCTTGGCCGCTCATGTGTGCCATGATCTGCGCCTGGAAGCGCGCGGCGTGGGCGGTGGGAATCTCGTCGGGGACAAATGTGGCGAAGCACTGTGCCCACGGCGTGTTGCCGATCTTTGCGAGCGAGATGGCGCAGGCGTTGCCCTCGATGAGGTCGAAATCTTGCGGATGCGTTTCGTCGCCGGGGAAATAACCGTCGGTGCCGGCGGTAAAGCGCAGGTCGAGATCGAGCGTGGCCCAGCCGATGCGGTCGGCGGTGTCGCAGTGTAGGTCAAATACGGGATATGCCATGGTTCCTCCGGTTGCAGCGTTTCTTTGCAAACTGTCTTTGAATTGTATGACTAGGGTATAGTTAGCGCCATATGTTCACGGCGGCCCGCGTTGTGCGCCGCCCTTATCACGGAGGTTACCATGTCCAACCAGGGCAAGAAGGTCAAGACTCATTATCGCGGCACGCTCGACGATGGTACGCAGTTCGATAGCTCCTACGATCGCGGCGAGCCGCTGGAGTTCACCTGCGGCGCCGGCCAGATGATCAAGGGCTTCGACGCCGCTGTTGTCGACATGCAGGTGGGCGAGAAGAAGACCGTGCACATTCCTGCTGCCGATGCCTACGGCGAGCACAACCCCGAGATGGTTATTACCTTCCCGGCCGAACAGGTTCCCAATATCGAGCAGATCGAGAAGGGCATGAAGCTCTTCCTGTCCACGCCGAGCGGCATGCCCGTCCCCGCCGTGGTCATCGACGTGACGCCCGAGGCCGTGACGCTCGACGCCAACCACGAGTTGGCCGGCAAGGACCTCAACTTTGATATCGAGCTCGTCGAGGTCGAGGGCTAGAGTATGCCTGAACGCTTGGTTTCGACGACATGCTTGGGAAATCTCAACGATCCGTCCTATGAACTCCTGCTTCGCCGGGAGCTGGGCGGTGTCTTTGAGGTTGACGAGCTGCTGCTCGATTGGGACCAGGCTGATGTATGCGCGTTTGTGGGTGTGACGGAGCTGGGGCGCACAGTCGATGTTCGGCTGGATGCTGCCGACGACGGTCGTCTTGCCGATGGTGACGTGCTCGCCATCGACCGTTCGGGCATGGCGCCCGTGGCGGTTGTCGTGCGCCTGCGCAGTGCCGAGGTTTATTTGGTCGAAGTTGACCGCATGGACCCGATTGCGCTCGCGCATGCGTGCTGGGAGATCGGCAACATGCATGCGCCGATTTTCCGAGGCGACTCGGACGAGCATACCGTGCGCATGTATACGCCGGTGCAGCCTGTTTTGGGCCGCATGCTCCGGGGTGTCGAGGGTGTTCGGCTCTCGGTGGTTACCCGTGAACTCGATGCGGCCCGGCGCTTTGAGTCGAGTGCGGCGGAGGTCGTCGTGAGCATGGCTCCCGACTTTACCATCGTAAAGGCGGCGCGTGGTTAACGCGCATATATGCAAGACGGACTTTGAGAGGCAACGATTCAAAGTCCGTCTTGCTGTTGATGAGATGTTTTGGGGGAAACATATGGGTCTTGAGGGAATCAAGCTGATCGCTTGCGATTTGGATGGCACGTTGCTGCATCCGGGGGAGCGCGAGCCGCGTTCCGAGGCGTTTGAGCTCATCGATGAGCTACATCGTCGCGGCATTGTGTTTATGCCGGCGAGCGGCCGTCAATATGCGAGCCTGCGCTACCTGTTTGCCCCGGTGGCCGATGAGCTCGCCTATGTATGCGAAAACGGAGCCCTGGTGATGAGCGAGGGGCATGCCGTTGTCAAGCGTTCCATGGAGCGTAGCCTTGCTATGGATATCGCGAATGCCGTGGTTGCGTATCCCCATGCCGACGTGACCCTTTCGTGCGAGGGGCACCTCTACACCATGAGCGGCAACGATGCGTTCGTCGACCATTTGCGCTATGAGGTCCACTGCGATGTGGCGGTGGTCGACCGTCCCGAGGACATCGACGAGGATGTCATTAAGATTGCCTTCCAGACGCCCGAAATTGATCAGCCGGTGGCCCTGGAGTATTTCGAGCGTCTCTTTAGCGACCGAGTCGATGTGATGACGTCGGGAACCGAATGGACTGACTTTATCGGCTTTGACTCGGGCAAGGGGTCCGCGCTTGCCGATTATGGTCGTGCCCTGGGGATCTCGCCCGATGCGATGATGGCGTTTGGCGACAATGAGAACGATCGCGACATGCTCAACGTCGTGGGCCATCCCTATCTGATGGAGAGCTGCAACCCTACCATGCGCGGTGTCAATGACCGTGTCCGCTACGTGCGCACGGTCGAAGAGGAACTGCATCGCCTGCTCGCCGAGTAGATATATGTGGCATGCCTAGAAATCGACTTTTTGCTGCAGAGTGCAGAAAGGTGGATTTTAAGGCATGTCCCAAACATCTACCGGCAGTTGGGGCAGAGGCCCTCGAAGATGGTGTAGTGCGAGGTGACGTCCCAGCCGATTTGCTCGGACGCCTTGTCGTCGAGTTGGGCATCGAAGGGGAGCGGCACGTCGATGACGCGGCTGCACGAGGTGCAGATGATATGTGCGTGCGGCTCGATGGTGCGATCGAAGCGGCTGCCGCCCGGCGTCTTAATAGAGAGAATCTCCCCTGCGTCGGCTAAGAGATTGAGGTTGCGGTAGACCGTGCCGCGGCTGATCTTGTCATCCTGTTCGCGTACGGCGTTGTAGATTTCGTCGGCGGTGGGATGGTTATAGCTTTGGCGCACAGCGTCAAGAACCAGCTTTCGCTGCTTGGTATTCCTTCTTTGCACCGCCATGCGCCTCGCCTCTTTTCTATCAACGGTCGTAGGTAAATGATACCGTATTTAGCACACAATACTAATAACGAGGAATGAAACCGTCTTCATTGGCAAGTGGGGCTCGGGTCTGGGCGTCTACGAGGCGAAAACGCGTTCCCATGCGCTCATAGGAGGCATGAAGCGCCTCGAGATGAGACAGGATGTTTGCCGGAGCTCCCTGTATCTCCATCTCGACTGACCCGTCTTCCATGTTACTCACCCAGCCGGTGAGTGCGCGTGCCTGTGCGAGGTTGGTGTTGGTAAAGCGAAAACCAACGCCTTGGACTTGCCCCTCCCAGCGTAGGAAATAGCGCAGGGGAGTGTCTTGAGTGGCCTCGTCGCTTGCGAGCACAGTAAGCCTGCGGCGCAGCTCGAGCTCGACGTTTGATGGTTTTTGAGGCTCTCGACTGCCGACGGTGACGCTGGAGAAGAACGTATCGAAGAAGCCCATCGCTAGGCCTGCTTGACTGAATCAGCGGGGAAGGTAATGCCGGCCTGCTGGCGCACGGCATCCATGATACGCAGCGAGACAAGCGTGACATCGCGATAGTGGCCAAGCTCATGGCGCCCGGCAGGCGTTTCCCAGATCTCGTCCTTAATGCTATCGATGCCGACGATGGCGGTGATAAAGTCGGCGAGCTCGTACTCCATGGTGTTGCTCGATTTGGGAAGGTCGAGCGCGCGTCCGTTGTCGCCTTGCTCGCGCGGCGCCTCGGTCGCCGATCCGCGCACGACGTCGCCGCGATAATCGATGCGTACGTTGCGGGGCGTGGACAGATGGTCAATCTGGATGGTGCCACGCTCGCCTTCGATCTGCGAGGGCAGCAGGTCATTCGTAATTTTGGAGTGCGCGAGCTCGACGGAGATACGGCCACCGCCGTAGCTGGCGAGGACGGAACCGCAGCCGTCGATGGGGCCGTGCGTGAGCTGTTGCGTGGTGGGGTCGAGCAGGGTAGTCATGCTCGTAAGGCCGGAGGGCATGCCGAAAATCTCGACCATGGGCTCGACGGTGTAGACGCCAATGTCCATGAGGGAACCCGATGCCATATTGCAGTCGAAGATATTGGTGGCGCGTCCCGCGAGAATCTCGTTGTAGCGCGAGGAATATTTGCCAAAGCGCAATGAGGCGCGGCGGATGGGGGCAATCTCGCCCAGGGCGTCCTCGATGGCGTGGAAGGCGGGATCGTGGAGGGGACGCATGGCCTCGAGGGCTACGACACCTGCTGCCTCGGCAGCGCGGAAGACTTCCAGCGCCTGCGCTTCGGTGGCGCAGAAGGGCTTCTCGACGATGACGTGCTTGCTACCGGCGATGCAGGCAAGGGCCTGTTCGTAGTGAAGTGCGTTAGGGCTGCCGATATAGACGGCGTCGACGTCGGCGGCTGCCGCGAGCTCATCGAGTGAAGTAAAGTTTCGCTCGCCACCGCGCTCGGCGGTAAAGGCAGCACCGCGATTGGCGTCGCGTGAAAGCGTGCCCACAAACGCGGCTTGGTCGTTGGCGTTGACGACTTGGATAAAGTCGTCGGTAATCATGGATGTGCCGATGGTCGCTATACGCAGCATGTATCCCCCTCGTACCGTTCGGTTTACAGGATGAGTGTAGCGCGAGGGGAACGCAAAAG
The DNA here is from genome assembly GCA_959606035.1 of uncultured Collinsella sp. Lineage (GTDB taxonomy): Bacteria > Actinomycetota > Coriobacteriia > Coriobacteriales > Coriobacteriaceae > Collinsella. Next base: position 67,393 of record CAUHHB010000001.1, read on the forward strand.
CGTGCGAAAACGCCGCTACAGGTCGCTCTCGTTAAAGCCGGTATCGATATCGAGGTTGCTGCCGTCGGCCGCCGTGGTGGCGAGCTCATCGCAGCGCTCATTGAGCTCGTGACCGGCGTGGCCCTTAACCCAGATGAATTCAACCTTGTGCTTGCTTTTGGCGGTGAGCAGGCGCTCCCACAGGTCGCGGTTCTTGACGGGCTGCTTGTTGGCGGTCTTCCACCCGCGCTTTTTCCAGCCGTCGATCCAGTGCTTGTTAAAGGCGTTGACGACGTACTGCGAATCGGAATGGACTTCGACCTCGCAGGGGCGGTTGAGTGCCTCGAGTGCCACGATGACGGCCATGAGCTCCATGCGGTTGTTGGTGGTCTTAGCGTAGCCGCGCGAGAGCTCGGAGGTGAAGGTCTTGCCGGCGGGGTTGGTATATTTGAGTACGGCGCCGTAGCCGCCGCGTCCCGGATTTGATCGGGCCGAGCCGTCGGTATAGATGATGACCTTCACGGGCTTCCTTTCGTTGAGTGCGTTTCATGTGAGTGACCATTGTAGCGCCATGCCCGCCGGGGGCTAGCAATCTATGATTTCTACCCTGTCTTCCGACGGCTAGTTGGCATGGATGATGCGGTTGAGCTCATCGAGGTATTGCTGCAAGAGGGGAGAGGGCTTGCGCTCGTCGTGCATGATGTAGCCCACGCGCATCGTCGGGGCGTCTGCCAGCGGGATCGATGCCATACCCCACTGCATTTCATTGGAGAGGACACCGGTCGACAGGGTGTAGCCGTTCGACGTGATAAGCAAGTTAGTGAGCGTTCCGCGGTCCGAGATTCGTATGTTGCGGTCGCAGGGGATATAGCTAAAAGGTTCCTCGGCGTAATAGAAGGAGTTTGAGGTTCCCTGCTCAAAGCTGTAGCGCGTATAGGGCGTGAGGTCGGCAAGGGACAGCTGAGGGCGGCGTGCGAGCGGGTGGCGCTCGCTCACGAAGACGTGGACCGTCGCGTCGAAGAGGGGATGGAAGCTTGCGCGGGCATCGGTGAAGGCCTTCTGCAGAATGCGGGCGTTAAAGTCATCCAGATACAGAATGCCGATATCGCTGCGAAACGCACGGACGTCATCGATGATCTGCGCTGTGGTGGTCTCGCGCATGATGAACTCGAACTTGCTGTCGCGGCAGCGCTCGACCACGTTGACAAAGGCCTCGACCGAAAAGGCGTAGTGCTGGGCGGAAATGGCGAGGCGGGCTTGCGGGGTGCCGCCGTCCTCGTAGCGCGCCTCGAGCATGTCGGCCTGCTCTACGACCTGGCGCGCATAGCCCAAAAGCTCGGTGCCGTCGTTGGTGAGCGTGACGCCGCGGCTGGAGCGCGTAAAGATCTCCAGATGGAGCTCCTGTTCCAGGCTTTTGACGGCGTTTGAGATATTGGACTGTGCCGTATAGAGGCGCTGGGCTGCGGCGTTGATCGATCCGGACTCTGCCACGGCGATCAAAAAGCGAAGCTGCTGGAGGGTCATTGGCGCCCGTCCTTTCGATAGCTATCTAAAAAACCGATAACAGGTTAGCGCTTTTAAGTGATTGACCCGGGGAGACGATGTTCGTACTATTCAAAACACACAAAGGCGGTAGGTAATTAAGCCGACCACGGAACCGGGATGTCAAAAGGAGGACCGCATATGAATTGCTTGCTAAGACGAATGCCGGGCTCCTGTTTGCGCCCGTCGGCGTGATCAGGAGACAGCGACTTACTTCTCTCTATTTTTTACTTTCGTTCGATCAAGGAGATCATCATGAGCCAGTTCATCAACAACCCCGAGCACACCTTTGGTTTCGATACCCTGCAGCTGCACGTTGGCCAGGAGAGCGCCGATCCCGCATCCGACTCCCGCGCCGTGCCTATCTACCAGACCACGAGCTATGTGTTTCGCAACTCCCAGCACGCCGCCGACCGCTTTGGTCTTGCCGACGCCGGTAACATCTACGGCCGTCTGACCAACTCCACCCAGGGTGTCTTCGAGGACCGTATCGCCGCACTCGAGGGTGGCGTGGCAGGTCTTGCCGTCGCCTCCGGCGCTGCTGCCATCACCTATACCCTGCAGGCGCTCGCTCAGGCCGGTGACCACGTGGTGGCTCAGAAGACCATCTACGGTGGCTCCTACAACCTGCTGGAGCATACGCTCTCCCAGTTTGGCGTCGAGACCACGTTTGTCGATGCCCATAACCTGGAAGAGGTTGAGGGTGCCATCAAGGATAACACCACGGTCATCTACCTCGAGACGCTCGGCAACCCCAACTCCGATATCCCCAACATCGACGCGATCTCCGAGATCGCCAAGAAGCACGGTCTGCCGGTTGTTGTCGACAACACCTTCGGCACCCCGTATCTGTTCCGTCCGCTGGAGCATGGTGCCAACATCGTCGTTCATTCCGCAACCAAGTTCATCGGCGGCCACGGCACCTCGCTGGGCGGCGTGATCGTCGACGGCGGTAACTTCGATTGGAAGGCGAGCGGAAAGTACGCGCAGATCGCCGAGCCCAACCCCTCCTACCATGGCGTCTCGTTTGCTGAGGCTGCCGGCCCCGCCGCCTTCGCGACCTATGTCCGCGCCATCCTACTGCGTGACGAGGGTGCCTGCATCAGCCCGTTCAACGCCTGGGTCCTGCTCCAGGGCACCGAGACTCTGTCGCTGCGCGTCGACCGCCATGTCGAGAACACCAAGAAGGTCGTTGAGTTCCTTGCCGGCGACAGCCACGTTGCCAAGGTGAATCACCCGAGCCTGCCTGAGCACCCCGATCACGAGCTCTATCAGAAGTACTTCCCCCGTGGCGGCGCCTCGATCTTTACCTTTGAGATCAAGGGCGGCCAGGAGGCTGCATGGAAGTTCATCGATCACTTGCAGGTGTTCTCGCTGCTCGCCAACGTGGCCGACGTCAAGTCGCTCGTCGTACACCCGGCTACCACCACGCACTCCCAGCTCTCTGCTGAGGAGCTCGCCGAGCAGAACATCACACCCTCCACGATCCGTCTTTCTATCGGTACCGAGAACGCCGAGGACATCATTTGGGACCTGAAGCAGGCCTTTGCCGCACTGGACGAGTAGGGCGACTTGTGCAAGGACCTCTTTCGACTCGATAGGTATAACTGCATAAAATGCCTGCTCAAGGCGTCTGCGCAAGCAATGGTTGCACAGACGCCTTTTTTGCATAGAGAGGGTGCAAAAACAGGGTTTTTGACACGCTTTATGCATTCGAGTTATGGAAAACTCCTGTTGAGAGGATGTGAGTTTTACGCAATTGACGTGCACCTTTTGAGAAAAACCGCAGGTCGCGATTTGCTCGGGGTACTATGCAGCGCGATCGAATCACACGCAGCTTAAACGCAGCAAAAACGTACTACGGAGGTTTCCAGCTACATGAGGATCGATTCACGAAAACCGAAAGCCGCCGCCCTTTCCGCCGCTCTGACCGTGGCACTTTTGGCGGGCGCCGGCGCAACTGATGCCCATGCGACGACACTATCCGATACGGTCGGATCTACGTCGTCCGAGGCGACGCTGGTGCAGCCCGTCGACTACCGCGGCGACGGTTATGGCTCTATGCAGGAGTGGAACGCCTCGATGGGGGCAAAGCGCGATTCCCTGGAGATGCGCGCTCAGATCATTATGAACATGTACGGTGACTATGCCACCGATGACGAGCGCGCTGTACTACAGGGTTGCATCGACGGTGCGGGCAGTCTTTTGACGATGGATGAGGTCGACGCCAAGTCGACCGAGCTCGACGAGCTTCGCTCCACGCTTGAGGATGCCAAGCGCGAGGCGCTCGAGGCTGCCGCAGCCGAAGCCGAGGCCGCTGAGGCCGTTCAGGCTTCGTATTACAACGCCGGCTCCGGCTCGTCTTACACGTCTGCTGCGTATTGCGCGAACGGCTCGGGTCTGACGCGCTCGAGCGGCGTCAATAACTATAACGGCCGCCGCGAGACTTATTACAGCAGCAACGTGTTGTATCACCACCGCACGGGCGAATGGACGCAGGATTCCGAGGGCTTTTGGCGCGATTCCGATGGCTACTACGTCGTTGCCGCGGGCGATAAGGCCCAGGGCTCGACTTTTACGGGCTCTAAGGGCGAGTGCAAGGTCTATGACTCCGGCTGTGCTGCCGGAACCACCGACTACTATACCGGTTGGTAATCTGCCATAAGCCAATAGGACATGACGGGCGGGCGTCTTTACCGAGCCTTTGGGCAACGTAAGGGCGTCCGTTTTTTGTGCGTGCTTGAGTTAACAGAGCGCTTACCGTGGCCGTACGCCGCGCATATGGGCGCGGGACACACTAAGTCACGAGAAACAAAGTCGTTCTCGTGGAGGAAGTGGTCTTGTGAACGCTCGAGATATCGCCGTTGCCGCCGTTGCATTGACGCTTGGCTGCCTTGGTCCTACGGCCGCGCTCGTCGCGGGTATGCAGGGCACGTGCGGAGCTGCTCCTATCGTTGTGGGGGCCCTGATTGCTGTCGCTGCGCTGGGAAGCGCCGGCGTCGTCCTTTGCCGTGATGATGAGGACGAGATCGTGGGGTCCTAAAGTTAGCCTCAACTCTGGTTTTACCGGAGCGTGTTGCGTGCTCCGGATAGCGGTATTTAGAAGAACAAACGCATGGGAACTCACGGCTTAAAGCCAAACCAGTGTGGGGTGTCGCACGAGAGCGTGTGGGTGAGGTTGACCCAGCGATAATCGGTGCTTTTGAGCTGGGATGCGAGGTTCCAAAGGTCGAGCGCGGGCATGGGTGGCTCCTTTCATCGGGCTTTTTGCTGATGTTAAAGCGGTGTCATGACGGCTCGATTTCTGCTGCGTTACGATACGTTCTCGATTGCGATTCCACGATGTTTCGGCCGCGTGACCGTTGTGTTTCGCCGTGCCGGGGCGCTGATGGCGAAGGGAGGGGCCGTGCAATACCGCGTTGACCCCAAAAGTGGTAACCGAATATCCGCTCTCGGTCTGGGCTGCATGAGGTTTCCCGGTGCGCCGGGCCATCCGGACGCTAAGGCAGCCGACGCCATCATTTCCCATGCGGTGGAGCAGGGGATCAATTATCTGGATACCGCGTATCTCTATCCCGGTAACGAGGCATGCGTGGGCGCCTCACTTGAGCGCTTGGGGCTGCGCGACCGGGTGTTGCTGGCGACTAAGTTGCCGCACGCTTCGTGCAAGTGCGCGGAGGATTTCGACCGGTTTTTCGACGAGCAACTGCGTCGCCTGCGGACCGACCATATCGACTATTACCTTATGCACAACATCACCTCGCCCGCCCAGTGGGAGCGCGTGGTGGCGTTGGGCATCGAGGACTGGATTGCGCACCAAAAGGCTGCGGGGCGTATTCGCCAGATAGGTTTTTCGTACCACGGCAGTGCGGCGGACTTCCTCACGATGCTTGACGCGTATGACTGGGATTTTTGCCAGATCCAGTACAACTACGCTGGAGAGCGCTACCAAGCGGGGACGGCGGGGCTCATGGCAGCCGCCGAGCGCGGGCTCGCGGTGTTTGTGATGGAGCCGCTGTTGGGCGGGCGTTTGGCGGGCAAGCTGCCGCCGCGGGCCCGCGCCGTGCTCGATGGCGCCCATGACCCGCGCCTGCGCACTCCTGCCGCCTGGGGGCTTTCGTGGGTGTGGAACCATCCTCAGGTCACGATGCTGCTTTCGGGCATGACCGATACCGCGCAAGTGGATGAGAACGCGGCGCTGGCCGACCGAGCCCTGCCGGATTCGATGACGGGCGCTCAGCTCGATACCATTGCGCGCGTGCTGACGGAATTTGAAAAATCGAATCGCGTGCCTTGTACGGGATGCGGCTACTGCATGCCGTGTCCCAAAGGCATCAATATCCCTGGGTGTTTTGCCGCCTACAATGCAAGCTATGCGCACAGCTGGTTTACGGGTCTATCGCAGTATTTTACGGCGAGCGCGGTGCGGACGAGCGAGCCCAAGTTGGTGAGCAACTGCGTTAAATGCGGCAAATGCGCGCGTCACTGCCCGCAACACATCGATATTCCCGGGCGCTTGGACGACGTACGCCGCCGTTTTCAGCCTGGCCCCGTGACGGCGGTGCTCAAGGCCTTCGGCAAAACGCGCTCCTCATGACCCTTTTATAGCTTGCGGTGGAATAGTTCCTGTTTGCGGCAGAATGGGGCTTAAACAGGAACTAATCCACCGCAACTGAAGGGGGCTGTCGTGGGCCATCGGGATTCATGTGATGATTTGCGCGAGGTTCGTTGGGGCGTTTTGGGCGCTGGGCACATTTCGCATCGATTTGCATCGTCGCTCAAGGAGGTGGACGGGGCGCGGCTTGTGGCTGCCGCCGGTCGCACCCCTTCGCATGTTGAGGAGTTTTGCAGGGCGTTTTCGATTGATACCGCGCACAGCTATGCCACGACTGACGATAGCGGCGATGCGGCTTATGATGCGCTGATTGCCGACCCCGATGTCGACGCAATCTACTTGGCTCTTCCACATGGCATGCATGCGCATTGGGTCTGTCGGGCACTGCGCGCGGGAAAGGCCGTGCTGTGCGAAAAACCGGCCGTTTTGAGTGAGGAAGAGGCTCTATCGATTGCCTCCACCTCTCGCGAGCGCGGCGTACTGTTTATGGAGGCGATGAAGAATCGGTTTTGTCCGATGCATACTCGCGTGAAGGGTTTGCTTGCGTCGGGCGAGCTTGGCCGTATCGTCTCGATCGAAAGCGTGCAAAAACTCGATTATGGTCAGCCGCCTTCGAGTTATCTGCTCGATCCGTTGCAGGGTGGCTGTCTATATGACATGGGCTGCTACGCGGTCGGGTGGTTTGAGGATCTTCTTGCGGGTGCGTGCGATGTTTCGTCTCGTGAAGTTCGCTGGCGTGACGTATCGGGTGGCCGCGTGGATTGGGCCGATGAGATCCATATGAGTGTCGGCGGTATACCCATTCATATGGTGTGCGACGGCAAAGCAGCATGTGAAAGCCGTTTAACGATTGCCTGCGAGCGGGGCTCGTTGGAAATCGAGCGCCTCCATCGCCCCGAGCTCGCCCATGTGAAGTACTCCGACGGACGAATGCTCGAAATAAATGCCCCGTTTGAGGTCGATGATTTCTACGGCGAAATTCATCATGTGACCCAGCTCATCCGGGCGGGGAAACTCGAGAGTCCCGTCATGCCCCTTGCCGCCACACAGCGCTGTGCGCAGATCATTGATGCGATTCGCTTGACGCTCTAGGCTGCGGTGCTGGTGCTCAAGGGGGCTCGGCGGACCTTGCCCCTGATGCCCCTTTTATAACTTGCGGTGGAATAGTTCCTGTTTGCGGCAGAATAAGGCATCGACAGGAACTATTTCACCGCAACTGATGAGGGGGAGCTGGGGATGCTGACGATCGGGTGTCATCTATCCACGACGAAGGGCTATCGGGCGATGGGGGAGACGGCGTTGTCAATTGGCGCCAATACCTTTGCATTCTTTACACGCAACCCGCGCGGCGGCAAGGCGAAAGACCTTGACATGGATGACGTGGCCGCCCTGCGCGAGCTTATGGAACAGAACGATTTTGGCCCGCTTGTGGCTCATGCCCCGTATACCTATAACCCTTGCTCGGCCAAAGAGCGGGCGCGCGAGTTTGCCTTGGAGGCCATGGCGGAGGACCTGCGGCGCATGGAAGCGCTGCCCGGCAACTACTACAACTTCCATCCCGGTGCGCATGTGGGGCAGGGCTCCGACGCCGGCATTCAGATGATCGTCGACACCCTGTGCCAGGTGATGTTTGAGGGCCAACAGACGACGGTGCTGCTCGAGACCATGGCCGGCAAGGGCACCGAGGTGGGCCGCAGCTTTGAGGAACTGGCACTCATCATCCAGGGCGTTGCCGACAAGCGCCCCGAGCTGTCGGCCAAGTTGGGCGTTTGCTTGGACACCTGCCATGTGAATGACGCCGGCTACGACATCGTCCACGATCTTGAAGGCGTGCTCGACGAGTTCGATCGTGTGGTGGGTATCGAGCGCCTGCGCGCCGTGCATATCAATGACTCCAAGAACCCCTGCGGCGCCCATAAGGACCGCCACGAATGCATCGGTAAGGGCTACCTGGGTAGCGAAGAGTTTGGCGGCGGTATGCAGGTTATGCAGAATATTGTATCGAATGGCCGCTTGCGCGCATTGCCATTCATTTTGGAGACACCGAACGAACTTGCAGGTTATGCGGCTGAAATCAAATTGTTAAGGTCATTGCAGCAGTGATGACTGTCATAAAGTGGAGTGCTCCATTCACGTTATGGGTTTGTTTCAATCAGTTTTCTAATTGCGGATTCTTCCAAGCGGGTGCATAATAACCCTCAGTTTTTGCAGACCCCTGAATCACGTGGGGTCATTGGAAGGAGACTGATTATGAAGCTGAAGAAGCTTGGCGCATTTGCCGCCACGGGTGCTATGGCGCTCGCCCTTGCTCTGACGGGCTGCGGCTCGTCCAACGCCACCTCTGGTTCTGATGCCAGTTCCAGCAGCTCTGACGACGCTAAGGTCGAGAAGGTCGACGGTTCCAAGGAGTACGCGCTCGTCAAGGACGGTACGCTGACCGTCGGCACCTCTGCCGAGTACGCTCCGTTTGAGTACAAGGATGACAATGGCGACTACCAGGGCTTTGACCTTGAACTCATTAAGACTATCGGCGATAAGCTGGGTCTGGATGTCGAGTATGTCAACAATGATTTTGACACGCTCGTCCCCGGCGTTGCTTCGGGCGCCAAGTACGACGTCGCCATCGCGGCTATCACCGACACGCCCGAGCGTGAGAAGGAAGTCACTTTCTCCGATTCCTACTACATGGACGATCAGGCTATCGTGACCAAGGTCGATAACACCGATATCACGGCCGACAACTTCAGCGAGAAGCTCAACAACGCCGACGCTACCATCATCGTCCAGTCTGGCTCGACCGCCGAGGCCTTTGCCCAGGAGAACTTCCCCAAGGCCAAGATCGTCCCCTACAAGGACGCCACCGAGTGCTTCAGCGCCCTGCAGTCCGATAAGGGCGACGCCGTAGTCACCAACCGCTCCGTTGCCAGCCAGCTGACCGCCGAGCAGTTCAACACCTGCCAGACCATCAAGCAGGTCAGCACCGGCGAGGAGTACGCCATCGCCATCAACCAGGGCAACACCAAGCTCAAGGACGACATCAACCAGGCCATCAAGGACCTGACTGACGACGGTACCGTCGACGCCCTCATGGCTAAGTACAACATCAAGTAAAATAGCTACTTGATTGCGCGCGGGCCCTTTCCGTTTTGGCGGAGAGGGCCTTTGCGTTTCTTGAATGGGCGTCATCCCGCCCCGTTATGTCGGCAACTTAAACGTTAGGAGCCACCTTGTCTCGATTGAACCAAGGAGCCATGGGCAAGAGCCATCCACTGCCCTCGATGCTCCAAAAGCTGGCCTGTGCCCTGGCTGTGGCGCTCGCCCTGGTATGCGCGGGGGCCTGCGTGCCCTCGACTGCTCAGGCACTTGAGACCACAAAGATCACCGCCCGACCCAATACCGGTTCGGGTAGCGACGTGGTCGGTGGCACCGAGACTCGTATCACCTGGGAGGTCCAGGCCGATGCCGATGAGGAGCTGAGCGGTCTTTCGCTGACGTTTGTCGATGGCACGACCTTTGGTGCGGACGACACGCGTCTGACGATGCTCTCGGGCGATGACCTTATGGACCGTACGCCCATGAAGCCCACGTGCAAGGTCGATGGTCAGACGCTCAAGATCGATTTTGGTGAGACGGTGCCCGCCGGCGGTTATTTCCGTGTCGAGGTCTACGGCGTGACCTTCCCCGTCGAGGGCGGCGACGAGGCCTTTAGCGGCACCTACACTTTGGCCGATGGTTCGACCAAGAAGATCTCCAAGATTCCGTCGGTGGAGATCAAGGGCGTGACGGCATTCGATAACTTCCTGGCCGACCTTAAGGAGCAGCCGTGGGTCGAGGCATGGAATTCCAACATGTTCCTGCGCCTGTTCCTGAACCCGGTCATTTTGGTCCAGAGCCTGCCGATCGTCTTCAAAGGCTTCCTCATGTCGCTCTCGATCGTGCTCGTGGCGTTTCCGCTGGCAATTCCCTTTGGTTTCGCCCTGTCGCTCATGCGCATCTCCAAGTCGCGCATCCTGCGTTGCCTTGCCGGTATCTATGTGAATATCATTCGTGGTACGCCGGCGTTCCTGCAGATCTACATCGCGTTCTTTGGCCTGCCGCTGGCCGGCGTCAAGGTTGACGACTATGTGCTGGGCGTCATCGTCATGGCCATGAACTCGTCCGCCTACCTGTGCGAGATCTTCCGTGCCGGTATTCAGTCGATCCCCAAGGGCCAGAACGAGGCTGCGCGCTCGCTGGGCATGAACGCCTTCCAGACACTGCTCTACGTTATGATTCCGCAGACGTTCCGCAATGTTCTGCCAACGTTGACCAGTGAGTTCATCCTGCTTTACAAGGATACGTCGCTGCTCGCGGCCGTGGGCGTGGTCGAGATCGTCATGAACGCCCGCACCATCGTGGCCACGACGGGCTCTATTACACCGTACGTGGTTGCCGCCCTGTTCTATCTGGTCATCACCCTGCCGCTCGCTCGCTTGGTGAGCGGCCTTGAGGCGAGGCTTTTGGGCACGGCCGAAACTAAGAAGAAGCGTCCCGCCAAGAGCGCCGGACAGGTCGTCGCGACGCCCGCCGATCACATCGCCGGTCTGTAAGGAGGTCCTATCATGAGCGAAACCAATAACTCGAACGAGGTCGTCGTCAGCATCAAGAACCTCCAGAAGGCCTTTGGCGATAACGTGGTCCTGCGCGATATCGATCTGGATGTGCACAAGGGCGAGGTCGTCGTAGTTCTGGGTCCCTCGGGCTCGGGTAAGTCGACGATGCTTCGCTGCATCAACCGTCTTGAGCATCCCACGAGTGGCTCGATTGTCGTTGAGGGTGTGGACGTGTGCGCCAAGGGCGTCGATCTTAACAAGGTGCGCACGCATCTGGGTATGGTGTTCCAGCAGTTCAATTTGTTCCCGCACCTCTCAGTCAAAAAGAACGTCATGCTCGCGCAGCAGAAGGTGCTCAAGCGCAGCAAGGAAGAGGCCGAGAAGATTGCCGTCGAGGAGCTGACCAAGGTCGGTCTTGCCGAGCGTATCGACTTTATGCCGAGCCAGCTCTCGGGCGGTCAGCAGCAGCGCGTTGCCATCGCCCGCGCCCTGTCGATGAACCCGCACGTCATGCTCTTTGACGAGGCCACCTCGGCGCTCGACCCCGAGCTCGTGCGCGACGTCCTGGGTGTCATGCGCGACCTGGCACGCGACGGCATGACCATGATCGTCGTGACGCACGAGATGGGCTTTGCCCGCGATGTCGCCGACCGCGTCGTCTTTATGGACGGCGGCGTCATTGTGGAAGAGGGTACGCCGAGCGAGGTCTTCGACCACCCCAAGAGCGAGCGCACCAAGGCGTTCTTGGGAAATATCTCGTAGCCGGTTGATGTAACTGCCGTTACAAAAGAGCGGGGGCTGGACTTGAATCCAGCCCCCGCTCTTTTGTAGGGATGGGGATGCGCTGTGATACAGGCTCTTTTGGAGGCCTGGTTTCGTTACGCGAGCTCGGCTCCGAGGGCCTTGCAGGCCGCCTCGCCCTCATCGTCGGGCGCATCGTAGCAAATGACGGAGTCCACGACGTTGACGCCGGCCTCGTCGGCGTCGGCCTTCCAGTTGTCCATCCACTCGCCCTCGGCCCACGAATAGGAGCCAAAGAGGACGACCTTCTTGTCGCCGAGGGTCTCCTTGACCTCGTCCCACATAGGCTGAAACTCGTCATACTCAAGCTCCTCGGAGCCCATGGCGGGGCAGCCGAAGGCGAAGGCATCATATTCGGCGGCCTTGTCGGCAGAGAAGTCGGCGCAGGGGATGACCTCAATCTCGGCCCCCGCGGACGTGGCGCCTTCGGCGACGAGGTTTGCCATGGCCTCGGTATTGCCCGTGCCGCTCCAGTAGACGACGGCGATCTTGCTCATGTTGAGTCCTTTCAGTTGTGCGGCAGGTTGCCGCGGCTTCTATGTTCTATCGGGTTGCCTGGGCAAGTTGCGCCAAGCTGCAGCCCTGCTGATAGACAAAGGTGAGGTATTGAGTGCAAGCGCGGTAGGCGTCAAACATCGCAAGCGCTTGCTCGACATTCGTGTAGACCTTCCAAGCTCCAAAGACCTTGTAGTTCTCGCCGCGCTGGACGATAAACTCGTGCACGTCGTCGTAGGGATATCCAAGGAAGTAGCCTATTTCGTGCGGAAACTCGCAGGTGCAGTCTTTGCTGCAGCTAGCTTGCTGGGGTAGTGCGCATCGAGTCTGGCTGCAGGCGCATTCCGCGACGTTATTGCTCGCGAGCGTGATGCGTGATGCCAAATGCACAAGGCATGCCGAAAGGTCTCTCGTGTCGTAGCCTTCCGAGGTGAGCGCCGTTTGGACGCGAGGGTCTGCGAAATAGGTGGTGAGGCTTTTGGCTCGGTACGCGTACACGAGCGCTCCGCAGGGCCGCCAGACCAAAACACTCAGGTGGATGCCGAGCGGGTCAAGCTCGCGATTGCACTGGGCGATAACGTTGAGCAGGCGTGCTCGGCGTTCTGCAATGGTTTCGGTTGTGGTCGAGCCGTCCCCGTGGGCGTAGGTGCCTGGATAGGTAAAGAGCGATGCCGGCTTGATGCCCGCGAGCGTGGGAGAGCAGTTGCGCACGACTGCCGCCTGAAACGTTGGGATGTCTATGGTTCGAGTCACGGCGCTCCTTACGGATCTAAACTGTTAGCCTAGGAAAACTTATACACGAAAGTAAGCCATGGTCAACAAAAAAGTTTGAAGAGGGAAACTAATTGACCGAACAGACATGATTTTGGGTTAAGATGGGGGCACCCCATGGGGGTATCTAGATAGTGCTACTTGAAAGGGGAGCGCATGAGTGACTTGCTCAACCCTGCGAATCTCATCGTGCTGGCCGTCATTGCCGTCGGCATGTTTTTTGGACTGCGTCGCATTGCCGCTTCGACACACGGGAAGAGTTGCTGCAGCGATGGTACGAGCGGCAAGAAGGCCAAAAAGGTTGTTGTGGTGGATACCGATGCGTCACACTATCCCTATAGCGATGAGCTGCTCATCGGCGGCATGAACTGTGACGGCTGCGCTCAGAACGTAGCCAATGCCCTCAATGCGCTGGATGGCGTGTGGGCAACGGTGACGTATGCGGACCACACGGCACGCGTGCGCTCTAAGCAGCCGGTTGATCGTGGTGTCCTCGAGACGGCCGTGAAAGACGCGGGCTACTACGTCATGACTCTGTAAGCGCCGCCCTGGATGCGCTTCCTTGGCTAGGCTCGTCCGCGCAGTTCGATGTCTTGGATGTCGTCGAAGTCGATGGCGATGTCTCGGAGTTTGAGGAGCTTGAAGGCGGGGAGCGCCTCGTCGAGGATGCCGGTGCGGCTGCGATAGCCGTATGTATCGTAATAGGTGACACGAATCAAGTCGCCACGTTTGAGACCCTCGAGCTTTTTAGAAAGCGCGAGGGCTTTTTCTTCCGTGAGCTCACGTTTTGGCTCGACGGTGATTTCCTGCTTGCGCACGAGTTCGTAGTATCCCGTGAGGGCGGCAAAGGGCATAAACTGTGCGGCGCGGTTGGCGCGCACGGCACCGTTGGCAGTGAGCTTGGGGTCGGCGGCGCGGCGTCTGCCCTCGGGGTCCGCCAGGCGCTCGAAGGCGGTCGGCGGGCGCACGGGCTGCTGCTTGGGTTTAGGCACGATGTCCTCCAACTTGGCCGTTGCGTTCGCGCGCGGTGGCGCCGGCGGTAAAGCTTAATCCCTTGACGAGCGCGTTCTTGCCGTACTTGCCTTTCACGGCCAGGACGGCGCGCGCCAGGTCGCGCTCGCGCTCATCGGCCTCGATATCGCTGAACAGATCGATGGTGGCAAATTCTTCGGGTACCAGATTGCCAAATCCCAGGTTGATGCGCTTGACCGGTCGTTTGGGATCGACCGTTTGTGCCCAAAGGTCATCGAAATAGCCCATGATCTTCTTAAACGAATTGGTGCGCTCGGGCAGCTTGCGCGAGGCGTTGGAGTGCGCAAAGAGGGCAGCATAGCCACCGCGCGGTTTGCCGCCGTGTTCGCCCACAAAGATGCCATCGATTGCCTGCGCCTCGCGCACCAGACGGCGCCGTTCGTCATCGCGCTGGACGGGCTTGGGTGCACGGGGCGCGAGCTCGGGACCGGCGGTTGCGGTGGGTTCGATACTCGACGTGCTCGAGCGCAGGTGTCCGCAGCCGTCTATATACTGCGCCGTGCCGCTGGCGTCGAGGCGGCGTATGTCGGCGCGCTCGCTTGCGTAGCCCACAAAGAGCGAGATGCTGTCGCAGACCACGTGCTTATCGACCAAGTCCAGTACGGCGGCATCGACCATTTCACGCAAGACGGTGTAGGCCTGCTCGTAGGCATAGCCCTTCGAGAGCACCTGCCCTGTGGTGGTCGAGGTCGCTTGCGGGCGATAGGCTTGGATATCGGCGATGGTTGTCGGCTCACGCCCGAAGGCGTGGTCGATCAGATACTCGGCATTGACGCCGAGCTCATCGTAAAGCAGGTTTTCGTCGAGCGCGGCGACGCCCATCAGGTCGTAGACGCCGTACTTTTCGAGACGGGCCGCCACGCCGGGGCCGATGCCCCAGATGTCGGCGATGGGGCGATGGGGCCAGATCTCCTTGCGAAAGGTCTCGTCGTCGAGTTTGCCGATGCGACTGGGCACGTGCTTGGCGGTGATATCGAGTGCTACCTTGGCCTGGAATAGGTTGGGGCCGATGCCGACCGTCGCCGTGATGCCGGTGCGCGCGAGGACCTCGTCGCGCAGCATGCAGGCGAAGTCTTCCGCATCGGTGTGATAGAGGTCCAGATAGGGTGTCACGTCGATAAAGCACTCGTCAATTGAGTAGACGTGAATGTCTTGCGGACTGACGTATTCCAGGTAGATACCGTAGATTTGCGCCGACACCTCCATGTAGTGCTGCATGCGCGGTACGGCCTTGATGTAGTCGATGCCATCGGGAATCTCGAACAGACGGCAGCGGTTGTGGATGCCGAGGTCTTTCATAGCCTGCGTGATGGCGAGGCAGATGGTCGTGCGCCCGCGCGATTCGTCGGCAACGACCAGGCATGTCGTGAGTGGGTCGAGCCCGCGGTCGACGCACTCGACACTGGCGTAGAACGTCTTAAGGTCGATGCAGATATAGGTATGTTGCCCGTGCTCCACCCGTGCCCTCCCATCAAACACATGTTCTTATCGAATACCTGTTCGATAATACCCGCTCGCCCAGACATCGTCAAAACCTGCCGAAAAGGGACAGGTTTGTTTTGGTCGGTTATGAATTGGGTTTTAACGCAGCCCTAAAGAGCGCGAAACAGCTCGGAAAAGCTCCCTTCGTAGCATGAGCCTAACGATCGATACGGCCTACATGCACGGAAGGGTTGTGGGAATGATGGTCAACTATGGGTTTGGTATGCCGACGCGCCTTGTTGCGGATGGAGACGTGGCTCGCTGGTGCGGACGATTGGTTGCCCACTATGGCGGCACCAAGGCGCTGGTCGTGTTGGGCGGCGACAAGCATACGCGCGATGAACTTGTCTCGGCGGCACTTGGCTCGCTTGATCGAGCCCTACTCGAGCGTGTACTTTTCCGCTGCGGCTCGGTTGAGGGTGCCGGGGGAGACGAGCTGATCGACGAAGCCGTGGCCCTGGCGACCGACGAAGGCGTGGACTTTGTCCTGGCGATTGGCGATGCCGATACTGCCAGCTTTGCGCGCGAGCTCGCGCGTCGCATGGCGGCGCTCGATGCCGGCGAAGACGGCTTTGTCCCTTATGGATGCATTGTCTCGGAGGGCAAGGTGCCTGTCGTCGTGGGCGCCGGCGAGGTTCCCGTTTTTGCCATCATCGCGCCCGAGCTGCTGGAGGGCATCGGGTCTCCTCTGCGTGAGTTGCTCGGTAGCGTCTGCGCCGCGGCCTAATATTTGGCATAAAGGGATAGGTTATTTTTGATTGGTAAAGCGTTTGACCTGCCAAATTAAACCTGTCCCTTTTTGGTCGGTTGCCGTTTGGGGGCCGATTGGCAACGCTCGCTGATTATAGTCTTGACCTGCGCTAGAATAGTGGCATCTGAATGTCCGGGCGCATGGAGGCGTGCGCCCGTATGCTGAGGAGGACTCTATGGCAACTGTTGCCGCACCTATCGATGCTACGTCGACTGCCGCTTGGAAGGCGCTCGAGGCCCATCAGGAGAAGCTCGAGGCCGAGGGTATCGACCTCAAGGCCTGGTTCGCCGCCGATGCCGAGCGCGTGAACAAGCTGAGCTTTGACGCCGGTGACCTGCACTTCGACCTGTCCAAGAACCTGGTGACTGATGAGACCGTCAAGCTGCTGTGCGATCTTGCCCGCGAGGTGAAGCTCGAGGAGCGCCGCGACGCCATGTTCTCCGGCGAGCACATCAACACCACCGAGGACCGCGCCGTCCTGCACACCGCGCTGCGCCGCCCGGCAAGCGAGAAGGGCCAGCTCATCGTCGACGGCCAGGACGTCGTCGCCGACGTGCACGAGGTTCTCGACCGCATGTATGCCTTCGCCGAGCGCGTGCGCTCCGGTGAGTGGAAGGGTGTTACCGGCAAAAAGATCGAGCACCTGGTGTCCATCGGCATCGGCGGCTCCGATCTGGGCCCGGTCATGGCCTACGAGGCCCTGCGTCCCTACGCCGACGCCGGTATTGACTGCCGCTACATCTCCAACATCGACCCCAACGATCAGGCAGAGAAGCTCAAGGGCCTCGATCCCGAGACCACGCTCGTGATTATCGTCTCCAAGACTTTCACCACGCTCGAGACCCTCACCAACGCTCGTGAGGTCAAGACCTGGATGCTCGAGCAGCTCAAGGCTCAGGGTACCATCGACGGCTCCGATGAGCAGAACGCCGAGGCCGTGGCCAAGCACTTTGTCGCCGTTTCCACCGCACTCGAGAAGGTCGAGGCCTTCGGCATCGACCCCGCCAACGCTTTTGGTTTCTGGAACTGGGTCGGCGGCCGCTACTCTGTCGACTCCGCCGTGGGCCTGTCGCTGATCGTCGTGCTCGGCCCCGAGCGCTTCCAGCAGTTCCTTGAGGGCTTCCACGCCATCGACGAGTACTTCTGCAACACCCCGCTCGAGAACAACGCCGTCGCGCTGATGGGCCTGCTCAACGTCTGGTACGTCAACTTCTTCGGTTCCAAGAGCCACGCCGTGCTGCCGTACTGCCAGTATCTGCACCGCTTCCCGGCCTACCTGCAACAGCTCACCATGGAGTCCAACGGCAAGCACGTCCGCTGGGACGGCAGCGCTGTGACCTCCGATACCGGTGAGATCTTCTGGGGCGAGCCCGGTACCAACGGTCAGCACGCCTTCTACCAGCTGCTGCACCAGGGCACCGTGGTGGTCCCGGCCGACTTTATCGCTTTCGCCAACACTGCCAACCCCGCAACCGACAGCGGCCAGGACGTCCACGAGCTGTTCCTGGGCAACTTCCTGGCCCAGACCAAGGCGCTCGCCTTTGGTAAGACGGCCGACGAGGTTCGTGCCGAGGGCACGCCCGAGCAGATCGTCCCGGCCCGCTGCTTTGAGGGCAACCGTCCGACGACCTCGATCTTCGGCGACACGCTGACCCCGTTCGCACTCGGCGAGCTCATCGCCCTGTACGAGCACATCACGTTTGTCGAGGGCACGGTCTGGGGCATCGACTCCTACGACCAGTGGGGCGTCGAGCTGGGCAAGCAGCTTGCCAAGCAGATCACCCCGGCCTTCCACGACGACGCCGCCAAGGCCGAGCAGGACGCTTCGACCCAGGCGCTCATCGAGTTCTATCGCGCTCATCGCAAGTAGTCTTTACGGCTGAGTTGGCTTATGGCTGAAAGGGGCCCGTATCCGTTGGGATACGGGCCCCTTGCTATTTGGATAGGATGGAATGTATCGGGAGGCGCCTCGACGGGCATCGCAATCGTCGAAGGCGCGCCGTTCATGTTTGGGACAATATGACATTTTTCCCGTTGCAAACAGCGCCGCCGTGGGTGTTCTGTATGATGGCTCAGACAAGGTTGTTCAATGACAGGGAGGCATATATGGCAATCAAAGCCATCGCAATGGATATCGACGGTACGCTCACCAACGATCAAAAGGTCATCAGCCCGCGTACGCGCGAGAAGCTGCTCGCGACGCAGGAGTCGGGCATTAAGCTCATCTTGGCTTCGGGCCGTCCCGCATGGGGGTTGCACGCCTTGGCGCAGGAGCTCGACCTTCAAAACCATGACGGTCTGCTAGTTGCCTTTAATGGCGCGCATGTGGTCGACGCTCAGACCGATGAGGTCCTTTTTGACCAGGCCATGCCGGCTGACGAGCTGCACCGTCTGATTGATCATCTGCGCAATTTCGACGTGATCCCTATGATTTCGCTCGGTCGCGATTTGCACGTCGAGGACTCGTACCATTGCATGATCACGCTGCCTGACGGCTTGCAGAAGAATATCGTCAAGTATGAGCGCGATGCGTGCGATCTTAAGATTCGCGAGGTCGAGAGCTTGCATGAGGTCGTGGACACTTATCCCGTGGACAAGCTGCTGACGGCGGGTGATCCGACCTACCTGCAGGCGCATTACGAGGAGATGTATGCGCCCTTTACCCAGACGCTTTCGGGCATGTTTACGGCCGACTGGTACTTTGAGTACACGGCGCCCGGTATCGACAAAGCCCGTGCGCTCGAGGGTGCCCTGCCCAAGCTCGGTATCGATGCCAGCGAGGTCGTCTCGTTTGGCGACGGCCAGAACGACAAGTCCATGATTGAGTGGGCCGGCACCGGTGTTGCCATGGGCAACGCCGTCGATGAGGTTAAGGCAGTTGCCCAGATGGTAACCGCCAATAACAACGAAGACGGTATTGCAGTGGCGCTGGATAAGCTGCTGGGTTAGAATCGCCGATTAATGCATGGTTTGGGCGCCTGCTTGCGGGCGCCCTTTTGTTAGGGAGGGTGCCGTGTCCGCATTTCCGTTCGACGCCGTTATCTTTGACATGGACGGTGTCATTGTCGATACCGAGTATTACTACCTGGGCGAGACTGCCGCGTTTGCCAAGGAGCTTGGGCTTAACCTGACTCAAGAGGAGTTGAATGGGCAAGTCGGTACCTCGCATCAGTTCTTCCTGCATATGCTGGTCGATTGGTTTGAGCGCGCCGGTAAGGGGCATTTCACTGGCGAGGAAGCGTTGGCCCGTTGGGACGAGTGGGCGCATAAGCGTCCGCGCGACTATCAGGCTTTGATTAACCCAGGCGCTGTGGATACGATTCGAGAGCTGCCGCGCCGTGGCGTTCGCGTGGCGCTTGCCAGCTCGTCTCCCATGGATAGCATCGAGGAAGTGCTCAACGCGTGCGGGCTGTCGGATGCCTTTGAGTATGTGGTGAGCGGCGAGCAGTTTAAGGAGAGTAAGCCCGAGCCCGACATCTACCTGCATGCGCTGGACCTGCTGGGGCTGCCCGCGAATCGCTGCTGCTGCGTTGAGGATTCGGTGCCTGGCATCACTGCCGGCAAGCGCGCCGGTCTGACAGTCATCGCCAAGCGCGAGGAGCGCTTTGGCTTTAGTCAGGACGCCGCGGATAAGATTATCGATCAGCTGCCGGACCTGCTGGAACTCGCGTAAGAGCGCGTTAGTTGCGCGTTTTTCGGGTCCGATGAGTAAATACCCGACATTTTGGTGCGACACCTAGCATACTTTAAGCTAATGCGGGCTTAAGGACTTGTTGAATGCCCTTAAGCCCGTTTTAGACGTAATTGCGCTGGGAGAGGGTATATGCCACCGACTGAAGGGCTAACTGACGGTAAAGCAGCGATACCGCTGTACCAACAGGTCATTGATATCATTAAAAACGAAATCAACTCCGGTGCCTACAAGGCAGGTGCGCGGATACCCAACGAATTCGAATTGGCTGAGAGCTATAAAGTTGGCCGCGTTACCGTGCGACGCGCTATTGAGGAGCTCGTCCAACAGGGCTATCTAACGAAGCGACAGGGGAAAGGCACGTTTGTCAATGCCCCCAAGCTCAAGCGCAAGATTCGCCAGAAGGATGACGTCCAGAGTTTTTCGGACGCATGCCGCGCTAACGGAATGGAACCGGGGGCGTGTGTCATTTCGAGAAAGATACTGCCGGCGGATTCCACCGAAGCACAGTTCTTTGGTGTTCCCGTTGGAACTGACTTGATTTGCGTTGAGCGCGTGCGTACTGCCGATGGCGTCCCTGTCATGCTTGAGAACAACATATACGTTTACGAGGACAACGCCTATCTATCAACGGCGCCTCTATCTAACCAATCCATTTTTGAGTTCGTGCGCAACCGGACGGGGCGGACGCCTGCGTTTACCGACCCGTGCACGCTCGAGATCGCGTGCGCATCGCCCGAGGTCGCTCGGTTGCTGGCGGTTCCCGTTGGCGAACCCTTGTTTTATATGGAAGCCTTCTTCTTTGATGAGCAGCGGCGGCCGTTTATCATCGGTCGTCAGCGGATCGTTGGGTCTCGCTACGTTTTTGACATCTAGGACATTGCGAATGGAGACGCCCGGTGGATCATCTCACCGGGCGTTTCCATACCGTTCACGGCGCAAACGCAACCGTTCAACCGCGTTGCGGCAATCAGTTTGAAATTATCTTGATGACGAGAAAAGCTGCTGGTAATCTATAGAACGTCATAGAACGTTTGCCTTGTGCAAGCGTTGAAGCGAGATGCGATGCAGTCTCGAGTTCTTTGGAGGTATCTATGTCAGATACGAAGGCGAAGAAGACAAACAGACGTTTTAAGTTCAAATTACCGCATGTCTATACGATCATGTTCTTGCTGATCGTTGTCTTTGCGGTCCTGACTTGGATCGTTCCCTCTGGTCAGTATCAGCGCAAGACAATTTCGACAGCGGCGGGCGAGCGTGAAGTCGCCGTTGCTGGAACCTATGAACAGGTCGATAAGAACTACACCGATTCCGAGACCGGCGAGACCATCAATCTGGGTCAAGATATCTTCGCGGTCCTGCAAGCGCCCACCAAGGGCATCCAGGAGGCTGCCGATGTCGTTGCGTTCGTCTTATTGATTGGCGGATCGTTCGCAATCATCACCAAGACCAACGCTTTGAATGCCGGCATGAGCCGTGTGATTAAAAAGCTCAAGAACAAGGACATCCTCATCATTCCCATCACGATGACGCTGCTGTCCATTTGCGGCACTACGTTTGGTATGTCTGAGGAAGCCCTACCGTTCTATGCCATCTTCATTCCCATCATGATGGGTATCGGGTATGACTCGATGACGGCGTTTATCATCTGCTTCCTTGGTCCTAACCTGGGATATTGTGCTTCGACCATCGACCCGTTTAATGTTTTGATCGCCCAAGGCATCATTGGTATCGAGGGCAATCCTCAGCTGTGGCTGCGCGCCGTTTCTTGGGTCATCTTCACTGCCGTCGGTATCGCATGGGCCATGCGCTACGCCATGCGTGTAAAGAAAAATCCCGAGTCGTCCATTACGTACGAGGACGATAAGCTCAAGCGTGTTGAGTTTTCTGTGACCGATGCCTCCATCGAGGAAGAGTTCACTATCCGTCAGAAGCTCGTGCTTATCGATTTTGCTTGCGGTATGGGCATCATCGTCTGGGGTCTTGTTACCCAGGGCTGGTACATGAATGAGATTTCCGCCGTGTTTCTTGGCATGGGCTTGCTTGCCGGTATCCTGGGCGGTCTTGACCAGCAGACGATCGCTGAGGAGTTCGTTAAGGGTCTCGCCGACTTTGCGTACGCCGCCATCGTTATCGGTATCGCTCGCGGCATTCTGGTCATCGCCGAGGGCGGCATGATCATCGACACCATCCTCCAGGCGCTCGCTACTGCGCTCGCCGGTGCACCCGCCGCCGTCTACACCACGTTTATGTATATCGTCCTTGGCCTGCTCTCTTTGCTGGTTCCTTCGAGTTCTGGACTTGCGGCGCTCACCATGCCCGTCATGGGTCCGCTGACCGAGCTTATGGGCCTCAATCCCGAGGCTGCCGTTACCGCGCTCCAGTTTGCTAATCAGACCATCAACACTATCAGTCCCGTGGCGGGCATGACGGTCGCCGGCCTTGCCGTGTCTAAGATTTCGTTTGGCCAATGGTGGAAGACCATTTGGAAGTTCTTCATTTTCATGGTCGTCTTTGGCCTGATCGTAACGGCAATCTCTGGCATGCTTCCGGTGTAGGTGGTTGTGATGTCTGATCGTTTGACGGTCCTGACGTCTAAGAGCGTCTTTACCGGTACGGGGGACCTGCCGTTTGAAGGTTTCGTAGCGGTCCGTGGCAATCGAATTGAGGCTGTTGGCACCAAGTGTGAGGTAACTTCGTATTTGACCCAAGCGGACGAGGTAGTTGACCTGGGCGACCGCACCGTCATGCCTGGCCTGATCGATGTGCATACCTTCTATACAGGCTGGGCGCTGCGGACGTTGGGGTCTGATCTGTCCGGCATCGCTGATGCCAAAGAGGCCGTGTCGCTCTTGCGTGCATGGAAAGAAGATCATCCGGATTGCGCGGCGGCTTTTGGCCACAGCCTACCCGAAACGTTGGCATCGGATGCCGAGAACGCAAATACGGCAGCTGTGTTTGACGATTGTTTTGGCGATATCCCTGTCGTCTGCTTTACACCGGGTGCGGAGACCTGCGTTCTCAATGCTGCCGCCAGTGCACGATACGGCTTTACACCCCAGGCGTGCTATGCCGAGAAGATCTGGCGCATGATGAGCGATTTCCTCGCGCTGCTCGAGGTACGTGCGGGGTATTCGGACTACATGAGCATGCTTAACGAGCGCGGCGTTACCGCCATCAAGGAGATGGCGTTTGATGACTACTACGGTTTTGCCGACGAAATGGCTCGCCGTGAGGAATCTGGTGAGCTGACGGTTCGCGTCTCTATGATGTCGCAGCCGGTGGGTGCCGGTGCAAATCTGGCATATGCCCGCGAGGCACGAGAGCGCTTCCGGGGACCGTTCGTTCGTTTTTCTGGCTTCAACCGTATGACCGATCGCGGCGTATGGGCGGGGCTTGCCGAGATGATTGACCCCTATGAGGACACGGCCGATGCGGGCGCTGCCGGCAAGACGGTTGTCGAGGAGCCCGAGTGGGATCTGATTGAGAACGAGCTGCGCGCAATTGATGCTGACGGCTTCCGATATTCCTTGCATTGCCAGGGCGATGGCGCCGTTCGTCGCACCGTGGCGCTCTATGCCTCGCTGCCTCGAGACGAGCATGGACGGTTGCTTCGCCGCCATGCGATTACCGATCTCGAGAACTCTGATCCGACCGATCTTGTCGAGTTTGGCAAGTTAGGTGGAATTTGCGAGGTCTATCCGCAGATTCTGACGCTGGACCGGCGCGAGGATTGCCTATCGATGATGCGTCGACAAATTGGCAAGACGCGACTTTTGCACAGCTGGAATCGCCGCGGCATGGAAGATTCCGGATGCACGGTGTGCTGTGGTACGGATTTGCCGCTGCTGATTCCGAGCCTGGGCGAGTCAATCTACAGTGCGTGCGGCGGATACTTCGACGATGGACTGCCCGTGAATGAGGCCAACGCGCTGACGCTTGTCGAGCTCTTGCGTGCTTGGACTGCCGGGGGCGCGTACGATCTGATGCGCGAAGACGAGCTAGGTACGCTCGAGGTCGGCAAGCTTGCTGATATCTGCGTGCTCGATCGGGATGTGTTCGACCTCGATTATCGCGACGCACGCGATCTTTCGGTTGATATGACGATGTCGGACGGACAAATCGTGTTCGATCGTAATAAGGAGGCATAAGATGTCTGAATCCAAGCCGACGCTGCGCCGCGAACAGATTGCGGGCATGAATATCCACTACATCATGTGGTCGCTCGATTACTTCCTTGATGTGCAGCAGCGTTTGGGCTTTGAGTCCATTGAGCTGTGGTGTGCGGAGCCGCATGTGACACTCGACCATACGGGCTACTTTGAGGCTGAGGTCCTGGCGAAAAAAGCTGCAGACCGTGGGCTTAGGTATCGTACTCTGTGCCCCGAGAATGTTGTCTATCCTTGGCAATACTGCGCACGCAAACCGCTGCATGAACAGCGCAGCCTGGCGTACTTTAAGCACGGCATCGAGCTTGCCGAGGTACTTGGGTGCGACCGTATGTCCGTCAACTCGGGCTGGGGCGACTGGGACGAGGACCGCGAGGAAGCCTGGAAGCGCAGCCGCGAGCACATGTCCATTCTGGCGGAGTATGCCGGCGAGCACGGTCTGGTGCTTACGATGGAAAGCCTGCGTCCCGAGGAGAGCAACCTTGTGACGACGGTTTCCGATGCGAAGCGCATGATCGACGAGGTCGCGAGCCCGTACTTACAGCCCATGGTTGATACAACCGCGATGGGCGTTGCGGGCGAGACACTCGAGGACTGGTTTGCAGCCTTTGGTGATGGGGCAATTCACGAGATGCACTTTATCGACGGTGATCCGTATGGCCATCTGGTGTGGGGCGATGGCAAGCACGATATGGACGCCTTCGTTGCCACGCTCAACGCCCATGGTTTCGACGGCATGCTGGGCCAGGAAATCACGGACGGTCGTTACTACGATGACCCGGCGGCGGCAGATGCCAAGAACATGGCCGCATTCGAGAAATATCTGATTGACTAAAACAACTATCGGCCACGCAACCAACGTCATTGATTGTGGACCAAACAAGAAAGGAACTGGATATGAACGCACACGACCTGATCAAAGAGGCAATTGCCGAGAAGGGCAAGTTCGACAGCGTCTACTGGATTGCTTGCGGTGGCTCCATGATCGATTTGATCCCGGCTCATGAGCTTCTGCAGCGCGAAGCAACCACCTTCACTTCGTATATCTATACGGCTCGCGAGTTCGATATCATGCGTCCGCGTCGTCTGGGCGAGAAGTCCCTGGTCATTGCTTGCAGCCACAGTGGCAACACCCTCGAGGTCGTCGAGGGCTGTGAGATTGCCCTTGCTGCCGGCGCTACGGTGATCGCCCAGACCGACAACGCTGGATCCAAGATTGACTCCGGCAAGTGGACCACGTGGGTCTACCCGTGGGGCGAGGGCGTGCCGCAGGCCGAGGTCCCCGCTGGCATTTCGCTGTCGCTTGCGGCCGAGCTGCTCGATCAGCAGGAGGGCTACGCCGATCTTGCCGATATGTATGCCGGTATTGCTGAGATGGATAAGATTCTTCCTCCGGCACGCGAGAAGGTAAATGCCGAGCTGGGCGATCGCTTTGCCAAGCTTTGCCAGGAGCACGAGTTCTTCTATATTCTGGGCAGCGGTCCCAACTTTAGCCAGACCTACGGTTTCGCTATCTGCTCTCTTATGGAGATGCAGTGGCAGCACTGCAGCTACATCCACTCTGCCGAGTACTTCCACGGCCCCTTCGAGGCTACTCAGGATGGCGTTTTTTACTTCCTGCAGATGGGCTCCAGCGAGTGCCGTGCTATGGACGAGCGCGCCCTGGCGTTCCTTAAGACGCATACCGATACGCTGATGGTGCTTGATGCCAAGGAGTACGGTATGGAAGCCGTGCCGGCGAGCGTCCGTGCCTATCTGGACCCGGTGCTGTTCTACGCCATGAACTGCGAGCTGCGCGCCGCACGCGGCAAGGTGTTTGATCACGATCCCGATTTCCGCCGCTATATGGGTGTTGTCGAGTACTAGAAGGGGCAAAGGCTATGGCATTTAACGTTAACGCGCTCGGATTTGGCGACAACGTCGTCGATCGCTACGAGCATATCCACACCATGTATCCCGGCGGCAATGCGGTGAACTTCGCCGTTTATGCCAAGAAATGCGGTGCCGCACGCTCTGCATACATGGGCATTTTTGGCAATGACGCCGCTGCCGAGCATGTCATTGCAAGCCTCGAGGATGAGGGTATCGAGCTTGACAAGTGCGAGCAGATGATTGGCGAGAACGGAGCGGCTCGCGTGACCGTCGTTGACGGTGACCGTGTCTTCCTTGGCTCCAACGAGGGCGGTATCCGTGGCGATGCGCGCTATGTCCTCGATCGCTTTGACCTTGCGTACATGAAGCAGTTCGATGTGGTTCATTCGGGCAACTACTGCTTTACCGAGCGCGAGCTGCCCAAGTTGAAGGCTGCGGGCGTCACGGTCTCTTTTGACTTTTCGGACGACTCCACCGACGAGTACTACGAGCAGATTGCGCCCTACGTCGATTTCGCTTTCTTTAGTGCGGCGGATGCCGCGAGCGAGGACGAGATTCGCGAGCGTCTGGCATGGGTGAAGGGTCTGGGTCCGCGTTTTGTGTCGGCTACGGCGGGCGCCGAGGGCTGCATTGCTTACGACGGCGAGCGTTATTACCGCCAGCTGGCTAAACCGGTAACGGACATGAAGGACACCATGGGGGCGGGCGACTCGTTCCTCACCTCGTTTTTGATGTGCTATCTCGATTCCGTCAAGCGTGGTGAGGATGGCGCCGAGGCCATCGAGCGCGCGCTCGACTTTGCTGCCGGGTTTGCTTCGACCGTGTGCGGCATGGAAGGTTCTTGGGGCCACGGAGCACCAATCGTCGAATAGCTTAAGAAAGCGTACGGCGGTCTGGCTATGAGGCCTTGGACAGCCGATGCAAAACAATAAGCGAAACGCGAAAAGGGGGCTCGCCATGTGGTGGGTCCCCTTTTGAACATTGGAGAAGAGTATGGGTATTAAAGCGTGTGCGGCTGGTTTTTGCTGTGCGGACGTCTATCAAAACATCGGCGTGTTCTATCCGACTGGTAATGGCATTGACTGGGGTATCCATCTTGCACGAATGGGCGTTTCGGTATCCGCCGTGTCGGTTGTCGGCAAGGACGAGTACGGAGACAAGATGAGAGAGGCGCTGGCCGCCGAGGGGTTCGATATCTCACATCTGCGGGTGGAGGATGGCGACACCTCGGTGATGCTCATGGCATTGAAAGACGGCGTCGATCGCGTGCATCTCGAGGCAATCGATGGCGTAATGGAGACATATCGACCGAATGAAGACGACCGGGCGTTTATCCTGGAACATGACATCATTCATACCGACCTGTTTGGCAATTGTTTGGACCTCCTGCCCGAATGGCATGATGCGGGCAAGACGGTGGTTATGGACTTCTCGGTGTTCAGCCAGGATCCCGAATATGCATGTGAGGCTCATTTTCCTTACGTAGACTATGCGTTCATGTCGTTTGAAGAGGACACTCCGGAGCTACGAGACTGGGTACGCCACGTGCAGGGATTGGGACCGCGCGTTGCGGTTGCCACGCTTGGCGAGAAGGGAAGCATTGCCTATGACGGTGAGCGCTTCTATGAGTGCGGGGTCGTACCGGCGGAGAAGGTCGTTAATACCGTGGGTGCCGGCGACTCGTATATTGCCGGGTTTACTAAGGGCGTGATCGATGGCCTTGATATTCCGGCGTGTATGAAGGCGGGCGCTGAGCTGTCGTCCCGAGTGATTGGTTCGTTTGAGCCGTACTAGGGTCAAATGCCTGGAAAGGAGTACAAAATGGTTATCGACATGTTGGTTCAGCCCATGCTCTACAGCGAGATCTGTACGCCGGGTGATGAGCCTGATGGATTCGGTTTTTGGTCACGAGAATTTGGTATGGGGCATATGGGCCCCATGGATTGGGATGAGCTTCAAGTCGAGATGGACGTCTGCGATGTGCAGAAGAGCGTGCTCATGCCGCTCGATGTAACCACGGCATGCGGAGGGCATTTTGGCACCAATGACCAGATTGCCATGCTGGTTGCCGCGCATCCCGATCGTCTGTGGGGATTTGCGAGCGTAGATCCGCAGGTGAGCGGCGCCGCAGACGAATTGGAGCGCGCCTTTACCGAGTTGGGGGCAAAGGGGCTTTGCCTGCATCCGGCAAAGCAGGGTTTTGCCCCCGATGATGCTGTGGCCGAGCCGCTTTACGAGCTATGCGAGCGCTATAACAAGCCGGTGGTTTTCCATGCCGGTATGTCTTGGGAGCCGGGTGCAGAGCTCTCGCGCAGTAATCCGCTTGCATTTGAGCACACAATCGCAACGCATCCAAATGTGCGTTTTAGTTTGACCCACTTTGGCTGGCCCTGGGTGCGCGAGACCGTGGCGATGCTGCTCAAGTATCCCAACTGCTACACGGACACCTCTATCACTTACATCGATTCGCCCGAGGAGATGATGCAGCGTCTTTTCACGGTCGATATGGGGCCGCTGTGGTATGAGCGTGCGCTATCGCATCAAGTGATGTTTGCCAGCAATACGCCGCGCTTCCGTGCGTTCAAACTCAAGCGGGCGCTCGATACCGTGTCCATGCGCGATGATGCGCGAGAAAGGCTCTACTGGGGTAATGCCCTGCGTTTTCTTGAAGGGGATGAGTGAACATGGTGACGCTCGAGACATTGAGCTATCTCTCGACTGCTCCGGACCAGTTCATCGATATTACCGAAGACGTGCACGCCGCCGTCGAACGCAGCTCGGTGACGAATGGCTTGGCAGCGATTATTTTGTCGCATACGACCTGCGGAATCGTGGTAAACGAGGGGCTGCCCTGCGTGGAGACGGATCTTATGGAGACGCTTGATCGCATCGCCCCACTCGATGCCCCCTATGCGCATGCACACTTCCTGCCGAGCTATGGAGCCACCGGCAACAACTCCTGTGGGCATATCAAGAGCATGATTTGTGGAAACAGCTGCTTCTTTCCCGTCCAAGATGGCCATATCGTGTGCGGAGGTGCCCAGAACATCTATCTTGCGGAGTTTGACGGTCCGCAGAAGCGAAAAGTGTACGTCGAGGTGTTGGGGGAGTAACGTCCCTGCAATAGCCCTATGAAGGAGCACGTTATGTCGTTTCTAACTTCGGTGTTCAAGACCGAAAAGCCGGTTATCGGAATGCTGCACCTGCGTCCTCTGCCGGGCGATCCACTGTTTTATCCGGGTGGAATCGTATCGCAGGTCGTGGAAGCCGCCAAGCGCGATCTCGAAGCGTTGCAGCAGGGCGGTGTCGATGGCATTTTGATTACCAATGAGCTCTCGATGCCCTATGAGCAGCACGTTTCTCCCTCAACCCTTGCATCGATGGGCTATGTAATCGGGGCTCTGTCCCATGATTTGTCGACCCCTTGGGGAGCTGAGGCTATTTACGATGGTGATGCCACAATCGAGCTGTGCGCTGCCGTCGATGCGCAGTTCACGCGCTGCAATTTTTGCGGTGCCTGGGCCGGTGATCTCGGGCTGATTAACCGAGATTTCGCGCACACCATGCGTCGCAAGGCGGCGCTGCGCTTGGACGACCTCAAGCTTTTTCACTTCATCACGAGCGAGGGGGAGGTTTATCTCAACGACCGCACGACTGCGGACATTGCCGATTCACTTCTCTTTAATTGCCTACCGGATGCGATGGTCATCGGCGGTTCGGCTGCCGGTCGTGGCGCTTCGGGCGAGCTTGCCGATGAGGTCCGCGAGCGTGTTGGCGAAGTGCCTGTGGTATGTGGCACCGGTTGTCGCGAAAATACCGTGGCTGACGTATTTGCTCACTACGATGGCGCGTTTGTCGGCACGTGCTTAAAGCGTGACGGAAAGCTGGATGCCCCGGTTGATGTTGAGCGGGTAGTTCGTTTTATGGCTGCCGCTCGTACGGCGCGAGGGGAGTAGGCACCTATGGCGTTTTATCTGGGTATTGATATTGGGACAAGCGCCTCTAAAGGCGTTTTAATCGATGATCGATGCAACATCGTTTGCCAGGCCACTTGTGGACACGAGACGGATAACCCACGTGATGGATGGTACCAGCATGATGCGGAGGCAGTTTGGTGGGGCGATTTTTGCCGCTTGTCGCGCGAGCTGGTGGTGCGATCGGGGGTTAACGCGGCGCAGATCGGATGCGTCGGCCTTTCCGCATTGGGTTGCGACTGCGTGCCGGTCGATACCGAGTGCAACGCGCTGGTGCCCGCGATTTTGTACGGAGTCGATGCACGTTCGAAGCCGCAGATTGACGAGCTTCTTTCCGAATATGGGTCAGATCGCGCACGCGAGCTTTTCGGGCACGATCCCTGTTCGTCAGATATTGCTCCAAAGATCTTGTGGTTTAAGGAGAGTATGCCCGAGGTGCACGAACGTGCTGCGAAGTTCCTGACGGCGTCATCGTTTCTGTGCGCAAAGTTGACGGGGCGTTTTACGGTGGACCGTTATTTGGCGGAGGATTTTCTTCCCCTATACGATCGCTACACTTGGAAGGTTGATGCTCGGGAATGTGCTCGTTTCTGCCGGCCTGACCAGATGGCGGAGGTAATGTCGGCTACCGATATTGCCGGGGTGATTACGCAGCGTGCGGCTGAGGCGACGGGGCTCGCGGCAGGGACACCTGTCTTGGTGGGAACGGGCGACTCTGGTGCCGAGGCCATTTCGACGGGTGTATTCCGTCCCGGCGATATGATGGTTCAGTTGGGGAGTACGGCGTATTTCATCTACCTAGCTGATCATATGATCGATGATGCCTGTCTGTGGCCAGGGACGTTTATCATTCCCGGAACTTACGGGATCTGCGCGGGGACCAATACGGCGGGTGCGCTCACATCGTGGCTGCGCCAAGAGCTGTATCGCGACGCCGTAGAGGCCGAGGGCCACGGTGGCCCCGATGCATATTCGGTTATGGCGCATGATGCCGCCGACGTGGCGCCGGGTGCCGATGGGCTCCTGTGCCTGCCGTACTTTGCGGGGGAGCGTACTCCGCTCAACGATCCCGAGGCGCGTGGCGTCTTCTTTGGCTTGACCGGAAGGCATACGCGAGCCCATATGGTTCGCGCCGCCTTGGAAGGCATCGCGTATACCGTTGCATCCCATGTCGACATTATCGAGCGAGAGCATGGACTGCCAATTGGGCGCATTATGCTTGTCGGAGGTGGAACCAAGAATCCAGTTTGGATGCAGGCTATCGCCGACGTATGCGGGCGCGAGGTCTCGGTTGCCAAGGTTACGATGGGCGCATGCTTCGGCGATGCCATCATGGCAGCTCTCGCAGGAGGCGCCTATGCATCATGGGATGAGCTCGCTCAAGTCCTTGGCGTTGCGCAAACAATCGTGCCCGATATGGCTGCCCACGAGTTATATGCGTCGCGTCGTCATATCTTTGACGAATTGTATGCACGCAACCGTGATCTCATGCACGAATTGGTGTAATGCTGCCGAATTGTACTGCCTGCCAATAGGGACTGCGTTGTGCGATTCGCATGTCCCTTGGCATTTTTTGCCCACAGGGGTTAGCGAAGGTCAAATACAGAGCGCGCATTTGCTAAAACTGCCGACTCAATGTGCTTAGCGTCGCAGTTTTTGAGCGAGGCGATGCGTCCTGAGGCTCTTGTGAGCGATCTGATGAGCGACTGTGCGCTTGTTTCTGTGTTTGGCTCGGCCGGCGCATCGGTCTCGAGCAGTAGACGGTCGAGTGGAATCTGTCGGGCATATTCGCGTCCACGTTTAGACGCAAGCATGCGTTCGTTGACGGAAAAATTACAGCCCGCATTACGCGCGCGGGCGAGTTCGTCCGAAGTGCCGCTAAACCAGTGGAAGATGATAGCGGGGGAGTCGGAGTTTGGGATGAGTAGTCCATGCGATTCGAGGACGTCCAGTACGGCTCCTGCCGAACGAACGGCGTGAATTGATATCACACGCCCGACAAGAGGATGCTGCACGAGCGCATCGCAGAGCCGGTCAAGCGCCTGTATTTGTAGCGGCTCGCTTCCTGCAAAGCATGCGGAAAAGTCGAGTCCCACCTCGCCGATGTAGCGCTCTTGGGCAGCAAACTCGCAAAGCAGGTTGACTTCGGCGGGACCGCAGCGGCCGTCGGCGAGCCACCAGGGGTGAAGCCCAACGCCGGCGATGATGCTTGGTTGGCGACGGGCGCGCTCGTTTGCGGCCGAAAAGTCGCGTGGGTCGACCCCGCAGTCAAAGAGCCCCAGACCCAACGCCGCCGACTCGCTGGCTGCAGTATCGGGGCCGAGCATCAAATCAAGATGACAATGCGTGTCAAAGAATTGCGGTTCCATCGCAGGACATCCTGCTAGTCCAGGCGCTGGCCATCGGCGCGCACGTGCTCGGTGCCGCGCCCACTGATCTGGCGGATAACCTCGCCGGCGATCATCTGGCCCATGATGGGCGGCATAAAGCTGGCGGTTCCCAGCTCGGTGCGCTCGTGGATGTTGGAAGGGTCGCGGGGCTGTGTCTTAACCGATTCCTCGCAGCTAAACAGTACATGTAGGCTCTTGATTCCGCGCTTCTTACATTCTTTGCGCATGATGCGGCTCATGGGGTCACGTACCGTATCGAAAATGTCGGCAAATCGGAGGCACTCGGGATGGAGTTTGTTGGCCCCGCCCATGGAGCTAACCAAACGGATGTCGTGGTCCTGAGCATATTTGGCAATGGTGAGCTTGGCCGAGATGGTGTCGATGGCGTCGATGACGTAGTCAAGTTTGCCGTCCGTCTGCTCCAAAACGCTCGCGAAAAACTCGTCGATGTTGTCGCTCAGCAGGTATTCGGTACGCTTGATGACGGTAGCGGCTGGATTGATGTCGTGGATCATGGCTTCCATAACATCGATCTTGCGCTTGCCGATGGTGCTGTGAAAGGCGATGGCCTGGCGATTGATATTGCTGGGCGCGATGATGTCCTTGTCCAGAATGACGAAATGACCGATGCCGCCGCGGGCGAGTGCCTCGCAGCAATTGGAGCCCACGCCACCGCAGCCGAGCACCAGCACTGTGGAGTTGGCGAGCTTATCGAGTGCCTCGCGGCCCATGATGATCTCGAGCTTGGTGTCGCGTGTCTCGTTGGGAGTTGCGGCTGCGGTTTCGGTCATAGACATCCTCCGATGGGGAAGCGAATCGTGTTTTAGCTATCGCCATTATAGGTAATCGCCCATAGGTTGCGATGGCGCTTACTTTGATGTGGTTTGAAGCATTTCGATTAGATAGTTAGACAAACATCTAAATATCGAGTATAGTGTGCGCGTCATGAGGGGTGCTGAGAGGAGGTCTTATGCCGGGAGAGGGTTTTAAGGCGCTGGCCGATCCTACGCGGCGGCGCATTTTGGAACTGCTGCGCGAGGGCAATTGCACGGCGGGGGAGCTTGCCAAGCATTTCGATATCAGTAAGCCGTCGCTGAGCCATCACTTGGCGACGCTTAAAAACGCCGGGTTGGTGACCGACGAGCGCCATGGCCAAAACATCGTATACAGCTTAAACACCACCGTCATGCAGGATTTAATTGGCTGGTTTATGGGTTTTACAAACAATGAAGGTGATAAGGATGAATAACGAAAACAAGGGCATTCACCCCACAGGGGTATCGTCGCGCGTGTGGATTGCGCTGGTCGCTCTGTGCGTCGCCAATGTCGTAGCGCACCTCATGGTGATGCCGAGCTTGCCTGCGCAGATTCCCACGCACTGGGGCGCGAACGGCGCTGTCGACGGTTGGGGTCCTAGCTGGATGGCCTCCGCGCTCGGCGTGCTGCCTCTGGCGCTTCTCGCAATGTTCTGCGTGGTGCCGCGCGTCGATCCCAAAGGTGAGGCATATCGAACCTCGGGTAAGTTCTATCAGGGCTTCGTAATTGCCTTCACCTTGTTCATGTGCGCCATAAGCTGGCTGGGAGAGCTTACGGTCTGGGGCGTGGTGCCGGCGGTCGGTTCGGTCAACGTGCTGATTTCCGGTGCTGTCGGTTTGCTGTTCATCGGCGTAGGCAACTACTTGCCGCGTGTGAAGCAGAACTATACGCTCGGTATCAAGACGCCCTGGGCGCTTGCCGATCCCGAGAACTGGCGCCGTACGCAGCGCTTTGGCGGTGCCTGCTTTATGGTGCTGGGTGTTGGCCTGATTGTGATGGGCGTGGCGGGCAGCGTGCTTTCGAGTGAAGTCGTCGCCGCGGTGATTGCGGTGCTGACGTTTGGTTCAGCTGGCGCTGCCTACGTCTATTCGTATCTGCTGTGGCGCAAATCGCAGCGAGCCGTTCGCTAAGGTTGCGGAAAACTAGCGTACGCAGTTCATAGTGTGTTCCGGGGGACTTTTCCCAGGTAGTATTAGGGGGTGTGGGCAACCATGCCCCTTTTTCGTTAAATTTCAGAGCTGGTTGCCTCATTTCGTTTCCACTAAAACGAAAACAAGAATAGGGAAACAGCAGGTAGAAAGGATAAAACAGGCAAATGGCGGAGTTTATCTACCAGATGTATCAGGCTCGTAAGGCCCATGGCGACAAGGTGATTCTTGACGACGTGACCCTGAGCTTCTATCCCGGTGCCAAGATCGGCGTCGTGGGCCCCAACGGTATGGGCAAGTCGACCCTGCTCAAGATCATGGCCGGTATCGAGGAGGTCTCCAACGGCGATGCCAGGCTCACTCCCGGCTACACCGTGGGCATCCTGCAGCAGGAGCCGCCGCTCGACGACGACAAGACCGTCATCGAGAACGTGCGCATGGCGTTTGGCGATATGATCGCCAAGGTCGATCGCTTCAACAAGATCGGCGAGGAGATGTGCGACCCGGATTGCGACATGGACGCCCTCATGGCCGAGATGGGCAAGCTCCAGGACGAGATCGATGCCGCCGACGGCTGGGATATCGATTCCAAGCTCGGCCAGGCCATGGACGCCCTGCAACTGCCCGATTCCGACATGCCGGTCAATGTGCTTTCCGGCGGCGAGCGCCGTCGCGTGGCCCTGTGCAAGCTGCTGCTCGAGGCTCCCGATCTGCTGCTGCTCGACGAGCCCACGAACCACCTGGATGCCGAGTCGATCCTGTGGCTCGAGCATTTCCTGCACAACTACCAGGGCGCGGTGCTTGCCGTCACGCACGATCGCTACTTCCTGGATAACGTTGCCGAGTGGATCTGCGAGGTCGACCGCGGTCACCTTTATCCCTACAAGGGCAACTACTCCACGTATCTGGAGACCAAGGCCGCCCGTATCGAGGCTCAGGGTAACCGCGATGCCAAGCTTGCCAAGCGCATGGAGGCCGAGCTCGAGTGGGTGCGCAGCTCGCCCAAGGCTCGCCAAGCCAAGAACAAGGCCCGCCTGGCTCGCTACGAGGAGATGGAGGCCGAGGCCCGCGCAAGCCAGAAGCTCGACTGGACCGACATCCGCATCCCTGTGGGCCCGCGTCTGGGCAACAAGGTGCTCGAGGCCCATCATCTGCACAAGGAGTTCGATGGCCGTGTGCTCATCGACGACCTTTCGTTTACCCTGCCGCGCAACGGCATCGTGGGCGTCATCGGCCCCAACGGTGTCGGTAAGACCACGCTGTTCAAGACGATTGTGGGTCTGGAGCCGCTGACTTCGGGCGAGCTTGAGGTGGGTGAGACCGTCAAGATCTCCTATGTCGACCAGAACCGTTCCGGCATCGACCCCGATAAGAACTTGTGGGAGGTCGTCTCGGACGGCCTGGACCACATGATGGTCGGCGAGACCGAGGTTCCGAGCCGCGCTTATGTGGCGAGCTTTGGCTTTAAGGGCCAGGACCAGCAGAAGCGCGCTGGCGTACTCTCCGGTGGCGAGCGCAACCGTCTGAACTTGGCGCTTACGCTCAAGCAGGGCGGCAACCTGCTGCTCCTCGACGAGCCCACGAACGACCTCGACGTCGAGACGCTGTCCTCGCTCGAGGCGGCGCTGCTCGAGTTCCCGGGCTGCTCGGTGGTCATTAGCCACGATCGTATGTTCCTGGACCGCGTCGCCACGCACATCCTGGCGTGGGAGGGCACCGATGAGAACCCGGGCAACTGGTATTGGTTTGAGGGTAACTTCGAGGCCTATCAGGCCAACCGCATCGAGCGCCTGGGCGAGGACGCAGCCCAGCCGCATCGTATTCACCGCAAGCTAACGCGCGACTAGTAGCAAGTAGAAAGGCCGCCAGCAAGGGCGGCCTTTCTTGTAGCAATTGCACTGCAGCTATGCCCTGGCTGCTGGTTTGATTCATAATCAAAGTCATCTCTTTGGGATTAAAGCCCGTTTTTGCTATGAGTGATTTTCTAATTCCGTTTAAAACGTAAAGACGTATTGGGCTACAAGGACATAAGCAAATCGAATTGAAATATAACCAGTGCTGTAACGTTACAAAAAAGGTTATAGAATAGGAGTATCTTATAAGTCGCTCCTCTAGAAAGAAGAACATATGCTTTCGCGTCGTCGTTTTCTGCAACTTGTCGCGTCTTCAATTGTCGCCTTAGCCGCACGTCCGAAAGAGGTTTTTGCTTCGACGGGCAATATTGATGGTGAACAGATACAATTTACTTCAGAAATTGCGCAAGAGCTTGCCGATAAATATATAAAGGGACTCCTCGGCTCTTCGTATACGCCCTCTGACCCTATTCCTTTTGTAGACGTTGATGGGTCCCCGCTTGGCTACATTGTTCCGGTTGTGACATTCAATAGAGCCGCGGGCTATTTGATCTTAGATGCTTCAGATGATGAAATACTTACGGGATATCGTTTTGGAGACGGCTTAGTCAGTCCTATGGATCGGGGAGGAGATCTTGGTGTTGAGTCTTATTCTTTCAATAACCCAGTCGTAATGATCAATCCATTCGAATTCGGTGTGCAATCTTTGGACGGTTCAATAACAACAAATTGCGGAAGAACAATCCCGGCTGTTTCCATAGAAGGACGGCCTGTCGTTTTATCGAATAAACCTTCAAGCTGGAACGATGTCGTAATTTACGCAACTCAAATGCAGGATTACACAGTATCTGGATTTCGTTCCATTTCTCAGTTTATGTCATATGATGAAAGCGAGATTAAGAGGCTTACTGCCCACTATGCTTGTATGGTGACAGCTTTTTCGAACGTTGCGGAACTGTATGGCATTGCCAATTTATATAGCGACCCTTCGCAATATATGCAGATATGGAATTACACCAATACCCATGCTCTTTCCGATGAAGAACAGACTGTTCCCGGCGTTGTTTTGGGCGGAACGCCGATATCAACCTGTGCAACGGGGTTTACAAATTACTGCGCAAGCAGAGGAAGTACTCTTATCGCCCGCACTGTCTCCTCTCCGGCTATCGCGAGCATTCAAAATGAGATTAACTCTAATAGACCGAATGTTTTACATGCGAGTTTGTACAACGGATCAGCCCATTCTGTAACAGCGGAGGCTTACGCCACACTTACTGGTAAGAAAACTGGAGAGACAAGGCAGATGATTGGCATAGCGGACGGCTGGAATTCATCTTTATCCTTCCTGAAGTATGATCAGAGCTATTATGCGTGGACTTATGGAACGACTTTTTCGAAGTAGGGCGATTCGTCTAGCTCTGTCTTTGGTGCTGATGGCTTCATTGGTGGGCTGTTCAACAAAGGAAGAGATATCGCGCGGAGGTTCCGGAGAAGTGACTGCGACAGACTTAGGTTCATTAGAAATAGCTGGCGGGCATGCCGATGTGATGTTACAAGGAGAAGGCGTGCTTAGGTCGATTGATGCTGAAGACGCTGTCTGCTCAATAGAGGATTTGAAGACAGGTGAAACTGCATCGTACCGAGTTTCAGATAATGCTGCGAATATGATTGAGTCGATACCGACTGGAGCGCAGGTTTCTTTTAGATACTTTGCTCCGCAACTTGAGGATGAGCTTGCTTCTCTGGTGTCTATATGCGCCGATGACAACTAAAAGGCCTGAATTCAAACGGCCTCGGATGGTCAATTGGCTATCCGAGGCCGTTTTTTACTCGACCGGGGCTTCGACCTTGTCGATGGTCCAGGCGGCTCCGAGGCCGCCGGTGGTGTTGCGGCGGATGCGCACGGCAACCTCGTGGCGCTCGCCGGCCTGCGTGTAGTGCAGGGGGAAGCTTGCGCGGTTTCGCGCGGCCTCGATGGTACCGCGCTCGCGGGCGATCCAGTAGTACTCGCCGACGATGCCGAGGGTATCGGCGCCGTAGGGGAGATAGGTCGACAGCTGGTGCAGAAGCGGGCCGGGGCAGAAGACTTCGGTTGCGAAATCGATGGGGAAGTCCTCGGGGATGGTCGGTGCTGCGGGTGCGGGGGTTGGGGCCGCTGCGGGTGCCGAAGCCGGTGCGGATGCGGGCATTTGGTCGCAAGCAGCGACGGGCACGGATTCGATGACGGGTGCGGGCTCCGGCGTTACTTCCGGCTTGATCTCGGAATCTGCGGGCTTCACGGTGACGGGCGCGTCTGCAACTGCGGTTTCAACCTCAACCTGCGTCGCGTTCTCGTTCTCGACGCTCGGCTTTGCCTCGATGGGCGTGGATGCCATGGTGGTGATGCCGGCGTTGGCGTTCTCGGGGTCATAGACGACCGTAAGCGAGATGGCAGGCTGCGGCGTCTCGGGTTCCAGCGTCGACTCGGTAGCGTCTTGATCGGCGGACTCGTCGGGTTGATCGTCCTCGGCCTCGTCGCCAAAGACATCGCTGTTTTGGAACGCAGGCGTCTCGGGTTGGTTGGCGGCCTCTTCGGTTGTCGACTTGGGAGCCTCGTTGAGCTCCGCAGTGGCTTCCTGCTCTGATATGACTTCGGGATCGGTCGTGGCGGCGATTTCGGTTTCGGCTTCTGCTGTTACCTCAATAGCGACTTCGATCTCTGTCTCGGGCTCGGGCTCCGGCACAGCTTCAACCGCGGCTTCTGGTTCGGGACGCTTAACGTGCTTGGGGCGCACAGCCTTGAGGTCCTTCTCACTGCGCTTTTTCTTTTTGTAGGACTGCTTAGCGCCCTTGGCGGTCTTGGGCTTGTCCTCGCCCTTGGCAAGTGCGGCATCCCAGGCCTCGTTGGCGATGACGGTGGCATACAGGCGACCGCCCTTAAAGACGGTCAGCTTAATGCAGTCGTCAAGCTCTTCGAGCAGCTCGCGCGTGGATTCGAAGCCCAGGTCATAAGCGGTCATGTCGCCAGCGGTGAGCGCCTCCTCGACCTGTGTCATAAACGTTTGCTTGCCACACCCAATCGCATCGCGCAGCAGGCGATACAGATAGATGTGGTTGCCCAGCGATAGCGTGGGCCTAACTATTGTCTTGCTCATGGCAAATCTCCTCTTTACACATGTAAAGCATCTTGCCATCGCATGGCACTCGCCATGGCGGCGCCCAAGGCAAACGGGCGCGAACCGCTGTCGATTCGCGCCCGTTGTACAGGTTGCCTATCTGGGGATGAAGCGCCTAGTTGCCCGATGTCGTGCCTTGGCTCGAGCTGTCAGATGCCGTGCCGGACGCGGTTCCGCTCGAGCTGTTGGTGTTGCTGTTGTCGGTAGATCCCGTACTCGGTGTATTGCCATTCGCCTGGTCGCCCGTGCTCGGTTGAGAGCCGTCAGTCGTTTGGCTTGAGTCAGTCGTGCCGGATTGCGTGCCGCTGTTGTTCGCAGAGGAATCGACGCCCTGCGATTGGTTTTGGGTGTTCGAGGACGAATTGGCAGAGGTAGAACTGTCTTGCGTATCGTCCGTCTGTGCCTGCTGATCCTGCGACTGGGTGTTGCCATTTGCATCGCTCTCGGTCGTGCGCGACGACAGGATTGGCTCGGGACGCTCGCCCAGACCCTCACCGGCGGTGGTGATAAGGATGGCACCGGTGCAGGTGATGACCGCGACGATGGCGATGACGATCGAGAAGACAATGACCTTCTTTTGCGTCTGGCTGCGCTCTGCCGCCGCCTTGGCGCGCAGGCTGTTGGGGGCGACGCGCGCCGTGGTCGCGCGCCCCGCAATCTGGCGCATCTCCTGCGTAGTCGCGGCGCCGCCCAGGTGCTCCTCGGCATCAAACTCAACGGGCTCATAGGCGCCGGCGGGGTAGTCGACGGCGGCGTGCGTACCTTTGAGGGCTTCGGCGCTGGCAGAGATAAAGTGGCGGTAGATCTGCGAGGAGACAACGGTGATGACCGAGCTCACGGCGGCGCCGATCACCGATCCGGCGATACCGATCTTGGAGGCAAGCGCAACGCTCGTGGCGGCAGCTGCGGCGCCGGCGACGATCTGGGGAATGGAGATGTCGTCGAACAGGCCCTTTTTGGGCGCGATGGCCATGGTCTGTCCGATGGAATGGTTCTCGTGCACGCCGTTGTTGAGCGATGCCGGCGTCATGACGCGCGTGCGCGGCGCGTCGGTGTACTTGGTTGTCATACGGGGTCCTCCCGGTGTAAATCTACTTCGTTTCGTGTAGCCATCAGGGTACCCACCAGATGTGAATCGTACGTGACATTTAACAGATACCATCAACTCATCAAGGGGGCCTGCTGTCTTTGGTGCAATAGCTTGATGCTAAACTGGATTTACTATTGCGAGGTGGTTTACGTGATGTACCCGTATATGACATTCGAAGATGGTACCGAGGTCATTCATTCTGACCTGATTACAGATGGCGATATCGAAAAGGTTATCGTGCATTTTGAGCGACCGACGGCAGAGGGCTTCGACTCCGCTCGTTGTGAGTTGCCTTCCTGTTCGTGGACTGACTGGGAAGGGCATTTTACTCAGAGTGAAAAACGAGCTTTCGAAGAGTGTCTGAGCAAATAATTTAGATTAGTTCGAGTTTAGTTCGAATAAAGAAGCTGAATGCGATGGCCTAAAGCGTATGCATTTTTAGTATTAGATGCGTATGAAATGGAGGATGTGAATGGATGAGCTAATAGACTTTAAAAAACGATTTCTCAAGAATGGCGAGCTGGTTTCAATTCCAAAAAAGGAAAGCTATAAAAGAATCATGCTACTATGGGCCGTCTCTTTCTTTGAATTAAATACAAGTTATACGGAGCTTCAGGTTAATCGTGTGCTGTCACAGCTCTATCCTGATTATGCCGTGTTGAGGCGGTACTTGGTTGATTATGGATTCCTATTAAGGGATGAACGAGGCCTGAAATACGAGGTTAATCGTGATGTTCACGGTATTGAGAGCTAGCCGTCCGGTTCGGGTCCTATATATTGCTAGAGGGATAAGCGAAATAGGCAATTGGTGTGCGAATATTGCTTTGCCAATGCTGATTTACGAGGTAACTCACGATGTTTCTGCAACTGCTTTGATGGTCTGCTGCAGATTTGCCCCCTCTCTGTTTTCAGTTGCGCTCACGCAGCTGCCTCAGAAGATGGGTATCGGGACACTGCAGGCCATGAGATTGGCAGACTTAATTCGCGCGGGATTATTCGTTTGCTATATTTTTGTTGATAGTAAATGGAGTATGTTTGCTATTACGTGCGCGGTATCGCTTTGCCGAACGGTAGAAATGCCCTGCTTTTACTCGTTGTTAAGAGCCAATACGAATAGTATCAATCGCGACGTAATTAATAATTCGTTTGGGTTCCTGCAGAATTTGATGATGGTTCTGGGGCCAGTTGCCGGCGGTTTTGTTGTCGCTCAATTTGGGGCGGAGGCTGTTCTTGCATTAGACGCGCTTTCTTTTGCCGCGTCGTTCTGGTTGCTGCGAGATGTTCCGTCGGTTATCGAGGTTAATGATAAAGAGGGAATAAGCAAAAATGAAAAAAACAGGACTGCATTTAGTGATCTTAGCGCGAAGCACTTGGCAATTGGTTTCCTATTAATCGATATTTCTAGTGGCGTGGCATTCGGCTCTCTGAATTCTCTTTTGCCAGCTATAGCGCAATTGCAATTTGACTCGTCATCGATACAATATGGATTCCTTCAGAGTAGTCTTACAATCGGACTGTTGTTCGGAAATACAATATACGGTCGTTTAATCAGTGGTTCCGATTGCGTTAAATCATATTGTTTTGTGACGTATCTTGCGCTCGGTGCGTATCTGGCGTTTGGCTATCGCTATGCGTCTGGGATATCGTTTATTTTCCTTTTTATCGTCGGTGCCGGAAACGCCATTCAAGATGTGCTTCTCATAACATCGCTGCAGGATTTGGCGAGAGACGGATCTGAATCGATAAGCCTGTTTTCAATTAGGGAGTCTTTGCAATCGGTTGCTGTTGTTATTTCAACACTTCTTGTTTCGCTGTTCACGAGCATCGCGATGTTCTCAATTCTCGTTACAGGACTTGGTGTATTTTCAATTATGATGGTAGTTGTGTTTCAATTGAATTATTTGCGAAAGATGTGACGTTGATATGCCTAAAACGCTTTTAGTATTTCCCCCAGGATGGAGTCCAGTGGGGCCGTATCTTGCCTTGCCTGTTTTGAAGTCATATCTTCAAGAGGTTGAACAATACAAAGTTGACATTGTTGACTTAAACGTGGAATTTTACGATGACCTCCTATCTTTTAGACATGTCGAAGAGTGCTGTAAAAGGTATCGGGAATCAAAGGATTCGTTTAGTTCGAATGTTCAATTAACAATCGAGTTGATACAAAAGTCGGCACTTAATGTTGACGAGGCAAAAGATATTTTCAGATCGAAGAGATACTTTAATCTAAAAGAAAGACAATATGCTGAAAACATTTTTAGAAATGCACTCTATATCATAAATCACGTCTCATATGGAGTTAAATACACGTTCAACTCCATAGATCTGCCCTATGATTATTATTCGACACCAGAAATAATGAAATCGCTTGCGGATACCTTGCATAATCCGTTTATTTCCTTCTATGAAACTGCCTTTCTTAAGCGTATTCAGAGGGAAAAAATCGAGTTTATTGGGATTTCGGTGAGCGGCTGTTTCCAATTGATTTCTGCAGTTACGTTAGCGAAACTGATTAAAGAAGAATGTCCATCTGTTAAACACGTCTCATTGGGCGGCAATTACATTACTCGTTTAGCAGATGACTGCATGAAAGAATGGCATCCCTTTTTTGAATACATTGATTCGATAATGATGTATGACGGCGAAGAGCCGCTTGCACGTCTTCTTGAGGCTCTTGACTCTGGTGATGACAATCTCGACTGTGTTCCAAACCTTTGCCATGCTAAAGGTGGAAAGATATATAAAAACCATCGGATTGAGCAAACATTTATCAACGATACAGTTCCCGATTTCGATGGCTTCGCCCTTTCTAAATACTTCATGCCTGAGCTAATATTGCCGGTTTATTCCTCTAGGCAGTGTTTTAATCATTGCGCCTTCTGCACCATTCCCGGTGCTACCGGTGGTTGTTACCGAAAGATGCCTATATCGAGAGTATTTGAAATAATGTGTCGGTTAAATGAAAAATACGGCACGAGAGTTTTCTCTTTTGTGGATGAAACATTCGAAGGCAAAAGAATGGAGCAACTCGCGGATGAAATAAACGCATCGGGAAAAACGTTTTTCTGGCATGGAGAAACGAGGTTCTCTCCAACCCTAAGTACAGACGTTTTTAACAAGATATACCAAAGTGGATGTAGGCAGATTCAGTTTGGCCTCGAGTCATACAACCAAAGAGTTCTTGATCTAATGAAGAAGAACACGAGAGTTGATTGGATTGATCGCAATATCCATGATTGTCTCAATGCGGGTATTCCTGTTCATCTATTTTTTATGATTGGCTTTCCGACCGAAACTAAAGAAGAGGCTCTGAACACCTTAGCTTATACAGAGAATGTTTTGAATTATTCAAAACAGGTATGTGGTGTTCCATATTCCACGAGAGGATTTACGAATTTTGGTCTCGTTATGGGGTCGGATGTTTGGAATCATCCCGATAAGTATGGTGTCTCTGTAATGCCGAAGTCCCAATATGAGGATTTGCGCCTCGAAGTGGATTATGTTTCAGGCACTGGTTTAACTTTAAATGAAGCAA
Organism: uncultured Collinsella sp.; assembly: GCA_959606035.1. GTDB lineage: Bacteria > Actinomycetota > Coriobacteriia > Coriobacteriales > Coriobacteriaceae > Collinsella. The sequence continues at coordinate 111,146 of CAUHHB010000001.1, forward strand.
AATCCTTATCTGATGAGCATCATATTGATTTTTATATGCAAGAGGTCATAAACGGTAGCGACACAATTGACTTGCCCCAGCGGCTTCATATTTCAGAGGTGACCTGGATCCTAGATTCTATTCACGCTGTCAGGTATAAGGGACATTTGACCAAAGTAAAGCGACGGCTAACTAGTCTAAATCCAGCTGATCGAATCTGGCTGGATTCCAAGACCTCTGTCGTGCTCGTTGAGCCATTTGCCTACTTCTATAATTCTGAATACCATCATGTCTATGCTGTTTCCCAGTTGGTATACCTTAAGTTGGCCCGTTTATTGGAGGCCGATTGTAGCATTTCTCTTATTCTTGATCAGGGCGACCTCGAGCTGACAAGGGCGATAGAAGAACTGTTGCATTATGGATTGCTGAATACAAATATCGATGCCGATTATGTAATGCACGATAATGGTTTTCAATTGGTTAAAAGTTCGTTTGTTAAAGAAGTCGGACGCTCAAAAGAGGGGTTAAGAGTACTGCTGAGTTGTGCCACCCATAGAATGTGTGCGGTTAATGATTATTCGTTCGCTTTGCTTTCGTTGTTTGAAAAGCCGATTACTAAGAACGAGGTGCGCGACATTTTGAAAAAAGAGGGACTATCGGCAAACGAGGAGCAATTAAACAAGTTGGTTGATAATTGCATGAAAGCAGATATACTACAATTGATTAGATAGAGGAGGTTTCTGCATGGACGTTATTAACAAAGATCTCTTGGAGCAACTGAAAGAGTCTCAGGAAGAGGGCGTCGTGGTAGAAGTGTTCGACTTTGAGGACTACATGGATAAATTCTGCCATTAGTTTCGGAATTTACTTGCCTCGCTTAAAGGAGAAGTCGATTATCGATTTCTCCTTTTTTAATTAAAGATATTTTTGGAATACATGCTCTTAGCACAGGTTGGCGTCTCAGTAAACTGGGAGGTTGCTTTGGCTAGTTAGAGATATGTGAACGTCCGTTAGACTGAATCTCAGGGTAGAAGGGGCCTCCAGTGTCCAGATCAACAAGGCAATGCTGCGTTTCGGCTAATAAGAACGACGGCTTTTTGCGTGTGGCGGCGGCCTCGCCCAAGATTCGCGTTGCCGATGTCGAGGGCAATGCCGAGGTGGCGTTGGCTGCCGTGCGTGAGGCTGCCGAGCGTGGCGTTCGCGCGCTGGTGCTGCCCGAGCTTAACCTGACCGGCTATACCGCGGCCGATCTGTTCCATAACCGCACACTGCTGCATGCCTGCGAGGCTGCTCTGGTGCATATCCTCGACGAGACTCGTGAGCTGCCGATTGTCTTTACCATTGGTCTTCCCGTTGCGGTTGCCGAGAATATCTACAACTGCGCCGCCGTGGGCTGCGCGGGCGAGCTTTTGGGCCTCACGGCCAAGAAGTATTTGCCCAACTATGGCGAGTTCTATGAGCGCCGTTGGTTTGCTCCGGCACCTACCGATCCCGTTTGGCTTGAATTTGCCGGTCAGGGTCCGGTCCCGCTGGGCTCGGGGCTTGTCTACCGTTGCTGTGATGAGGGCGCCGAGGACCTGGTGCTGGGCGTTGAGGTCTGCGAGGACCTGTGGGTGCCGGCGCCTCCTTCGACCGAGATGGCGCTTGCCGGTGCGACGGTGATTCTCAACCCGTCGGCTTCGGACGAGATTATCGGTAAGGCAGACTATCGCCGCAGCCTCATCTCCAATCAGAGCGCGCGCCTGTACTGTGCCTATGCGTATGCAGACGCGAGCGAGGGCGAGTCCACGACCGATATGGTCTTTGCGGGCGAGAACCTCGTCTACGAAAACGGCTCCAAGCTCGCCGCGACCAAACTGCTTACTTGCGATATGGCCATCGCCGATGTCGACCTCGACCGCCTGGTTGCCGAGCGCCGTCGCTCGACGACGTGGACGCGCGCGGACGATGCGCCGGAGGCCACGACCGTTGAGTTCTCTTTTGAGGGCGTGCTGACAGACGAACCTGTCCTGCGCGATGCCTGCGATATCGACCGCGTTTTCCCGCGCGCGCCCTTTGTACCGGCCGACCATGGCGACCTAGCCGAGCGCTGCGAGACGATTCTCGACCTGCAGACTGCCGGCCTCAAGACCCGCCTTGCCCATACGGGTACTAAGGCAGCTGCCATCGGTCTTTCAGGCGGCCTGGACTCCACGCTGGCACTGCTTGTGACCGTGCGTGCCTTCGATGCACTGGGGCTGCCACGCACGGGTATCACGGCGGTTTCCATGCCCGGCTTTGGCACGACGCATCGCACTAAGTCGAATGCCGAGTCGCTCGCTCGCGACCTAGGCGTGAGCTTCCGCGAAGTCTCGATCCATGCAGCCGTGGAGCAGCATTTTAAGGACATCGAGCACGATCCGGCCGTGCAGGACGTGACCTACGAGAACAGCCAGGCCCGCGAGCGTACGCAGATTCTGATGGATCTGGCCAATCAGGCCGGCGGTTTTGTCATCGGCACGGGCGACCTGTCGGAGCTGGCGCTCGGCTGGGCTACCTACAACGGCGACCACATGAGCATGTACGCCGTCAACGCGAGCGTGCCCAAGACGCTTGTGCGCCATCTGGTGCGCTATGCCGCTGATGTTTTTGGCGGGCGTATTGCCGAGGTCTTGCTCGATATCCTCGATACGCCGGTGTCCCCCGAGCTTCTGCCGCCCACGGGCGACGGCGAGATTGCGCAGAAGACTGAGGATTTGGTGGGCCCGTACGAGCTGCACGACTACTTCCTCTACTACCTGCTGCGTTTTGGCTTTGAGCCGGGCAAGATCTACCGCATGGCGCTCAAGAGCTTCGAGGGCGCCTACGACGTCAAGACCGTTCACACGTGGCTGCGTACGTTCTACCGTCGCTTCTTTGCCCAGCAGTTTAAGCGCAGCTGCCTGCCCGATGGCCCCAAGGTGGGCTCGGTCACGCTCAGCCCGCGCGGCGATTGGCGCATGCCGAGTGACGCCAGCTCGCGCCTGTGGCTCGCCCAGATTGACGCGCTCAATCCGATGGACTAAGGTTGCCAAATTGAACCAAAACAGCGGGTACAAGCGTTACACTTTTGCAATCTGATGGCCCGTATCGCGCGGCGCTCTTGTCGGAGCGCCGCGTTTTTCATATCGAAAGGTGGCACCATGCAGGCATCGCAGCGTCTCGACCGCTTTGGCGCGGAGGTCTTCGCCTCGCTCAACAACAAACTGCTTGCGCTGAAGGCTCAGGGCAAGACCATTTACAACATGAGCGTGGGCACGCCCGACTTTAAGCCGTACGACCACGTGGTCGAGGCGCTCACGCAAGCGGCCCAGGACCCCGAGATGTGGAAGTATGCCCTGCGCGACCTGCCCGAACTCAAGCAAGCCGTGTGCGATTACTATGAGCGCCGCTTTGGCGTTTCGGGCATTACGCCGTCTATGGTGCAGTCGTGCAACGGCACGCAGGAGGGCGTGGGCCATTTGGGCCTGGCCCTGCTCGATCCGGGTGACACCATTTTGGTTCCCGATCCGTGCTACCCGGTCTTTGAGGCGGGCGCCAAGATTGCCGATGCCAAGCTCGAGTACTATCCGTTGGTCGCCGAGCATAATTACCTGCCCTATGTGGCGGGCATCGATCCCGAGGTGGCCGATCGTGCCAAGTATATGATCGTGTCGTTGCCCGCCAACCCGGTCGGCTCGGTGGGCACGCCCGAGGTCTACGAGGAGATCATCGCTTTCGCCCGCGAGCACGACCTGCTCATCGTCCATGACAACGCGTACTCCGACATCGTGTTCGACGGCGAGCCGGGCGGAAGCTTCTTGCAGTATCCTGGTGCGCTTGAGGTGGGCGTGGAGTTCTTCTCGCTTTCCAAGTCGTTTAACGTTACCGGTGCGCGTATCGGCTTTTTGGTCGGCCGCGAGGACGTGGTCTCTGCCTTTGCCAAGCTGCGCGGCCAGATCGACTTTGGTATGTTCTTCCCGATCCAGAAGGCTGCTATCGCCTGCCTGAACGGTCCGCGCGATGAGGTCGAGGCGCAGCGTCTGAAGTACCAGGAGCGCCGCGATGCCCTGTGCGACGGTCTTGAGGGCTTGGGCTGGGAGCGTCCCAACGCGCATGGCTCTATGTTTGTGTGGGCCAAGCTTCCCGGTGGTCGCACCGATTCCATGGCGTTTTGCGAGGAGCTTATGGAGAAGGCCGGCGTTGTGGTGACGCCGGGCGCGAGCTTTGGTCCTTCGGGCGAGGGACACGTGCGCATGGCGCTGGTCCTGCCGCCCGATCAGATCGCTCTGGCTGTCGAGGCTATTCGCGAGGCGGGCCTGTATTAGAAGATCATTTAGGCTCGTCAATAGCTCGAAACCGATTTCGTGCAGTTATTTTACGAATCCTGCAAACAATTTCGGTAAACGGTCGATTTTTGGCTGCGAATAGGAGCATAATCAAAGTCCCGATTGGATGTATTGGGATTACGGCAAGCCGCTCGGGTCGTTCCCGGGCGGCTTGTTTGTGGAGAGAGATGGGAGTTTCTAATGGTTAACGAGAAGAAGGTCGCTATTGTCGGCTGCGGTTTCGTTGGTTCGTCTTCGGCGTTCGCGCTGATGCAGAGTGGTCTGTTCTCCGAGATGGTCCTCATCGACGTGGACAAGAACCGCGCCGAGGGTGAGGCCCTGGATATCGCGCACGGCATGACGTTTGCCGAGCCGATGAAGATCTACGCCGGCGATTATTCCGATGTCGCCGACGCCGCCATGATCGTCGTCACCGCTGGCGCTGCCCAGAAGCCCGGTGAGACCCGTCTGGACCTGGTCAACAAGAACGTCAACATCTTTAAGTCCATTATCCCCGAGATTAAGAAGTCTGGCTTCGACGGCATTCTGCTCATCGTCTCCAACCCGGTCGACGTTCTGACCTACGCAGCCATCAAGATGTCCGGCCTGCCCGAGGGCCATGTCATCGGCTCCGGTACCGTGCTCGACACCGGCCGTCTGCAGCAGATGCTTGGTGCCCACGTTGAGGTCGACCCGCGCGATGTCCAGGCCTATGTCATGGGCGAGCACGGCGACTCCGAGTTCGTCGCTTGGTCCAGCGCCCAGGTTGCCGGCGTTCCGCTGAACACCTTCTGCGAGCTTCACGGCCACCTGGAGCATGAGGCTGCCGAGAAGCGCATCGCCGAGGACGTCAAGAACTCCGCCTACACCATCATCGAGAAGAAGCACGCCACCTACTACGGCGTCGCCATGGCCGTCAAGCGCATCTGCACTGCCGTCATGCGCGATGAGCAGACCGTTCTGCCTGTCTCCTCGCTTATGGTGGGCGAGTACGGCCTGTCCGATCTTGCCATCTCCATGCCGACCGTCGTTGGCCGCGACGGCGTTGTCTGCCGCGTCCCCGTGCCGCTGAACGATGACGAGCAGCACGAGCTCACCGCCTCCGCCAAGGCCCTCAAGGACATCATCGACAGCGTCGACTTCTCCTGCTAAATCAAGCTCGCTAAAGCGAAAAGCTACAATGAAGGCGTCCGAGCCCACACGGCCCGGGCGCCTTTTTGGTGCAAAGTAACCTGACCCCAATGCACCATAGTTGACGGGAGGGCCATGTCGGATTCGCCTAATTTTTTGACCTATGCCCAGACGGCGTTTGACCCGTTTGAGGAACGGCCGTTCTGCGCGGTGGATAGCCTGGTCTTTGCGTGGTTGTCCTATTTGCGTTTGCCGGGTGATATGGCGGAGCTGACGAACTGGCAGGGCCTAGACGTACGCGAGCTGCTGCGTGCCGAGTGCTACTGGGACATGATTGGCGACCTGTGGGACCCAGAGGGGAGCAGGGCCTTGTTGGAGGCCGTGGCAGCAAGCCCTCGCTACCGTGGCGTGCACGTTTGCGGCTATCGTGCCGTGAGCGATGTGGTGGCGACAGAGCAGTTTGCAGCCATGGCGTTCCGGTTTCCGGCGGGGTTTAGTTATCTTTCCTTCCGGGGGACCGACAGCACGATTGTGGGCTGGAAAGAGGACTTTAACATGGCATTCCGGTGTCCTGTGCCGGCCCAGGAATCCGCGGCGCGTTATGTGGACGAGGCGGCGGATGCGATTGACGGGCCGCTTTTGTGCGGAGGTCATTCCAAGGGTGGAAACCTTGCGGTGTACGGTGCGACGATGTGCTCCGATGTCGCCCGTGAGCGAATCGAACGGGTGTATTCCCATGATGGTCCGGGCTTCGTCGAGGAGTTTCTGAACGGCAACGCCTTTGCCGATCTTTCCGGTCGAATCGACAAGACGCTACCTCGGTCGTCGATCTTTGGCATGATGTTTGAGACGCAGGAGGACTATGCCATCGTTGAGAGCACCGAGTTCAGCCTGCTGCAGCACAATCCCTTTAGCTGGGTGGTTGATGGTCGCGACTTCGTGTACTGTGAGCGCCTGTCCGCCGGTGCTCGATACGTTGATGGCTCCATTCGCGAGATGCTGCTTGCAGTGGGGCCTGCCGAGCGCGAGCGTTTTGTAGATGCATTGTTCTCCGTGTTTGAGGCTACGGGTGCTGAGCGGTTTGCGGATATCGCTGGGAATCTGCGCGAGAGCCTGCCCGTGATGCTCCAGACTGCGCAAGGTTTCGACAAGGATACACGACGCTTTGTCTCGCAGACCATCGTGGCAATCCTTAAGTGCGCACTGCTGCCCAAACGACCCCAGATCGACATGTCCGCTGCCGGTAAGAGTCTGGCAGAACAGCTCGAGGCTTGGCAGTCCGAGCTCCTGCGCTAGCCATTGGTGCAAAGCAACCTGTCCCAGATGCACCAATCTTCGATGCGCTCGGGGAGGGCTCGACCGCTATACTGGTTCATGCCGAAATCGATCTAGAACGGAATGCCGTATATGAAAATCAATCACGCGATTCTGCATATCCTGGACTTTGACTCTGCCGTCAACGTCATGAGCCAGCGCGAGCTCGATATCGAGAGTCGTACCGTGCGCAACTTCGTGACCACGCATCTGCGCCGCGCACGTACCTCGGCCGACAATAAACGCGCCACGTTTGCCGAGAACTCTGCGTTTGGCGGCGAGCTCAAGGGCTATTTCTTTGGCGAGCGCGAGTTCGTGGACCTGTCGCAGCAGATTGCAGAGTTTATCTCCTCCGAGCTCACCAAAGCCGAGAAAGCCGAGTCCACCGACGTGCTCGTGGCCGATTTTGACGACGATGAGGATGCCCGCTGGTTTGCCGTGATGCTGCTGGGCTCCAAGCAGGCTTTTATGCACGAAGTGGGCCGCGAGGAGGGAGAGGTGCGCAACGACATCGCGCGCCACTACGCCATTCTGCCGAACCCCTCGCAAAAGGTGCCGAGCTATGCCATCGTGCGCGCGAGTACCATGGAGATCGGCTACGTGGACAAGAAGCGCAAGATTGCCGGCGAGGACCGTATGCTCATTCCCGACGGTCTGCTGCAGTGCGACACGGGCGTATCGGGCAAGGAGGTCATCGACACCGTGACGCGTGTGGTCGAGGAAGTCGCCGAGGAGCACGGTGCCAATACGGCCGTAGCGCTCGCTAAGGTTAAGGCTGCCGTTGCCGAGAAGGTCGAGGATGACGAGGAGCTTCCGCCTTGGGATATCGTCGATGAGGTCTTTGAGGACGAACCGGTCATCAAGGAGAGCGTACGTGCGGCGCTGACCGAAGAGAAGGTGCCCGAGCGTGTGCCCGTGGAGCGCAAGCAGGTCGAGCGTGCGGCCGTGCGCAACCACAAGATTCGTACCGACACGGGTATTGAGATCAGCTTCCCGGCCGAGATGGGCTCGAACTCCGAGTACATCGAGTTCGTCAACGAACCCAACGGCCTCATCTCCATCGAGCTCAAAAACATCGGCAGCATCGAGAATCGATAAACTGCGCCTGGACGCTGCAAAAAACAAAGGCCGAAGCTCCGATGGTGCTTCGGCCTTTTTGCATGGGATTGAATTGCGCCGCAGGCTGAGCATACGTCAGCGAAAACGCCCCTAGGCGAGCAAGGTGACGTGAAAGAGGAGGGCATTGACCTTCTGGTCATGCCCGACGATTGAACGTCAGATTGCCGCTCTGGGGCGTTTGCAGCGTCGAGCTGTTGCGCGGGTTGGTAAACCCGCGCAACCCTACAGCTGGCGCAGGCCTTCCTCGAGGCCGGTCTTGCTGTCGGTCTTCTCGTCGCGCATCTTGATGACGCGGGCGGGGACACCGGCCACGACGGCACCAGCGGGGACGTCCTCGACGCACACGGCGCCGGCGGCAACAACAGCGCCCTTGCCCACGCGCACGCCTTCCAGGACCACGGCGTTTGCGCCGATCATGACATCGTCCTCGATGATGACGGGCGTGGCGCTTGCGGGTTCAACGACGCCTGCCAACACGGTTCCAGCGCCGATGTGGCAGTTCTTGCCCACTGTGGCGCGGCCGCCCAGCACGGCGCCCATGTCGATCATGGAGCCCTCACCGATAACGGAGCCGATATTGATGATGGCACCCATCATGATGACGGCGCGGTCGCCGATCTCGACGCGGTCGCGGATGATCGCGCCCGGCTCGATGCGGGCGTTGATGCCCTTGAGGTCGAGCATGGGCACGGCGGAGTTGCGGCAGTCGTTCTCCACATCGTAGTAATCGATGGAATCGGCATTGGCATCAAGGATGGCTTTGAGCTCGTCCCAGTCGCCAAAGACAGTCTTGCCACGACGACCGCCGTAGACGTGTGCGTCGCCCCAGGCAACCTTCATGCCCGGCTTTTCGCGCACGTACAGTTTGACGGGCGTTTTTTTGGGCGCGGTGGCGATGTAGTTGATAATCTCCTGTGCATCCATATCGGCTGCATTGCTCATTTGCTGTCTCTCCTTTGGGTGGATCCGGTTGATACCTGGTTAGGCAAACATGACCTGGTCGAACGTATAGAAGCCGTGCTCGCGGGTGACGAGCTTCTGCGCGGCTGCCAGGGCGCCGTTGACGAAGATCTGACGGCTCGTGGCGCGATGCGTGAGCGTGACTTCCTCGTCCTGGCCAAAGAAACTCACTTCGTGCACGCCGGCGACAGTGCCACCGCGCAGCGAGTGCATGCCGATCTCCTTGGGGTCGCGCGCTCCGCACATGCCCTCGCGGCCATAGACGGGGTGGTAGCCCGCCTCGGGCTCGGCTTCGACGACGGCATCGAGCAGCAACTTGGCAGTGCCGCTGGGGGCGTCGACCTTTTGGTTATGGTGCGTCTCGACGATTTCGCAGTCAAAGCCGGGCAGCTCGCGTGTGGCCTGTGCTACCAGATGACGCAGGGCTGCGATACCGATGGAGTAATTGCCGGAGTGCATGACGCGGGCGTTCTGACCCAGCTCGCGCAGGCGATCCATCTGCTCTGGTGTGTAGCCCGTGGTGCCCGAGACCAACGCGGCGCCTGTACGCTCGACATAGGCGACGACGGCATCGAAGGTCACGACGTTCGAGAAGTCGATGATGACGTCGGCTGCCGGGGCACTCTCGAGCTCGGACAAGTCGAAGCCGATCTGGGCGACGATATCAAAAACGGGCTGACCGGCGGCGTCGACAACGCCCTCGGCGGTGGTGCGGATGAGCGAGCCCATACGGCCCGTTCCCATAATGACGGTCTTAATCAAGCAGACCAGCTCCCTTCAGAGCATCGGTAAGTGCAGCGCGCGTGTCGTTGGCCATGGGGCACAGCGGCATGCGGTAGTTTGCCTCGATCATACCCATCTGTGCGAGCGCTTCCTTAACAGGGATGGGGTTGACCTCGCTAAAGAGGGCGTTGATGAGCGGCTGACCGGCGATCTGGATATCGCGGGCGCGCTCCACGTCACCGTCCAGATAGGCGCGGCACATGTCGTGCACGAGCTGCGGCTGAACATCGGCCCACACGCTGATGGTGCCCGAGGCACCCAGGCTCATGAGCGGCACGGTGAGGGCGTCCTCGCCCGAGTACATGCGGAAGTCGTCGGACAGCAGGTGGGCGATCTTGGCCGCGTAGGCGACGTTGCCCGAGGCTTCCTTAATACCCATGATGTTGGGGTGCGCGGCCAAGCGCTCCACATTGCGCTCGCTGATGCCGCAGCCGCAGCGGCCGGGGATGTTGTACAGGATGCAGGGGATATCTACGGCATCGGCAACGGTCTTAAAGTGCTGGTAGATGCCCTCTTCGTTGGACTTGTTGTAGTAGGGGGTAATGAGCAGCAGGCCGTCGGCGCCCAGGCCCTGATAGGTGAGCGACTTGGTGAGCATGGTCTGCGTGGAGTTGGAGCCCGAGCCGGCGATGACGGGGACACGGCCTGCAACCTGCTTGACCACCGCGGCGACAACGGAGTTGTCCTCATCGTCAGTCATCGTGGCGCTCTCGCCGGTGGTGCCCAGGGTGAGGATGGCGTCGGTACCGTTTTGCAGGTGGAAATCGATAAGGCGCTCGAGCGCGTCAAAGTCGACGCTTCCGTCCTTTTTAAACGGCGTGACGAGGGCGACGATCGAACCCTCGAGGTTGCGGATATCCATGTTCTTCTCCTTCGCTTCCGCGATCTGGATGCGTTTGTTCCACTGAGCGGCGACGGCCAGACGCTCGTCCTGGGCGCGACGGCGGGCACTTTCGGCGCGCGACTTGGCCAGCAGCTCTCGGCCGCTCGGCAGCACGTCGAGCGTGGCAAAGTAATCGCCCGGGCGCTCAGCACGGCGGATGAGGTCGGCCGAGCCATCGGGGCGCAGCAGCACCTCGGCGGAGCGCAGACGGCCGTTGTAGTTGTAGCCCATGGAGTAGCCATGCGCGCCGGTATCGTGGATCACGAGCAGGTCGCCCATGTCGATATGCGGCAACTCGCGATCAATGGCGAACTTGTCATTGTTCTCGCATAGGTTGCCCGTGATGTCGTAGGTGTCCGTAACGGGTGCTGCGGTCTTGTCGGCGCCACCCGGCTGACCCATCACCGTGATGTGGTGGTAAGCGCCATACATGGCAGGGCGGATCAGATCGACGGCGCTTGCGTCGACACCGATATAGTCCTTGTAGATCTGCTTCTCGTGGATGGCCTTGGTGACCAGGCAGCCGTAGGGGCCCATCATAAAGCGGCCCATCTCGGTGCAGATGGCCACATCGCCCATGCCGGCAGGAACCAGGATCTCGTCGTATGCCGCGTGCACCCCCTCGCCGATGGCGTGAATGTCGTTGGCCTGCTGCTCGGGCAGATAGGGGATGCCGACGCCGCCGGACAGATTGATGAAGGCGACGTGTGCGCCGGTCTCGCGCTCCAGGCGCACGGCAAGCTCAAAGAGGATGCGCGCAAGCTTGGGGTAGTAGTCGTTGGTGACGGTGTTGCTGGCAAGGAATGCGTGGATACCAAAGTCCTCGGCACCCTTGGCCTTGAGCGTGCGAAAGGCCTCGAAGAGCTGCTCGGTGGTCATGCCGTACTTGGAGTCGCCCGGGTTGTCCATGATGCCGTTGGAGAGCTGGAACAGGCCACCCGGATTAAAGCGGCAGCTGACCGTCTTGGGGATGGGCCCCGCAACGTGCTCAAAGAACTCGATGTGGCTGATGTCGTCAAAGTTGACGATGGCACCCAGCTTGTCGGCGAGCTCAAAGTCCGCCGCCGGCGTGTCGTTGGACGAGAACATGATGTCGTGTCCCGTGATGCCCAGCGAGCGGGCGATCATGAGCTCGGTATAGCTCGAGCAATCGCAGCCGCAGCCGTATTCGTTGAGAATGGAGATGAGCGCCGGGTTGGGGTTGGCCTTGACGGCAAAGTATTCCTTAAAGCCCGGGTTCCATGCAAAGGCGTCGCGCACTTCTTGCATGTTGCGGCGGATGCCCGCCTCGTCGTATAGATGAAATGGCGTGGGGAACTGCTCGACGATATGCTCGAGCGTCTCCTTGTCCACAAACGGCTGCTTAGCCGCATATGCTTCGTTGGGGGTCAATGCCATGTCCCGTAAACCTCGCTATCCAGACGGCGCCATCTGCGCATCGAATCCGCATAGCGTGGACCCAATGTCCGGATAGCGCTCCCGCATTGCTGCAGACAGTCCTGCGGGTGTTTCCCGCAGGCCCACCAGGCTGTTCGTGCCCGAAAAACCCAGTTCGGCGGGTTTCGCCTCCCCGCGGGGTCAAAGCCTGCCGGCTCGCCCGCGGCTCTTCGTGCCCGCGCCTCTATCAAGTGGTAACGACCCTACCACGTTGCACTTTACCAAACAAGAGTATTCGTATATAACGTTTAAAAAATGCAGGGATATGCTGGAAACATGTGTGCCACAATCCTGTATCACAATAAGTTGCAACAGGTGTGCCTCACGAAGGGATTCTCTATGACCGAGCTCCAAGAACTCCGTCGCTATCGCCGCGATCTTCATCGCATTCCGGAGCTCGATTTCGATCTTCCGCAGACGATCGCCTATATCGAGGGCGTGTTGGCGCCGCTCGCTTGTGAGGTGACCCATCCGTGCCCCAGCTGCGTCTGCGCTTTCTTCGACGCTGGCGTTGGTGCCGTGCATGCCACGGCGATTCGCGCCGACATGGACGCCCTGCCCATCGCGGAGGCAACGGGCGCGGCCTTTGCCTCGACGCATCCCGGCAAGATGCACGCCTGCGGGCACGATGGGCACATGGCTATGGCACTTGCTGCGGCAACCTACGTTGACCGTACGATTCGCGAGCAGCCGGGTGCCATCAAGCGCAACGTGCTCTTTGTGTTCCAGCCTGCCGAGGAGACGACCGGTGGCGCCAAGACGGTTTGTGAGAGTGGGGTGTTTGAGCGCTACGGGGCGGACCGCATCTTCGGGTTCCACGTATGGCCCGACCTGCCTGCGAACACGTTGGCGAGCTGCTCCGGCCCATTGCTGGCGCGTTCGAGTGAGACACACATTCATATCCATGGCACGAGCATCCATATCGCTAAGACCTATGGCGTTCCGGTCGAGGAGTCGCACGATGCGGCGCTGGCGGCTGCCAAGTTCTTGGTTTCCGAGCGCGAGCTCATGGACGAGTTGGGTGTCGACGAGCCCTGCATTGGTAAGTTCGGCCTGCTGCAGGCCGGCACCGTCTGCAATGCGGTGGCGGGGGAGGCCCATGTTGCCGGCAGCCTACGTGTGTTTACGGACGACATGTTCGACCGCGCGCGCGAGGGCGTGCGCCGCGTGCTGGACGATGCCTGCGTCGCAACGGGCTGCACATATGACCTCGATTTTGCCGAGGGCTATCCGCCGGTCGATAACGACCCCGAGCTGTTCGCCCACATTGCGCCTGTCTTGTCCGAGCTGCAACTCGTGGATGAGCCTTTGCTGATTGCCGAGGACTTCGCTTTCTATCAGCGCCATCTGCCAGGCGTGTTCTTCCTCCTGGGTACGGGCGTGCCGGAGGGACAAGATAATCCGATCGATTCGGATGGCTGCCCCGCCTATGCCACGAGCGCCCTTCACACTGATACCATGCTCTTTGACGAGGAAATCCTACTCAAAGGCCTCGATGTCTACAAACGATTGCTTGGCTTGGAGTGACGATGGAACGACGCCGACAGTCTGCCGTATATAGTCCGGGTGGATGCGGATGCGGTTTGCTGCTGCTTCCGGTCATCGCTGTGAGCATTGGCGTGATGTTTGTGTTTGCTGGGCTGGCTGCGGCGGCACTCGTACTGTTTATCACCGCCATCGGCGTGACGGTCTGGCTGTGCCGTTCTCGCGAGCGGCGCCGCGCCGACGGTAAGACCAATGTCGGCTGGGTCGTCTTCCTGATCATTGCGTACCTATTGAGCATCAGCTACCTGGTGTTCTTTGTCCTAATGATGATCAGTGCCTTTACCGGGAAATCCGTCACGGTGGGTTGATGCGCTGCCAGCAGACGGTCACGCAAAGTGCGTTTGCTCGGCGTCTGGATAGCTGCATTGGCCGTTTACCGCAACCTTAGCCCTCAGCTAATGAATTCAAGTTCAATCCTTTCTACGATGTGCTGTGTGCCGGCACGGTAGCCGGATCGTAGGAAGGATGAATAATGGCAAAAGAGGGAAAGAAGCCGATCGGCAAGATTGTCCTAGGCGTCATCGTGGTGCTGGTTATCGTCGGTGCCGTGGGTTCTATGGGTGGCAATTCAACCGATTCGTCTGCGAGCGATTCGGCAAAACCTGTCGAGGCGACACAGCAGGCTGAGGAGCAAAAAGAACCGCAAGAACCGTATACCATTGCTGATGAGGCTGAAGACACCTCCAATCAGTTTGCCTATAAGATCACGGGCACGCTGACCAATAACACGGACAAGGAAAAGAGCTACATTCAGATTGAGTATGTTCTGTATGATGCCGATGGCAACCAGGTTGGAACGGCTCTTGCAAACACCAATCATCTGAAGGCGGGCGGCTCCTGGAAGTTCGAGGCGCTGGGTACGGTGTCTCCCGACCAGGTTGCTAGCTGGGAGCGTTCGGACGTAAGCGGTTTCTAGCATGTTGCATGCACTGGGGGAGGTGAAGTCGTATGCCCGATAAAAAGCTGACTGAGGAGTTGCTCAATGAGCTTCTCGATGCGCCGAACATCGATGGCTATATCAGGGAGCACGACTTTGCCGCCCCGTCGCTTTCGGACTACCTGAAGCAGCTGCTGCAGGAAAAGGGCTTGGAGCGCTCGCGCGTGGTTCGTATGGCCGATCTCAATGAGACCTTTGGCTATCAGATCTTTACCGGTGCGCGTCACCCGAGTCGCAATAAGGTGCTGCAGATTGCCTTTGCGATGGCGCTGACGCTCAAGGAGACCAACCGTGCGCTGACGGCTGCCGGGGTAAGCGTCCTTAACTGCAAGGATCGCCGTGATGCGATTATCATCTTTTGCATCGATCGCGGGTGTAGCCTCCAAAAGGTTAACGAGGAGCTGTATCGCTTTGGTGAGGAGACGGTGAGTTAGCGGCTGATATCTGAGCCGGCGGGGCTGCCGAACAACGATGCAAGCGAACGGGGCGCGGATGCCATGGGGTGTCTGCGCCCTGCGCTATGATGGAGGCTATGGATACTCAGACCACAACATATTCCGATGACGAGCTGACCGCAGCGCTTGCCGAGCACCTGGCGTCGCTCGGTCGCGACGACAGCTATCGCGTGGAGCGTGTACTTAAGCGCTCGTCCGTTGAAACAACCGAGCTCGTGTACTTTGAAGGAACCGGCGGTGGTTCGCTCGGCCCCTTTGTCCGTAAACGCATCGATGCTTCGGCTCAAATCGGCGGGGCATACGAGCGTCTGTTTGCCTCTCAGCGGGCAGGCAGGCGTTTTGAGCACCTGCCCAGAATCGTCGATTGTCGTCGTGTGGGCGACGAGCTCAACGTGGTTATGGAATACATCGAAGGGGAGACGCTCGGGGCGCTGGTGGACCGTCTGGGAGCCACCCCCGATTATGCACGTGAATTGTATCCTGCCCTATGCGATGCCGTGGGCGAGCTCCACGCCGGTTTTGCAATGGCGGGGGAGACGTCGGCGCCGGTGATCCATCGCGACCTCAAGCCGTCGAATATCATCGTGACGGGTGCCAACTATACGTCTGATGACGGCCTGACGTTTTCGTCGCTGGTGATTATCGACTTGGGGATTGCGCGCGTATGGCGCGATGGTGCCGATGCCGACACCGTCAAGTTTGGCACGCGGCCCTATGCGCCGCCCGAGCAGTATGGGTTTGGGCAGACGAGCGTGCGCAGCGACGTCTACGCACTTGGCGCCCTGTTGTTCTTCTGCTTGACGGGAGTCGACCCTAAACCAGGGCTCGACATGCGCGAGCAATGCGAGGCGCGTGGCATTCCCACTCCACTTGCCGATGCCGTCTGCATGTCGATGGCGCTCGACCCGGCCAAGCGTTTTGCGAGTGCGGAGGCATTGGGACGGGCGACGCGCGCGGCATACGATCTGAGCCGCCCCGTGCGGCCTCCTGCGCCTGCGCCTGTCCGTACTCCGGCCTCGGAGACGGTGTTGATGCTCCAAGGGCTCCAGAACCCCGCAGGGCTTCCTAGGCCTGCCGCCTCCGCTGCATGCGGTCTGCTCTCTCGCGTTCCGGAGTCTCTGGGGCGCATTTGGAATACGCTTGTCTGCTTCTCCCTACTTGTGTTCTTTGCCGGAAGTCACTTTGCCGTCTTTCACCCCACGGGAGCAAACCAAAGCTACCCGACGTGGTTTCTCATAATCGAGTATTTTTTCTTTGTTGATGGCCTTATGGTGCTTATGCATTTTGTGCTGCTCGATAAGCGCCGTCTTCGTCGGCGATTCGCACTGCTCGACAGCTATCGCGGCAAGAAACTCGCGAAACTCTGGCTCAAGGCATTGGGTGTGCTGCTCCTATGCATGATCGTCATAGTCGCGGTTGCCAATGCGACCGGCGTCGTCGATACCTCCGCTACCTAAAAGAAAAGGGCCCCATTGGGGCCCTTTGCAGTTGCGCTTAGATGCGGTTCATCTGAGCGGCGACTTTGTTGTACCAGTCCTGCCACGTGGGCGGGCAGTACTTTTTGGCCGCTGCCGGGGTAAGGGTGGAGCCGTAGTTGGCGCCCAGATAGGCAACGTGAGCGGAGATGCCCTCGCTCCAGCTGCCAAAGCTGCGCCAACCGCCGCCACGGGCACTCCAGCCCCAGGCGTTGTAAGAATTGGCGCAATAAGCACCCTTGGTGCTCTCGATGCAGGCGATGGCGGGGGACCAACGGGGGTCGACACCGGTATTCCAAGCGGCGACGGCAAAGTTATAGCCCTGGCCTGCCATGGGGGAGCCGGCGAGATAATTGTCGATGCGGCTCGTCCACTCATTGATGAACGAATCGTAATCGGAGCTACCGGTATTGGCGTTGTTCACCGTGGTGTCGATGGTGGTGTTGGTGTTGGTGGCCTGGCTGCTGGAATTGCTGCCGCTTACGCCCTCGCCCGAGAGCTTCTCGGCGGCGGCCTTATCGGCCTCAAGCTTGGCAAGCTCGGCGGCATTTTCCTGCTCGGCTTTTGCCTGCGCCTCGCTGCGGAGCTGCTGGGCCTGAGCCAACGCATCCTCGGCGTTTTTCTGCTCTGCCTCAAGCTGAGACTTGGCCTGCTGGAGCTCAGCCTTGTTCTGCTCGAGTTCGGTTTGCATGTTATTGAGCTGTTCGATCTCGTCGACGCTCGAGCTCGTGATCTGGTTGGTGTATTTGCAGGTCGTGATGAACTCACCCAGGCTCTGCGCGTTGACCAGGAAGCTCACGATGGGGTTGGTGCCCTTCTGATACTTGTACAGATCGCGCATGGCGGAGCTTGCCTTGGCCTGCTGCTCGGGAAGCTTAGCCTCGATTTCCTCGATGCTTGCCTCATTGGAGTCAATCTGCTTTTGCAGGTCATCGAGTTTGGTGCGGGCGTCGTTGTAGGCGCTCGTGGCGGCTTCGATCTTCTGCTGCGCTGCGGAAAGCTGGTCCTGCGTTGCCTGCGAGGCGGCATACGCCGCAACGGGGGAGAGCATCGGCGTGGCCGTCAGCGCAACGGCGAGCGCGGCGCTCGTGATGATACGAGCCGGCTTCGACGCAATGAGCGCTGCGGCGCGATGATTCGAATGCTGCATCCAGTCCCTCTGCAATCAATCGTAGGTTATGGTTCGAACGGTATTCTACTACTGCTTTCGACCTCAACTTGAACCTTAAAGGTTCCAAAGGGTCAAGTTGAACTTGAGGCTTTGGCTTTGACCTGCAGTTATGATGAATTGTTGAGAAACCATAGAGTTCAACTTTAACGTTACGGAACCCTGTCGAGAGGGTTTTTGTTTATCAAAAGTCGCCTCATGTGGGGTTTTGCAACTACAGGGTCCCATCACGGCGAGGGCGGATTTCATGCTGGACGATTACGTCGATTGCCATAGATACGGTGGAGCTTTGGGCGCCGGCGGCTTGGCACGCTAGAATAAATCAGTTGCGCAAAGACCGCCCCGTTGTGTGGGCAGTTCATGATAGGAAGTTTCCATGGCATTGCAGTTTACAGAGCGCGAGTTCATTCCCGTGCTGCTCGGTGGCGACATCAACGCCTATTCGGTGGCGCGCGCCTTCTATGAGGAGTACCAGGTCAAGAGTCTGGTCTTTGGCAAGTATCAGACGGGTCCCGCGTACCGCAGCCAGATTATCGACTACACGCCCAACGTGGATATCGATACCATGCCCGTGATGCTCAGGACCGTCAACGGCATTGCCCAAGCGCATGCCGATAAGACGATTGTCCTTGTGGGCTGTGGCGATAACTATGTTGCCCTCGTGGCTCAGGCCAAGGATGCCCATGAGTTGGCGGATAACATCGTCGCGCCTTACGCTCCCTATAGCATGCTTGAGCAGTGTCAGAAGAAGGAGATCTTCTACGAGCTGTGCGAGAAGCACGGCGTGCCCTATCCGCATACCTTTACCTTCACCATGGCGATGCTGAACGCCCAAGGCGAGGCGCCTGCCGAAGTGCTCGACCAGATCGATTTTCCCTACCCGATGATTCTGAAGCCTTCTGACGGCATCATGTGGTGGCAGCACGAGTTCGAGGGCCAGAAAAAGGCCTATGAGATTGCCGACCGTGCCGAGCTGGAACAGGTCATTCGTGACTCGTATGCCAGCGGCTACACCGACGACCTGATCTTGCAGGATCGCGTGCCCGGCAATGACGAGTACATGCGCGTGCTCACCAGTTATTCCGACCGCAACGGCAAGGTGCGCATGATGTGCCTGGGTCACGTGCTGCTCGAGGAGCATCAGCCTCACGGTGTCGGCAACCACGCCTGTATCATCACCGAGCCCAATGACGAGCTCATGGGCGGCGTGCGCAAGTTGCTCGAGGACCTTCACTTTGTGGGCTATTCCAACTTTGACGTTAAGTACGACGAGCGCGACGGCTCGTTTAAGTTCTTCGATTTCAACACGCGCCAAGGTCGCAGCAACTACTACGTCACTAACAGCGGCTTTAACGTTGCCAAGTATGTGGTGGACGAGTATGTGTTCAACCGCCCGTTTGAGCCGGAGTTTGTGACGGCGCAGGACGAGGCGCTGTGGATGGTCGTCCCCATGGGGGTCGTCGACAAGTACGTCAAGGATCCCGAGCTGCGCGCTAAGGTGCATCGCCTGGACAAGGAAGGCAAGGGCGCCGACCCTTCGTTTATGAAGGGCGACTTTGTCTTTAACCGCTGGCTGCGCATGTGGCACACCAAGCTGCGCCACTTTAAGCTGTTCAAGACGTATTACAAGTAGATGAGTGCGGCGCCCGTCCGGTTTACATCGGGCGGGCGCGGGTATGATACGCGCAATTGCGCAAGCGTCACCAAGGAGGCGGCGATGGAAAAGCTGGGAGTTATCGGCGGCATGGGCGCCGAGGCCACGTCGTATTACTACGACCAGGTAGTGCGTCATACGGCTGCTGCCTGCGATCAGGATCATATCGACATGGTGGTGCTCTCCAAGTCGACCATGCCCGACCGCACGCTGGCCATTAAGACTGGCGAGCACGCCAAGCTGCTGGCGACCATGAAAGAGTGTGCCCAGGCACTCGAGTCGCTGGGCTGTGCGCACATTGCCATTCCCTGCAACACGTCACACTACTTCTACGACCAGATCCAGTCGTTTACGAAGGTGCCGATTATCCACATGCCGCGTGAGTCGGTGCGCTATGCCCTTGCGGGTGCGGTGATGGGGGAGTGCGAGTTCGACCCCAACCTGAGTATGCCGGCCGAGCCGGTGCGCAAGATTGGCATCATGGGCACCGACGGAACCGTGGGCGCGGGCGTCTACGGCCGCGAATGCGAGGCTGCGGGTGTTGAGGTCGTCTATCCCGGCGAGAAACGTCAGAACGATGTGATGTCGCTTATCTACGATGATGTGAAAGCCGGACGTGAGCCCGATATGGATAAGTTCGACCGTGTGATGTGGGAGTTCGCCCGTAGCGGCTGCGACCGTGTCATTCTGGCCTGCACCGAGCTATCGGTGCTGCAGAAGTATCGAGAGATGCCCGAGATCACCCTCGATGCTATGGATGTCCTGGTGCGCGAATCCATCATCCGCAGCGGCGTCCCCTACCGCCTCTAGCTTCCGACCCGTCAAAAAGGGACAGGTTAATTTTGGTAGGTTTTATCTGGTGAAACAATAAAGGCCTCGGCTCGTTTGGTGCGAGCCGAGGCCTTTTGCGTTGGGCGGTTGCTGTCGGTGGCGAACTAGAACAGGAAGCCGATGGCGATGAGGGCGATGCTGACGATGAGTACGGCGATGTCCAGGCCCTTGATGGGGTAGCGCTTGTACGAGCTGGCGCGCGTGCGCAGATAGAAGCCGCGCTGTTCTGCCGCCAAGGCCGTGGCATCGGTCTTGCCCACGCTCGAGATGAGCAGCGGCACACACAGTGGCAGCATGAGCTTAAGCTTCTTGATAGGGTTCTTGGTGTCGTACTCGACGCCGCGCGCGGTCTGCGCTTCCATGATGGCGTTCATCTCCTGACCAAACACCGGCACAAAGCGCAGCGCCGTGGTAAAGGTGAAGGCATAGCGATACGGTACGTGCAGCACCTCGACGCAGGCGTTGGCAAGGTCGTTGAGCTTGGTCACCATGAGCATGAGGATGAGCGGTAACGCCACACCCAGCAGGCGCAGACAGGCCTTCGATCCTGTGATGAGGCCCGTGTCGGTGATAAAGCCCCACACAACGTTGCCATCGCGCATAAAGGCAAGCTGGAGCACCAGCATGATAAGCGCGAGCGGAATCAGCAACTTGAGCAGCGAGAGCAGACGGTCGACGACACCGGCATAGGCACCCAGCGCAAGGGCGAGTGCCAAAAAGCCCAGCAGCGCCACGTAGGTGTCGGACAAGAAGATGCCGACGATGATGGCGGCGGCGAGGCCCAGTTTGACG
Source organism: uncultured Collinsella sp. (assembly GCA_959606035.1). Classification (GTDB taxonomy): domain Bacteria; phylum Actinomycetota; class Coriobacteriia; order Coriobacteriales; family Coriobacteriaceae; genus Collinsella. The sequence goes on from CAUHHB010000001.1 coordinate 131,934, forward strand.
ACGGGGTTCAGGCGATGCAGCAGCGTATCGCCCGGCATGTAGTCGATGACGTTAACCACGGCGGACCATCTCCTTGGTAATGCGAACGATATCGGTGACCTCGCTCACCTGCGCAAAAGCGGGCGAGACGGAAGATGCCAGACGGCGCGAGAGTTCAATAACCTGGGGCGGCTCAACATAGGCACGCCGCATGAGATCGATGTTCGAGAATAGCTCGTGCGTGCGGCCGCGGTCGAGGATGTGACCGTTTGCCATGACGACGATGCGCTCGGCAAAGTCGGAAACAACTTCCATATCGTGGCAGACCATGATAACGGCGCAGCCGCGCTCGGCCATGGTGCGCACCGTTTCCATGACGGTCATGCACTCGCGGTAATCAAGGCCGCTCGTGGGCTCGTCGAGCACGACGATCTTGGGCTCAACCACTACGACGGAGGCAAGCGCCACCATTTGTCGCTGGCCGCGCGAAAGTGAGAAAGGTGCCTCATCGGCAGGCAGGCCAAAGCGGTCGATAACGAGTTGAGCACGACGCAGAGCCTCGGCACGGTCGATGCCGGCAAGCTCCAGGCCAAAAGCGACCTCGTCGAGTACGGTATCCTTGCAGATCTGGCGGTCGGGGTTTTGGAAGAGCGTTGCGACTTCGCGGGCGATGCGGCTCGTGGGAACGGCCGCGGTATCCAGTCCCGTGACGCGCACGCTGCCCGAGGCGGGCTTGAGCAGGCCTGTGAGCAGCTTGGTGAGCGTGGTCTTGCCGGCACCGTTTTGGCCGACGATGCCCACGAGCTCGCCGGGATAGAGCGTCAGGTTGAGGTCGTGTACGGCGGCGCCGCCATTGGGATAGGCAAACTCAACATGGTCGAAGGTGAGTACGGGTTCGGCGTCCTTGGCATGAGGGCGCAACGACGGTGCGTGCGGTGAGCCGGCGGGTGCCTGAATGTCGCTGCTTGCGTGTGCGGGGTCGACAATGCCCGAAATCAGGCGCTCGGCCTCATCGACATCCAAGCAAGGGGTACCGCTTACCAGGCCATCGGCCTCGAGGCTATTGAAGATACGCGTGACGCGAGGGCAGTCGACGCCGATGGCACGGAGCTCGTCGGTATGCGCGAAGACCTCGTGTGGTTCGCCCTGCAGCGCGATTTCGCCATGGTTGAGCACGAGCACGCGGTTGCAGTACTCCGAGAGCAGGGCGACCTTTTGCTCAACGACGACGATGGTGATTCCAAGTGTGCGGTTTGCCTCACGCAGCGTCTCGAAGACCAACGTGGAGCTGGCGGGGTCGAGTGCCGCGGTGGGCTCGTCGAGAACCAAGACGCGCGGACGCATGGCGAGGATGGCGGCGATGGCTACCTTTTGCTTCTGTCCGCCCGAAAGGGTGGCGATCTCGCGGTCGCGCAGGTCGCTGATGCCGACGGTCTCGAGCGTTTCGCTCACGCGCTGCTCGATCTGGTCGTGGGGAACGCCAAAGTTCTCGAGGCCAAAGAGCATCTCGTCCTCGACGACCGAGGCGACCATCTGCGTGTCGATATCCTGCAGCACGCTGCCGACGATTTGCGACACGTCGGTGAGCGAGGCTTCGCAGGTGTCGTGGCCGTCAACCATGACGGACCCAAAGAACGTGCCGGTGTAGTGGTGGGGCACGGCACCCGACAGGCAGGCGGCAAGCGTGGACTTGCCGGCGCCCGAGGGCCCGATGATGCCGATGAAATCTCCCTTGTTCACGCTGAGCGAGATGTGGCTGAGCGCCTGCTCGGTCTGCGTGCCATAGGAGAACGAGACATCGTCGACGTTGATGATCGTTTCCATGGATACCTTTCATAGTCATTGGGGACGTTCTTACATGACTAGTCGTTTAAGAACGTCCCCAAGAGCTAGTTGTCTGGGACAGTCTTTTGATGACGGGGCCGTGGAGTTGCGGCTCCGTCCATCATATCAGGCTATTTGTTGAGCACCTTGCGGAGGGGGAAGAAGAGGGCCTGGACCACGACGGCGTTGAAGACGGCAGTGCCGAGCACGATGGGCACCTTGGCGAGCGCCGTGGGCAGCGCGGCACCCATGATGACGGTGCCCAGGACGGCGAAGAGGGCACCCGAGACCAGGGTGGTGAGCAGACCGGCGATGAAGGGATTGACCTTGCTGCCGCCGATGTTTGACTTAACGAGCGCTGCCATCGTCAGCGCGCCGGCAAGCTCGGTGACAAAGTTGAGGCCAGGGATTGACGTGGTGATCTGGATAACGGCGGCCGACAGGATGCCAAAGATGGCGGCCTGGGCAAAGCTCGCCTGCGTGAGCGCGATGGCTAGCGCATAGGCGGCGATGATGAACTGAGGTTTAATTCCCGTAACCGCCAGAGCGTTGCCTACGGTCATGTTGAGGATAAAGCCGGCGGCAAGCAGGACGGCGAGCAGGACCAACGAGGTGATATCGAGGATGCCTTTGTCTGAGGTGGCGTTGGCCGAGATGGTGCGGGCTTGGGTGTTGGTGGCCATGATGTTCTCCTTAAGGTGAGATTTGAGATAAGAGTGTCCTGGACCCCCACGAAAGGGGCTAAATCGGAAAGGGGATCAATTTTGAATAATGGAGCACGGAGACGGCTTTACGAGGGGCCCCAGGTTGGCGCGAAAGAGGAGCGAAGCGTACCTGGGTACGCGAGCGACGAATGAACGCCAAGATGGGGTGGCTCGTAAAGCCGAGCGGGTTAGTTGAGCTTCAGGGCCTTCTGGATGGGCAGGTAGAGGGCGCCGACCAGAATGGCGTTAAAGACGGCGGTCATGGCGACGACGGGCAACATGGCGGCGGCGAGCTCGCCGACCACGCCGAGCATGGCCATCTTGATGACCATGAAGATGGCGCCGGAGACAAAGGTGGTCAGGAAGGTTGCGACAATGGCGATGGCGGGCTTGACCTGACCGTCCTTGCCGGCGGCGTTGACGATGCCGGCCATGAGCATGGCGGCGATGCCCTCGGCGGCAAAATCGACGAACGGCGAAGTGGTGGTGATCTGGATCACGGCAGCCGAGATGAGGCCAATGACGAGCGCCTGGCCGATGTTGGGGCGAACGACCAGGATGGTGAGGCAGAAGGCCGAGATGATGAACTCGGGGCTGATCATGCCGCCCGAGATGCCCGAGATTGCCTTGCCGACGGTGAAGTTGAGGATGAAGCCGGCGGCGAGCAGGATGGCGAGCAGGACGAGGGCGCGGACATCGAGTTTGCCACGGTCGGCGGTCTGGACGGTGCGGGGCTGGGTGGCGGTGGTGTTCTGAGACATGGTGAAAATCCTTTCGGAAGGGGATTGCAAGAGAAAAGCGGAGGCGCGTGATGCGAATGCGATCGGGCTCGAGATAGAAAAAGGCCCCCGGTCGAAACCGGAGGCCTTCCAATCACCTAGAGCGCAAAAACAGGCGTGAGGGACTCACTGTCGACCGATCGTATTCGCATCACGCCACCACCAGTTGTTGAGAGACTTCATCGTGTTCTTCATGTTGGTGGCTCCTTTCGTGATGCCGTGGCGCGGTCGCACCTAGTTGCTGTTGCGCTGCACTATAGCACAGCGAAGTGTGTGCGGGGAAATCTTTTTTAAAAAGATTTCAGGTGGGTTTCCCGTCGGTCAAAAAGGCGGGTTAAGCGGGCGAGGCCGCCATTGCTGCCTTGCCCGCTCAGCTAAGACGTTACTCCTTATTGCGACGGTAGAGGAAGTAACCGCCCGCGGAGATGACGGCAACGCCAGCGATGGCGAATGCAGCCACCACGCGGCCATCAAAACGATCACCGGTGGTGGGCAGGCCGCCCTTGGTGTTCGTCTTGTTGGTGGTTACCGTGGTCGTGGTGTCCGACTTGCCAGGCTTCTCGGGCTTGGTGGTGGGCTGCTCGGGCTTAGCGGGCTGCTCGGGGGTACCGGGCTGCTCAGGAGTACCAGGCTGCTCGGGGGTGCCAGGCTGATCCGGGGTTACCGGGTCGGTGGCAAGAGCGTCCTTGGCGTAGGTGATGGACACCTTGAGGCCGTTGGTCTCGGTGTTCAGGTCGCTCGGGGTGAAGGGCTGGTCGAAGTTTTCGGCCTTCTGATAGGCGCGCATCTCCTGGAGCAGGGCCTTGCACTTGACGTAGGTGTTCTCGGTAGCAGCCTTGCCGGCCTTGTTGGCCAGGGCAGTGCGGCCCTCGGGGGTCGTCTCGGCCAGCATGGCGGCGTCAACTTCCTTGTTCTGCTCGATGAGCTCGTTCTGGAGCGCATCGAGGTAGGCACGGACACTGATACCAAGGGTGTCAGGGTTCTCAAAGCAGAGCGAGCTGATGTCCATGAGGACGTAGTTGATTGAGTTCTCGGGCTCCTCGTTGTACACGACGTCCGTCTCTTTGCAGTGGTCGAAGGAGACGGTCTGGTCGCTGAAATACGGGCTAACCTCGGTGAGCAGTGCGGAGTAGAAGGGGATGGCGACGGAGTACGCGGCGCGGGAGAGCATTTCCCACTGGATTGTTGCAACCTGGGGATCAAGACCGTTGCGAACCTGGAAGACGTGAATCTCGGTGTTGCGCTCGGTGCCGATGGCATAGGCACCGTCAGTGTTGGCGTTAAGGCCCGGGGTATTCTCGCCACGGTTACCGAGAGAGCGAATCATCTCAAAGGTAGTCCAGTCTGTCTTTCCGGGCTGGAAGAACAGCGGCTGCATCTCGTGGACCAAGGCGCCGGTCGTGGCGCGAGCCTCTTCGCGCTCGTCCTTGACGATCTCGTAGTCGGTGCCCTCCTGGAGCTCGTTGCCAAAGTAGTTACGGCCCTGGACGTAGCGGGTCCACTGGTGCATACCGGAATTCTGAATGGTCTCGCCATAGGTTGCGGCGACGTCGAACTTGCCGTCGGTGTACTCGGCAAAGCCCTTCTCCTTAGGCATGGACTCGATGCCCTCGGAGTGCAGGCAGTTCTCGGGGTCGTTGAGGTCGACATCGTAGTTGAGGTTGCCGATGTTGGGGTTGATCGAGGCGACGTCGTCGGCGAGCTTCATGCCGATCCACTGGTGACCGGAAAGCGCGGCAAACAGCCAGGTCTCGTTGTTGTCGGCGATGATGATCTGGTCGTTGGAGCAGACGCCCTGCTCGTCAATCAGGCTGCCGAGGAGCTCGACGCCCTCGCGGGCCGTGGCGCTCTCGCCCAGGATGACGCTGGCGTAGTTGTACTCGCCGATGCCGGTGTTAGTCAGGGGGTCTGCTGTCTCGGCATCTGCATTCATACTGGTGCTTAGCGTGGCGGAGCAGGATACGCCCTTCTCGTTGATGCCTGCTTCAGAGTAGGCATCCCAGCGGTTGTCCCACTGGGAGGGATGGTCGCGTACATAGGTGTAGCGATACGTGGTCTTGGTCGAGGTGTACATGAACGAAGACTCGTCCGAGCTGTACGTATGTCCCGGGCCGTGAGAGGGCTCAATGCCAAAGTGCTTAAGATAGCGCGGGCCATAGTCCTCGGAACGGCCGTAGTACGTGTTGCCGTCGGCCGTAAGGTTTTTGCCCATGTAGACCTGCGTGCAAGCGAGTGCAGAGGTCGGCATGGACATGATGGTTGCAGCTCCAAATGCAAGGCCTATACCAAGCTTCTTGAGCGCGTTGACGGGATGAGTTTTACTCATGTTCCCTCCCAGCGTGCGAAAGCCCTCTGTCTCCAGAGGGCTTCAGCCAATAAATACTCTCCCCAAGCGTAACGAATTCGAAACAATATACATTTATGAAAGATTTTTACTCGATAAGCGTAGTGAAAAATGCGATGAACGGTTAAATGTACTCATTTACTAGGTAATTCAATCTGCATATCGCCAGCAAATGATGTAGCTAAGTAAAGTGTCGCAAAAAATGATGGACCCCTCGCCGCCACGTTGTGTCATGCCGATGAGGGGTCCGGGTTTGCGCGTGCTGTGAAAGAGCGGTGGCTACTTCTTTCGGCGGTGAATCACGTTGATGGCGTAACCGACGAGCATGGCCAAGACGATGACAATAAAGCCGATCAGGGGATTGTCGTTCATGGGGTCCTCCTATTTTCCGAGCGGTGAGAATTCGTCGACGATGAGGTCGAGGCATTGCGGAAGCGCGCGGGCTCCAAAGACGCCCGAATTGCTGGAGATAATCTCGCCATCGAACTGCATGCCCAGCGACGGGGTGCAGGTGATCTTGGCTTCCTTGGTCTGGATGATCTTGAACTGCGGGCGCCCGAGTACCTTGCCGGCGGGGTCAAGCGCAGCGGTGATCACAGTAGGCAGCAGCTGCACGGTGCGCACGGGTTCTATGACCGCAATGTCGACCATGCCATCGTTCATGCGGCAGTCGGGGAACAGGTTGATGTCGTTTTGGATGACCGAGGTGTTGCCGGCCATGCAGCAGATGCCGTCGAGCTCCTCGACAATGCCGTCATGCTCAATCGTAAAGTGCGCCACCGTGGGGTTGGGCGTGGCGAGCGCAGAGAGGAAGTAGGCGATCTCGCCGATGTCGTTTTTGGTGGGAGCGGCCTTCATCATGATCTCGGCGTCGAAGCCCGAGCCGGCGATGATGATAAAGCCGTGGCGCTTCTCGTTGCCGTCCTCGTCGAGCCAAAAGAGCTCGCCCATGTCGACTTTGACCGTGCGACCGGCACGGCAGGCCTTGGCGAGCGCCGCCGCCTCAGGGGCATTGCCGATGTTGTTGAAGAACAGGCAGGCCGTACCGGAGGGGAAGATGAGCGTGGGGACACCGCATCCGCGCATCTGTTCGAGCACGTTGGAGACGGTGCCGTCGCCGCCCGAAACGACCACGCGATCAAACTCGCGCACGTCTGCCACGGCGTCCTCGGGCTCCATGCCATCGCCGATAAAGCGCATCACGACCTCGTCGCCGCCTTGCGCGAGGGCGTGCGTGAATGCGTAGATTTCATCTGAGCTGGGGCCCGATGCCGGGTTGTGGATGATAAGGCAGCGCATACTTACGTTCCCGTTCTGTGACTAACCGAGTATAGTTGTAAGGCAATGCCGATATCCTACCCGTGTTTTTCGGGCCTAACCTTATTCGATGGGTTGATATGTACATTTCCACACATCAGGCTCTACTCGACTTTTGCCAGCGCGCCCGTGAGTTTGACGCGATTGCCGTCGATACCGAGTTTTTGCGCGAGCGCACGTTCCATCCGCGCCTGTGTTTGGTTCAGATTGCCACCCCTGCCGAGAGCGTCGCGGTCGACCCTCTGGTGATCGACGACCTGTCGCCGCTGGCCGAGCTTATGGCCGACGAGAGCGTGACCAAAGTCTTCCACGCCTGCTCGCAGGATATGGAGGTTATGCTCCATACCGTGGGCGTGCTGCCGCGTCCGATTTTTGACACGCAGGTGGCCGCCGCCTTTTTGGGCGAACGCCAGCAGATTTCCTACGGCGCGCTCGTGCAGACGTTTTGCGGCGTCTCGCTGCCCAAGACCGAGTCGCTGACCGACTGGTCGCGTCGCCCGCTGACCGACAAACAGATCGAGTACGCGATCGATGACGTCAAGTACCTGATCGTCGCCTTTACCGAGATGATGAGCCGCCTGCGCGAGCTGGGCCGCGTGGACTGGGTGCTCGACGAGCTGCGCCCGCTGGCTGACGAGTCGCACTATCGCGCCGATCGCCACGAGGCGTTCCGTAAGGTCAAACGCATCAATTCGTGCAGCCGTCACCAGTTGGGCATCGCGCGCGAGCTCGCCGCCTGGCGCGAGGACCGCGCCGAGCGCCGCAACATCCCGCGCAAGTGGGTCATGTCCGACGATACGCTGCTGGCGCTCGTTAAGCGCAATCCCGTGCGCGTTGAGGAGTTCCGTAGCATTCGCGGTACCGACCAGTTGGGGGAGCGCGACGTGGACGGCGCGCTCATGGCCATCAAGCGCGGTGCGAGCTGCCCGCACGATCGCCTGCCGCTCATGGTGCGCGGGCATCGCCAGATTTCGCCGGAGCTTGAGAGCGTGACGGACCTGATGTATGCGCTTATTCGCTTGGTTGCCGAGCGCTCGGGGGTGGCGACCTCGGTCATTGCCTCGCGCGATGACCTGGCCGATTACATCGAGCATCCTGAGCAAAGCCCCCTGCGCGAAGGCTGGCGTTTTGAGCTTGTGGGTTCGCGCCTGGACGATCTGCTTTCCGGCAATATGGGGCTCACCGTGAAGGACGGAAAGATTGAGTTGTTATAGGGAAGCCTAGTCTGCTGAGTGGGTAGAATGCCTCCAACGTGTAACTCGATTCGGAGGAATTCGTATGCCCTACTACTATGGATACGGCTTTGGCATCGACCCGCTGTACCTGCTGGTTGTGCTTGTCTGCACGGTGCTTGGCCTTGCCGCACAGAACTATATCAATTCGACGTACAAGACGTGGTCCAAGGTTCGCTCGGACGGCGACACGGGCGCTGCGGTCGCGCGCCGCATGCTCGACGCCAACGGCTGCAATGCCGTGGGTATCAAGGGCGTCGCTGGTGAGCTTACCGACCACTACAACCCGCAGGACAACAATCTGTATCTGTCGGATTCCAACCGTTCGGGCGGCTCGGTCGCAAGCGTTGCTGTCGCTTGTCACGAGGCAGGCCATGCCGCTCAGCGTCAAAGCGGCTATACCATGATGAAGGTACGCACCGCCCTCGTGCCGGTCGTCAACTTTACCCAGAACACTTGGACCATCGTGCTGCTCATGGGCCTGTTTATGAACATCGCGGGACTCACGACCCTCGCGCTGATCTTCTTCTCGTTTAGCGTGCTGTTCCAGTTCGTTACGCTGCCGGTCGAGATTGACGCCAGTCGGCGCGCCGTGGCGTATATTGAGCAGTCGGGTATGAGCTCCAAGCAGGTCAACGGTGCCAAGAAGGTCTTGACGGCAGCCGCGCTTACCTACGTGGCGGCGGCACTCACCTCGATTATTCAGCTGCTCTATCTTATGGCTCGCTACAACAGAAACTCCAACCGATAACAAATTGGGTCGCTGGGCGCCGCGGGGATTTGTGTCCCCGCGGCGCTGTACTATGTGTTGGACTTGAATTTGCGCAGGGCCAGAGCCTTTGTGCACGATAACGAAAGGAGGTTGCGTGGCAGGTTGGAATCTAACCGGCAATAGCGTTTCCGCCGAGTTCGACGGTTCGGACGAGCAGGAGCGTAAAGAGCTCAGCGTGAGCCAGGCGGTAGAGATCGCCGCCGGTGCGCTCGATGCTATTCCGCAACTGATCGTCCTGGGCGAGGTCACGGGTTTCCGTGGTCCCAATGCCCGAAGTGGCCACTGCTACTTCCAGATTAAAGACGACTCGGCCGCCGTCGACTGCATCATCTGGAAGGGCGCCTATCTCAAGCGTACCTTCGATCTGCGTGACGGCATGCAGGTGAGCTTTAAGGGCAGCTTCAATCTCTATAAGGCCACGGGCCGCATGAGCTTTGTCGCTCGCTCGTTTTCGCTGGCGGGGGAGGGTCTGCTGCGTCAACAGGTGGCGCAGTTGGCCGAAAAGCTACGCCGCGAGGGCCTGATGGACGAGTCCCGCAAACGCCGCATTCCGGTGTTTTGCTCACGCGTGGCGGCCGTCACCTCGCTTTCCGGTGCGGTAATCGACGACGTCAAGCGTACGCTGCGCCGTCGCAACCCGCTCGTCGAGCTTGTTTGCGTGGGCGCCAAGGTCCAAGGCGAGGGTGCGCCGGCCGAGCTCATTGAGGGCTTGCGCCGCGCCGCTTCCATTACGCCGGCGCCCGACTGTATTTTGCTGGTGCGCGGCGGCGGCTCCTTTGAGGACCTCATGACCTTTAATGACGAGGAGCTTGCCCGCGCGGTGGCGGCTTGTCCTGTGCCCGTGGTGACCGGCATTGGCCATGAGCCCGATACCTCGATTTGCGACATGGTGAGCGACCGACGCGCCTCCACGCCCACGGCGGCGGCAGAATCGGTGGCGCCGGCTATGACGGAGTTGGCCGATGTGCTCGAGGCGCGCCATCAGCGTCTGGGTGCCGCGATGGCATCGATGATTGGGTCGGCCCAGGTCGACCTGGAGATGCTCGATCAGCGCGGTCGCCGTGCCTGGGATACCTATACGGCTCGCTTGGGTGATGCGCTCGATGCCGCTGCGTGTCGCCCGTGCCTCAACGACCCCACATTTATGGTCGAGCGTCGCGAATCGGAGCTTGCACTGACTGCCGATCGCCTGTCGGGCGCCATAGTACGCTCAGTCGGGGTCTTCCGCTCCAACTTCGAGCGTCTGCCCGAGCGTCTGGTTGCAAGCACCTCAGGGCTCGACGGCAAACGCCATGCGCTCACGCTTACGAGTTCCCGTCTGGAGCATCAGGGGCGCACGATGCTCAGCAAACCAGCGTCCGACCTGGGCCGTGCAGCGGCTTCGCTCGATGCCCTGTCGCCGCTTAAGGTACTTGCCCGCGGCTATTCCATCGCGTACAGCGACGATGGTGTGGCTATAAGTGCCCAGACCTTTAAGCCGGGCGACGCCATCCGCGTGCGCATGGCGGACGGTAACGTGTCGGCAACCGTCAACGCGGTCGAGTAGACCGCGTTTCGCAGTGATAGACCCTTAGGAAAGGAAACAGATATGGCAGAGAAGACCCCGGTAGAGCAGCTTACGTACAAGCAGGCCTCGCAGGAGCTGGAGCTCATCATCCGCAGCCTGGAGTCGGGCGATATGGAGCTCGAGGAGTCGCTCGAGAGCTACACCCGCGGCGTCGAGCTCCTCAAGAGCCTGCGCACCCGCCTGTCCGATGCCGAGCAGAAGGTCTCGGTGCTCCTTAAGGACGTCGACGGCAACGACGTGCTCGCCGACGGCGAAGCCGCCAACACGGACGACAACCTCTCGTTCTAAGCATCTCGACCAAATATAATTACCTTGGTCTGTGAGAAAGGAACCAGCTATGTGTGATTGCATCTTCTGTAAAATTGCCAACCACGAGATCCCCTCGACCGTTGTCTATGAGGACGACCAGGTCATCGCCTTCGATGACCTCAACCCCCAGGCGCCGGTCCACACGCTCGTGATCCCCAAGAAGCACTACAGCGACATCGCCGACAACGTGCCTGCCGAGACCATGGGCGCCATGGCTCACGCCATCCAAGAGGTCGCCAAGGCCAAGGGTCTGGAGGACGGTTTCCGCGTCATCTCCAACAAGGGCGTCAACGCCGGCCAGACCGTCATGCACTTCCACATGCACGTCCTCGGCGGCAAAAACCTGGGCGAGAACCTCATCTGAGGGCGCTTGGTCCGTCGACTTGGCTGCCTTTGGAGTAATCTATGCAGCTTTCTCAACTCGAATACCTTCAAGCGGTGGCGAACTATGGCGGCGTGCGCAAAGCAGCTCGCGCCGTTCATGTGAGTCCGCAGGCCGTTTCGTCGGCAATCAAAAAGTTGGAATCTGAGTATCAGATTGTTTTGCTTGACCGATCGGCGGGGGAGGCTGTTTTGTCTCCGGCGGGCAGAGAATTTGCGCGTCGTGCACGCGTGATCCTGGCACAAGTCGACGATCTCAAAAAGTACGCTCAATCGAGGGGCGACGGCGTTTCGCCCGATGGCCACTTTCGTCTTTACGCCCCCTGCCTTCATGGGCGGGGGCGCCTTTTTGCCGAAAGCTGGTATGACTCGTTTGAACGCTCGCACCCTCAGATTCACCTTGATGTGTGGCATCAGCCAACGGCTACATGCTTTGAATCACTTGTGCTTGGCATTTCGGATGCGGCTATCTCATTCGAGGAACCACGGGACAGCGTCCTTTCTTCAAAATATTTGGGTGAAAAGGAGCTCAAGGTTCTTTCATGCCCAGCGGGTCATCAATCTGTGGGCGCCATGACCATTCGCGAGTTACTGGGCGGCAGGCTCGCTGTTCCCATTAATTTGTCACCCTGTCTCAATGCAATCAATCAATGTCCCGAAGCCCAGCTCGTCAATTTTCGCTTCCGTGATGTTGAATACGGAAGCAGGGCTCAGACTGAGTTTCTTCAAGCCGGGGGATTGATATTGAGTTTGTCTGGGTCCTCTCTCGCATCGGATGGGTCAGAAGTGAGTGAGTGCTCCATTGAAGGTTCGCGTGATGTAACCTTGCCCATCTACTTTTGCTATCGGCAAAATTCCTGGACTGATCGACACCAGACGGTTTTTCTGCACCTATTGCGTCATCTTGCTTCGTGAGATTAATTGGCTTCGAGGCATCAAGTGATTATTGACGCCTTGTAACACATAGCTGACAGCTTTGCCCTCATGCTTTTCCAAGATTCCGATTTAGATTGCTGACTCTTGGAGGGCGGAGCATGAAAAACCGTACGGTTTTGCTTTATATGACGTTCGTTTTTCTGTCGAACTTCAGCACCATCTTGTATTTTCTAACTGTCTACCTTGAGTTCGTCGGACTTTCGATGGTATCGATTTCTAGCATGATGATTGCATATCAAGTGAGCAAGTTCATCCTTGAAGTTCCCACTGGCTATATTGCTGATAGGTTTGGACGAAAGACAAGCGGTCTCGTTGGCGTCGTGGGGATGCTTGGATACTACGCCGCCCTGCTTCTCGTCCGTTCTCCCCTGCTTTTAGTCGGTGCGTTCGCTCTCAAAGGTTTTGCCGTTGCGTGTGTGAGCGGATCCATCGAAGCGATTTACATTGACAGCGTCTCTCAGGACCAGCTCGTAAGACTTAATGTCGTTGAGCGATTTGTTTTCTATGCCTCTTGTGCCATCTCCGCTTGCGTGGGCGGTTTCATTTCGTCCGTCGGTGCATATCTCATTGGTCTTTCGGCAGATATCATCGCAATGGTGTTGACGTTGGTTGTCGTTGTCTGCATTCCTGAGATGCGAAGAGGGGGCATTGCGACGACACCTGAACATGGGATTAGCCCGAAGATGATCGGTGCCGCTATTGCGGGTAATGGCATTCTTCGTTCAGCGTTCATCATGGACTGTTCTCAGGCATTTGCTTTTGTCGCCCTGGAAGACTTTTTCTCACTGCTGCTTGCGGGTCGCGGAATGAATGCCGTCGCTTCGGGTGTCACCATTGCGGTCCAGCTCCTTGCCTCGGCCTCCATGGGACTTATTGTGCCCTGCGCGATTGCTCATGTCGACAAGGGCCGCTTTGCGCGTATTTGCGGCATCGTGCGCCTTTTCCTGACAGCTTTGTTTTTGATTCCCCTTACTCCGGCTAATTTGCTGCCCGTGTTCTATGTGCTGCAGACGGTTGCGTACTCGTTATTTGCTCCAATTAAATACTCAATTTTTCAAAAAGTAGCCGATTCTTCGATGCGCTGTTCACTGATTTCGGTTCAAAGCCAGATGGTGGCGGTGGGCGCCATCCTTTTCTATCTGTTCAATGCTGTGTTGAGCAGCATCGCGGGCATTCGAGTCATATTGCTTGTCGCACTCGGAACCTCTTCTTTGGTGTATATCCCCGCGCTCTTTCGTCTTACAAGCCAAAGGACATGAGTATTTGGGCACCGATAACTTATATATCAACGCAATAAACCCGAGCGCGAGGGCGTTTGGGTTTATTATTGAAGCGTATGTAACCTGGCGGCGCCACACCGCCTGTTAGTAGGGAGACACATGAACGTTCTGGTCGTCAACGCAGGATCTTCGACCCTTAAGTATCAGGTCATCGATACCAAGTCCCATAAGGTGTCCGCAAAGGGCTCCTGCGAGCGCGTCTGCTTTACCGGCGGCACTTTCACCCATGCTGCCAACGGCTCCAAGAAGGTGACCGAGAACATCGAGTTCCCCGACCACAAGGTCGCCATCGAGGTTGTCCTGAAGGACCTCGAGGCCAACGGCGTCAAGATTGAGGGTATCGGCCACCGTATCGTTCAGGGCGGTTGGTACTTTGGCGATTCCTCCCTCGTCGACGAGGATGTCCTCGCCAAGATCCGCGAGGTCGCTCCGCTCGCCCCGCTGCACAACAACCCCGAGGCCAACGTTATCGAGTACTGCCTGGAGCAGTATCCCGACCTGCCCAACGTCACGGTTTACGACACCGCTTTCCACTTCAACATGCCCGAGGTCGCCAAGACTTACGCCCTGCCCAAGGACGTCTGCGACAAGCTGCACATCCGTAAGTACGGCGCCCACGGCACCAGCTACCGCTACATCTCCAAGAAGGTCGCCGAGATGACCAACGGCGAGGCCCGCAAGGTCGTCGTGTGCCATATCGGCTCCGGCGCTTCCCTGTGCGCCATCGAGGACGGCAAGTGCATGGACACCACCATGGGCTTGACGCCGCTCGACGGCGTCATGATGGGCACCCGCTGCGGCTCCATCGACCCGGCTACCGTGTGCTACCTGCAGCGCGAGGGCGGCTACACCTTCGACGAGGTCGACGAGATGATGAACAAGAAGTCCGGCCTTTTGGCTGTGACCGGCGGCAAGACCAACGACTGCCGCAACGTCGAGGAGCTCGCCGCTGCCGGTGACCCCGAGGCCCAGCTCGCCTTCGATATGTTCGTCTACAAGATTGCCGCCAAGGCTGCCGAGATGGCCACCTCCATGTGCGGTATGGACACCCTGGTCTTCACTGCCGGCATCGGTGAGCACGCTCCTGCCGTCCGCGCCGGCGTGGCCGACCGCCTGGCCTTTATGGGCGTCAAGATGGATCATGCCCGCAACGCCCTGCGTGGTGACGGCGCATGGTGCCTGTCTGCCAAGGATTCCAAGGTCAAAATCTTTGTCATCCCCACGGACGAGGAGTTCATGATCGCTTCCGACGTCGAGCGCATCGTCAACGGCAAGTAATTGCAAGAGGGGAGGGGCTGGACGACCGAGCGCCGTTCAGCTCCTCTTTTGTACTCGTTGGGCGATATGCCTGATAGCTATTTATCAAGTTGTGATAACTTCTTATTAACATGCGGCCGCCTTAAGGGGTCTGCGCCGACCGTATCGCACTGCAAAGGAGTCTCATGAACGTACTTGTTGTCAACGCCGGCAGCTCGAGCCTTAAATATCAGCTTTTGGATACCGATACCCGCGAGGTTTTCGCCAAGGGCAACTGCGAGCGTATCGGCTCGGAGATGGGCATCTTTGGCCACTCCGAGAACGGTGGTGCCAAGCAGACCGAGGAGATTCCTTTTCCCGATCATCGCTGCGCCATTGCACGCGTGCTCGAGGAGCTCGAGAAGACCGACTTTACGATCGATGGCATCGGCCACCGTATCGTTCAGGGTGGCTGGCACTTCGATGATTCCGCGGTCGTCGACGATGAGGTCATGGCTAAGATCCTCGAGGTTGCTCCGCTCGCCCCGCTGCACAACTACGGCGAGGCAGCGGCAATCGAGTATTGTCGCGAGAAGTATCCGGAGCTGCCCAACGTGGCCGTCTTCGACACCTCGTTCCACATGACTATGCCCGAGGTCGCCTACACCTACGCCCTGCCCAAGGACGTGTGTAACAAGTACCACGTGCGCAAGTACGGCGCCCACGGTACGAGCCACCGCTACGAGTGGATGATGGCCAAGGAGATCCTGGGTTCGCGCTGCCACCGTCTGCTTTCGTGTCATCTGGGCAACGGCGCTTCACTCGCCGCCATTGAGGACGGTGTATGCCGCGATACCACGATGGGCCTCACGCCGCTCGACGGCCTGATGATGGGCACCCGTTGTGGTTCCATTGACCCGGCTACCGTGTGCTACCTGCAGCGCGAGGGCGGCTACAGCTACCAGGAAGTCGATGACATGATGAACAAGCAGTCTGGTCTGCTTGCCATCTCGGGCATCTCCAACGACGCCCGTGACATCCGCACGCGCGCCTCCGAGGGCGACGAGCGCTGCCTGCTCGCCTTCGATATGTTCGCCTACAAGGCCATGCAGCAGGCCGGCTCCATGATCGCTTCAATGGCGGGCGTGGACACCATTACCTTTACCGCCGGCATTGGCGAGAATGACTGGTCGATCCGCAAGGCCTTCTGCGACTGCTTCGAGTGGCTGGGCGTGCGCATCGACAACAACAAGAACCGCGAGGCCGTGGGTAACGGCCCGCAGGTCATCAGCGCCGCCGGCTCTTCCGTCACGGTCATGGTCATCCCCACCGACGAGGAATACATGATCGCCCACGACGTCGAGCGTCTGACCAAGAACAACTAACGCATTCGTCTGTAATTGACAAAAAGGCCTCCAGAGCAACAGCCCGGAGGCCTTTTTACTAGCAGGCGGAAATTCCAGTTCCAAAGTGATCATCGCCGGCAACGCCTGCGCTCCCAGCAACGTCACCCATTCGTTCAGATCCTCAGCCCCAGCTCGTAGCCAAGCCGCCGCCCACTCCAGATTCCCTGACTGCTGCGTGACGGCAGGGACCCTGCAGGGCAAAGCTCTGAAAACATTCCGCAGGACGCAAAGAGGCTCCGCCGCGCGAAGCGCGCAGCGGAGCCTCTTTGCATGTCCGAGGACGTTTTCAGAGCTTTGCCCTGCAGGGTCCCGAGGGGATATGTAAGCTATTCAGCCATCTGAGCCTGGACGGCGGTGATGGCCACGACACCCACGATGTCGTCGGCAGAGCAGCCGCGCGACAGGTCGTTGACCGGCTTGGCGATGCCCTGCAGAATGGGGCCGTAAGCGTCGGCGCCGGCGAAGCGCTGGACCAGCTTGTAGCCGATGTTGCCGGCCTCGAGGTCGGGGAACACGAGCACGTTGGCCTTACCGGCGACGGAGGAGCCGGGAGCCTTGAGCTGGGCGACGGTGGGGACGATAGCAGCATCGAGCTGCAGGTCGCCGTCGATGGCGAGCTCGGGTGCCTTCTCCTTGCAGAACTTCACGGCCTCCTGGACCTTCTTGGCGACCTCGCCACCGGCGGAGCCCATGGTGGAGTAGGAGAGCATGGCCACGTGCGGCTCAACATTGCCCATAAAGGTGGACCAGGAGTGGGCCGAGGCGATGGCGATCTCGGAGAGCTCGTCAGAGGACGGGTTGATGTTGAGGCCGCAGTCGGCGAAGATCAGCGTACCGTCGGTGCCGAATTGCGGGGTGTCGGTGCACATCACGAAGAAGGCCGAGACCAGCTTGGTGCCCGGGGCAGTCTTGAGGATCTGCAGCGCGGGGCGCAGGGTGTCGGCGGTGGAGTGGCAGGCACCGGAGACCAGGCCGTCGGCATCGCCCATCTTGACCATCATGGTGCCAAAGTAGGTGGCGTCCATCACCTGGGCACGAGCCTGCTCGATGGTAACGCCCTTCTTGGCGCGGAGCTCGGCAAACTTCTGTGCGTACTCCTCGTGCTTCTCGGCATTGCGCGGGTCGATGACGGTGGCGCCGGGAACGTTGATCTCGTTGGGATCGCCCAGGATGACGATGTTGGCCAGGCCTTCTTCGATGATCTTGTTTGCCGCGACGATGGTACGCGGATCCTCGCCCTCGGGCAGGACGATCGTCTTAAGGTCGGCCTTGGCGGCAGACTTCATACGGTTCAGGAAATCGCTCATGATACTCCTTACAAGCGTTTCGCTAAGCTCCAGGCCCTCGGCTGTACACGAATAAACCCGCTGCTAGCGGGTTTACCTTTCAATAATGTACGCCGCGGTGCTTGAGCTTTCCTTGTGTGGCAAGCTCATTATAGGACGCATTAGCGCTATAATCGCTCTGATAAATATGTCTCGACGTATGTTCGAGAAAAAGCCCAGTTAAAAAGCGTGTGGCTTTTGACAAGGAGTATCGATGCAGATTACCTCAGGCCTGCCTGAAGGCTTTAATGCCGGTGCGTACGACATGATCGTTGTCGGCGCCGGTTATGCCGGTGCCGTTTGCGCCCGCCGTCTTGCCGAAACTATCGGCTATCGTGTTGCCGTTTTGGAACGTCGCGGCCACATCGCGGGTAATGCCTACGACTGCACTGACGAGGCCGGAATCCTGGTCCACGAGTACGGTCCGCACATCTATCACACTTTTAATGAGCGCGTCCATAACTTCCTGTCGCGCTTTACCAAGTGGACGGACTACCAGCACAAGGTGCTCGCCAACATCAACGGCACCCTCATGCCCGTACCCTTTAACCATGCGAGCCTCAAGCTCGCCTTTGGCGATGAGCGCGGCGAGGAGCTGTATCAGAAGCTCGTGGAGACCTTTGGCAAGGACGTCAAGGTGCCCATTATGGAGCTGCGCAAGAAGAACGACCCGGATCTTGCCGAGGTCGCCGATTATGTCTATGAGAACGTCTTTTTGCATTACACCATGAAGCAGTGGGGCCAGACGCCCGACCAGATCGACCCCTCGATCACCGGCCGCGTTCCCGTCTTTGTGGGCGATGACGATCGCTACTTCCCGCAGGCTCCTTTCCAGGGCATGCCGCAGGACGGCTATACCGCGCTGTTCGAGCATATGCTCGATCACGATCTGATCGACGTATTCTGTGACGTAGACGCCCGTGACCTCTTTGAAATCGACGAGACCACCGTCAAGATCGACGGCAAGGTCTATGGCGGCGAGATCGTCTACACCGGTCCGCTCGACGAGCTATTCAACCTCGACCTGGGCGCGCTGCCGTACCGCACGCTCGATATGAAGTTCGAGACGCTCGATATGGACCAGTTCCAGCCCGTGGGCACCGTCAACTACACCACGAGCGAGGACTATACGCGCATCACCGAGTTCAAGAACATGACTGGTCAGGTCCTGCCCGGCAAGACCACCATCATGAAGGAGTACTCCAAGGCCTATACGCCCGGCTCGGGCGAGACGCCGTACTACGCTATTCTGGAGCCCGAGAACCGTGAGCTCTATGAGCGCTACCTTGAGCGCGTCCAGAACCTGACGAACTTCCACCCGGTGGGTCGTCTGGCCGAGTATCGTTACTACGATATGGACGCCGTGACCAATTCTGCCCTCGATCTTTCGGATGAGATTATCGCCTGCCATGCATAAAGTCATAACATTCGGTATTCCCTCGTATAACGCCGCCAAGGATATGGACCATTGCATCACCTCCATCTTGGAGGGGAGCAATTACGCCACCGATATCGAGATTATCGTGGTGGACGACGGCTCCAAGGACGAGACGGCCGCCAAGGCCGACGAGTGGGAGGCCCGTTATCCTGGAATCATCCGCGCGGTGCACCAGGAGAATGGCGGCCACGGTATCGCCGTCCTCTCGGGCCTGCGTGAGGCGCATGGTACGTACTATAAGGTCGTTGACTCGGACGACTGGCTCGACGGTGCGGCGCTTTCGACCATGCTGTCGATTCTGCGTGGCTTTGAGGAGCGCGACCAGCGCGTCGACCTGTTTATCTCGAACTACGTGTACGAGAAGGTTTACGAGGGCACGCATACCGCTATTGGCTACAAGTTTGCCCTGCCGCGCAAAAAGATTTTCTCTTGGGACCAGATCGGACACTTCCGTCCCGATCAGAACCTGCTCATGCACAGCCTGTGCTATCGCACCGACGTACTGCGCGAGTCCAATCTGCCTATGCCGGCACACACGTTCTACGTGGATAATATCTACGCATACGTGCCGCTGCCGCGCTGCAAGACCATGTACTACGCCGACATCGACCTCTATCGCTACTTTATCGGTCGCGAGGGCCAGAGCGTCAACGAGGCTACGATGGTCAAGCGCCTGGGTCAGCAGTTCCGCATAACGCGCATCATGATGGAATCGTTCCACCTGTACCAGGACGTTGAGTCCTCGCGTCTGCGTTCGTACATGATGGGCTACTTCACCATGATGATGGCTATTTGCTCGGTGCTCACCAAGCTTTCCGAGGAAGATTGTGCCGATGAGCGCCTGAAGACGCTGTGGAAGGACCTGAAGGAGTACGACGAGCGCATGTATCGTCGCGCTCGCTACGGCGTGGTCGGATTCTTTACCAACCTGCATGGACGGGCCGGAGACAAAACCACACTCGGCCTATACCATCTTGCCTCAAAGATCTTCAAATTCAACTAGCTGCTGAGTAATCGCTGCTGATAGGTTGACTGGGCCCCTTGGCCTTTAGTTTGCTACTGCGAACAGTCCTGCTCGCACGGAAAGCACATTAAGTGCTTTCCGGCTCGTGCGGAACTTGTATCAAACTAAAGGCCAAGGGGCCTCTGCTATAAGAATCGATTGTCAGGAAGTTGAATTTGAAGATCTTCGACGCGTGGTACAAAGGGGCCTGGGCTGAAAAGAATTTGGTTGGTAGGTTGCCCGGTGGGGTTTGGTTATGTTTGTCGCGAGTTCCGCACGAGCCGAAGAGCACTTAATGTGCTCTTCGTGCGAGCCAGGACTGTAGAGCAGCAAACATAACCAAACCCCACCGGGCAACCGGACGAGCTAGTTTACTTTGCGGCGCCGGGTATGCCGTGGGAGGTTTTGGCGTTTTTGGCTCCGTTTACGATGGCGGTCTGTAGGGCCCTTACGGCGAGCATGCCCAGCAGGTCTAGGGGAACGGCGGCGCTTGCCTGGGCGCCCAGTTTGCCGCTGGCGAGGGTGTAGATGGTGTCGCCGTCGTTGGTGGTGTGCGTGGGACGGATGGCGTGTGCGTAGGCGTCTGCGGCCATCTGGGAGACCTTGGTGGCTTGTGCCTTAGTGAGTTCCACGTTGGTGACGATGCAGCTGATGGTGGTGTTGGTGCGGTCGAGCGGCATCTGCATGGATCCGGCGGCGGCAAAGGCTGCGAGCTCCATGTCGACGATCTGGTCGCTATCTGCTGCGGCGCGCATACCAGCGACCCATTCGCCGGTGAAGGGGTCGACGACATTGCCGCAGGCGTTGACCGAGACCACGGCACCCACCTTAACAGGGCCGAGTGCCACGGCGGCAGCGCCTAGGCCGGCCTTCATGCAGGTGGCGGGGCCCATGAGCTTGCCCACGGTGGCACCGGTGCCGGCACCTACATTGCCCTGCTCGAGCGTGGTGGGGGTGTTGTCGAGCGCCTCGCGCACGGCGGAGATGCCAGCCTCAATGTCGGGGCGTACGGCGGGGTCGCCAAAGGCGAGGTCGAAGATGCAGCTGGAGCACACGATAGGCACCTGCGTGGGGCCGACGGGAAGGCCGATGCCGCGGCTCTCAAGCTCGCGAGCGACGCCGCTTGCGGCCTCCAGGCCAAAGGCCGATCCGCCCGAAAGGCAGACGGCGTGGACCTTGTCGACGGTGTTCTCGGGACGCAGCAGGTCGGTTTCGCGCGATGCCGGGGCACCGCCGCGAACGTCAACGCCGCCGGTGGCGCCCTCGGGTGCCACGATTACGGTGCAACCGGTGCCGGCCTCCTCGTCCGTGTAGTTGCCAAAGCAAAAGCCATCGACATCGCAAACGTCAATGGCCTCAAGCAGTGTATCCATGTTTTACTCCTATCGGTTTTCCGCCGGGCCTTATGCCCGGTCGGGATCCGTACGGTACGCCGAAATTGTAGGCGCTGGGGGATACCCAGCGCCAGATGCAATTACGATAGTTTTTGAATCGCACGCGCGACGCGAGCGATGGGCAGGCCCACCACGTTGTAGAAGTCGCCCGAAATATCATGCACGAGCATGCGCCCGCCTGTGCCCTGGATGCCGTAGGCGCCGGCTTTGTCCATGGGCTCGCCCGAGGCGACGTAGCGCTCAATCTGCTCGTCGGTGAGCTCATAGAACGTCACGTCGGTCACATCGACAAACGACAGGCTCTCGGCGGCATGCGGAGCGGCCGTGTCGCCTGCCTTAACGATGCAGACGCCGGTTGCGACCTGGTGCGTGCGGCCCGAAAGCTCGCGGAGCATGGTGCGCGCCTCGTCCTCGGTTGCCGGCTTGCCCAGAATCTTGCCATCGAAGGTGACAATAGTATCGGCCGCGACGGTCAGTTCGTTGGGCTCGGCATGCTCGGCGGCAACGGAGGCGGCTTTGGCGCGTGCTAAGCGTTCAACGAGCGTAAGCGGGGCCTCGCCATCAAAAGGCGTTTCGTCGATATCTGCGGGAATCACGTGAATGTCATAGCCCGCCTCGCGCATCAACTCGATGCGGCGCGGTGATTGCGAAGCCAAAATCATAGCTGAATGCCCTCGGCGACCTTCTCGACGGCCTTGTCGCCGGCGAGTGTGCGCAGCAGCTCAAGCGCAAAGGGGAGCGACTGGGCCATGCCGCTGGCGGTGATGATGTTGCCGTCTTGCGTAACCTTCTCGCCGGTATAGGCGCCTTCGGGGAAGCTTTTCTCAAAGCCAGGGAAGCACGTGGCCTGGCGCCCCTCGAGTAGGTCGAGCTCGCCCAGGATAAACGGGGCGGCGCAGATGGCGGCAACGTGCTTGGTCGCGGCGAACTCGCAGACCACGTCGCAGACGCGCTGATCGGCGCGCAGGTTGGTGGCACCGGGCAGGCCGCCGGGCAGCACGACGCAGTCGTACTCGTCAAAGTTGATCTCATCAAAGAGCGCATCGCAGGTCACGGGGATCTGCAGCGAGCTTACGACCTCACGCGTGGGCATGATCGAGACGAGCGTGGCACGCACGCCGCCGCGACGCATGACATCGACCATGGTCAAGCATTCAATAGTTTCAAAGCCATCGGCGGCGAGAACGGCAACGCTGGGCATGAGGGCTCCTTTCATGGGCGGCATACAATTAGCCGTCTTATACCCCGAAGACCTCCGCTTGCCACGCTCGATTTCCCAATGTTTAAAATAGCCCCGTCCGAATTAGCTACCCCACCCATCCTCAACAATCTCAATCTGTAACATCCATCGACCAAAACTAGCCCCAACTGTTACAGATCGAGACAGTCCCCAACAGCACCGCCCCGTTCGGGGAAACGACCGCTACAGGTACGGCGGGCAGAGGCTCACTTTTTTCTTCGGTTTTTCTTGACGGAATCTCACCTGTTGTAGTACTTTGTCCCAGTCTAAAAACGCGTGGACTTTTCTGGGCGCTAGCCACCTTTTTGCCACGCAACCGAGCAGTCGGTTGCGTGGCTTTTTTCGTCTTGGCAGCAGGTACCACATGCACCGCCAGAAGACCGCACGAGCCCACCTTCCGACTGCAGGGAACAGACGCACGAGACGCGCATCTGCAAGACAGCAGACGGAAGGGAGCCTAATGGCAGAAACAAACACAATCAAGCAACAGACCGCCGAGGCGGGAGCCGCGGGCACGGGGCAGGTCAAGGCGGCGCTCCAGGTCTTTGCGGGCGGCGCCTGCTACGGCGCGATGGCCACGACCTACAAGCTCGCCTACGCCGCGGGCTTCACCTCAGCGCAGGTGGTGGCGAGCCAGGCGTGGTTCGGCTGCCTCTTCTTCGCCCTCGCCACGCTCGCAGGGCACGCACTCGGGCACCGCTGGCAGCGCGTGGGCTGGAAGCTCGCCCTCAAGCTCATGGGCCTGGGAGCCCTCACCTGCCTCACCTCAATCCTCTACTGCTACGCCATGAGCGTGCTGCCCGCCCCGGTGGCACTCACGCTCCTCTTCCAGTTCACGTGGCTGGGGCTCGTGTGGCAGACCGTCATGACGCGCCGGCCGCCGAGGCTCCTCCAAGTGGCCTCCGCCCTGGTCATCGTCTTCGGAACGGTGTTCGCCAGCGGCGTCTACAAGACCGGCATCACCGGGTACGACCCCGTGGCCCTGCTCTGCGCGCTGGGGGCGGCCGTGTCCTGCTCCCTCTTTGTCACCCTCTCCGGCAAGGTCGAGGCCCCCTGCTCGTCCGAGCAGCGTGGCGTCATCGTGTGCGCGGGCTCCGTGGTCATGTCGCTCACGGTGTGCCCGGACTACGTTGTCTCGGGCGTTCTCGCCCAGGGCATCCTGCCCTTTGCCGTCATCGCCGGCTTCTTTGGCATGCTCTGCCCGGTCTTGCTCTTCGGCATGGGCTCTCCGCACCTGCCCGCGGGTCTCTCCACTGTCATGGCCGCCGCGGAACTCCCCGCCGGCCTGCTCATCGCCATGATCGTCCTCGGCGAGCCGCTCGGCGTCGTCGAGTGGCTGGGCGTTGCCATCATCCTCGCCGGCGTGTGCCTGGCACAGGTCCCCTCCCTGCTTGGAGGCCGGGAGGCACGTCGCGCCGCCGCAGGACAAGCCATCAGCTAGTCACCCCTTCACGGGCGGCCCGCGCGCATCAGGGAAAGGGCCACGGGCCCGGCGCGTGAGGTCGCAAGGACGTTATAAAGCGTCCCCGCAGAGGTGGGGGCGCCAGAGAGAAGGAGGCACCATGCCATTTCCAAAAGGGTTCCTTTGGGGAGGAGCCACCGCTGCTAACCAATGCGAGGGAGGTTATGACGAGGGCGGCCGCGGTCTTGCCAATGTCGACGTCATCCCACACGGGTCGGAGCGCAACGACGTAAGTCGCGGCCTGAGGCGCATGCTCGACTTTGAGCCCGGGTACTACTACCCGGCCCAGACGGGCATCGACTTCTACCACCACTACCGCGAGGACATAGCCCTCTTCGCGGAGATGGGCTTTAAGGTCTTTCGCCTCTCCATCGCCTGGAGCCGCATCTTCCCCAATGGCGACGAGGAGGAGCCCAACGAGGCCGGGCTCGCCTTCTACGAGGACGTGTTCCGCTGCTGCCGCGAGCACAGGATCGAGCCCCTCGTGACCATCACGCACTTCGACTGCCCCATCCACCTCGTCAAGAAGTACGGCGCCTGGCGAAACCGCGCCCTCATCGAGCTCTACAAGCGGCTGGTGAAGGTGCTCTTCAACCGCTACCGCGGCCTCGTGCATTGGTGGATCACGTTCAACGAGATGAACATGATCTTGCACCGTCCCTTCATGGGTGCCGGCATCGTCCTCGAGCCCGGGGAGAATGCCCGCGAGGCCGAGTACCGCGCCGCGCACAACGAGCTCGTGGCGAGCGCCTGGGCCACCAAGATCGCCCACGAGGTCGACCCGGAGAACAAGGTTGGCTGCATGCTCGCCGCGGGAAGCTACTACCCCTACTCCTGTCGTCCCGAGGACGTCCGTGCAGCGCAGGTCAAGAACCAGGAGGACCTCTTCTTCGTGGACGTGCAGGCATGCGGGCACTACCCCGGCTACGCGCTCAAGATGCTCGAGCGCGAGGGCATCGACGTGGGTATGACCGCCGAGGACGAGCGCATCCTTGCGGAGAACACCGTCGACTTCATCTCGTTTAGCTACTACTCCTCGCGCTGTACCGCGGGCGACCCCGATTCCGTGGGCGGCGTCGCCGAGGGCAACGCCTTCGCCGGCGTAGAGAACCCCTACGTGCGCACGAGCGACTGGGGCTGGGTCATCGACCCGCTGGGGTTCCGCATCACGATCAACGACCTCTGGGACCGCTACCAGAAGCCGCTCTTTGTGGTGGAGAACGGCCTCGGCGCCTATGACGAGGTGCTTCCCGACGGCACGATCGAGGATGACTACCGCATCGCCTACCTGCGCGAGCACATCGAGGCCATGCGCGACGCTATCGAGCAGGACGGCGTCGAGATGCTCGGCTACACCACCTGGGGGCCGATCGACCTCGTGAGCGCGGGCTCCGGCGAGATGGAGAAGCGCTACGGCTTCATCTACGTGGACCGCGACAACCTGGGCAACGGCACGCTCGAGCGCAGGCGCAAGAAGAGCTTCTACTGGTATCAACAGGCCATCGCCACCAACGGAGGCGACCTGGGCTAACCACCCGGGCAATATCACTAAGGAGAAAATAATGGCAGAAAAATACGACGACCTGGCCAGATCCATACTCGAGAACGTAGGCGGCGCCGAGAACGTCGCCAGCGTCGCGCACTGCATCACGCGCGTGCGCTTCAAACTCAAGGACGAGTCCCGCGCCAACACGGCCAAGATCGAGGCCCTCAAGGGCGTCATCCAGGTCATCCAGGCCAACGGCCAGTACCAGGTGGTCGTGGGCAACATCGTCGAGGACGTCTACGACGCGGTCCTGGAGGCCGGCAACTTCTCGGGCGGCGCAAGCGCCGACGACGAGCCCCAGGGCGATAAGACCGTTGCCTCCGCCATCATCGACCTCATCTCTGGCATCTTCCAGCCCATCCTGGGACCGCTTGCCGCCGCAGGCATCATGAAGGGACTGCTTGCCCTCATCACCTACTTCGTCCCGGACTTTGCAAACGACGGCCTCTACACGCTGCTCTACACCGTGGCTGACGGCTTCTTCTACTTCCTTCCCGTCGCCCTGGCGTTCAGTGCCGCGCGCAAGTTCCGCATGAACGAGTTCACCGGTGTGGCAATCGGCGTGGCGCTCCTCTACCCGACGATGGTCGCCCTGACCTCGGGCGAGGCGCTCGGCAGCATCGACCTCGGCGTGGCCGGCACGTTCTCGTGGTACGCCACCGCCCTCGGGATCCCCATCATCATGCCCGTGTCCGGCTACGTGAGCTCGGTGATCCCCGTCCTTCTCATGGTGTGGTTCGGCTCTATCCTTGAGCGCTGGCTCAAGAGCTGGATGCCGGCTGCGCTCAAGATGTTCCTTGTCCCGCTCGCCACGATGACGGTCTCCATCGTCTTGGGCTACCTCATCATCGGCCCGGTGGCCACCCTCATCACCAACCTGCTGAGCGCGGCATTCTCGTTCATCTTCCAGCTCCCCGTGGTTGGTTCCGTCCTGGGCAGCGCCCTGGTTGGCGGACTGTGGATGTGCCTCGTCATCTTTGGCTTCCACTGGAGCCTCATCCCCATCTCCATCATGAATCTGAACACCCTCGGCCACGACAGCGTGCTCGCCGCCACCATCGGCCACGGGTTCGCGCTCGGAGCGGTCATCTTTGCCATGTACCTCAGAAACAAGGACGAGCGCTTCCGCGGCATCGCCCTTCCCGCGATGATCTCCGCCTTCTTCTTCGGCGTCACCGAGCCGGGCATCTACGGCATCGCCCTCCCCAACAAGCGCGCGTTCGTCGTGGCATGCCTGAGCTCCGCCGTGGGCGGCGCCATCGTGGGAATGACTGGCGCTCTCATGTACATCTCGGGCGGCCTCGGCGTCTTCAACCTGCTCAACTTTATCGACGGGACCCCTGGTGGCGCCGGGATCTCCCACATGATCTTCGCGATCATCGCCTCGCTCGTCTCTGCCGTCCTGGCCTTTGTTATCGAGTTCATCACCTACCGGCCCAACGACGATGAGGAAGGCACCCGCTAGCCTGCGCCCTCCTCAATCAGCTCTATGTAATTGAGGGGCAGTTGAGGTGGGTGAGGGCCGAGGGCGATCAAGGTGGCCGCCCTCGGCCCGGGACAACCTGCCAGAAGGCGTTTAGCTTTCTCGGGCGGCGCTGAAATGAACTGCGCCCCGATACTTGGACGGGTCAATTAGCGGCCTATGCCGCACATGGGGACTGATTTCGGAACTCCTCCGGGGTCAGTCCCTTTTGCTTAACCCGCCTCCTCTTGTTCCAGTGAACGGTATAGGCTTCGAGGTCCCGCTTGAACTCCTCGAAGCTCCGCCACGTTCGGCTCCTGTAGAATTCGTCCTTCAGGCGCCCGGGCAGCAGCTCCGTCGCATGAGCTTGCCCTCGCACGCCGCCGGCCCCGGCCGGGTCCGGGCACCCTTCGGCCTCCCGCTGGCCTTCGGCGCGCCCGCACCCCCTGTCGCAAAGCTCTGCTGCAAGAGTCCTCAGCGTGGCGTCGTGCCTGACTCTCCCGTCCATAAAGAAGCCCCCATTTCTAATGTTCAAGAAATGAGGGGCGGTTCAATTTCGGGACGGGGATTAAATAATCATTCGGAGCAAATCTATTTTTATCCCCGTGCCAGAAAAATCATCGGGCGTGGTCTGGGGCAAACAGTCTAGTTGCGCTTGAGGTGGACGACGGTTTCGCAGTGGAAGGTTTGCGGGAACAGATCGACCGGCGTGATCTTGACGGGGGAGAAGGTACCTTCCTCGACAAAGCGCTTAAGGTCGCGTGCCAGGGTGGCGGGGTCGCAGCTCACGTAGGCGACATCGCGAGCGCTCGTGCTGGCGATAAGGTCGATCGCCTCGGGGGCGAGGCCTGCGCGCGGCGGGTCGACCACCAAGACGTCGGCATCCTGGTCGGGGAACTCGCGCACCGCGTCTCCGCCAATGACGTCGACGTTATCAAGCTTGTTGATTTCCAGGTTACGGCGCAGGTCGCGCACGGCCGGGCCGTAGGCCTCGACGGCGGCGACGAAGTCGCAGCGGCGGGCGAGCGGCAGGGTAAAGGTTCCGGCGCCGCAGTACAGGTCCACGGCAAGCTCGTCTTCTTGCGGGTCGAGCGCTTCCATGACAAGCTCGATCAAAATCTCAGCACCCTTGGTGTTGACTTGGAAAAAAGACGGGGCAGACAAGCGCATCTGACCCTCGGCGATATTCTCGGTCCATGAGCCCTCTCCGGCGAGCATTTCGACCTTGGAGACACGGCGGGCCTTCTTTTCGCCCTTGCTCATCACACGCACGATGCTCGTGGGATGAGCGGCGACCGCCAGCACGCGGGAGACTTGCGAGCGCGGAAAAGAGCCCGTGGGCGTCCAGAGTGCAACCTCGAGCGCCTTGGTGCGGCGCGATGCGCGAATGCCCACGCGTTCGAGCCCTAAGTCATGGCTGCCGCTTAGATAGTTGAGTGCGCCGACGACCGATTTGAGCGCCTTGGGAAAACGTTTATCGAACAGCGGGCACGCATCGACGGTCACGATTTTGCTGGGGTCGACACCGTGCATGCCAAGGCGCACGCGACCGTTGACGACGGTCGGTTCGAGCTCGATTTTATTGCGGTAGCCCCAGTCGTCCTTGGTGTGGCAGATGGGCTGCACCAACTCATCGACCTGCTCAGGAGCGAACTTGCCGATGCGCTCGAGCGTGGAGCGCAGGTTTTGCTCCTTGGCGGCGAGCTGTGCCGTGCGTGAGAGATTGCCCCACGAGCAGCCGCCGCAGATGCCCACGTAGGGGCAGGGGGGCTGAATGCGATCGGGGCTCGGCTCCAGAATCTCGGTGGTGCGGGCGCGCATGAACGACTTGCCGTCCTGTACGACCTCGGCCTCGACGGTGTCGCCTGCCACGGCACCCTGCACAAAGACGGCTTTGCCGTTGTCGGCGTGCGCCAGCCCGTCGGCGCCGTAGGTCATCGATTCTATAGTGAGCTTCATATCCCTGCCTGTCATTCGTGTTGTTGCTCGCACCATGGTAGCAGGGAAAAGCGCCCCGCATCCGAGGCTTTCCTCAAATGCGGGGCGCTTCTACAAACTGCTTCTACAAACGACTATTTCGTCTTGCCGGTAATGAGCGTCTTAAGACCCAGGCCGATCAGGCCCAGGCCCATGCGCACACGACCGGGGCGATGGCGCTCGATGGCCTTGGTCTTGCCGGCGGGCTTATCGCGACGGGCGCTCGTCTCGGGTGCGGGCTTAGCTGCCTGCGGCTCGGGCTGAGGTGCAGGTGCGGGCTCGGGCTCAATGACGGTCGCCTGGACCTTCTGAACCTCGGGTGTGGCCGGCTGCGGCTTAGGAGCAGGGGCGGGCTTTGCCTCAATGACGGACTCGGGCGCGGCCTCGGCGTTGCGGTAGGCACGCTCCAGCAGGGCTTCCTGCGAGTTGAAGGGTTTCTCACCCTCTGCGCGCTCCACGGGGACCCAGGTGCCGTCGCTCGTGAGGCTGCGGGCCTTCACGTTGTCGCGCAGCTGCATGCTCATGTACTCGTGCACCAGGGCGCGGCAGGTGGGGTCGAGCACGGGGAAGGCGATCTCCACGCGGTGCTCGGTGTTGCGTGTCATCATGTCGGCCGAGCTCAGATAGATCATGTCCGAGTCCACGCCAAAGGCGTAAACGCGCGCATGCTCCAAAAAGCGTCCGACGATAGAACGGACATGCACGTTCTCGGTCTTGCCAGGAACGCCCGGCTTGAGGCACGAGATGCCGCGGATGATCATGTCCACGCGGACTCCTGCGCACGATGCCTCGGCGATCTTGTCGATGACCTCGCGGTCGGTGAGCGAGTTGAGTTTAAAGAACACGCGGGCGGGCTCGCCGGCGAGGGCGCGCTGGATCTCGCGGTCAAGCCCGCGCATGATGAGCGGTTTCAGTCCGACGGGCGCCACACCCAGGAAGCGGTAATCGCCGCGCAGGTTGCCCAGCGACAGGTTGCGGAAGAACAGGTTGGCGTCCTCGCCGATGCCGGGGTGAGCGGTCATGAGCATAAAGTCGCTGTAGAGTTTGGCCGTCTTCTCGTTAAAGTTGCCGGTGCCCAGCAGCGTCAGGCGCGTTAGCGCCATGCCCTCGCGATAGGTGAGCTGGCAGATCTTGGAGTGGCACTTAAAGCCCTCGGAGCCGTAGATGACGGTGCAGCCGGCCTCTTCCAGGCGCTCGGCCCACTCGATGTTGTTCTGCTCGTCAAAGCGCGCGCGGAGCTCCATGAGCACCGTGACCTCTTTGCCGTTCTCGGCGGCATCGATCAGTGACTCGCACAGGCGGCTCTGCTTGGCCACGCGGTAGAGCGTGATGCGCAGTGAGATGCACTCGGGGTCGTAGGCGGCCTCGTGCACCAGATCCAGGAAGGGGTTCATGGCCTCATAGGGATAAAAGAGCAGCTTGTCGTGCTGAAGTACCTGCTCGCGGATGGAGCGGGTCATATCGATGGTGGGGTTGGGCTGCGGCTTAAACGGTGTAAAGAGCAGCTCGTTGCGCAGGTGCTCGGGAATCTTGCCCTCAATGCCAAAGACGTAGCCTAGGTCGAGCGGGATATCGCAGGTAAAGACAGAGCGGCGCGAAAGCTCGAGCGCCTTGCGGATGGTCTTGAGCGTCGCCTTCTCGAGCGACCCCGAGACCGCGAGCACCACCGGCTGCAGGCGCAAGCGTTTCTTGAGGATGCGCTTCATGTGCTGACGGTAATCCTCTTCCTCCTCGACGCCCTCGCCGTCCGGGTCGATGTCGGCGTTGCGGGTGACGCGGATGAGCGCGCGGTCGAGCGGCTTATAGGAGCCAAAGCAGCTGTCCAGGCAGGCGAGGATGACGTCCTCGAGCAAGATGTAGGAGTAGGTGCCGGTGGGCGAGGGGATCTCGACCACGCGGTTCATCGAGGTGGGAATCTCGATAAGGCCCAGCAGACTCTCCTCGTCGGTGACGCCGTCCAGGCCGCAGGCCAGGTAGAGTGCGCCGTTGCGCAGGTTGGGGAAGGGGTGGCGCGGGTCAATCACCAGCGGTGAGATGACCGGCGACACGTAGGCCTGGAAGTAACGGGTTACAAAGGTGCGCTCCTCGGGCGTAAGCGAATCGATGCGGGCGCGGTGAACGCCCAGGGTGTCGAGCTTGCCCTCGATGCTCTTAAAGATGGACTCCCATCGGGTAAGGAGCCCGGGCATTTCGGCCATGACAGCATCGACTTGTTCGGAGGCGGTCATATTGCTCTTGTTGTCGACAGGCTGTTTTTTGAGCTCTGCCAGATCGGACAGGCCGCCCACGCGCACCATGAGAAACTCATCGAGGTTAGACTCGAAAATCGACACGAACTTTAGCCGCTCGAACAGCGGAACGGTCTCGTCGAAGGCTTCGTCAAGCACACGGTTGTCAAAGCGCAGCCAGCTGAGCTCTCGGTTCTGCGTGTACGAGAGGTCGCGCGGCGGCTTACGCAGCTTTGCAGCGGCTTGCTTTTTTTCGATTTTGCTCGGCATATGCATCTGTCCGTTCAGTCCCCGTGGGGGACGGTTGCCTAACACTATTCACTATTGTCTCAATTTAGTCGACCTATGGCACGGACGTATCGCGTGAACGGTATCTTTACCTACTTCTTACGCTGACAAGCCATAGAGCTGACGCCCTTCGCGTTGTGAAAAACGGTCTATATCCTCACTCAACTGGTGAGTATGTGTGAATAAGAATGATAGGTAGCTGAATATCATCGAATACAGACAGAAACACGAACAAGCGTCATTTATATACATAAAACCGTTTTAGATATGCAATTCTTAATCGAAAGATTGGAGTTGTAATTGCGAATGATTTTTAGGAAAAAAGAGCATTTACCTTAGAAAAGCTACTTTAGAACGCCGAAGTGCATTATGGGGGAATCATATTCGATATACCGTTCATCGAACTTTGTTGACCGTTCGGGGGCGAGGTGGAATTGCGGTTGGAATTTGGATATAACTAGAGCTGTCAGCAAGCAGCATCCGTTACGGAAGGGTGCTGAGAGATTCGGCCGAAAGGCCCGAAAGAAAGGTAGGAGGCCATGACGAAAGGTCTGCACGTGCCTTCCGAGATCGGCAAGCTCAGGAAGGTCTGCCTGCACCGTCCCGGCGACGAGCTCCTCAACCTGCCGCCCGACGAGCTCGAGCGACTCCTGTTCGACGACGTCCCGTTCCTGGAGGTCGCGCAGCAGGAGCACGACACCTTCGCCCAGATCCTGAGGGACCAGGGCGTGGAGGTGCTCTACCTGGAGAACCTCGTCGCCGAGGTGTTCGACCAGGTCCCCGGCGCCCGCGCCGAGTTCACCGACCAGTACATCGCCGAGGCAGGCATCCGCGGCCAGCAGATGCCGCAGATCGTCCGCGAGAAGCTGGACTCCATCGAGGACAACCTCGAGTTCGTCAAGAAGACCATGGCCGGCATGACCAAGGCCGAGATCGACATGCCCCTCACGGCGTCCACGACCCTCGACTCCCTGGTCAACTCCGAGTCCGAGTCCGACCTGATCATCGACCCGATGCCCAACCTCTACTTCACCCGCGACCCGTTCGCGGTCGTCGGCGAGGGCGTCAACCTCAACCGCATGTACTCGGTCACCCGCAACCGCGAGACCCTGTACGGCAAGTACGTCTTCAAGTACCACCCCGACTACAAGGACGTCTCCCTGTACTTCCGCCGCGACTGCCAGTTCCACACCGAGGGCGGCGACGTGCTGAACATCAACGAGAAGACCCTCGCCGTCGGCATCTCCCAGCGCACCCAGGCAGCCGCCATCGACGTCATGGCGCAGAACATCTTCTGGAACTCCGACTCCAAGGTCGAGCGCATCCTGGCCTTCGACATCCCGGTCTCGCGCGCCTTCATGCACCTCGACACGGTCTTCACCCAGATCGATGTCGATAAGTTCACGATCCACCCCGCCATCATGGGCACCCTGCGCGTCTACGAGCTGACCGCCGGCAAGAACCCGGGCGACGTGAACATCCGCCTGATCGAGGACACCCTCGAGCACGTCCTGGAGGACGCCACCGGCGTCGACCAGGTCAAGCTGATCCCCTGCGGCGGCGGCGACCCGATCGCGGCCTCCCGCGAGCAGTGGAACGACGGCTCCAACACCCTGTGCGTCGAGCCCGGCAAGATCTGCGTCTACGCCCGCAACACCGTCACCAACGACGTGCTGTACAAGGAGGGCCTGGACCTTCTCGTCGTGCCCTCCGCCGAGCTCTCCCGCGGCCGTGGCGGCCCGCGCTGCATGAGCATGCCCTTCTGGCGCGAGGACCTCTAAGGTTTTCAAAGACCCGTACAGGTCTTACTACAAACATCTAGCTGCCATTAGATGTCTCCCATTGGGGCGGTGCGGATCTTTCGCACCGCCCCATTCATGTTTAATGACGCTAAATGAAGATCAGATAAGGTGGCCATGGATATCAAGCCAATCGGTGTTGAGGAATGGCTCAACGTTTGGGAGAAGAGTGCTACCTGGGATATCGCTCAGTCGACGATCTCGTCGCTGACCATGGGCGAGCTTCGCGCACTGGACGAGCAGGACGGCGCCACGTTCTACGAGCGCCTGGATCGCGAGAAGATGAACTACGGCTGGATCGAGGGATCGCCGGAATTTAAGGCCGAGGTCGCCAAGCTGTATCGTCGCGATGTCAATCCCGATCACATTCTGCAGACCAATGGCTGCACGGGCGCCAACCTCAACGCCATCATGGCCGTTGTGGAGCCCGGCGATCACGTGATTGCCGAGTGGCCTACCTATGCGCCGCTCTACGAGATTCCGCGTACGCTGGGTGCCGAGGTCGAGTATTGGGAGCTTCGCGAGGAGCTCGGTTGGAAGCCCGATATCGATGAGCTCAAGCGCTTGGTGCGCCCCAACACCAAGCTCATCTGCATCAATAACGCATCGAACCCCATCGGTACGGTGCTCGATGCCGATACGCTCGGCCAGATTGCGGAGATTGCGCGTTCGGTGGGTGCCTACGTGCTGTGCGACGAGGTGTATCTGCCGCTCGAGAACACCGAGTCCTTTATGTCGATGGCCGACGTGTACGAGAAGGCCATTGTCACCAACTCGGTGTCCAAGACCTATTCGACGCCTGCTGCCCGCGTGGGCTGGGTCGTGACCGATGAAGAGGTATCCAACCGCATCCGCACGTATCGCGACTACACCATGATCTGCGGTGGCGTGTTCAACGACGCCCTGGCGACCTACGTGCTCGAGCATAAGGACAAGATTCTCGAGCGCAACCGCAAGATCGTGTTTGGCAACCGTGATATCGCGCAGGCCTGGATCGATACACAGCATCGCGTGTCCTGGACGGCCCCGCAGGGCGTGTCCACCTCGTTTATCCAGCTGGATATCCCCGAGGACGACGAAGATTTCTGCAAGCGCCTGTTGGCCGAGAGGGGAGTGCTGCTGGTTCCCGGCAGCCGCTTTGAGCTTCCCTGCGGTGCACGCCTGGGCTACTGCGCGAGCGAGGACGTTCTTCGCGAGGGCCTGAGGCTTCTGGGTGAGGCGCTGGCCGAGTTCGATCGCTAGGATCACGACTTCCTTCGAAGTCCGTATTCAAATTGGCCGACGATAATCGATAACAGACCCGTTTCCCATGAGGGGGCGGGTCTGTTTTTTATACCGAGAAGTCAAGTTGTTACAAATGAGGCCGTACGGCAAGCTGATATCCGCTGGGCCTTATACTGAGCTTCCGGCGAACGGTACCCAGCGTCTGGTAAACGGTAGTCTGGTTGCTAAAAATGAATAGGACGAACTTTTTTCTGAATAAAAATCAAAATGGTTGAGAGGCAGCAAGAATTGCGAATTCTATTCATACCCTTGCGTGAAATATGCAAATTGAGGGTGGTTTAACAAAGATTAGTTCCAATGGGATTTCCGGTTAAAAAAGCATTTAAGCACGTAAATACACTTTATTAAGTCAAAGTGTGCCATGCGTGAAGTATATGTGTATGCCGTTCACCCCTCATAAAAAACCGTTCGGGGGCAAGGTGGAAGTATGGGCTGATTTTGGATATAAATATGTCGTCAGCAATAACGCCTCACACGGAGGGGCGCTAACGAATCGGCCCTGACAAGGGCCCGAAAGAAAGGTAGGAGGCCATGACGAAAGGTCTGCACGTGCCTTCCGAGATCGGCAAGCTCAGGAAGGTCTGCCTGCACCGTCCCGGCGACGAGCTCCTCAACCTGCCGCCCGACGAGCTCGAGCGACTCCTGTTCGACGACGTCCCGTTCCTGGAGGTCGCGCAGCAGGAGCACGACACCTTCGCCCAGATCCTGAGGGACCAGGGCGTGGAGGTGCTCTACCTGGAGAACCTCGTCGCCGAGGTGTTCGACCAGGTCCCCGGCGCCCGCGCCGAGTTCACCGACCAGTACATCGCCGAGGCAGGCATCCGCGGCCAGCAGATGCCGCAGATCGTCCGCGAGAAGCTGGACTCCATCGAGGACAACCTCGAGTTCGTCAAGAAGACCATGGCCGGCATGACCAAGGCCGAGATCGACATG
Organism: uncultured Collinsella sp.; assembly: GCA_959606035.1. GTDB lineage: Bacteria > Actinomycetota > Coriobacteriia > Coriobacteriales > Coriobacteriaceae > Collinsella. The sequence continues at coordinate 167,379 of CAUHHB010000001.1, forward strand.
CCCCTCACGGCGTCCACGACCCTCGACTCCCTGGTCAACTCCGAGTCCGAGTCCGACCTGATCATCGACCCGATGCCCAACCTCTACTTCACCCGCGACCCGTTCGCGGTCGTCGGCGAGGGCGTCAACCTCAACCGCATGTACTCGGTCACCCGCAACCGCGAGACCCTGTACGGCAAGTACGTCTTCAAGTACCACCCCGACTACAAGGACGTCTCCCTGTACTTCCGCCGCGACTGCCAGTTCCACACCGAGGGCGGCGACGTGCTGAACATCAACGAGAAGACCCTCGCCGTCGGCATCTCCCAGCGCACCCAGGCAGCCGCCATCGACGTCATGGCGCAGAACATCTTCTGGAACTCCGACTCCAAGGTCGAGCGCATCCTGGCCTTCGACATCCCGGTCTCGCGCGCCTTCATGCACCTCGACACGGTCTTCACCCAGATCGATGTCGATAAGTTCACGATCCACCCCGCCATCATGGGCACCCTGCGCGTCTACGAGCTGACCGCCGGCAAGAACCCGGGCGACGTGAACATCCGCCTGATCGAGGACACCCTCGAGCACGTCCTGGAGGACGCCACCGGCGTCGACCAGGTCAAGCTGATCCCCTGCGGCGGCGGCGACCCGATCGCGGCCTCCCGCGAGCAGTGGAACGACGGCTCCAACACCCTGTGCGTCGAGCCCGGCAAGATCTGCGTCTACGCCCGCAACACCGTCACCAACGACGTGCTGTACAAGGAGGGCCTGGACCTTCTCGTCGTGCCCTCCGCCGAGCTCTCCCGCGGCCGTGGCGGCCCGCGCTGCATGAGCATGCCCTTCTGGCGCGAGGACCTCTAAGTCTTTCCGTTTCCGGTGCGGTCTCCCTACAACCGCACCGGTTTCGCCCGTCAAACGGGCACCACTAGTATTTGCGTAATTCATTTCTTCGAAAGGATTCGAACCATGGGTGTTAACCTCTCCGGCCGTAGCTTCCTCAAGCTCCTCGACCTCACCACCGAGGAGATCGAGTACCTGCTCAAGCTCTCCAAGAACTTCAAGGACATGAAGCGCGCTGGCGTTCCGCACCGCTATCTCGAGGGCAAGAACATCGTCCTGCTCTTCCAGAAGACTTCCACCCGTACCCGCTGCGCCTTCGAGGTCGGCGGCATGGATTTGGGCATGGGCGTCACCTACCTCGATCCGGGTTCGTCGCAGATGGGCAAGAAGGAGTCCATCGAGGACACCGCCCGCGTTCTCGGCCGCATGTATGACGGCATCGAGTTCCGTGGCTTTGCCCAGGACGACGTCGAGGAGCTTGCCGCTAAGTCCGGCGTGCCCGTCTGGAACGGTCTGACCACCGAGTGGCACCCCACTCAGATGCTCGCCGACATCCTGACCGTCCAGGAGAACTTCAACTACGACATCAAGGGCAAGACCCTCGTCTTCATGGGCGACTGCAAGAACAACGTCGCTCGCTCCCTCATGGTCGTCTGCTCCAAGCTCGGCATGAACTTCGTGGCCTGCGGCCCCGAGGAGTGCATGCCCGCTGACGACGTCATCGAGGCCTGCAAGCCCATCGCTGAGGCCAACGGCTGCACCATCAAGCTGACCACCGACGTCAAGGACGGCGTCACCGGTGCCGACGTTATCTACACCGACGTGTGGGTCTCCATGGGCGAGCCTGACGAGGTCTGGGCCGAGCGCATCGCTCAGCTCACCCCGTATCGTGTCACCTCCGAGGTCATGGCTATGGCCAACCCGGGTGCCATCTTCCTGCACTGCCTGCCCAGCTTCCACGACACCAACACCACCATTGGCGCCGAGAAGTGCGAGCAGTTCGGCATCACCGAGCAGGAGGTCACCGACGAGGTCTTCGAGAGCCCCGCTTCCAAGGTCTTCGACGAGGCCGAGAACCGCATGCACACCATCAAGGCTGTCATGTACGCCACGCTCAAGTAAGAGCATCTAGCATCTCGCTCGGGGTGCATTCCTGCGCACCCCGAGCGCTTTTGTCTGGTAAAAATCTCGCACCGAGCGACATGCACGGCACGGAAGAGCCGCTTCGGGCGAGATCAGTAAATGATTTATGAAGGGGGGATGAGAACTATGACTGAGACCGCTAAGAAAAAGCGCGGTATGCCTTCATCGTTCACCATTCTTCTTGCTCTGCTGGCAATCGTCGCGGTTGTTACCGTTATCGTCTCCGGTACGTCCGGTGGCGCGGTTACCGCTGCCCGCCTGAGCGATTTCTGCACCGCCCCGGTCAAGGGCTTCGCTGACGCTCTGCCCGTCTGCCTCTTCGTTATGATCCTCGGTGGCTTCCTCGGCATGATGACCGAGACCGGCGCCCTGGACAACGGCATTGCCGTTCTGGTGCAGAAGCTTAAGGGCAATGAGATCATGCTCATTCCCGTGCTAATGTTCATCTTCTCCCTCGGTGGTACCACCTATGGTATGTGCGAGGAGACCGTTCCCTTCTACGCCCTGCTCGCCGCCACCATGATGGCTGCTGGCTTCGACCCTATGGTCGGCGCTGCCACCGTCCTGCTCGGCGCTGGCTGCGGCTGCCTCGGCTCCACGGTTAACCCGTTCGCCGTCGGTGCTGCCGTCGACGCTCTGACCGGCGTTGGCATTGAGGTCAACCAGTCCATCATCATCGGCCTCGGTGCCGTCCTGTGGATTGTTACCACTGTTATGTCCATCCTCTTCGTCATGAGCTATGCCAAGAAGGTCAAGGCTGACAAGGGTTCCACCATCCTTTCGATGCAGGAGCTCAAGGACGCCGAAGAGGCTCACGGCAAGGCTGCTTCCGAGGTTCACAAAGAGGTCAAGCTCACCGGTCGTCAGAAGGGTGTTCTGATCGCCTTTGCCTTCACCTTCGTCGTCATGATCGTCGGCTTCATCCCGCTGGCCGACCTCAACGAGGGCGTCGCCAACTTCTTCGATGCTGGCGCTGTCTATGACGCCGACGGTAACGCCATCGTTCAGGGCTGGTCTGCCCTGATCACCGGCCTGCCCATTGGCCAGTGGTACTTCGACGAGGCTTCCACCTGGTTCTTCCTCATGGCTGTCCTGATCGGTATCATCGGTGGCCTCTCCGAGAAGCAGATCGTCAACACCTTCATCACCGGCGCTGCCGACATGATGTCCGTTGTCCTCGTCATCGCTCTTGCCCGTGGTATCTCCGTCCTCATGGCTAGCACCGGCCTCGACGTCTACGTCCTCGACGCTGCCGCCAATGCTCTGGCTGGCCTGTCCGGCGTGATCTTCGCTCCCATGAGCTTCCTGGTCTACTTTGGCCTGTCCTTCCTGATCCCCTCGACCTCCGGTATGGCTACTGTCTCCATGCCCATCATGGGACCGCTGGCTGTTAAGCTCGGCTTCTCGCCCGAGGTCATGGTCATGATCTTCTCCGCCGCCATCGGCGTCGTGAATCTGTTCACCCCGACCTCTGGTGCCATCATGGGCGGTCTCGCTCTGGCTAAGATCGAGTGGACGACCTGGCTCAAGTTTGCTCTTAAGCTCATCGTCGCTCTCTCCGTCGTCTGCGCCATCATCCTGACCATCGCTTGCGTGATGATCTAAGTACCCCCTGGGTACCCCACGGAAACCATGACGATCCTATAACGGATCACCTGGTCATCGTCTGTCCGGTGGGGTAACCCCACCGGTAGACTCCTACCTTTGGCCCCCTCCCGTTCCGTGCGCGGGAGGGGGCGCTCTTGTGTTCCGGCGTTTTACCAAACGCCGGAACCACTCGACGCTGCAAGCCCGCCAGAGCGGCAATCTGACGTTCAATCGTCGGGCATGGCCAAAAGGCCTATGCCCTCCTCTTTCACGTCACCTTGCTCGCTCTGGCGGGCTTTCGCTGACTTTGCCTCTTCCTGCGACGTTTCTATTGTTGGTGCAAGGTGGTGCCGTCCCAAATAGACCACCCGGGTTCCTTGCGGTTGCGTGGTGGCGCGTTTGGTTGGTGCCTGTTGGTGGCCAGGCCCTTGCGAGGGGCAGGCTCCGTTATAATCGCCTAAGACATTAAATGGAAACGGGACGGGAGCCATATATGCGCCAGGGTTTCGACAACGCGAAGTATATCGAGCTGCAGGCCGCTCATATTAAGGAGCGCATCTCGCAGTTTGGCGGCAAGCTGTATTTGGAGTTTGGCGGCAAGTTGTTCGATGACTATCATGCCAGCCGCGTGCTGCCGGGTTTTGAGCCGGACAGCAAGTTTCGCATGCTCAAGAGCATTGCCGATGACGTTGAGGTCATCATCGCGATCAACGCGAACCACATCGAGAAGAATAAGGCCCGTGGCGACCTTGGCATTACCTATGACGAGGACGTTTTGCGCCTGGTCGACCTGTTCCGCGGCAACGGTTTTGCTGTCGCGGCCGTGGTTATCACCCAGTACGCCGGCCAGCCCGCCGCCGATGTGTTCCGCAATCGCCTGAACGCGCTCGGCATTCCCGCCAAGCTGCACTATCCCATCGAGGGCTATCCGCACGACGTCGACCTGATCGTGTCTGACGACGGCTATGGCAAGAACGAGTTTGTCGAGACCTCCCGTCCGCTCGTTGTCGTGACGGCACCCGGCCCTGGCTCGGGCAAGCTCGCCACCTGCCTGTCTCAGCTCTATCACGAGCACAAACACGGCACCGCTGCCGGCTACGCCAAGTTCGAGACGTTCCCGGTCTGGAATCTGCCCCTCACGCATCCGGTCAACATCGCCTATGAGGCCGCCACGGCCGACCTCGACGATGCCAATATCATCGACTCCTTCCACTTGGAGGCCTACAACAAGACCACGGTCAACTACAACCGCGACGTCGAGGCCTTCCCGGTGGTCCGTGCTCTGATGGAAAAGATCCTGGGCAAGAGCCCCTACCAGAGCCCCACGGACATGGGCGTCAATATGGTCGGCTTTGCCATCACCGATGACGATGCCTGCCGCGACGCTTCCAAGATGGAGATCGTTCGCCGCTACTTTACCGCGGTCGAAAATGTGCGCCGTACCGGCGTGGGCGATGAGCAAGTCGACCGTCTCAAGATTATTATGAAGAAAGCCGGCATCGATAAGAACTACTCACCGGCACGCTCGGCGGCCCTCACCAGGGAACAGCTGACGGGTGGTCCCGTGGGTGCCATGGTCATGCCCGATGGCTCCGTGGTGACCGGTAAGACCTCCACGCGCCTGGGCGCCGCAAGTTCGCTCATTATGAACGCCCTCAAGCATGTCTCGGGCGTCGACCTTGAGCTCGAGGTCATTAGCGATGAGGCGATCGAGCCCATCAGCAAGCTCAAGACGCATTTCCTGGGCAGCAAAAACCCGCGCCTCCACACCGACGAGACGCTTATGGCGCTGTCGATCACCTCGGCCACGAGTGAGACGGCCGCTCGCGTCCTTTCGGGCCTGGAGCAGCTGCGCGGTTGCGATGCCTTCTTTAGCGTGATTATCTCGCCGACGGACGAGACGGTACTGCGCAAGTTGGGCATCAACGTGTGCTGCGAGCCCAAGTTTGAGCGCCGCGGTTTCTTCCATCGCTAAGTTTGAAGCACCGCGGTAATTGCATTGCATTTTGGCAGTATCGGGTTAGCGCCCGGTACGGCTTTTTGATCAATAAAGCGTCTATTTCGGCGAAAAATAGCTGTTTACCTGCCTAGAAACAATTTGAGCGGTATACAATAACCGTAACTGTTTCATCCTTAGCGGGATGCCGCATGATGGATATTACCTGCCATCGTGAGGTGTGTCGGTCGCGCACGGCGCGTTAGATGCTCGTGCTCGGTTTGAGGAGGCTGCTATGGCGGGCAAGGGTCGTGCGAGTGTCAACGATATGAAGCGTGTCGAGGTGCTGGTGTTGATGGAGATCGACCAGCAAACCGAAGACAATGGCGGGCCGTATGGTTTCTCGCGCAAAACGCTTGCCGAGCGCGTGGGGGTTTCGCCGTATCGTGCCCGCGCCGCAATCGATCGCTTGGATTCCGAAGGTATGATTGATGTCGTCTCGCGTTATAGCGACGACGGCGGTCAGCTTGCAAATGGCATTTGCCTCACCGAACGTGGTGAGTGGTATCTTGAGGGCGTCCGTACCGGCATGCTCGTTCAAGAAATGCTTGAGGACGAGGTTGCTGATCGATAGCAGCATGTAACCCTTGCCATAGTGACGCCGCCTGGGAAACCGGGCGGCGTTTTGTTTCAAGATTGAGAAATGCAATCGCACGCGAGAAAAATTGCGGACGGTCCGCGGCGCGAGTATTACAATGAAGACCCGTAAGATGTGGATAAACAACTTCTACGGGAAGCGCAGGTAACTCAATATGACCAAGCATGTGTTCGTAACCGGTGGCGTGGTTTCGTCCCTGGGCAAGGGTATCACCGCGGCCTCGCTGGGCCGTCTGCTCAAGTCGCGTGGCTACAAAGTAACGATGCAGAAGGCCGACCCGTATCTGAACGTCGACCCCGGTACCATGAGCCCGTTCCAGCATGGTGAGGTCTTTGTAACCGAGGATGGTTACGAGTCCGACCTGGACCTGGGTCATTACGAGCGCTTTATTGATGAGAACCTGACCCGCGATTCCAACTTTACGACCGGTGCCATCTACAAAAGCCTAATCGCCCGCGAGCGTCGCGGCGACTTTTTGGGCGGTACCGTGCAGGTGATTCCTCACGTCACCAATGCCATTAAGGACAAGTTTCGCCGCATCGAGGAGCAGACCGGCTCCGATGTAGTCATCACCGAGCTGGGCGGCACGATCGGCGACATCGAGTCCCAACCGTTTGTCGAGGCCATCCGTCAGTACCGCAAGGAGGCCGGCTCCGAGAACGTCTGCTACATCCACGTGTCGCTCGTTCCCTATATTGCCGCCGCCCACGAGGTCAAGACCAAGCCCACGCAGCATTCCGTCAAGGAGCTCCGCAGCTTTGGCATCCAGCCCGATATCATCGTGCTGCGCTCCGACCACCATATCGATGACGCTATCCGCGGAAAGATCGCAAGCTTCTGCGACGTCGACACCGATTGCGTCTTTACCAATGAGGACTGCGCGAGCATCTACGACGTGCCGCAGCTGCTTGCCGAGCAGGACTTTGACCTGCGTATTTGCGAGCGCCTGGGCCTGGACCCGCGTGAGCGCGACATGAGCGAGTGGAATGAGTTCCTGCGTAAGCAGAACCATGCCAACCATCACGCCGATAAGGTTAAGATTGCCGTCGTGGGTAAGTACACGCAGCTGCCCGATGCGTACCTGTCGGTTATCGAGGCCCTGCACCATGCGGGCGTCTTCTACGATCGCCATGTGGACGTCCAGCTGGTCGACGGCGAGAGCCTCGACGAGCAGAATGTCTCCGAGGTTCTGGGCGACGCCTCGGGCATCCTGGTCCCCGGCGGCTTTGGCAAGCGCGCCCTGGAGGGCAAGATCCTCGCGGCCGAGTTTGCCCGTGAGCACAAGATTCCGTATCTGGGCATTTGCCTGGGTATGCAGGTCGCCGTGTGCGAGTTCGCCCGCAACGTCGTCGGCCTTGCCGGCGCCAGCTCCTCTGAGTTCGATCCGGACGGCCCGTTTAGCGTCATCGATCTGATGAGCTCGCAGGAGGACGTGACCGAGAAGGGCGGCACCATGCGCCTGGGCGCCTATCCGTGCAAGCTCGCCGCCGATACCCTTGCTCGCGAGGCATATGGCGAGGATCTCGTCTACGAGCGTCACCGTCACCGCTTTGAGTTTAACAACGCCTTCCGCGACCAGCTCGAGGACGCCGGCTTGGTTATCTCTGGCCTCTCACCCGACGAGCGCCTGGTCGAGATGGTCGAGCTGCCGCGCGACGTGCATCCGTGGTATGTGGCAACCCAGGCTCACCCCGAGTTCAAGAGCCGTCCGACCAACCCGCAGCCGCTGTTCCGAGAGTTCGTGCGTGCCTCGATCGGTCAGCACGAGGGTGTCGATCGCCTGCAGGTGACGCCCATGAACCTCGCTACGGACTAAGGGTGCCGGCGAACAAGGAACATACCGAAGCTACTCCCTCGTCGCTCGCCGTGGCGGCGGGGGAGTATCTCGATTATCTCGCGGTCGAGCGGGGTTTGGCGCGCAACACGATTGCGGCCTATCGTCGTGACCTGACGACGTACTGCGCCTATTTGGAGCGGGCGGGCATCATGTCTTTTGATGAGGTGACTCGTCAGGTCGTGGAGGGCTTTGTCGCCGACCGTCGCGATGGGGGCTATTCCGATGCCTCGGTGGAGCGTGCGCTTGCGGCCGTGAAGGGCCTGCATGCCTTTTTGGTGCGCGATGGGGCCGTGGCCCAAAATCCAACGGCGGCGTTGCGCCTGCCTAAAAAGGCTGAGCGTTTGCCGGAGTATCTATCGGTGGAGGATGTCTCGGCGCTACTCGATCAAGACTTCCCCGAGGGCGAGATGGGCCTGCGCGACCATGCCATCTTGGAAGTGCTCTACGGATGCGGCTTGCGTGTGAGCGAGTTGGTGGGGCTCGATGTGGGCGATATCCATATCGACGATGGCTTTGTGCTTGTTCGCGGTAAGGGCTCAAAGGAACGCCTGTCCCCGTTGGTGGGAAGCGCGGCGCGAGCTTTGACGCTCTATGTAACTGAGGGGCGTTCTCGCTTGGCGGCCCATGCCCGCGGAACCGAGACCTCGGCGGTCTTTTTAAATAAGAACGGCCGCCGTCTGTCGCGCCAGGCCGTGCATGCGATATGCGAGCGGTATGGGCGCCAGGTGGGGCTGGTGGGGCTCCATCCCCATACCTTGCGCCACTCCTTTGCCACCCACATGCTCGCGGGCGGTGCCGACCTGCGTGTGCTGCAGGAGATTTTGGGCCATGCCGATATTTCGACCACGCAGGTCTACACGCATGTCGACCGCACGCAACTGACCGAGGTCTATCTGGCGGCGCATCCGCTGGCACATCGCTAGCAACCTCGCTGACCTGCATATTTATAAATATTAAGGGGGACGGGCCCCAGATTGTCGCGACGCACTTTTGCGCGCATGGGCAATCTGGGGCCCGTCTCATTTTTCGCCAGACACCGACGCAGTGGTGGGCCGTGTGCGCCGTGGGTGGGGGAGTTTGGGGGCGATGTGAACGGCGTGTAAAGGGACGTAAAAATCGCCTCAAGGTCAACTTGAAGGTTGAGGTTCGCGGGCGTGGTTCTACAGGTGGCATCCCGTCTTTGCTGCAAACACAACATATTGTGTTTTCGAACATATGCTCGGGGGTGTTTTACAGCATATTGGGTGTGGAGTGATGGGGCGGGGTGGGGGAAGGGGTGGGGAAAGGTGTTGAAAAATGGGGCGGTTCCCCATATTATTGATGACGTCGACAGGCGGGGTGGTTCCCCGCGTACGTGCCATCTGAGTAACCGAGGGGAGGGCGCACATGGGAATGACTGGTGCATACGAGCGCAATCTCGATGCAAAAGGTCGTCTGTCCCTGCCTGCACCCCTTCGTGAGGAGCTTGGAGAGCACGTTCGCGTGTTTAAAGCCCTGGATGTCGATGCTCTGTACGTGTTCTCTGCCGAGGCCTTCGATAAGTGGGTCGAAGGACTCTTCGCGGGTCGTGAGGGCCACGAGGGTTTTAACCCACGTGACATCAACGACCAGAAGCTCATGAGGGCGATCAACAAGCGCACCACGTCGATGGATGTGGACAGCGCGGGTCGTATCGGTCTTTCTGAGTTTCTCCGCAAGCAGGCGAACCTCGACCGCGAGGTCACGGTTGTGGGCAACTACGACCACCTTGAGGTTTGGGACCGCGCTACGGCCGATGAGGACGATGATGACGAGGCCCTGCTGGACCTCTTCTTCTCGTAAGGGCAAGGCACGAGTAACGGATGGAGCGTGGGATCTTGACACAAGAATATCGGCATGAACCTGTCATGCTCGGCGAAGTGCTTGAGTCGCTGCAGCTAAAGAGCGGCTCCGTCGTCTGCGACTGCACCCTTGGCGGTGCCGGCCATTCGGTAAAGATGGCCGCGCAGGTGGGGGAGACCGGCCTTTTGCTCGGCGTCGATCAGGACGACATGGCCCTCGAGGCCGCTGGCGCCCGTCTGGACCGCGAGGTTCCCGGCGTTCCGCACCAGCTGCTGAAGGGCAACTTCGGCGACTTGGACGAGCTGCTTTGCTCGGCCGAGGTGCCCGGGGTCGATGGCTTCCTGTTCGATTTGGGTGTTTCGTCACCGCAACTCGATATCCCTGGCAGGGGCTTTTCGTATAACGAGGACGCCCCATTGGACATGCGGATGGATCCGGGTAATAACACCTTAAACGCAGCTGAGGTCATCAACACCTATAACGAACACGACCTCGCCCGGATTCTACGCGTCTACGGCGAAGAGAAGTTCGCCTCGCAGATCGCGCGCGAGATCGTGCGTCGCCGCGAGCAAGAACCGATCGAAACCACCGGCCAATTTGTCGAGATCATCAAGGCGGGTATCCCGGCTGCCGCTCGTCGGCATGGCGGACACCCGGCCAAGAAAAGTTTCCAGGCCATTCGCATCGAGGTCAATCACGAACTCGATGTGCTCGAGCGAGGGCTTGATGCCGCCACCAGGTGGCTCAACCCGGGCGGGCGTATCTGCGTCATCTCGTATCACTCGCTCGAGGACCGTATCGTAAAGAACCACTTTAAGGAGATGAGCCAGGGGTGCACGTGTCCGCCGGAGATTCCGGTATGCGTGTGCGGCAACGTGCCGATACTCAAGGTCATCACTCGCAAACCCCTGGTTGCCCAGCCTGATGAGGTTGAGCGCAACCCTCGGGCGAGATCAGCCAAAATCCGCGTGGCGCAGCGTCTGTAGGCGCGACCGCGCGATATTGGACCTCCCGCTCGCACCATAAACGAAGCTTAAACACACTACCAACGTACTCGGGATGGGAGGCGGCATATCATGGGCTACAACACCTCAAACGCAGCACTCGCCTATGATATGAACGCCATGCCCGCCTATCGTGAGACACCGCAGGCTCCCGTTGCTCCCCGCGAGCAGCGCACGCCGCGCTTTGATGTCTACACGGGCGCGGGCCGTCAGGCAAACCAGGCAGTAAGCCCGGTTTTCATGAGCGTTCTTAAAACGTTTTGCATCATTGCGGCCATCTTCATGACGATCGGTGTCGCCCGTGTGGCGCTCGCCGGCGTTACGGCTCAGGTGCTCAACAGCAACGCCGCGCTTACCAACACGCTCGAAAAGGCGACCGATGAGAGCTCCGACCTGGAGGTCATGCACTCGGTCTATGGCGCCGACACGCGCATTCGCGACCTTGCGGGTGCTTATGGCATGGTGGAGCCCAGCGAGAGCGTTACACTTGACTTTTCGCAGGATGCAGCCGCGGGCGCCAACGCGACCGCGACCGCTCAGTAGCAAGACGGTAGCTGAGTATGACAAATGACTATCGCCGCGGCTCCGATGGTGGCCGCGGTTCTGGACGTCCCTCGTCGCGGGGACGTTCTGGTTATCAAGGAACGGGTCGGCAATCTTACAACGCCGGGCGGTCCCGTGGCAACGACCCGGCGTCGCGACTTCGCGGCTCGGGCGGCCCTCAAGTGCATAACACCAGGTCGCGCAAGAGCTCGTCGACCGAATGGCTCACAGGCACGCCACTGCCTCGCCGCAAAGCCGTTATGGGATTCATTGGGCTTGGCTTGGGCTTGGGCGTCTTTCGCCTTGCCGACTATCAAATTGTCGAAGCCGATAAACTGCGCGAGCGTGCCGATGCGCGTCGCCTGCTTGCGCAGACCCTCTATGCCAAACGTGGCGCCATCTACGACCGCAACGGTAACGTGCTGGCGTCGTCGGTCGAATGTCGCAACATCGCCGTGAACCCGCAGCTTGTCGAGGACGTTGACAAGACGGTGTCGGCGCTGGTCAAGGCAACTGGAATCGATAAAAAGACCTGCCGCAAGCTCGTCGAGTCCGATGGAACCTGGGTGTATATCAAGCGCCAGGTGGACGAAGACGATGCTGTGGTGCTGGAGAAGAAGAACCTGCCCGGCGTGCTTTTTGAGCAGGCCATGAAGCGCGTATATCCATACGGCAATCTGGCATCGCAGGTGCTGGGTGTAGTGAATGTAGACAACGACGGCTTGACTGGTCTCGAAAAGCAATACAACAAGCTTCTGACTGGCACGAACGGTTCTCTCGTACGCGAGCGCGCGAGGGACGGCAGCTATATCGCGGGCGGTGCCTATAAAAAGGTGGCTGCGGTCGACGGCGTTGATATCGTGACGACGCTCGATGTCAATATCCAGCGTGCGGCTGAGGACGCTCTGGCAGAGGCTGTCGAGAAGACAAAGGCCAAGAACGGCTCGGCTTTGGTCACCGACCCCACGACCGGCGAAATTCTCGCCGCCTGCTCGTATCCGACCTACGACCAGACCGATTTGGAAAACGCCAAGACCGAGGATATGAACCTGCGCCTGGTTACCGACGCCTACGAGCCCGGCTCGGTCTTTAAGACACTCGTGGCGGGCGCCGGCTTCGACTTGGGCGTCGTGCGATCGAGTACGTCGTTTGAGGTGCCGGCGAGCATCAAGGTGGGCGACGATACCGTCACCGATGCCGACAAGCGCGACTATGCCATGACCATGGATGTGCGCGAGATGATGCGCCGTTCGTCCAACGTGGGCTTTGTCCTGGTGGGGCGCAAGATCGGTGCCGACGACTTTGCCGCCTATGTGGACAAGTGGGGCATCGGTCACAGCTCGGGTGTCGATTTTCCGGGCGAGAGCCTGGGCATCGTCAAGGAGCGTGACCAGTATGACGGCGCCACGCTGGGCTCGATGAGCTTTGGACAGGCGCTGTCTGTCTCGCCGATTGAGATCGCACGTGCCGTGGGCGGCATCGCCAACGGCGGCGTGATGATGACCCCGCACTTCTATAAGTCCAGCAAAGGCGACGAGAAGGACTGGGGCGAAGGTGAGCGCGCGATTTCGGAGGACGCTGCCGCCCAGGTGACATCGTGCATGCAGACGGTCGTGTCCGAAGGCACGGGCGTTGGCGGTGCGGTCGATGGCTATGACGTGGCGGGCAAGACCGGTACGGCCGAGCGTGCTGACGAGAACGGTGGTTACCTCAAGGAGAACTACATGTCGTCCTTTATGGGCTTTGCGCCGGCACAATCGCCCAAGGTGCTGTGCTATATCACACTCGATGGAACGCCGAGCGGCTCGGATGCCGCCGCGGTGCCATTCCAGTCCATTATGGCCAACGCGCTCGACGTGCTGGGTATCCCGCGCACGAAGTAGGGGGTTACAATCTTTGGGGCGTGGTTTGTTGTCCCATATGAGGGGTGTTCACATGCCCTGCACCACGCATGCGCGGCGCTGGGATACAATACGCCGATAGCATTATTAGGTTTACAGGGGAGCTGCAATGATAGAGATCGCCGTCAACAACCTCGTGGCCGCAACAGGGGCCCGAACCGTGACGGGAGAAGTCGATCGGGTATGCCGCGGGTGCGTTATCGACTCGCGCCAGGTCGAGGAAGGGACGATTTTCGTCGCCTTTCCCGGTGAAAACGTCGACGGCAATGATTTTGCTTCCCGTGCCGTCCAGTCGGGTGCCGGCGCCGTCGTGATGACGCGTGAGCCCGAGGCCGAGTTGGTCTCGCTGGCGCAGGACAAGGGCTGTGCCATCCTGCTGACCGATGATCCCGAGGAGTTTCTGCTGCGTTTGGCGCATGCGTATCGCCTGGAGCTTGGCTGCCTGGTCGTCGGCATTACCGGTTCGATTGGCAAGACGACGACCAAGGACGTGCTCGCCGCCGTGCTCGCCAAGCGTTATCGCGTCTGGGCCACGAAGGGCAATTTCAACAACTTGATCGGCATGCCGCTCACGGTGCTTTCCGCTCCGGCCGATACCGAGGTTCTGGTGCTCGAGATGGGCATGAACCATTTTCATGAGATTGAGCGCCTGTCCCAGTCTGCCAACCCCAATCTTGCCATCGTGAGCAAGATCGGAACCTCCCACATCGGTATCCTGGGCAGCCGCGAGAACATCGCCCACGCTAAGGCCGAGATTGTCCAGGGCATGTGCGCCGCCGGCGACTTCTCGCCGTTGCTGGTTTTGGGCGGCGAGGACGACTTTACGCCGTTCATTCGCGATACGTTCGCCCAGCCTGCTGGTATCGATGTGATGCTGGCCGGCGTCTCGGATGACGATGAGGTTCGTGCCCGCGACATTCGTGTTGATGACGAGGGTCGTCCGGTCTTTACGCTCGATTTTGGCCAGGGCGAGACGATCGATACCATGCTTGCCATCCCCGGCGTGCAGTCCGTTCCTAATGCCGTTAAGGCTGCCGCGGTTGCCTATCGCCTGGGCGTGACGCCCGAGCAGATCGATGCTGCCTTTAGGGGCCTCACGATCACCGGTCACCGCCAGGAGATCAAGCGCGCCAAGAGCGGTGCCCGCGTCATCGACGATTCCTATAACGCCAGCGCCGAATCCATGGCTGCTGGTCTCGATCTACTGTGCTCGCTTTCGTGCAGGGGGTCTCGCATGGCGATCCTGGGCGAGATGGGCGAGATGGGCGATGAGGCTCCTCGCATGCATGAGCTCGTGGGCGCCTATGCCGCCGCCAAGAAGCTCGACATGCTGGCGTGCGTGGGCGGTGAGCTGGCCCAGCTTATGGCCGATGCCGCACGCATGATGGGCATGGACGAGGACCGCATCCAGGTGTTCTCCGATTATCAGCAGGTGCTCGACCGCATGGGCGGCGCGCTTGAAAAACATGATGTTGTACTGGTCAAGGGTTCCCGCTTTGTTGAGCTCGACCGCTTTGTGGAAGGTGTGTGCTAGCCCATGTTCGGCAATCCCTCGTATCCAACGTATCAGGCTTTTTTGGGGCTTGGCATCGCCGCTGCCATTGCGCTGCTGCTCATGCCGTGGTGGATCAAGCTGCTCAAGGTCGAGGGTATCGGCCAGCAGGTTCGTGCCGACGGCCCCAAGCGTCATTTGGTTAAGCAGGGAACGCCCACCATGGGTGGCGTTGTCATCCTCGTCGCGATCTCGCTGACCTGCCTGCTGATGGGCAAGCTCACCACCGAGCTCGTGCTTGTGCTGCTCGCCACGCTGGCGACCGGCGTGCTGGGCCTGATCGACGACCTGACCTCCGTTACGCATGGGCGCTCGCTCGGTCTGACGCCTCATGCCAAGATGATCGGCCTAACCATTATCTGTGTCACCTTTACGGTGCTTGCCGTCAACTGGTGCGGCGTCGCCCCCGAGATTCGTTTTCCCGGTGGGTTGACGATCGACCTTGGCGTGCTTTCGACTACCATCTGCGGCTATTCGTTCCCGTGGCTCTACATTGTATTTTGCTGGCTGATGATTGCCGGTCTTTCTAATGCCGTGAACCTGACCGATGGCCTTGACGGTCTTGCTGGCGGCACCTCCATGATCGCCATGCTCGCCATGGCTGCCATGGCGTTTTTGCACGGAGACGTGAACCTGTCCATCTTCTGCACCGCGTGTGCCGGTGCCTGCTTGGGCTTTCTGTGGTTCAACTGCTATCCGGCGAGCATCTTTATGGGCGATACCGGCTCGCTTGCCCTGGGTGCCGCGTTTGCCTGCACGTCCATCATGACCAACACCGAGGTCGTCTCCCTCATCATCGGCGGCCTGTTTATCGTTGAGACCCTGTCGGTCATGATTCAGGTTGTCTACTTCCATTTTACGCACAAGCGCGTCTTCCTTATGGCGCCCATCCATCATCATTTCGAAAAGAAGGGCTGGGCCGAGACCAAGGTCGTCATCCGTTTTTGGATTATCGCTGCGGCCTTTGGTGCCGTTGGCCTTGCTCTGTTCTTCCAGTTGGGATAGTGGTCTTTCATGCCTCTTGCTGATGTCTTTAGCCTGCTCGTTTTGGGTCAGGGCAAATCCGGTCTCGATGTCGCCCGCTGGGCGCTGGCACATCCCGAGCGCGTAAGCGCCGTTACCGTGTATGGCGGCGGCACCTCTGAGCCCAATGACGCCACGCGTGCGCTCGAGGCTGCTGGTGCGTCGTTTGTCTATGGGACCGAACAGGTCGAGGGCGCCTATGACGTATGCGTGACGTGCCCGGGCATCTCGGAGTTCTCGGGCTTCTTTAAGGCCGGGCGCGAGCATGCCGCCCAGATTATGGGTGAACCCGAGTTTGCCTATCGCCTGTCGCCCGATAACTGGATCGCCATCACGGGTACCAACGGCAAGACGACCACCACGTCGCTGACTGATTATCTGCTCAAGGCTGCCGGCGAGGCCAGCGTAGCTGTCGGCAACATCGGCGAGCCGCCGGTCAACGAGATTGACGGCCGAGCCCGCAACGAGTGGTTTGTGGCCGAGCTGTCGAGTTATCAGATTGCTACGACCACCGAGCTCCACCCTCGCGTGGCAGTGCTGCTCAACATCACTCCCGACCACTTGGGCTGGCATAAGAGCCATAAGAACTATGCGCTTGCCAAGATCAAGCTGTTTGACAATATGGTCGATGACGATCTGGTGGTTGTCGACGTCGAAGACGCCGGCATTCACGAGTTCGATGAGTACATCTATACGCCGGGTCGCCGCATCTGCAAGGTCGCTTTTGACGAGCCCGAGGGTGCAGACGCCGCCTTTGTGCGCGACGGCAAGATGGTCGTCCGCCTGAAGGGCGTCGAGACTCAGCTTGTCGCCACGTCCGAGCTCAAGATCTCGGGCCATCACAATGTCATCAATGCCTTATGTGCCGCCACGGCTGCTCTGGCCGTCGGTGCCGATGTCGATGGTGTCCGCCGCGGTCTGGCCTCGTTCCAGCCGCTCGAGCATCGCGTGGAGCCGTGCGGCGAGATTGACGGTGTGCGCTACGTCAACGATTCCAAGGCGACCAACACCGACGCGGTCGAGAAGGCACTGACGGCATTTCCCGATGACGACGTGATCTTGCTGCTCGGCGGCCACGATAAGGGCACGCCGCTCACGGACTTCGCGCGCGTTGTTATGGATAACGTGCGCTCGGTCGTCTGCTTTGGCGATGCGCGCGAGCGCTTCACCGCCGCTATGGACGAGGCCGATGTCGATGGCGATGTGGATATCGCCCAGGCGGATGACCTACGCGATGCCGTGGACGTCGCCCGTTCGCTGTCGAGCCGTGGCGACGTGATCTTACTTTCTCCTGCCTGCTCTTCGTTCGATGAGTTCTCGGGCTATGAGGAGCGCGGCCGCGTGTTTAAGGACTATGTGGCGCAGCTTGCCGCTGCGGCGAAATCGCAAATGGAATAGGGGTTGCCGGTGAGAGAGGAGAGCCCCCGACAAGGTATGAGGAGGCCCGACTCGGACCGTGCTTCCTCGCGGCGCAGCACACCGCGTTCCGGTCGCGGCGGGCAGACGTTTAGCGAACGCTATATTGCCGGCGTTCCCGCCCGTATCATGCGCCCCCGTCTGATATTCATGGCCTGCCTGTTTATCTTGGTGTGTTTTGGTCTGCTGATGGTGTACTCGGCGTCTTCGGTCGAGGCACTGCACGAGAATGGCTCAGCGACGTTTTTTCTGGGTCGACAGGCTGCGTTTGCCGTGGTCGGTGTTCTGGCGCTGATTGCCATCGTGCGCGTTTTGCCGGACAGCTGGTTTGGGGAGGATGTGCTCAGGATCTTCCTCATAGGCATGATAGGGCTACTGTTTCTGGTGTTCTTGGTGGGCAGCGGCAGCCGTGGCGCCACGCGCTGGCTCAACATCGCCGGCATTCAGTTCCAGCCTTCCGAGTTTTTAAAGCCATTTGCCATTGCGTATTCGGCCATCATGCTTGATCGCTTCTTTTCGCCCGGTGGCAACATCAACGAATTCCTTCGCAAGATGGGCATCTACCTGGGCATTTCGCTCTTTATGATCTTTATCCAGCCCGATTTCGGTACTGTCCTGATCATCCTGTTGACCCTCATGTGCATGGCGTTGTTTGCGGGTCTCGACCCCAGATTTATCATCGGCGTGCTAATCTTCGGCATTCTCGTGATCGTGATTGCGCTTGTCGCAGAGCCGTACCGTATGGTGCGTATTCAGGTTGCCTTGAACCCTTGGGCCGACGAGTATGGTGACGGCTATCAGGCCACGCTTGCCATCATGGCCTTTGCCTCGGGCGGTCTGTTCGGCCGCGGCATCGGCAACTCAACCATGAAGTACTCGTATCTGCCCGAGGCGCACAATGACTACATCCTGGCCATCATTGGCGAGGAAGTCGGTTTTGACGGAACCGTGCTGTTCTTCTTGGTGTTTGCGATGCTGATCTACTCGGCGTTTCGCATTGCCGAGCAGGCGACCGATCGTCGGGGCGCGCTTATGGCGTCTGGCTCCGCGGTCATTCTCGCGGTACAGTTTTTGATTAACGCGCTGGGCATCCTCAACGTGTTTCCCATGACGGGCAAACCGTTGCCGTTTATTAGCTACGGCGGTTCGTCGATTATTGTGTCGCTTATGCTTGCCGGGTTGATCCTGCGCGTTTCATACGAGAGCGCCCGCCGCGATGAGTATGACCGCCGCCGTGAGAGCTTTGCCGTTATGGATGAGAGTACCGCCGGCGTGCCCCATGTGCGCGGTGAACGACCTTCGCGTAGTGGCTTTACCGTTCTGGATGGTTCTGCATCCGAGCCGGCAGCTCGTCCACGCCCGCGAACGGCTCCGCAAGGTCGTCCGCAGCGCCCCAGCTCTCGCAACGCGGGCGGCGGATATAATCGAATCGATTTGAACTCGGACCCGTCGGCGCGTCTGCGCACCGACGACCAGGGACCGCGTGTACGAAGGGACTACCATGACCGATAAGATGACCGTTGCTATTGCAGCCGGCGGCACGGCAGGGCACATCAACCCCGCGCTTGCCTTGGCCGAAGAGCTGCGTGACCGTGGCCACCACGTTGTGTTCGTGGGCCAGTCGCGCAAGCTCGAGGGTCGTCTGGTCCCCGAGGCTGGGTTTGATTTTGTGCCCATTACGGTCACGGGCTTCGACCGCTCCCGTCCTTGGACGGCGTTGACCTCGCTGTGGCGTGTCAACAAGGCCAAGCGTGCGCTCGCCAGTCATTTCTCAAAGGTTGGCAAGCCCGATGCCGCCATCGGTTTTGGTGCATATGTCGAGGTTCCGCTGCTGGGGTGGTGCAAGGGCGCGGGCGTTCCGTATCTGCTGCATGAGCAGAACTCTGTTCCGGGCCTGGCCAACAAGATGATGAGCCCCCATGCCGCCCGCGTGTGCATCTCGGTGCCGGCAGCGCGCTCGGTCTTTGAGCGCGAAGGTGACCCTGACCATGTGCTCATGACCGGCAACCCCGTACGTCGCTCGGTAATCGAGGGCGATCGCGCTCGCGGCCGCAAGGCACTTAGCGTTCCCGAGGACGCTACGCTGTTGCTCGTCTTTGGCGGTTCACTTGGCGCCCAGCACCTCAACGAGCGCGTGGTTTCGCTCAAAAACGAGCTGCTTTCGCGCAAGAACCTCTATGTGTTGCATTCGACGGGTGCCGACGGCTTTGAGGAGACCGAGCGCGCTTTGGCGCTGACGCCCGAGGAAGCGAAGCGTTACCGCGTTCAGCCTTACATCGACAACATGGGCGATATGCTGGCTGCTGCCGATTTGGCGCTCTCGCGTTCGGGCGCATCGAGCGTGGCCGAGATCGCTGCGCTCGCCGTGCCCTCGGTGCTCGTGCCGTATCCGCATGCGACGGCCGACCACCAAACCACCAATGCTCGTTATCTGGTCGACGCCGGGGCCGGCGTGCTCTGCGCCGATGCCGATATCGACGGTTCTGCCTTTGCCGATGAGCTGCTGCACCTGGTCGATGACGCGGCGGCGCGCGACGCCATGCGTCAGGCGGCGCGTGGTCTGGCTCAGGATAGAGCCGCCGCTCTTCTGGCGGATGCGGTAGAGGGTTTGCGTTAGTTAGACGGGATATCTTCGGTCGCCCTCGCGCTGATGCGGTAGGTGCGGTACAGTTAACGGGTTACAGGCAGTGTTTACGCAAGGAGTACACGAGCACATGGCTGATTCCCAGACTGCAACCTCCGCGCCCGAGTTTAAGAGCGCCCACTTTATCGGTATCGGCGGCGCCGGCATGAGCGGCATCGCCCTCGTTCTGCACGAGCGCGGTTATGCCGTTACCGGCTCCGACCTTAAGACGTCACGTTATATCCGCCAGCTTACCCGCGCTGGTGTGAAGGTGCATGTGGGCCATGAGGCCGCCACGATCGACGAGGTCAAGCCCGACGTGGTTGTTGTCTCCACCGCTATTCCGGAGTCCAACCCTGAACTCGTGCGCGCTCGCGAGCTTGGTATTCCCGTGTGGCCCCGTGCCAAGATGCTCTCTGCTTTGGGCCACGGCTACACCACCGTCGCTGTTGCCGGCACGCATGGCAAGACCACCACGTCTTCGATGTGTGCCACCATGCTCGACCGCATGGGTCTGGATCCGAGCTTCCTGATCGGTGGCATCGTCGAGGGCTATGACACGAACGGCAAGAACGGCTCGGGCGACTACTTTGTCGCCGAGGCCGACGAGTCCGACAGCTCCTTCCTGTTCCTGAACCCCAACGTAGTCATTGTGACCAACGTCGAGGCCGACCACCTCGATCACTACTCGGGTATCGAGGAGATCGAGGCAACTTTCGCCAAATTCATGAGCCTGGTGGGCGAGGACGGCACCGTCATCGTCTGCGGTGAGGACCCGCATCTGGTCGAGCTCGCCAAGTCGACGGGCCGCCACGTGCTTTCCTACGGCTTTGCCGAGAGCAACGACATCGTCTGCATGCACCCGGATGTCAAGGGCATCCAGAGTGACTTTATCGTTCGCTTTGAGGACGGCACTGAGCGCGCTGTGGAGATCAAGAGCAATCCCGGTCGCCACAACATGCTCAACGCCACGGCGGTGCTCACCGTCGCCCATGTCCTGGGCCTTGACATCGACGCCGCCGCCAAGGCGCTCTCGAGCTTTGAGGGCGTCCGCCGTCGCTTTACCCACGTGGGCGATATCGATGGCATCACCGTGGTCGATGATTACGGCCATCACCCCACCGAGATCAAGGCGACGCTTGCTGCCGCTTCGTCGCTGGGTTACAAGCACGTCGACGTCGTGTTCCAGCCGCACCGCTATTCGCGCCTGCAGGCCCTGTGCGACGACTTTGCCGATGCATTTGCCAATGCCGATAAACTGCTGCTGATTGATGTGTTCTCGGCTGGCGAGATGCCCATTCCGGGTGTCACCTCTAAGATGCTCGCCGATACCGTGCGCGCCAAGCATCCTGGCAAGGAGGTCGTGTACTGCTCCAGCCGTCTTGAGCTCAATCAGGAGCTCGAGCAGATGGTGGGCGAGGGCGACCTGCTGCTCACCATGGGTGCCGGCGACGTTACGACCGTCGGTCCCGAGTTCATTGAGTATCTGACTGCCAAGAAAGACGCTTAAGTCTAATGGGTCTGTTTAACGCCGTCATGGCGCTCTCGGGCATGATCGACACGGATGTGATCGAGGACGAGCGCCTTGCGCGTCATACGAGCTATCGTATCGGCGGCAAGGCCGACCTCTTTGTGACGTGCCATAGCTATCATGCCCTCCGCCGCGCCGTGGCGGTGCTCGATCGCGAGCAGGTGCCGTGGGTCATCATCGGCAAGGGCTCCAATCTGCTGGTTGCCGATGGCGGTTATCGCGGTGCCGTCATTTCGCTCGGACGTGAGTTCCAGCGCACGGTTGTTGCCGATGACGGTTGTACGCTGACGGTCGGTGCGGGCGTGATGTTTGCGCGCCTGGTCAACGATGCCCTGTCGCGTAGCCTCTCGGGCCTTGAGTTTGCCGTTGGCATTCCTGGTTCGGTCGGCGGTGCGATATCTATGAATGCCGGCACGCGGACCGAGTGGATTGGCTCGCTGGTTGAGGATGTCGTAACGTTTGACCCGGCATCCGGTATCAAGCATTATGCGGGGTCCGAGATCTCTTGGGGCTACCGCGAATGTAGCCTTCCCCGCAATGAGATCATCCTCGAGTGCGTGCTCAAGCTTAAACCGGCGCCCAAGGCCGACATTCGCGAGCGCATGGAGCGGTACCTTACAAGGCGCAAGCGTACGCAGCCCATGGGTCGCGCATCCTGCGGGTCTGTCTTTCGCAACCCGCCCGATGCGAGTGTGGGCAAGCTTATCGAGGATTGTGGATTAAAGGGTTTTTCGATTGGCGGCGCGGAAGTTTCGCCCGTTCACGCTAATTTTATCGTTAATAACGGAACTGCCTCGGCCGATGACGTTGCCGCGGTTATCAGACATGTGCACGGAAAGGTGAGGGAGGCGTATGGCATCGAGCTCAGACCGGAAGTTAAATTCCTCGGCTTCTAGAGCATCGAAACCCACCTTCCGCCGCGCCGGAGGGCGTTCCGGCGCGCCTGCCAAACCTCAACGCAATACCGTCGCGCACTCTAAGTCTGTCGGGCATGCCCGACAGACCAGTCGTCCGGTCGTCGGCTCGCAGCTCGGTAATCGTCCGGCCGCAAAAAAGTCCTCGCGTCCCTCGGTGACGTCAAAGCCTGTTATGGGCGCCAAGCCTGCCCGTCCCATGGCAGCTCCCAAGCCCTCGACGGGAACTAAAGCGGCGCGTCCAGGTCTCACGCTGGGCGCATCGAAACCGCGCTCGCTGACATCGGTGCCGGCTACCGCCAAGAAGCCTTCGAGTAAAAAAGGTTTCAACCCGTTATCTTCACTTGGAGCGATGGCAAATAAAACATCAGACGCCGCTTCTGTCGTTACAGGCAAAGGCAAAATCGTGGGCGGCGTTCTGGCCGTCTTGGCCGTGCTCGTCGTCGTTGCCATCGTGGTGATCAACTCTGGACTGTTTACTGCCACTGATATTCAGATTCAAGGCAGCGAGCATGTGACGAAGCACGATGCTATCCAGCTGATCGACTTGCCCGAGGGAACGTCGCTTTTTAACGTCGATCCCGACCAGATTACCGAGGATCTCAAGCAGAACCCGTGGGTTTCGGGCGTGGATGTCCAGCGCCAGTTTCCCCATACGCTTATCATCACGCCGACGGAGCGTAAAGTTATCGCCATTGCGTATATCAGCTCCGACGACCTTGCCTGGGCTATCGGAGACGATGACACCTGGATCGCCCCGCTGTCGACGTCGGTCGAAGTGGACGACCAGGGCAACGTCATCACGACAGGGCAGGGCTCAAATACCTTGACCGGAATCGATGCCGCGCTGGCGCTCGCCAAGCATTATGGCGCGGTGTTGTTGACTGATGTCTCGGCGGATGTCGCTCCGGTTTCCGGCCAGGCGGTGAACTCCAAAGCCGTTAAGGCCGGCCTGGATTATGTGCGTGGTTTTTCGAGCGAGTTCTTGGGACAAGTCAAGGATATTTCCACGCCTTCGGTCGAAGCCATCTCGGCAAACCTCAATAACGGCATTGAGGTGTCGCTGGGCGATTCGGACGATATCGCCAAGAAGGAACGCGTAGTCACCAAGTTGCTTTCGCAGGTAGAGGGCGTAACGTATATCAATGTGCGCTCTCCGGGCAACTACACATTTAGGAATGCTCCGACCTCGTAGCGCTGGTTGATGCTTTGTTGAGGGGCCATACCACGCCGTTTATCTGGTTTGTTTGGTTTTCACGGTCAATTATTTGACTGATACGTTCATAATGTGCAAACATAATACGGTTTACCTTTGCATTTACTTTCAACCTGAAGGTTAATGTGCGCAGGGGTCGACCCATGCTATGGCTATAACCTTTGTTCGGAGGACCGACATGCACGAGACAGAGATCAACAACTACCTTGCCGTCATTAAGGTGGTCGGCGTCGGCGGCGGCGGTACCAACGCGGTCAATCGAATGATCGAAGAGGGCATCCGCGGCGTCGAGTTTGTTGCCATCAACACCGATGCTCAGGCACTCGCGATCTCTGATGCCGATATCAAGGTGCACATCGGCACCGACCTTACCCGCGGCCTGGGCGCCGGCGCCAATCCCGAGGTTGGCCGCAAGGCTGCCGATGAGTCCCGCGACGACATCGCCGAGGCGCTCGCTGGCGCCGACATGGTGTTTATCACCTGCGGCGAGGGCGGCGGCACCGGTACCGGCGCTGCTCCCATCGTTGCCGATATCGCGATGAACGAGGTCGGCGCACTGACCGTCGCCGTCGTGACCAAGCCCTTCACCTTCGAGGGCCGCAAGCGTAAGAAGAGCGCCGAGGAGGGCATCAAGACCCTCTCCGATTGCGTCGACACCATGATCGTCATTCCTAACGATAAGCTGCTCGACATCGCCGAGAAGAAGACCACCATGCTCGAGGCCTTCGCGATTGCCGATGGCGTCCTTTCCCAGGGCACCCAGGGCATCACCGACCTCATCACCGTCCCCGGTATCATCAACCTGGACTTCGCCGATGTTAAGACCATCATGAAGCAGGCCGGTACCGCCATGATGGGTATCGGTACCTCTTCTGGGGATACTCGTGCCGTCGACGCTGCCCAGCAGGCCATCTCCAGCCCGCTGCTCGAGAGCTCCATCGATGGTGCCACGCGCGTGCTGCTCTCCATCGCCGGTTCCAAGGACCTGGGCATCCAGGAGATCAGCGACGCCGCCGACGTTGTCGCCAACGCCGTCGACCCCGAGGCCAACATCATCTTCGGTACCGTTGTCGACGAGTCCCTGGGCGATCAGGTGCGTATCACCGTCATCGCTACGGGCTTCTCCGACTCCAACGTCAACCGTCAGGATGAGCTTTTTGCTGCTCAGCAGTCTCAGAGCAAGGCCGCTGCCTCCGCTGAGCCGCAGCGCACCGCTCCGGCTGCCAGCCCGGCTCAGGCCGCTCCGACCCGCAACGTCGGTGGTACCGAGCTGCCCAACTTTGGCAACGACCAGTTCGAGCTTCCCGACTTCCTAAAGCGCGGTAGCTTCTAGTTCGTTTTTCTCAACGACCTGCACGGGGTGTGTCCATTCGGATGCACCCCGTTTTGTTTCTCGTTTGTAAACGAAAGCCTCCAATCTCCTTACGTTCCCTTTACGTTTGGTCCCTACCGCTGCGGGTATCCTTTTAAGGAAGTATGACAGCCGTATAAACGCGGACTGCGCGGCGACGCCGCGGTACTTGTGTTATTAGGAGGCTTTAGTATGGCAGCACGTGCGGACAACGTTTCGCGTGTCGACCATGATGGAGTTACGTTGGTGGAGGGCGCGACATCCGATGTCCGCTTTGCCTTTACCGAGCGCACCGGTGGCGTTTCTGAAGATGCGTACTCCTCGCTCAACCTGGGCTCGCATGTAGGCGATGACCCCTTTGCTGTTCAAGAAAATCGTCGTCGAGCGCTCGAAGCTATGGGCGCCACTGAGTGCGAGCATAATCTGCTCGTGCCCAATCAGGTACATGGTGACCATATCGTTACGGTGACTTCGAACGGCGCCGACGATCTTGAGGCTGTTCGCGAGCAGATTGCCGAGGGCTGCGACGCCATCGTCTGTACGGCCCATGACGTGCCCGTGCTGCTCTGCTTTGCCGACTGCGTTCCCGTGGTGCTGGTGGCCCCCAGCGGATTTGCCGTGGTGCACTCCGGTTGGAAGGGCACGATTGCACGTATTTCTGCCAAGGCGTGCCAGGCGCTTTGCGATGCTGCCGGCTGCGATGCGAGCGACGTTTCCGCCTATATCGGGCCCCATATCCTGGGTGACGAGTACGAGGTTTCCCAGGAGCTCATGGATCGCTTTGCCGCCGAGTTCTCTTGGATCGATGCGAGTACCTCTCGCATGCTCGATCTTTCCGCTGCCATTTGCGAGGCGCTGGTAGATGTCGGTGTCGACGCGGATAATATCGTGGATACCCAGCTTTCGACCGTGCGTCAGAACGACCGCTTTTATTCCTACCGTAACGAGGACGGCACCTGTGGGCGCCATGCCGCGATCGGCGTGATGCTATGAGAAAGATCGTATCGGTCCTGAGCGCCGCTGTGCTTACGCTTACGCTGTGCGCCTGTTCTTCGGGATCTTCTACCTCTTCCATTACTGTGGCCGGCTCCACGACCTGCCTTCCTATCGCCGAGATTGCGGCAGAGGGCTTTAAGGAGGAGACCGGCATCGACGTGCTCGTTTCCGGTTTGGGTTCTTCCGCTGGCATCGAAGCCGTCAGCGCTGGCACGGCCGATATCGCCAGCTCCTCCCGTGGACTCAATGCCGACGAACAGGATTTGGGCCTGACTCCCATCGTCATTGCCCACGACGGTATCGCGGTCATCGTGAACGACGATAACCCGGTCGATAACCTCTCGACCGAGCAGCTCCGCGATATTTACGCCGGCAAGATCACCAACTGGAAAGAAGTCGGTGGCGAGGACCTGGGGATTCAGGTCATCAACCGAGATGAGGCGTCCGGCACGCGTGAGGCCTTTCGCACCATCGTGATGGACGGCACCCCGTTCGATCGCCGCTCGGCCGTTCTTTCGGGCACGGGCCAGGTGCGCGACGTGGTATCTCGTTCGCGCGGTGCCATTGGCTACATTTCGCTGGGCTTCGTCGATAGCCTCAACGCCAAGACCTCGGTCAAGGCCGTCTCGGTCAATCATGTTGAGGCGTCCGAGAAGACGGTCGCGAGCGGCGGCTATCCCATCTCACGCGACCTTTACTTCTTTGTGAAGGGTGCGCCTTCGCAGCAGGCGCAGGATTACATCGACTACGTGACGTCCGAAAAGATGGACAAGCAGATTCGCGAGGCGGGCTTTATCCCCGTCACCAACGACGAGAAGGGGAGTGAGTAGCATGGAAGCACAGGAAAACTCCCAGACTGAGCGGAATGTTCAGACGCCCAAGAAGCGCGAGCTGGCGCTCGTATCGCGCAGTACCTATATCAAGGAGAAGGCGCTGCAGTGGATCTTCTTTGCCTGCGCGTTCTTGGCGGTCGTTACCGTCATCCTGATTTTTGTCTTTACCACGTACTCGGCGCTGCCCGTCTTTACCGACATCGGTCTGGCGGACTTCTTTAGCTTTACGTGGGCGCCCTCTGAGGGTCACTACGGCATCGTGTCGCTGCTTGCCGGCTCGGGTCTGGTGACCGTCGGTGCGCTCGCCATGGGTGTGCCCCTAGGCGTGGGCACGGCCGTGTATCTGGTCGAGATCGCCAGCAAGCGCGTGCGCAAGCTCATCAGCCCTGCCGTTGACCTGTTGGCCGGCATCCCTTCTATCATCTATGGCTTCTTTGGCATGATCATCATCCGTCCATTTATCGCGCAGCTGACCGGTGGTCTTGGTTTTGGTGCGCTGACGGCGTGGTTCGTGCTTGCCATCATGATCGTCCCTACCATCACCACGCTCACCATCGATGCCCTCAATTCCATTCCCATGGGCATTCGCGAGGCATCGTATGCCATGGGCGCCACCAAGTGGCAGACCATCTATAAGGTCGTGTTACCTGCCGCCAAGCTGGGTATCGTGGATGCCATCGTGCTGGGTATGGGCCGTGCCATCGGCGAGACCATGGCCGTGCTCATGGTCGTGGGTAACGCCCCGGTTATTCCCGACAGCATTGCGAGCCCCATCTCGACGCTCACGAGCCAGATTGCGCTCGACATGAGCTATTCCTCGGGTCTGCATCGCTCGGCGCTGTTCGGCATGGGCGTGGTCCTGTTTATCATTTCCGCCACGCTGGTGGGCATCGTCCGTCTGATTTCCAAGAAGAAGAGGGGGTAGGCTATGTCCGATTCCGTTGACACGACGGTCGATACGACCTCGTCGCGCGAGCGCATCAAGCGTGCCCTTTCCCACGGCAAGAAGGGCCGCATCAACAAGGACCTGTCCAACAAGATCATGCTTGGCGTGTTCCGTGCCGCGGCATACATCACCACGCTGGTGCTGGTCGCTATCATCGCCTACGTGGTCATCAACGGCCTGCCACACATCTCGCTCGACTTTATCTTCGGTTGGCCCCAGGGCGTCAACGCCGAGGGCGGTATTTGGCCCACGATCGTCTCGACCGTCTATGTGACGGCGCTCGCCATGCTTATCTGCACGCCGATCGCTGTGCTGGCAGCCGTCTATCTGGCCGAGTACGCCAAGCAGGGCAAGATCGTCGAGCTCATTCGCTACGCTGCTGACGCTTTGGCCTCGGTGCCCTCCATCGTTATGGGCCTGTTTGGCTACGCCTTGTTTGTCGAGGCTATGGGTCTGGGCCTTTCGATGGTCTCGGCCGCTCTGGCGCTCGCGCTCTTGATGCTTCCCATCGTCATGCGCACCACCGAAGAGGCCATTCGCGCCGTTCCGCGCTATATCCGTTGGGGCGCGTATGGCCTGGGCGCCACCAAGTGGCAGGTTGTCTCCAAGATCGTGCTTCCTTCTGCCTTTGGCCGTATTGCCACGGGCATTGTCCTTGCCATCGGCCGTGCCATTGGCGAGACCGCCGTGGTGCTCTACACCATGGGCCAGGCCATCAATCTACCTATCTCGCCGCTCGATTCCGGCCGCCCCATGACCGTTCACCTGTACCTGCTTGCCAACGACGGCATCAACATGAACGCAGCCTACGGCACCGCGCTCTTGCTGATGGTGATCATTCTGGCCTTCAACCTGTTTGCGCGCTTCCTGTCGCGCAAGCGTCGCTAGTTAAGGAGTCCCATGTCCGTTTATCAGTCCGCTCCCACGCTGGAGCAAGCGGCCATTACGGCCAAGGATTTCAACTTTTGGTACGGTGACTTTCATGCGCTGACGGGGCTCGACCTCAACATCGCCAAAAACGCCATCACCTCCTTCATTGGCCCTTCGGGCTGCGGTAAGTCGACGTTTTTGCGCTGCATCAACCGCATGAATGACCTGATCGAGGGTACGCGCGTCGAGGGCACCATGACGCTCGACGGCAACGATATCTATGCCGAGGGCGTCGACCCGGTCGACCTCCGTCGCCGCGTGGGCATGATTTTTCAGCAGCCCAACCCGTTTCCCAAATCCATCTACGATAATGTCGCCTTTGGCCCTCGTCTGCAGGGCGTGACTAGCAAAAGCGACCTCGATGACATCGTGGAAGAATCGCTCAAGCGCGCCAACCTCTGGAAAGAGGTATCCAATCAGCTCAACAAGGATGGTTTGGCGCTCTCGGGCGGTCAGCAGCAGCGTCTGTGCATCGCGCGCGTGCTTGCGGTGCAACCCGATGTCCTCCTGATGGACGAGCCCTGCTCCGCCATCGACCCCACGTCCGTCTCTAAGGTCGAGGATTTGATGGCCGAGCTGGCGCCCGAGATGACGATCATCATCGTCACGCATTCAATGCAGCAGGCAGCTCGTATCAGCGACTACACCGCATTCTTCTTGCAGGAAGTTGCCGGTGAGCCTGCCACGCTCATCGAGTATGGTCAAACCGACGCGATCTTCACCAGCCCGGTGGACTCGCGGACGGAAGACTATATCACCGGCCGCTTTGGCTGATCGGTGCGACTAGTCCCAAGCCGATCGGACCTGGTCCGGTGCGTATTCACTGTGCGGGCGGCATGACCGCACCCAACTGATTGGAGTGAACCATGCGTAAACTGTTTTCCCGTCAGCTCATCGAGGCCCGCCACGAGATGCTGAGCATCTACGAGGCCGTCGATCTGGCCCTCCACGATGCCGTTAAGGCCTATGTGACCGACGACCGCAAGCTCGCCACCAAGACCAAGAAGCGCACGCTTTCGATTGACGCGCGCTGCGCCAACTTGGAGGCCGTGTGCTACAACCTGATCGCCACGCAGTCGCCGGTCGCCTCCGACTTCCGCTTGCTGCAGACGATTATCTACGTCGACTTTAACCTGCAGCGCATGACCGATAAGGTTCGCCAGATCTGCCGCGCCACGCGTCACATGGTCAAGGCCGACATCTCGCTGCCCCAGGAGCTCGTCGGTACGGTTGAGGCCGAGGCCGAAGCTGTTTACCAGGTGCTGGGCTCTTCGCTTTCTGCGCTCGTTACCAATGACATGTCCATCATCTGCAACCTGGCCGTCGAGGACGAGCCAGTGCACGCCGCCTACGAGAAGTTCTTCCGCACCTTTAACCGTATGGATACGGGCGACTTTATGGACGACGACGGCAACTATGACGACCTGCGCCGCGCCATCATGGTTTCGCGCTATCTCGATCGCATCGCTTCGATTTCCATCGATGCCGCTTGCCGTCTGACCTTCCTGTTGACTGGTCAGCGCATGAACGCCGGCGATATCGCCCGTGTGGACGAGGATGAGCTCGAGAGCATGCGCGTGCCTTCGGGCGAGGGTGTTATCATGAGGCCCGCCGTCGACGCGCACTACGTTGCCAAGGTGCCCGCCAACGAGCTCAGCGAGGGTCTTCGCTACCTGCTCGATCATCTTGAGGACGAGGACGATGGCGAGGACGACGAGGAGTAACTAGCCCCGTTCGTCGAAAGATTGTAAATACCTAAGTGAGCGCGGCCTTGCACATGCGGGGCCGCGCTCTTGCGTTAGCATGGGACTACTTGTTTGGCTGTCAGCGGAGGCGATTGGCAATGGATAACTATTTGGACTTGATGCGCGCTCGCCGCGAGCAGATTCTGGAACGTTTTTATGCGGCGCTCGATCACGCGGGCCGCCCCCACGACGACGCGCGCCTCATTGCCGTGTCCAAGACCGTTGGTGTCGATGAGACTGTTGCTGCCATCCAGGCGGGGTATCGCCATTTTGCCGAGAACCGCCCGCAGGAGCTGGTTCGCAAGCTCACGGGTCTGGCGGAGCATCCGGAGTTGCCCGAGGTGCGCTTCGATATGATCGGCAACCTGCAGACCAATAAGATCAATGCGGTGCTGGGCTCAGCCGAGCTGATTCACTCGGTGGGTTCGCTGCATCTGGCGCAGGCGATCTCGAGCCGTGCTGTCCGCAAGATTAAGGCAGGCGAGCTCGCCGGCCCCCAGCGTGTGCTCATTGAGGTCAATGTGAGTGGTGAGGAGTCGAAGGGAGGCTTTTCGCCCGATGAGATTCGCGCCGCCGCGGGTGAGCTTGCGGAGCTTGAGGGAATTTGCGTGCAGGGGCTTATGACTATGGCGCCCCGGGGGAATAAGGATGTGGCACGCCGCACCTTTGCGGGGCTTCGTGAGCTGAGGGATGAGCTGGAGGCGGCACATCCCGATTTGAACCTGCCTGAGCTTTCCTGCGGCATGAGCGAGGACTTTGAGCCTGCCCTTGAGGAGGGCTCTACGCTCGTTCGCCTGGGCAGGGTAGTATTTAGCCCGGAGTTTGCAGTAAAATAAGGCTCTGAAGTGCGCACTGATTATCGGGGCGCCTGCACTAAACCGCGAGAGGACACAACCATGGGCTTCCTTGACGAGATTAAAAATAAGATGCACCTGGGCGGCCAGCAGGGTTACGACCAGGGTTATGGCCAGGACGACGACTACGGCTACGATGACGGCTATGACGATGGTTATCAGGACAACGGCTACAGCGGTGCTTCGGGCGAGGGCTTCTACACCCAAGATGAGCCGAGCAACGGCCTGCTTGGTCAGACGCGCCGTGGTGAAGCTGAGTCGGTTGCCGTGTATACGCGCTCCGGTCAGCTGGTCGGCGATGACTCTCGCCATGCCACGACGTATAACCCGCCTTCGCGCTCGCAGGACAGCGTTGCGAGCGGTTATCGTCCTGGTGCCTATGACACGCCGTCGAGCTACGCCGAGAACACCCGCGCCCGTGCCGCCGCTGCGCCCACGCCTGCACCGAGCGATGCCTCGGCCTATGCGAGCAATATCATCAACGCCACGCCGCAGCTGCCGGCCTATGTTCTGCGCCCCGAGAGCTATGACGACGTGGAGACCGTGGTGCGCCGCGTTCGCACCAAGCAGCCTGTCGCACTGATTTTTGTGGGCGTACGCACCGAAGTTGCCAAGCGCGTCTTGGACTTCTCTTACGGCTTTGCCTGCGGTCTGGGCGCCACGGTCAAGGAGGTAGGCGACCGCGTGTTCATGGTGCTGCCCGCCGGTTGCGAGGTCAAAGATTCCGATCTCAAGAAGCTTCGTGCCGACGGCTACCTTAAGTAAAGAGAAGACGAGGAGATTCCCATCAACATCTACACTATCGTCCAGCTGGTCAACACGCTGTTCAACTTCTATTCCACGCTCATTGTCGTCTACTGCTTTATGACGTGGATTCCCATGAAGCAGGGTGGTTTACTTCAGGATATTGCTGCGGTGCTCGATAGCGTGTGCGGTCCGTGGCTCAACCTGTTCCGTCGTTTCATTCCGCCGATGGGCGGTATCGATTTTTCGCCGGTCGTTGCGATTATTGCGTTGCAGTTGGTGCAGAGGCTGGTTCTGCAGCTTCTTATAGGTATACTCGTATAGAACTGACTTTGTAACTTACGTCGGGCGTGTAGCGCCGAGGCGATGAAAAAGGAGACTTGTTATGGCTATTACCCCTGCTGACATCCAGGCTCAGACTTTCTCTGAGGCCAAGCGCGGCTATGATCCCGCCGAGGTCGACGTCTTTTTGGAGACGCTGTCCTCAGAGGTTGACGCCATGCTTGCCAAGATCGTTGATCTTAAGGGTCGCCTGACCGCCACCGAGCAGCAGCTTGCCGACGCGCAGGCTCAGCTTGCCCAGGCCCAGGATACCGCCGCTCAGGCCGTTCCTGCCGCGCCCGTGGCTGCTCCCGCCCCTGACTTCTCCGCTCAGGAGCGTCAGATTTCCGCCGCTCTCATTGCGGCCCAGCAGACCGCCGAGGCAATTGTCAACGACGCTAACGAGAACGCTGACCGTATCCGCAACGAGGCCGACGCCAAGGCCCGCGAGGTTATCCGCCAGGCTCTGACCGAGAAGCAGGCCGAGCTCGAGGAAATCGATCGTCTTAAGGCTTCCCGCGAGGAGTTCAAGGCCGAGTACCTCAAGCTCATCCAGCACTTCATGGACGATGCCCAGAATTCCTTCCCGGCCGACCTCATGGCCTCCACGCCGGTCGGTTCTGCCGCTTCTCCTGCCGTGACCGTGCCTGCTGCCGAGCCGCTGCCCGTCGCTGATCCGGTTGTCCCCGTGGCCGACCCTTTCGCCCCGATCGACAACTTCGCCGCTGACGACCTGGACTAGCACCAGATCTGCAATCTAGTGTCCTTAAGAGGAGCTCGCACCTGCGGGCTCCTTTTTTGTGGCTGTATACGGGTTGGGAAACGAAACGCCGAGCTCTGCGTGCGATGACGCAGAACTCGGCGAACGGGTGAGCGGTAGAAGGTAGATTTTAAGGCATGTCCCAAAAATCTACTTGAGGAGGAAGTTGGAGAGGGGAATGGTGCGGGCCTCGCGATGCTCGGGATCGGCGATGTGGTCGGCGGGATAGCCACAGACGAGCATGTGATAGGGATAGACGCCCTTGGGCAGATTGAACTGCTCCTCTGCCACCTCAGGCTTAAAATGGCATACCCAGCACGTTCCTAGGCCCTGCTCGGTGGCCTCCATCATCATCTGATCACACACGATGGACGTATCGATTTCACTGGAATTCATCTGGTCATACGGGCGCACCCAAGCATCATCGGTAACGCTGCAAATAAGGAAGACAAGCGGAGCCCCAAAGATAGACCCATCACGAGCAAACCGAGGCTGACAATCAGCAGCCTTCTCTAGAAGCTCAGGCGTATCCAACACCATCACACGGGTTGGATGATTATTACAAGCAGAAGGAGCAATACGCCCCGCCTCAATAACAGCATCAACCACCGCCCGCTCCACAGGACGATCCTCAAACAACCGACAAGAATACCGACCACGAGCCAGATCCAAATACGCCATACAAACCCTCCAACAATTAAAAATCAAACAAACCCAAAGTAACCCAAAGAGTACCCAAAGCAGCAATCAGCCAAACGTTCATCAAGGGCCAAAGTGTCCGAACGGATACCAAAGGTCCCTTCAGCCAAACCCCCGTCGCGCTAAATCTATCAGCCAAAGTTCCCAATGGTGGTGCATAAGGGAGCGGGCCCGGCCACTAATAACCTTTTGAACGACTCTGCTTGCAGCCGGAGTGAAAAAGGTTATTAGTGGCCGGGCCCGCGACCGGTGGGACATGTACCCCCAATTAACTGTTCTTCATGACAATCGAATCCACAACATCGGCCACATTCTCGCAGCAGTCGGCGCAGTACTCCAGGAAGGCGTAGACGTCACGCCAAGCGATGACCTCGAGCGGATCCTTGCCGTTAACGTGCAGGTTGCGCATGGCGTTGATATAGAGCTCGTCGGCCTCGGACTCGATGGTGTTGATCTGGATGACGAGCTCG
Source organism: uncultured Collinsella sp. (assembly GCA_959606035.1). GTDB lineage: Bacteria > Actinomycetota > Coriobacteriia > Coriobacteriales > Coriobacteriaceae > Collinsella. Next base: position 201,552 of record CAUHHB010000001.1, read on the forward strand.
CGCAGCGTTTTGGACTTGCGGTAGTTGGGCAGCTCGACCATCAGGTCTTTCATGGCGCGGCAGGCGTCGGTCACCTTGTGGGCGATCACGATGGCATCGGGATGGATGCTCTGGATGTTGGTGAAGTAGACGCGCTGCACGACGCCCTCGATACGGTCGAGCACGGTGTCGAGCGAGCAGCTCATCAGGTTCAGGTCCTCGCGCTCAAGCGGGGTGATAAAGGCCGTGAGCAGGGCGTCCTCGAGCTCATGGTGCTTCATGTCGGCCGCATGCTCAATCGCATGCATCTCCTCGAGCATGTCGTGGATCTGCGCCGGGTCGAAGTTCTCAAAAATCTTGATGAGCAGCTCTGCGGCCTGGACGGCGAGGTCGGCGCAGGCGACGTAGTTATCGAAGTAGAACGAATCGGGTTTCTTTGCCATGGGTGGGTCCTTTCGAGGCGAAGACGGGTGGGCGATGCATTGCAGTCCGGATGGACGCTCGGTGTGGCTAGAGGAACATCATGAACAGCTTGGCCATGACAAAGCTGATGAGTCCGCAGGCGGGGAAGGTGAAGAACCAGGTGAACATCATGTCCTTGACCACGCCGAAGTTGATGGCCGAGAGGCGCTTGACGGCACCGACGCCCATGATGGCGCAGGTCTTGATGTGGGTGGAGGACACAGGGATACCGGTAAGGGTGGCAAGCAGCAGATTCGCGGCGCCTGCGAGGTCGGCGGAGAAGCCCTGATACTTCTCGAGCTTGACCATGCTCTGGCCGACGGACTTGATGATGCGCTCGCCGCCTACACTGGTGCCGATGCCCATGGTGGCCGAGCACAGCAGCATGATCCAGATGGGGATGCCGGCGTCGCCGACGCTCGTCTGGCCGTTGGCGAAGGCGACACCTAAAAAGAGCACGCCGATGAACTTCTGCCCATCCTGCGCGCCGTGCATAAAACTCATGGCCGCAGCACTCGCGATCTGAGCGTATTTAAAGAAGACGTTGGCACGTCGCCTATTGGCGGCGGCAAACAGAATAGAGACGAGTTTGCACAGGATCCAGCCCATGACAAAGCCCAGACCGATGGAGAGCGCCAGGCCGTAGATGACCTTCATCCACTCGTGGACGTTGACGCTGTTCGCGCCGCCGAGGGCGATGGCAGCACCGGTCAGGCCGGCGATAAGGCTGTGGCTTTGCGAGGTGGGGATGCCAAAACGCGACGCTGTGGCGCCGTAGACGACGATGGAGAACAGCGCCGCGCACAGACAGGCGAGCGCCATGGTGCTGTTTCCGCCAAAGTCGACGATATGTGAGATGGTGTTGGCGACGCTCGCGTTAAAGTGCGTCATGATGAGCACGCCCAAGAAGTTGAATGCGGCGCTCATGAGGATGGCGGCGCGGGCGGGCATGCAACGCGTGGTGACGCAGGTCGCGATGGCGTTGGGCGCGTCGGTCCATCCGTTGACGAAGATGGCGCCGAGCGCGAGGATCACGGTGACGGCAAGGACTGGGTTCGACACAAGCTGGCCGAGGAAGGTTGAGAACGTTACGTCCATATATGGGCTTTCTCGAAGTTTGCAGACACGTTACAAAAACATGATAAATCGTATCACCTCCTGCGGGTTTCTTTACCGAGTTCTGATGGGAGAAGTGAATTTTTTGGCACTAACATTGAATATTAGCCCTGTTGACCGCGGGTGTTCTTTTTGCTAACACGCCATGAGGACACGTGCGATCGCTCCGACACCCCAAAACCACAGCCTGTTCGCTTTACAACATGCAAACATGCGTTCGATAATAGGAGGCATGGAATATCGACAGACAGACGGCAAAACTCGGCGCGTGCACAAGCAGTATGTGGACGTCGTGGCTCGCATTCTCGCGGGCGGACAGGTTGTGCCGGTTACCGTCTGCTGGGTTGACGGTCGCTGCTTTACGATTGACGAGATTGTCTCGTCCACCGGTTTTGGCCTGACGGTTCACGGCATTCGTACGGCGACTTATAAGGTTCGTTTTGGCGGACATGCGACCGAACTGTATCTGGAAGAACAGGCACGCGAGCGACCGGATGGCTCGCAGACTCATCTGATGCGTTGGTGGGTGTGGGCGTTCGACCGAACACTCGAGAGCGAGCGCCGCAGGTAAGGACGCACGGCGTTCGGGTACAATGACAGGAATCTTGTCACCTGCTGCGCTGTCGTGGCGCTTTTTGAAAGGACGAAGCATGAACGATATTCAGGGCTATCAGAACGGCCCCGTCGAGACCGGCGCAAGTCGCGCCAAGGAGATGTCGCCGCGCGCGTACAATCTCGCCATATCTGCCCTGATCTTCTTGGGCTTTTGCGTCATGGGTGCCGGCGCCTACTTTACGAGCACCATGTCGTTTGCGCGCATGATGATGAGCGGCGCCGCCCTGCCACTGGTCTTTGGCTCGTTTATTTTAACCATCGTCGGCATGGTCATGATGTCGGCTGCTGCGGGCAAGCAGTCCGTGGGTCTGTCCCTTGTGGGCTACGTAATCTTTGCGAGTACCTTTGGCCTGACCGCGTCGTTTGGCCTTGCCAACTACGACCTGCCCACCATCAACACTGCCTTTATCGCCACGGCCGCCATCACCTTTGTCTTTGGCGCCTTGGGCGTGACGTTCCCCAAGTTTTTCCAGCGCGTATATGGCATCGGCTTTGGCATTCTGCTCGCCACTATTCTGGTTGAGATCGTGCTGATGTTCATGGGCGTCTCGCAGACCATCACCGACCTGATCGTGATCGTGGTGTTCGCCGGCTTCATCGGCTACGACACCTATGTGGCAACGACGGTGCCGCCCACGCTGCCCAACGCCGTGCTCATGGCATCCAGCCTGTTCGTGGACATCATCAACGTGTTCCTGCGCATCCTGAACATCCTCGGTCGTCGCGACTAGCGCGGGGGATTGCAGCGTTTCTTGTCGGACGCGGTAAAACGATGTGAAAGGCGGTCCTTCGGGGCCGTCTTTTTTGTACGCGGCGGGGTATCATGGATGGGAAAAGCCGATAGCGGCAGCGACAGGAAAGGTGGCCACGTATGGCAGACGTCGACAACAGGAACCGTAACCGCAGGTCCAACCGAGCGGGTCAGCCCAATCCCAAGCGCGAGGCCCGTGCCAAGGCCGCCGAGCGTCACGTGGCAACTGTGTCCGAAGCGTGCGCCAAGGATATCGAGCGTTCGCTCGCCGGTGTTCGCGAGTTTGACGGTATGCCTGCCGGCTTTGTCGCGGCGATGAAGGCCAAGGTTCAGAGTGCTGTGGCCGCCGAAGAGCAGGTCGCCGAGGACGTCGAGAACGCGGAGACTACCGAGGTCGAGGCGGCGCCCGAGACCGAGGCGGCGCCCGAGCCCGTCGAGGAGCCTGCCGAGGAAATCGCCGAAGCTGAGTCCGCGCCTGCTGAGGAGCCCGCTCCGGTCCTGCCCGAGGTCACTGTGCTTGATGCCTCCGCCACGCAGGCAATCCTCGATAACGGTCGCGGCTATGCGCAGTTCTGCGACATGGCCGTGCTCGCCTTTGCCTCGTTTACCAATCCGGGCGGTGGATATATTCAGGGTTATCTGGGCCAGGAGGCCACGCTGTGCGCCGATTCGTATCTGTACAACGTTCTCGATAGGCAGCGTAAGTGGTACGGCGAGAACCGTCGCCGCAACATCAACTGCGAGCTCTATCGTAACCGCGCCCTGGTGGTGCCTGCGGTGCGCTTCGACCGCAACCACGTGCATGCATACGCCGACGTGATCGTGGCCGCCGCGCCCAACGTTAGGCGCGCCCGCCAGGAGTATCGCGTGAGCGACGATGCTCTGCTGGATGCCCTGCGCGACCGCATTCGCTTTGTGCTCGCCATCTGCGATGAGCTTGGTCGCGAGAAGCTCGTGCTGGGTGCTTGGGGCTGCGACAACAACGGCTTTGATGCCGAGGCCGTGGCCGAGCTCTTCCGCAAGGAGCTCGCGTCGGGCGACTTCAAGGTCAAGCAGGTCTTCTTTGCCGTGCCCTCTACGCGCTGGGACGAGGACTTCGCCAAGTTCGAGCACGTGCTGGCAAACTTCCCCGAGCGCAACGAGGAGTCCTATGCTCAGGTTGCCGCCCGCACCGCAGCCGCCCGTGCCGCCGAGCAGGCTCAGGCCGCTGCCGAGGATGACGAGGATGACGACGACTGGCGCAAGTACCTGTAAACGGTGCGCGTGATGCGATATACCGAGCCGACGGGGGCTGCTCCCGTCGGCTTTTTATTGAGTGGGGAGCTTACGATGAAAAACGTTCTATGCTTTGGTGACAGCAACACCTATGGTTACGATCCGGCGGGCATGCGCGACGGTACCGCGGTGCGCTATGCGCAGGATGTGCGCTGGTGTGGCGTGGTCCAACGTGACTTAGGCGAGGGCTGGCATGTAATTGAAGAAGGCCTCAACGGCCGCACGACGGTACGCGACGACATGTGCCATCTGGACACTAACCTCAACGGTATTCGCGCGCTTCCGATGCTGCTCGAGGCCCATAAGCCGCTGGACGCCATTGTGATCATGCTGGGCACCAACGACTGTAAGACGGTCTTTAACGTGACAGCTTCCGATATCGCCCGTGGCGCCATGGCGCTGATTCGCGCCGTCCGCGCGTTTCCGTGGACCGACGCTGCGCCTTGCCCGCGCATCCTGCTGATGGCTCCTATCAAGATCAAGCCGCAGATCGCCGATGTGTATATGACCGACTTTGACGAGCATTCCGTTGAGGCATCTGAGCATTTTGGCGAGTACTATGCGCACGTGGCCGAGCAGTTTGGCTGCGACTTTTTGAATGCCGCCGAGTTTGCCGAGCCGGGCGATATCGACTATCTGCATATGATGCCCGAAAGCCACGAGAGCCTGGGTCACGCCGTGGCAGCCAAGCTCAAAGAGATGCTCGGTGAGTAGCACGGCCCCAAGCCACCGCAAAGGGGACAGGCACCTTTGTGGTGGTTTTGCCCGGGTAAACGAACGGATTGGCTGCCATATGGGCATGGACGAGCTCATCGACCTCTTTGCCGAGGGCGATGAGCTCGTCTCCAATACCGCTTTTGAGGATTTGGATCTTGCCTACGACGTGGCGAACGGCGCGACCTTCGATGGCGTTGTGTTCCGATCTTGCGAGTTCGATAGCGTTGACTGGAGCGGCTCGACGTTTCGCGACGTGGTGTTTCGCGGTTGCCGCTTTATCCGCTGCAACATGGAAGGCTGCTGGCTCAGCCGCTGCGACTTCGTTGACTGCTCGGCACCGGGACTCAACTTGCTCAAGGCGCGCCTGTCGAGCGTGTCGTTTGGATCGTGCGATTTGAGCTATGCGAACCTTTCGGAGGGACGCATTGGCCCTATGACAGCATGCGATACACGTCTGAGAGAGGCTGCGTTTCAGGGTGCCAAGCTGGGTCAGATACGCCTGGATGGCTGTGACCTGACGCGTGTTGATGTGTTCAAGACGTCGCTTTCCGGCGTTGATGTGTCGCGCTGTACATTTGCAGCGCCCGTTGTTTCGGGCGATTACCATGAGCTGCGTGGCCTGACGGTCAATGCCGAGCAGGCGCTGGCACTCTCGGGTTTGTTGGGAATTCAACTCGCCGACGACTAGACGCCCCGGCCCTTTGCTCGACCGCTATCTAAAATCAAACCGTCGCAACATCCGATGATTTTTCGCGTTTGCACGATTTTCATCGAATGTTGCGACGGTTTTTGGTGCAAGGTAGCCTGTCTCTTTTTGGCAGGTTACTGGCTATTTAGTACTGCCACAACTAACGGCGTGCCATCTACCTGCGGCTTTGCGGGGGAATATCCTAACTTATCCCAAGCGCGTCGAAGGCGGCGCGGACGACCTGCTCGGCGGTGGGGCGGATGTAGTGCCGTCCCGACACGCCGGGGAGGGCGTGTCCCATGAGCATCTCGATGAGGTCCCACGGCAGGCGAAGCTCGACCTCCGCTATCGTACGCCACGAGTTGCGCAAGTTCGACCACGGGATGTGCTCGATGCCGCGGGCGGCGCAGAGTTTCCGCCAGCGGTCGTTGCAAATGCTCCGGTTCATGGGCAGGCCGTCGCCCCGGTCGCACATCCACTCGCGGCCCTCGGCGGCGCGCGAGGCCGCTATCTCGACAAGGCGGTCGGCGGCCTGCGGTAGGATCACGACGGTGCGGGCGGACTTGGCGGTCTTGAGGGCGCCCACCGGCTCGGTACCGGACTGCTGCATCTGGCGGCAGATGTCGGCTGAGGCGAGGACGGTGCCGCTACGCTCCCAGCGCAGCACCTCCTCGGTGCGCACGCCCAGCGACTCGCCCGAGCGGCAGGAGCCGAAGCACGCGAGGATGAACGCGGGCTCCAGAGGGTTGCCGCGCAGTGCGTCGAGGACGCCCAGGGCCTCGTCGAGGGTGTAGACGCGCTTTGAGCGCTCGCGGGTCTTGCGGGTGGGCATGGTGTACCTGACGCTGGCGGCGAACGGGTCGAGCGGCAGGCGGATGAAGGTCGAGACGCAGGCGTAGACCTTGCGCAGGGTGAGCAGGGCGGTGTCGGCGGTCGCGGCGGGAAGTGTCAGCAGCCAGTCCTGCAGCTCGACAGCGCGCAGCTGGTCGACGGGCATTGCGCCCCAGCGGGGTCCGACGTAATTCTTCCACGAGCGCAGCACGAGGTCGCGGGTGTTGGGGGCGAGGGTCCCCGCCTCGACCTGTGCGGCCATCTTGGGGACGAGCCACGTCTCGTAGGCCTTGGCTATGGTGGGCACGGGGGCGTCGTCGGCGTGCTCGACGTGGATGCGGTCAAGCTCCGCGCACGCCTCGCGGTAGGTGCCGTACACGGTCTTGGTCTTGCGCCTGCGGCCCTGCGGCGTGTTCTGCATCCAGCGCAGGACGTACTTCTTGCCGCGCCTCATCTCGGTCACGGAGCCCCAGACGCGGCGGCGCTGCTTCTTTGTCATATAATCAGATCCGTTCAGATCGCGGGCTTATTCTCCGTTTCGCCCGGTTCTGACTGCGGCCCCGTCTCACGTTCCAAAGTGCAGGGGCCGTCTCCTTAGTCTCGGGGTCGCGGCATCAGCCTACGGTCCCGAGATTTTTTTGCTTTCATGGGCATCACCTCCCTAACCGATGATGAGCGCTGTCGCTATGGCACCGGCGACAGCGCCGACGATTGCGCCAACTGAAGCCATCAGCAGGTCTCGCACGAGCTTGCCTCTTTCGTCCTGCTTTTGGCGCTTTGCCCACGCATCCCTTCTCTTCTCGTATTCGGCCTTGTCGGATGCGTAGGACTTCCCCTTGGGCGTTATCTCCCACTTAGCGTACTGTCGGAAGTAAAAGACCAAATCGCGGACATAGCCAAGTTCCTCGAGCTCGACGGCGTTCTCTCGGCTGTCGAACCCGCCCTCATCGACCATCTTCGCCAAGGTCGTCTCAAGCCGGGTCGGCAACGGGGCGAAGCCGTACGGATCTGCATAGCCCGAAAAGTCGGGCTCGGAACGGAAGGGGTTTTCGATATGCATCATGACACTCCTCTCTACAGGTACCTGCTCGATTTTCTGGTCGGCTTTCTCATCGGCTTCGTCGTGACCTGCGTGCTGCTCGGGGTCTACTAAAGGCATCGAATTCGACGCCTTTGTTCCAGCTGCGCGCGGGGCGGCCTTTCCTGTTTCAGTTCGGCTCGCGGCCCCCAATCTCCACAACGTGTTCGGTTTACATTTCGCCGCGATGGGGCGATAATCGGGATAGCTCATCCACCGTGTGTGTGAAGGAGTCCTCTGGAGGCGCCCAAACAGCGCCTCCTGCTTTTATGAGTTAGCCCTTTGCTTACAGCTCGGGGCGTGGCTTGCCTCGGGGCCGAAACCCGGGGCTTTTTCATGGCCCGATTCTCCCAATCTCGCGCTCAATCGCCTCCCTAGATGTAGACGCATGGGGTCTCGCCCTCGACGGTCGATTTGAGCGTGAAGTTGCCGTCCACCATCCTGAAGTAGTAATCCGTGTAGCTGTTGCCCTTGCCGACCCTCACATTCGCGGTGTAGAGAACGGCGTCGGCGGTGTAGCCGAGCCTCGCGCCGATATAGCGCTTGGTGGGGTACTCGTAGTTGAGGCGGAACTCCAAGACCTTCTTGGGAACCTTCCCCCGGCTCGTGAGGGGCTGCCAGCCCATGAGCCTGAAGGTCGGCTTGGCGCTTGCGGGCAGAGCCGCGCGGCAAGGACCCTTTATGAGCTGTTGGGCATCCGACATGCAGCGGGCCTCGGTGAGGGCTGCGACGTTGACGCCGCGGTTGCGGAGGTTGATGTAGCAGGGGTCGTTGACGTTGCGCATCTCCTCGCGTGCGGACTCGTCGAGGGAGCGCAGCGCCCTGTCCTCCTCCTGCTCGCGGCGCATGTTCGCGCCCGCCTCGCGCCAGCCCTCCTTGAAGGCATCGGCGCAGTCCTTGAAGAAACCCATTGAGATCGCCTAGCCCCTCTCGTCCCGCTCGCCCATGTACCAGACCACGCGGCCCTTGCAGACCACGGGCTCGTCGCCCGGGCCGGCGAGGATGTCGTCGTACTCGCCGGAGTGGCTGTCCGCCGTGAGCATGACCGTGGAGCGGCCCCGGGTGTAGTTGCGCACGACGGCGCCGTAGTCGGACGTCTCGGCGAGCACCGGCTGGCCGTTGACCGGCTCCATGTCGGGGTCGACCAGCAGCAGCGCGTCGTGGGGGAAACGGTTGTCCATGCAGCCGCCCTGGGCGTGGACCATGAAGCCGCGCGGGTGCGCGTCGGCGATGGAGGCGGGGACCTCGACCTCGTCGGCGAGGGCGTCCTCGTCGCACGGCTCGCCCATGTGCGCGAAGCCCAGCAGGGGCACCATGCGCGACGTGCCGCTGATGGCGGCCTCGGTGGCGTCCTCACCCATGAGGTCGGCGACGGTGGTGTCGAACAGAACTGCAAGTTCCTTCATTTTGTCGAGGCGCGGCTTTGATCTGCCGCTTTCCCAGGCGCCTACAGCCCTGTTTGTTATTCCGAGCTTGTCGGCAAGTTCTGCCTGAGTAAGGCCTGAATCTAAGCGTATCCGCTTCAATCTGGTAGAGAACTCCATAACCATCTACCTCCTTAGTTTTCCATGCTACAGAAAAATAATTTCCCAAACTAGAGAAAAGTAATTGCCATGCTAGGGAAAATAAAGTACTATTAGGTCAACGAAAGGGAGGAGGTCAGATGAAAGAGCTCAAGGCAATCCGAGAGAGCCGACAGAAGCCTTTTATTGAAGAGGCGGCGAAGTTCAATCAGGAGTCAATAGCTGCCGCTTTGGGTGTGACGGTTCAGACGTATCGAGCGTATGAGAAAGACCCGTCCCAGATGAAACTTCCCACGGCTGTCATGCTCGCCAACTATCTCGGCTGCAAAGTCGAAGATTTTTATTTACCAATCAAGGGAAATTAAAGTTCCCTAAAGCGAAACGGAGAGAACCATGAACGAGAACTACATCGACATCGAGCTGGGCGGCTGGAACATCCCCGAGGCCATCACGGTCGAGGCCGAGCCCGCCGAGGCCCGCGACTTTTCCGACTTCGAGCTGTAGGGGAGGGCGACATGATTCAACTGATTATCGGAGCGGGTCTGGGACTCGGCGGCGTTGCCGCCGCCGTCGCCATCAAGCGATATAACGAGGCCGAGCGCGAGAGGGCCGCCGGGCCCGCGGACCATTGGGGCAACAAGTACGAGGCCCGCATCGTCTCGCCCGCGTGCGCCCTGCCCCTGATCCTGGTAGGTGCCGTCATCGCCGCCACCGCCTGCCTCTACACGCAGGACACCGGCGAGGTCTGCGTCATCCGCAACCTCGGCGGCTCGCTCGCCGGCTCGACGTCCGAGGCCGGTTTCCACGCCAAGGCCCCCTGGCAGGACGTCGTGACCTACGACGTCCGCAACAACCTCATCAACTTCTACGGGGACACCGACTACAAGGTGGACGGCGGCTCCTACGAGGGCAAGCAGGTCTCCATCAACGACAAGTCGGGGGCCAGCGCCAACATCGACATCCAGGTCAACTACTCCCTGAACCCCGATGCTGCGCTCAGCCTCTACAGCGAGTACGGCACGCAGGAGAGCTTCGTGGAGAAGTACATCTCCAACGACGTCCGCGCCGTCACCCGCGAGGTCTCGGGCGGCTTCGACACGGTGACGATGCTCACCGACCGCTCCCAGTTCACCAAGGCCGTCCAGAAGGCCCTCACCGAGAAGTGGAAGGGCATAGGCCTCACGGTCGAGCAGGTGAGCGTGCAGGACGTCCGCTACCCGAAGAACATCACCAAGAGCTACAGCGAGGCTCAGGCCGCCGAGGTCGCCAAGCAGAAGGCCCAGAACGAGCAGGAGACGGCCAAGGTCGAGGCCGAAACAAAGAAGATCGAGGCGCAGGGCGAGGCGGACGCCAACGCCGTCCTCGCGAACTCGCTCAACGACCAGGTCCTCCAGCAGCATTACATCGACGCGCTCAAGAGCATCGGAAAGGACGGCAACCTCGTCGTCGTGCCCGAGGGCTCCCAGCCGATCGTGGGCACGAAGTAGGGGCGGCGGCGATGTTGAACCTTATCCATGCGGCCGTCCGGGTCTTCCTCGACGTTCTCGCGGTCGCGTTCGTGCTAGAGCACACCCGCGAGCTTCATGAGAAACATCGCGAGATCAACGACGCGCCCAAGCAGGTCGCAGGCGTCGTTGATGAACCCGGCGAGGACGATCGCGGCGCTGATGCGAGGGTGCCGCTCGACCCAGTCGACGAGCCGCACGAGTAGGGGGCCCGCTGGTCGGACGTGCTTCGGGCGATATGTCTGCTGTCTACGAATCATGGCCCGAAGCCTAACGCGTGTGTAACGCGTTAACGCGGGTATTGCCGCTCAGGCAATACCCGCGGGCCCCATCCCCGGGGCGGCACCGTTGCCCCGCGGCTCTCCATAACCATCCGCGGGGACGTTCCCTACCGGTGCCGTGCCGGGGGCGAGGCCCCGGAAAGACAAAAAAGGAGCCGCCCAGTGTGGAAAGCGGGGACGGCTCCCTGACCTGAAAGGAGGTCACTCATGGATTCTAGCAGAGCCAAAACGTTCCAGCAGATGGCCGACGAGCTTGGCATCAGGCACAAGCTCATGTACACGCTGCGCGAGGCGTCGAGGGTGACGGGGGTGCCATACGACACGCTGCGCATCGAGTGCAAGGCTGGCCGCCTGCGCTCGCAGCTGCCCGAGGGGCGCAAGGTGGGGCGCATGGTGCGCCCGGAATGGGTCGACGAGTGGATCGAGGAGGGAACGCATGGCATCGAGGCTGCTTAGGTGCGCTGGGTACATCGCGCTCCTGTTCGCGGTGTACGCGCTCATGCCGTACGTCCTGCGGGCGATGCTGCTCGCGGCAGACGGCATCCGCGTCGTGCTCGGAATGGGGTCGATGCTGTGATCGGAAGGAACTTCGCGTTCACCGTCCCGTTCGTGGCCGGCAAGCTTCGCCACAGGCTCGACCGACGCCACGCGCGGATGTACACGCCCACCGAGACCATCCGCAACGAGGCCGCCATCCGCGACGCGGCGCTCAAGGCCATGCGGGAGGCGTACCCGGGTCTCAAGGGGATGCTGTTCCCGTTCAGGGTCCCCGTCGCGGTACGCATCGACGCGTACGGCCCGCTGCCGGAGTCGAGGCCGAAGAGCATTACGTCGGAGCCTTACACGTTCAAGCCGGACGCGGACAACATAGCCAAGCTGGTGCTGGACGGGATGAACGGGGCTGTCTGGGGTGACGACAACCAGGTGGTCGAGCTCCATGTCGTCAAGTGGCCCCGCCGGCGCGGCATCGAGCCGCACATGGACATACAGGTCTACCGCGGCTGGTTCGCAGGAACCAGGGAGAAGAGAAACGGAGATTAAGCAATGGAGTACATGCACATAGACGTCCAAGTCGGTGGCGATGCGTTCGAGGTGCTGGACGAGTTCGCCACGAACCTTATCTGCCTCGCAGACGAGGATGGCGCCGAGATAGGGAAGAGGGGCCTGAAGCCAGCGTGCCTGCGCGGCATCGCCTACGGGCTTCTGTACAGCGTGAAGCTGCTGGGAGCCGATTCGCAGGACCCCGAGGTCTACGACTCCATTGTCGGCAGCGCCGGCCGCATGGAGCGCATCTACAAGCTGAACGGGCCGCGCGGCGTATTCGCCGAGCTGGCGGGCGTGGACATCGAGAAGGTCGAGGTCAAGGACGGAAAGGTGATCATCAATGGCTAACGGGATCATCGAGTACAAGGACGACGCGGGCATGCCCGTGAAGTTCACCTCGCAGGACATCCGCGAGCGCCTGTGCCCGAACGCCACCGACGGCGAGCTGGCGCTGTGCGTGGAGCTTTGCAACCGCCAGCACCTGAACCCGTTCGCCAAGGAGGTGTACCTGGTCAAGTACGGCAGCGCCCCGGCGAGCATCATCACGAGCTATCAGGTGTTCAACCGCCGCGCTAACCGTCAGGAGAGCTACGGCGGCATCAAGAGCGGCGTCGTGGTGATGCGCGAGGGGCAGATCGTCAAGAAGCGCGGCAGCGCCGTCTACAAGCAGGTGGGCGAGCAGCTGCTCGGCGGCTGGGCCGAGGTGCAGTTCAAGGACGGCAAGGAGCCGGCCTACGTGGAGCTGGCGCTCACCGACTACAGCACCGGCAAGAGCAACTGGGCGAAGATGCCGGGCGTCATGATCGAGAAGTGCGCCAAGGCCGGCGCGTGGCGCCTTGCCTACCCCGACGAGTTCGGCGGGATGTACACGGGCGAGGAGATGGACCAGAAGGTCGAACGCGACATGCGCGCCGGCACTCAGGCCGTCGAGGCCGAGAGCGTCGAGCCCGTGGCCGACCTGCAGCCCGTGCGCGACCTGTTCAAGCCGTTCATGGCGGCGACTGGGCTCGACAGCGCCGGGGCCATGGCTGCCATCTGCGCCGCCGTGGGCTGCACGTCGGGCTCAATGCACGACATGACGCTCATGCAGGCGCGCCGCGCGGCCTCGTGGATGGAGGGGGAGATCGCGGCCCGCAAGGCGCAACCCGAGCCCGCCGCACCCGAGCCGGAGCCCGTGCCCGTCTATGAGCCCACGCCCGCCGAGTACGCGACCGACGACGACCTGCTGGGAGGCTTCTAATGGCAGACGAGGTTTTGGCGGTCGAGGCCGTGCCGCTCGAGGAGGACTTCGACACGCTGGTGGCGTCTCTCGCCATCGACGACACGCTCGAGGACAAGCTGGCAAAGCTCAAGAAGAACGTGGACGAGAAGCTGGCGGACTACGTGGACGTCAAGCGCATCGAGAAGGACGAGGACTTCAAGGCGGCAAAGAAGTACCGCGCGGCGGTCAACGACGTGAAGAAGCCCATCGAGGCGCAGCGCAAGGCCGCGAAGAAGAAGTACAACGACCTGCTCAAGACGTTCGACAAGACCATCGGCGAGATCACGGCGCCCATCGACGCGCTCTCCGATGAGTACAAGGCCGAGATCGACCGATACGACGGCGAGTGCAGGGCCCGCCGCCTCGCCGCGCTCAAGGGCCACTACTACGACCTCGCGGGCGAGATGGGGCCGCTGGTGCCATACGAGCGCATCGCCGACGACAAGTGGCTCAACGCGAGCTTCGGCGAGGTCAAGGCCAAGAACATCATCGAGCGCCGCGTGGGCGAGCTGCTGCACCAGTTCAAGTTCGTCAACGGCCTCGACTACGCGGACGAGGACGAGAAGGCGTGGGCCGTGGCGTGGTGGACGAGGACGCTGCCGATGGACTCGGGCGAGGTGGCGGCTGCGGTCGCCGCGCATCGCGAGGAGGTCGCCAAGGCCGCCGCGCTCGCGGCGACCTACGAGCAGGCGATGGCGCCCGCACCGGAACCCGAGCCGGAGCCCGAGTCGCTGCCGCCCGACCCCGAGCCGGTGCCCGCCGAGGAACCAGGGCCGCCCCTGGGCGTGCCGAGGTGCGTGCGGGTGGTGCCGTCGCGCCCCGAGCCGGATGCGGCCGAGGATGCGGCCCCAGCGCCGCGGAGGGGCTACCGCGTGGTCATCGAGTGCGCCACGGCGGACGAGCTGCGCCGCGTGAGGGCCGTCATGGTCGACAACGGCATTCACGGATACGTCGAGAGGATGTAGGACATGGAGGAGAAGAACCTGCCGCCGCTCCGAACGCCGGAGCAGCGCAAGGAGGCGATGGCGAAGGCCGTCCACACGCGCCGCGAGCGCGCCGCGTTCAAGGCCGCCTGCAAGGCGGGGAACATCCCGCCCGAGGTCGCCATCGAGGCGCCCATCGCGGCAAAGCTCAAGGTCGAGGAGTTCGCCCGCTCGTTCCCGGGCATCGGCCCGGTCACGGCGCAGAAGATCGTCGAGGCGTGCCACATCCGCGACAGCCGCCGCGTGAGCGGCCTGGGCTACATGCAGGGGCCGCGCCTCGTCGAGGCCATCAAGAGCTACATGACCGCAAAGGAGGACGGACAGTGAGCATCAACCGAGTCAACATCAGCGGCAACCTGACCCGCGACCCGGAGCTTCGCGCCACGGCGGGCGGGACGCAGGTCCTGTCCTTCGGCGTGGCGGTAAACGACCGCCGCCGCAACGCGCAGACCGGCGAGTGGGAGGACTACCCCAACTTCGTCGACTGCACGATGTTCGGCAACCGCGCCGAGGCCGTCGGCCGTTTCCTCGCCAAGGGGATGAAGGTCGCGATCGAGGGCAAGCTGCGCTACAGCTCTTGGGAGCGCGACGGCCAGAAGCGCTCCAAGCTCGAGGTTATCGTCGACGAGATCGAGGTCATGGTGCGCCGTGAGGGGCAGACGCAGGCCCAGCCGCAGCAGAGCCTCGCGAACACGGTGCCCGTGCAGCCACAGGCGCAGGCCGCGCCGCAGTGGAGCGCCCAGCAGGCCTACGCCGCGGTCCCGCAGTCCGAGTTCTACGACGAGGACGTGCCGTTCTGATGAGGCACGTACCCGACATCATCCGCGACCACTGGGAGGCGGCCCTGTTCGCCGCCTCCTTCTCCGCGGGTTTCCTGTTCTTCTCTTCGCTTCTCTGGGGGTGGTTCTGATGGCCAACGACTTCACGGTTTTCGCCAGCTCGATAGCCGAGCTCTACGACGATTACGATCCGAACGACCCCGAGGACATGAGGGAGCGCATGATGCTCGCGGACGCGGTGCTCATGTACGGCCTCCACGGGGTCGAGATCGAGCTGCCCAAGAGCGTCAAAAGGGCCTTCAAGGGACTCAAGAACGCCATCGACAACTCCAAGAACAAGCGCGAGCAGGCCAAGAAGGGCGGCAGGCCGCGTAAGGCCAAGGCCGAGCCGGAGCCCGAACCCGAGCCTGAGCAAAAACCCGAAACCGATGTTTCCGAAAGCGAAAACCTAGGTTTTGAAAACGGGAAACCTGGGTTTACCGAACCCGAAACCGATGTTTCCGAAAGCGAAAACCCTAACCTAACCTGTCCTAGCTTAGCTTTACCTAGCCTAGCTTGTGTTGATGGTACGCGCGCCACCACCACCGAGGGTTTCGAGCCTCCGACGCTCGAGGAGTGCCGCACGTACTTCGCCGCCAACTGCATCAGCGGCGACCCCGACAAGTTCTGGGCGCACTACGAGTCGCAGGGCTGGATCCGTTCGAGCGGGATGCCCGTAACCTCGGTCAAGGCAGCGGCGATGCTGTGGAACAGCAAGCAGAAGCAGCTCGACGCCGAGGCCCACGCCCGAGGCAAGCCGACCGACGCCGAGATTCAAGCCGCCACGTTCAAGCCGACGAGGACGCCCGAGCAGACGAGGGCGGAGCTCGAGCGCAGGTGGCGCGAGGAATATCCGGGCATCGACCCGGCGAAGGTGAAGGCCCCGAGGGGGACGACCGCCGATCCGGTGGCGCTCAAGGCGTACCAGGACGCGCGGCGTCTGCTGGATGCGAGGGCCGCATGCGAGAGGAGGGCGTCATGAGCTTGGACGCCGAGAGGAGCGAGAACATGGGCAGACCCGAGGGGTTCGCCGACATCTACGACGACGGGCCGCGCAGCGCCCGCTGCGAGACGTGCGGGTTCTGCGCCGTGAGCGAGACGGCCATGGCGGCGTCGGGCGAGGGGCGCCGTCGCTACACGTGCATGCGCTGCCCCGACTTCGTGCACACCACGCAGGGGCTCGCGAGGTGCAACTACTGGGAGGCGCGCCATGAGGGATGAGTCGTTGGACATGCGAGGGGGCAACGTGCTCGTGTGCCGCCAGTGCGGCAGGCGGTTCCGCGCAAGGGGCGCCCACCAGCGGTACTGCTGCGGCTGGTGCGAGAACGTGGCTCACAGGAACGAGAGCAAGCGGCCCGTGGACGTGTACCTCGGGACGAGGAGCGAGTCGGGCCGCGAGGTCAACGCCATGCGCGCCGCGCTGGCTGAGGGGAGACGAATCTGATGGAGACTTTGGAACAGATCAAGGCCGACGCGGTCGAGGTGTTCCATTTCGACCGCGAGTGCAGGCCGCAGGACAGGGCGCACGCCTATCTGGGGAAGTACCGCGTCAGGCGCGGATACAACGACACGGCGATGCAGGTCGCGGTGACCGACATGATCGAGCGCGCCTACGAGGCGGGAAGGGCGGAGGTCGCCGGCGCGAACCTCGTGCAGAACCTGCGCCGCCAGCTGACGAGCATCGAGGCGACCGTCGGGGATGCCATCGACCTGCTCGACGAGAGCGTAGGGGGGGCGGACTGCGATGAGTGACTCGAGGGTCGGCGGCTACCCGATGGGGGTGACCGATGCCGCCATCGAGCGCCACTTCGGCGGGGCCTGCGGGCCCAGGATGTGCGGGAACTGCAGGCACTTCTGCGGCAGCGACATCCACGTCGACTACGGCTACTGCCACCTCGAGTTCGAGCGCGCCTACGACGCGGAGGCGCCTGACCGCAAGGAAGGGTTCTGGCGCCTGGCGAAGTGGGCCGTGGCGTGGCTCATGGAGAACCTGCTGTACTGCGAGGACGAGTGCGGCGAGTGTCGCGACTACGAGGAGTTCGGGTTATGAGTATCGAATTGCCGAAAGACGCCGAGGGGCGCGATATTCCGCTGGATACCGAGGTGCTGTTCGACAGCTGCGGAACAAAGGTAAGCGTGAAGGAGTTTCTCTCCAGAATGTCGGTTGAGAATCGGAGAACCGAATGGACGATTAAAGCCGCATACGAAGGCAACTTTTACTACAACAGCTTCAAGCCGAAGAACATGCACCTCACACGGCCCGACACTTGGAAGAGGCTGCTTGAGGACTTGAGCGAGGCAGGTGACGCGCGGTATAACGAGGCTTGCGCCTACTTCCATAGAGACAAAGACGAAGATGGCTGCACATCGTGTCCCGGTAGCGAAGATGGCTGCGCCCGAATTGCCATGCGCGACATTGCATCACGCATCCGAAAATTGAGAGGTGAGGACTGATGGACAAGATCAAGCTGAAACCCTGTCCATTTTGCGGTTCCACTGACCCGTTTATATTCACTTGCTCAACAGTTGGCAGCGATAAAAAAAGATACGGCTTTTATTGCTGGAACTGTAAGACGAAGGGGCCGCAGGCACCAAGCGAAAAGCTGGCGGCAGAAGCATGGAACAGGAGGGTGAAATGACAACTAAGACGAAACTCCGCTACGTGCTCAACAAGAAGGCCATACAGCACTATCTGATTGACCACGATCTCACCCAAGCCGATTTTGCCAAGACGCTCAGCATCTCGACTTCGTATTTCAACGAGCTGATGAACGGTCATAAGAGTATTTCGTTGAAAATCTTGTTCTCCATTGCCGAATGGACGGCCATGGACATTCACGAGCTCGTGATAGAGGTGGAGTCATGACGGCGGAGGAAGAGTACGACCGCATGGTCGAGCACCTCAAGAGCGCCTGCGCGACATGTGTGTACGGCTTTCCCGTTGCAATCGGGCATTCGTGCGGGGTCACCAAGAAGGTCACGTCTGATGTGATCGTCAAGTGCGAGGCGTACAAGAGAGCGTCTTGGGCGGAGGCGATGGACGAATGATTACCGATGAAGAACGCCGCGAGATAGCCGGAAACCTCCGCTACTGCGCCGAGATGTGCCACAGCACCGGTGTCCTAGACTCGGACGTTCTGAACGCGCTTGACATTCATTGTGGCGATACCGACGGCGTGTCTAGCGCATACGACGTCGAGAAGCTCGCCGACCTCATTGACCGCCCGACCTGCCACGACCTTGTCGAGCACAAGCAGGATCCGTTCATCCCGGGCAAGCGGATGGTCGACGGCTACTTCCACTGCTCCGGCTGCGGATGGGACGGACAGATCTGGGAGCATATCGGCTTCGGGGACATGCTTGCGTATGAAGCCGTCCATTGCCCGAAGTGCGGGGCGATAATCGAGCGCCGTGCGTGAGGTAGTCCCCGGCGCTTGGTATGGTAGCCGAAGCAAACCGAGCGCGAGGGGGTATGCGAATGGCGTGTAGGCCACCTGTAGGAGATGGGCCAAAAGGCCCATCTACAAAGTCAACACATCATCCTTTGGCGAGGGAGTGGGCGCTCCGCAAGGGGCGCTCCTCTTACGTCCTTTGGACGGACGAGATGATAAGGCGGATGCAGGCGCACCCGGAGCGGACGGCGGCGGAGATCGCGGCGGAGTTGAGGGTGACGCCGAGCGCCGTGAGGCACGCGCGGCAGCGGTACGGGCGCTTCTCGACGGGAACGGACGGGCTGTGCATCGTGTGCGACGCGCGCCCCGTGTTCGACACGTCGGCGCAGGCCAAGGCGTGGAGGCTCTGCAAGGGATGCTATCTGGAGGAACGCAAGAGGCGGCTCGAGGAGGAGGCGGAGAGCAACCGTATCCGCCAGGCCGTCCATAGAAAGAAGGGGGCGGACGATGAAAAGTCAGCCTGAGCTTGAGGTCGTCAGGGTGCCCGTCGGCAGTCTCAGGGCCTACGAGGGAAACGCGAAGAGGCACACGCGCGAGCAGCTTGACGCGGTGGAGGCGAGCATTAAGGAGTTCGGCTTCGCCAACCCCGTGCTCGCATGGCACGACGACAGGGGCGAGGCGGTCATAATCGCCGGCCACGGGCGCGTCGAGGCGGCAAAGGCGCTCGGTTTGGACGAAGTGCCGACCGTGTTCCTCGACCACCTGGACGATGCCCAGCGCCGCGCGCTCACCCTTGCCGACAACCAGACCACGATGATGACCGGCTGGGACATGGACACCCTCAAGGCGGAGCTGGACGCGCTAGGTGACAGCTTCGACATGGGGGACTTCGGCTTCGACTTCAACTTCGACCTCGGGGACGGGGGCTGGGACGGCACGGCGCTGTCGACCGAGGGCCGCGAGGGCGACGAGGGATACGACGAGTTCACCAAGAAGTTCGAGCCGAAGCTGACCACGGACGACTGCTACACGCCCGACGAGGTGTTCCAGGCGGTGAAGGACTGGGCGTGCGCCGAGTACGGCATCGATCCGGACAGCTGCGTGAGGCCGTTTTACCCGGGCGGCGACTACGAGCGCTACGACTACCCTGAGGGCTGCACGGTGCTGGACAACCCGCCGTTCTCCATCATGTCGAAGATCATTGACTTCTACGAGGAGCGGGGCATCCCGTACTTCCTGTTCGGGCCGGGGCTGTCGCTGTTCAGCGGCAACCGCCCGTGCAACTACCTTGTGCCGAGCATCATCGTGACCTACGAGAACGGCGCCAAGGTCAACACGGGCTTCGTGACGAGCTATGGCGACTGGAAGATAGACACGGCGCCGGAGCTCGCGCAGGCGGTCGCCGACGCCTGCAAGCAGGAGCCGTCGGTGCAGAACGCCTACGAGTACCCCGCCGAGGTCGTCACCTCGGCGCTCATCATGAAGATAGCGAGGCGCGGCATCCGTTTCCGCGTGAAGGACGCCGAGTGCTCCTTCGTTCGCAGCCTCGACGGCCAGAAGGCGACCGGCCAGGGCCTCTTCGGGGGGGGTTCCTAATATCTCCTGAGGCGGCAGCAGAGAAGGCCGCCGCGGAGAAGGCGGCAGCGGAGAAGGCGAAGGAGGCCGCCGAGCGCATGGAGGCCGGCGGCCTGTACGCCATCGGGCTGTCCGAGCGCGAGCGTGCGCTCGTGGAGTCGCTCTCAAGGAGCGCCGAATAGGACGAGGATGAGGCCCCGAAAGGGGCCTTTTCTTTTGCACGTTACCCCCTTTTTACGCTCGTGGGCAAACGCACGCGCTTGTCCACGTGCGTAAAAAGGTGGGAACGATTGCGTTTCCATAGGGCTATCTACCAGCGGAAACGTGATTTTGTGGCGGGAAAAGGGCGTGAAAAGCTAACCAAGGAGGGCATCAAGGATGCCATCAAGCTGTGCCGTGTCGGCATGACCGACAAGGACATCGCCGCATACCTCGGTGTCGTGCCGCAGACGTTTTCCCGCTGGATCAACCATCCGAGTACCGAGAATCAACGCGAACTTTGTGAAGCCATGAAAAAGGGCGAGGTGGAACGCAAGGCGGCGCTTGTGATGCGCGTCATGGAGGCATCGGACAAGAGCTGGCAGGCGGCGGCGTGGCTGCTCGAGCGCAAGTACCCGAGCGAGTTCGCCAAGCCCGTGAGGCCCGTCGAGGACCGTTCCGCCGAGAGGGACGACGAGCGCATCAAGGGCTTCATCGAGGCGCTGGGGCTCAAGTGATGCAGGAGTTCAGCGAGAAGCAGCGGCTGCTCGCCGAATGGTGGTCGCTCGACAGGCCGACCTCCGGATGCGAGGGCGTTATCGCCGAGGGCGCCATCCGAAGCGGCAAGACGTGGGCGATGCTGACTGGGTTCCTGCTCTGGAGCCAAGGGCGCTTCTCGGGCAGCAGCTTCATCATGGCGGGCGCCTCCATCGAGACGCTCAAGCGCAACGTCGTGAGGCCGATGGGGCAGATTCTGCGGCTTCTCGGGTGGTCGTGGAAGTTCAACCGCAGCGAGAACCGCATCGAGATCGGGACGAACACCTATTACCTGTTCGGCGCGAGCACCGAGAAGAGCCAGGACGTCTTGCAGGGACTGACCGCCGCGGGATGCTACGCCGACGAGGTGGCGCTGTTCCCGCAGAGCTTCGTCGACCAGATGATCGGCCGATGCTCGGAGGACGGGTCGAAGCTCTGGTTCAACTGCAACCCCAGCTATCCGACGCACTTCTTCAAAACGGAGTACATCGATCGCGCAGACGAGTTGAACCTGCTCGTGCTGCACTTCGAGATGCAGGACAACCCCACGCTCTCACCCGAGATCGTGAGCCGCTACGAGCGCATGTACAGGGGTGTGTTCTACGACCGATACATCAGGGGCCTGTGGACGCTGGCGGAGGGACTTATCTACCCGGACTTCAAGGGCGCCCTCGAGGGCCGATATGAGGGCAGCGCCGTCAAGTACGCGGTGTCTTGCGACTACGGCACGCAAAACGCCTTCGCGGCGCTGCTGTGGGCGTTTGACGGCAAGGTGTGGCACGTGGTGGACGAGTACCGCTACTCGGGCCGCGACACGGGGCACCAGAAAACGGACGCCGACTACGTGGCCGACATGGCCGACTTCGTGGGCGGGCTGAGCAAGCCACCCCTGTTCATCATCGACCCGAGCGCCACGAGCTTCATCGCCGCGATGCGGCAGGCTGGCTTCAAGACCAAGAAGGGGCGCAACGACGTCGCGGACGGCATACGAGAGACGGGGGTGTGCCTGGGCGACGGCTCAGTGCGCATCTCCGACGCCTGCGCGGGGCTGATAGGCGAGCTCGGCGGCTACTGCTGGGACGCCAAGGCGGACGGCGACAGGCCCGTCAAGGTCGAGGACCACAGCTGCGACGCGCTCCGTTACGGCGTGGCGACCATGCGCATGTACAAGCCTGCGAAAGAGCAGGTAAACCCATTCTTTGGAGGGAGGTAGCGGCTTGTCTAAGGGGCCTTTGGTGACCGATGGCGACCTCAAGGAGGCGGCGTCGGCGACGGCGTTCGCGGCCGATGCCATCGAGCGGCACATGTCGAGCGAGATGTACCGCAACGCCGTCACCGCGAACGAGTACTACCGCCAGCACAACGTCACGATCAACCGCTTCGTGCAGAAGATCTACTCGTGCTCCGGTGCCGAGGCCGAGGACTTCACGGCCTCGAAGCTGAGGCTGGCGAGTAACCTGTTCAAGCGACTAAACGTCCAGCGCTGCACATACTCGCTCGGTAAGGGCGTGAGCTTCGTGGACGTCTCGGCGGGCGGCAAGGACACGACCAAGGAGGGGCTTGGCGACCGCTTCGACGACGATGTCATGGAGATGGGGCTCAAGGCGCTCATCCACGGTGTGTCATTCCCGTTTTGGAACCTCGACCACATCGACGTGTTCACCGCCGACGAGTTCTGCCCGGTGTGGGACGAGTACTCGGGGGCGCTATGCGCCGGCGTGAGGTTCTGGCGGCTCGACTCCGACCACCCGTGGCATGCGACCCTCTACGAGCAGGACGGTTACACGGAGATGGTGTCGGGCGGCAGCGGCTTCGACTTCGAGGTGGCCGAGGCCAAGCGCGCCTACAAGGTCACGTATCGGGAGATACCGGCGGACGGGATGAAGCTGGCCGTCGATGCGGAGAACTACTCCCGCCTGCCAATCGTGGCGGTCTGGGGCAGCGACGCGCACCAGAGTACGCTCGTCGGCATGCGCGAGAGCATCGACGCCTACGACCTCATCAAGAGCGGCCTGGTGAACGACACGCGCGACTGCGCACAGATTTACTGGCTCATCAACGGAGCCGGCGGCATGGACGACAGGGACCTCGACCTGTGGCGGGCGAAGCTCAAGCTGACGCACGTGGCCGAGGTCGACGCTGAGCAGGGGCAGTCCGTGACGCCGTACACGCAGGAGGTGCCCGTCGAGGGCCGCAAGGAGACGCTGGCGCAGATCAAGGCCGACATCTACGAGGACTTTGGCGCGCTGGACGTCCATACCATCGCGGCGGGGGCGACCAACGACCATATCGACGCGGCATACCAGCCGATGGACGAGGAGGCCGCCGAGTTTGAGCGCCACATCCGCGAGGGTATCATGGACATCCTTGCGTTGCAGGGCATCGAGGACACGCCCGTGTTCACGCGCACTCGCATCAGCAACACCAAGGAGCAGGTCGAGACCGTGTGCCTGGAGGCCGAATATCTGGACGACGAGACGATCCTGCGAAAGCTGCCGAACATCACGCCCGACGAGAGGGCGAAGATTTTGGAGCGCAAGCAGCGGGAGCAGGAGGAGCGCATGGCAGCGCTGCCGCCCGCCCTGGCGGCGAACGCGAAGGGCGCCCAGAAGGGCGACGAGGACGACGACAACGACGAGGACGAGGAAGGTGATGAGTGATGGCGGCATTGCAGGTGCTTGACGGCGAGCTGTGGCAGTGGGACACCGGGCGCGAGGTCGAGGTTGTCGGCTGCGAGCAGGTGCATTTCGCCAAGTCGACCACGGGGACGTGCTACACGGTCGCGGTTGCCGACAGCAAGGCGAAGATTCCCGACGAGCTGCTCCAGGCGGCTGGGCGCGTGTACGCATGGGCCTACATCACGGACGAGGCATATGGCGGTCGCACGCGTATCGAGGCGCTCTGGGACGTAAAGAGGCGAGCCAAGCCCGCCGAGTACATCTACGAGCCGAGCGACCAGCGCACCATCAAGGACGCAGAGACGGCGCGAGACGAGGCCAAGGCCGCGCAGAAGGCGGCGGAGGCCGCACGCGACAGGGCCGTCGCCGCCGAGGTCAAGGGGGCACGCGCCACGACGCTCGCCTCGGGCTCGGAGGCAACGGCGACGATGGAGAACAACGTGCTGGTCGTCGGCGTGCCGAAGGGCGACGCGCTGAGATACAGCGACCTCACCGCCGAGCAGATCGCGGAGCTCAAGAAGCCCGCGACGGACGCGGCGGCTGGCGTGAACAAGGTCAACAACGAGTTCAAGCAGCTCAAGGCTTCTGTCGAAACGGCTGAGAAGGGCCGCGCCGACGCCGAGGCGGGGCGCAAGGAGAAAGAGACCGAGCGCGGGCAGAACGAGACGGAGCGCAAGGAGGCTGAGGCCGGACGCAAGACTGCCGAGAAAAAGCGCGAGCAGGATTCGACCAAGGCCCTCGCCGACGCGCAGGCGGCGCTCAAGGACGCCAAGACGGCAGCCCTGAACTACCAGTCGATTATCGACTCGGCGGCTGCCGTGACGGCGCTGGGACTCAAGAAGGTAAACGGCAAGATTTGCCAAATGCGAAAGGTAGGTGCCTAAATGGCCGATACGCAGGCAGCCGAGCAGGCAACCGAGCGGGCAACCGAGGGGTTCGAGTACGCGGACCCGCTGGCATCGGACAAGGCGGTGTGGGCGCTTGTCGGCGCGGTGAAGAATCTGGGCGACCAGAAGGCGCTCGAGCGCGACGCCTCTACGGGCCGCTACGCCAACGAGAGCGTCGCCGCGATGGTGGACAAGCACAAGACGGGGCTGGTGTACACGTTCCTCATCCCGGCGGGCAGCCCCACCGACATCCAGCCCATGAGCGCTGCCGCGAAGCGCGTGGCCTCCACCGAGTTCGTGCCGGCGACGGCGACGAGCGCGGCTGTCGACCCGTTCGACACCGAGGGCGGCCCGTGGTTCCACGTGTCCGCCAACGCCGGTGCCGACGCCGACGGCGTGCCGTGGGTCGAGGCCATCGACGGCGTCGACTACGGCTTCTCGCGCGTGGACAACGGACACGGCAACAACGTCTACGAGATCGCGCCGGTCGTGTGGCAGGCGGTCGAGGTGCTGACGAACGGCAACCTGCTCGTCTCGTGGTCTGATACGCGCTTCACGGGCTCGCAGCCGAACCCCAAGGCGTTGCTGCCGGACGGCACGCTGCGACCGTACATGCTGACGCCGACATACCCCATGAGCATCGACGCCGACGGGCGCCCGCGCTCCGTCTCGGGCGCGAAGGTCGCCAACCGCACGACGTCGCACGACTCGCTCGTCGACCTTTGCAAGACCGCGACCACGGGCTACTCGGGCATGAGCGTCTATGACCAGTGGTATATCAACTTCCACCAGTTGACCAAGACGCTCTGCAAGTCCTCCCAGGTGGACTTCCCGGGTTGCACGGACTTCAACATCCAGATCCACCCCGCGCTCGCCGAGACAGGCGTCACGCGCGTGGTCGTCACCGCCGAGCAGGCGGCGAAGATTCCCGTGGGTGCGTCGATGATGTACGGCACCGACACGGGCACCACGTGCCCAGACCGAGGCGCCACGGCGGCGTACGACGTGTTCGACGGCGCCGTTGTCGGTGGCAAGGAGACGCTCGCAGACGGCAACGTGGCACTTCTCATGGACGTCGCCAAGGCGTTCGACACGACCGTGAACACATGGCTCCAGAGTGCGCCGTGGTGCACGGGCAACACCGATGCCCTCGTGGGCGACGGCCAGGTGGCGAAGGACGGCAAGCACCCGTTCAAGGTCGGCGGCGTCGAGACGGGGCTGGGCCTGTGGGAGTTCATGGGCGATACGCTCTTCGTTTCCGACGGCACGGGCTTCGGCATCGCGGTCAACCCCGACACACGCAATGAGAAGAAGAACGCCGTGGCGGACGGGGTGACCCCGACGGCGGCGTGCATGCCGACGGCAGATGGCTACATGCTCGACATCCAGTTCGTCAACGGCCTCATCTTGGGGAAGGGGCTCGGCGGCTCGGCGACGACCGGTGTCGGTGACTACTTCTATTTCGACACCTCCGGCGGCAAAGTCAAAGGCACAATCCGTCTGGTTCTGTTCCTCGGCGACCTGTGGGACGGCTCGGCGGCTGGTCTTCGTTGCGCGGACTCGTGGTACTGGTCTGGCTGGGCGCTCTGGTACTTCGTCTCCCGGCTTTCTGCTACGGGCCGTAGCCGGGGGTGAATCAGGGCGTAGCCCTGAGAGGGGGCTGGCCCCCTCCTAACCCCAAACAGGGATTCACGGTGAGGGCGGCGCTGGTTTCTGGTTCAGTTCCTCGGCAACCTGAGGAACGGCTCGGCGGCTGGTCTTCGTTACGCGAACTCGAGGAACAGGTCTGGCAGGGCGAACTGGAACTTCGTCTCCCGGCAATCTGTCTATAAATCTCTACTCGCACCGTGTCTACCGCGCCCGCCGCTTTCTGGCGGGACGCGGCTCAGCCTGACTCCTTTGAGTGAAATTTGTCCGCAAGGCTCACGGGCTGGTAGCCGCAAGGCGAACGCTCGTATGACAGACAGAAAGAGCTTTGATCTATGAAAACCTACTGCAAGGGCCTCGAGTTCACGCGCAGAAGCGTCGTCGAGGCCCTGCACCGATGGAAGAAAAGCGACTCCGGCAAGGAGAACGGCTGGCGCGTCGCCGACGAATACGGCACTGAGACGGCGTTCGTCGACCGCATCTGGCTAGAGCTCTCGACCGAGACGCTGACATTCGAGCCCATCCGAACCTATCTGAAACACGACCCGAACAGCGGCAAGCTGCGCGAGATAAGCGTCGAGAGCATCAAGCGGCAGGTATGCAACTACCTGTGCGTTGGGGCACTCGAGCCGCTCCTTGCGGCCAAGGTCGGCTTCTGGCAGGTGTCGAGCGGCGTCAAGGGCAAGGGCGCGGCGCTGGGGATGCGCAAGCTCAGGCGCGAGGTTCACCGCTTCGCCTACCACGTGCACGTCGACATCCGCAACTGCTACGGCTCGATGCAGACGGCGATAGTGGAGGGTCTTGTGGCGCGCTACGTCAAGAACAGCCAGGTCCTCTACCTGCTCCATTCGCTGCTGTCGACGATGAACGGCGTCCTTATCCTCGGCAGCTACCTGTCGCTTCGGTTGGCGGCGTTCGTGATCTCGTTCGCGTACCACGCGGTCGAGGAGGCGGCGAAGGAGCGGCGCGGCAAGCGCGTGAGGCTCGCGGGATGCCAGGTGTGGTACGCCGACGACGGCTATTTTCTCGGCAACTCAAAGCGCTCGCTCAGGAAGGCCGCGGCCATCGCCGCGCGCGTTTTGGGGCGGCTAGGATTGTCGCTGAAACCGTGGAAGGTGAGGCGCAACGGCGCCGAGCCCATCGACTTCGCGGGCTATCGCATCTGGTGCGATCGCGGGCGCCGGGTCGACTTGCGGAAGAGGCTCTGGAAACGACTGCGACGCGCGTTCACCCGCTACGGGCGCAGGCGCACCGAGCGTTTGGCGAGGCGCGTGTGCTCTTACTGGGGCTGGCTGAAAACGGCTGTCATGGAGCACCAGATGAACGCTAAGCGGTGCATATTCAACACGGCGAGGGCCGTGGGTTAGGAGGTAATTTATGGTTGTGAAGTCTGAGCGAACAGGCGAGAGACCCGAGGCGGTCGAGATCGCGGGGAACGACGTCTGGCTGCGTCGCGGCATCTCCGAGGGCGAGCGCGAGGAGCAGGGAGGCGAGGGCGGTTCCGTCAAGGTGAAGGTGTTCACCTACGAGGAGCTGCACTTCACCGACCCGACTGGCGAGCTGACGGTCGAGGGCGCAAAGGCCGACTTTGATACCGTCTGGGCGGCACACGAGGCAGACGGCATGAGCATGGAGGAGCAGATCGCATCGCTCCAGCAGCAGGTCGCCGACTCGCAGGCGGCCCTTCTCGAGCTCGGCGACATCGTTGGAGGTGAGTAACTTGGCGAAGATCTACTACCGCGCCGTGAAAAGCGGCAAGCGCACGCTCGAGAGCGTTCCCGAGCGCTGGCGCGACGAGGTGCGCCAGATGCTAGAGGCAGACGGCGAGTAGGGAAGGGCCCCGGCTTCGGTCGGGGCCCTTTTCCGTTATGCGCGGGCGACCATGCGTGCCGACGATTGGAGGCGGCGCATGGCGAAGGATAGCGCTCACGAGTTCTCAGACGCCGAGATTCGGGCGTTCGAGCGCGAGGTGGCGGGAGTGTACGGCGAGGCGGGCAAGACCGCCTACGCCAACCTCAAGCGCTATCTGGCGCAGTTCGAGGCCGACGACGAGAAGATGCGCGAGCGGCTCGAGGCCGGCGAGATCACCAAGGCGCAATACAGGTCTTGGCGAAGCGGGAAGATCGCGGCGGGCAGGCGCTACCGAATCGTGCTCAAGCAGTGCGCCGAGGCCATGACGCACGCGAACGTCGTCGCGGCCGCCGCCATCGAGGGCAGGCTGCCCGAGGTCTACGCCGAGAACTACAACTACGGCACGTGGCAGGTCGAGAGCGCCGTGGGCGTTGACACGGCCTACGCGCTGCAGGACGCCTCGACCGTTCAGAGGCTGCTCACCGACCACGACAGCTACCTGCCCAAGCCCTCCGTCAACGTCGCCAAGGACGTGGCGTGGAACCGCCGGCTCATAGCCAACCAGATCACGCAGGGCGTGCTTCTCGGCGAGTCGATACCCAAGATCGCGAAGCGCATCCAGGACGTGGCGGGGTCCAACCGCGCGGCGGCGGTGCGCTTGGCGCGCACCTCGACGACGGCGGCGGAGAACGCCGGGCGCGTCGACAGCTACAAGAGGGCCAAGGGGCTCGGCATCAAAGTGCAGCAGGAGTGGATGGCGACGCTCGACGGGCGCACGCGCTCTAGCCACAGGCAGCTCGACGGCGAGAAGGTCGAGGTCGGGGAGAAGTTCAGCAACGGGTGCCGCTATCCCGGCGACCCGGAGGCGCCGTATGCCGAGACGGCGAACTGCCGTTGCACGCTGGTGGCGTGCTGTGACGGACTCGACGTGCTCGACGGCGAGCGTTTCAGCCGCCTGCCCGAGGGCATGACCTACGAGGAATGGAAGGCGGGCAAGCCCGCCGTCAACGGCACCAAGCCCGCGAACCGCACCATCTCCGAGTTCATGGAAATGCCCGGAACCAAGCGCAAGCTGGATGCGGCAGGCGTGTCCAAGACCGAGGCGCGAAAGCGGCTCTCGCGGCAGCTCGAGGACTACGGCATACCGTCGAGCGGCTTCAGGAAGATGTCGGCGGGCGACCAGCAGAAGGTGCTGGACTCGGCGCTCGGCACGGTCTACGAGGGCGGCGGGAAATCGAGAGCTAAGCCGGTAGAGCACTCAATGGAGTTCGCGGTGGATATGGGGAAGATCGCGAGCAGGGACTACAGGGCAAAGGTGTCTAAAGCCGTCGGCAAAGATGCCGCGGACGGCGTACATGCGAGCATAAGACGCGTCCTCAGCCACCGAGGGGGCACGAACGGCGAGGACCTTTACGCCATCGACTTGTCAACGGGCAAGACAATCACGAGCTGCGTTAACTCGACCGTCGGCAGCACCGTGGTCCCTCCGGCGAAGTTCGGCAAGAAGGTCGAGGCGGCAATCGGGGACGGTCGGCGCGTAGTGCTGCTCCACAACCACCCGGCCTCTGGCATCCCGAGCGCGGCTGACCTTTTGGCGGTCGGCGGCAAGGGCTGCGAGATGGGGATAATCGCAGCTCACGATGGAAGTATCTACACGTTCGAGAAGGTTTCCGAGCCGGATGCGTCCTATAATGTCGATGAGGTGAAGTACCTTAGAATCCAAAGGCTTTACGGCGGCAACGAGGACAGGCTGTTTCGGGCGATTGAGGAGAGGTTCGGTTTCAAGATTGAGCATCATGAATGACATACTCAACGAAGCCGTTAGCTATCTCGACGGAAGAGACGACGTCGACGCTATAGGTCACGTTCTCGATTCCAAGCCTAAAGCCGTTCAGGAGCTATGGCTTAAAGAGGCCAAATACGACGACGAGAATCGCAGGGAGTACTACGAGCTGTTTGGCCCGGATAAGTTCGAGGATACTCTTGAAGCCGATATAGTCGAGATATTCGAAAGCGAACTAAATAACTAGCCAACAGGCCCCGCTCCGGCGGGGCCTTTTTTCATGCCGCGTGACCGTGCCGCGACACTGCCCGCAGAGAGATCGGGGCAGGCATGAAAGAGCTATTCACTTGCGCGAACTGCGGCGACTGCGCCGTAAAGCTGGGTTTCGGCTTCACGTTCCCGGACACCTACATCTGCACACAGCGAGGCGACGAGGTCGCGCCGGACGACGGCTGCACGCTCGGGTGCGAGGGCGTGCCGGTGCAGGCCATCGAGGCCATCGAGGCGGACGTCAACGGCCGCGTTGGCTACGGCTGCGAGGTGCTCGACTGATGGCCTACGGGCTCGTCGGCGGCGTCGGCGACCACGGGCGGCACGGCACCCTCATCACCGAGGAGATCGTAAACGCCGCGAAGCTGGATACCGCCGAGTGCATCGAGATACGGCAGAACAACATCGAGCAGGTCGAGAAGGCCCTCCTGCGCGCCTATAAAACGGGCCTAGAGGAGATAGGCCTCGTCGCGGAGGGCTACGCCAAGGCGACGTGCCCGGTCGACACGGGCAGGTTGCGCAACTCCGTCACGCACCTACTCAAAGGCTACGACTGCCTCATCGGCACCAACGTCGAGTACGCGCCGTACGTCGAGGAGGGGACCTCCCGCATGAAGGGCAAGCACTTCCTGCGCAAGGCGGCGACGGGCCACGGCGACACGTACCGGGCGATTCTCGAGAAGCACCTGAGGGGCGGCGCGTAGGGCCGCGTTACTCCGTTTGGATACTCACCCTTGCCGCGAGGTATTGCGGCGCGGGCCCTGCCGAGGCAACAGGCTGGGACCCGCCCATTCCGAAGCAAGGGAGATTCTGTTGGCACTTACGCGAAAGATGCTCAAGGCAATGGGCATCGAGGACGAGAAGATCGACCAGATCATCGAGGAGCACGCCGAGAGCGTGGACGCGCTCAAGGCGCAGCGCGACGAGCTCAAGGAGGCCGCGGGCAAGGCGGACGGCTACAAGAAGGAGCTGGACGCGCTCAAGGCCAAGGGCGAGGGCGCGGGCGAGTACGAGGAAAAGTACAAGGCCAAGTGCAAGGAGCTCGACGACTACAAGGCCAAGATCGATGGCGAGAAAGCCGCAGCCGAGAAGCGCAGCCTGTACCGAGAGCTGCTCAAGTCGGCGGGCGTCGACCCCAAGCGCATCGAGACCGTTCTCAAGGTCTCCGACCTCGAGAACGTGACCGTCAAGGACGGCGC
Source organism: uncultured Collinsella sp. (assembly GCA_959606035.1). GTDB lineage: Bacteria > Actinomycetota > Coriobacteriia > Coriobacteriales > Coriobacteriaceae > Collinsella. Next base: position 232,496 of record CAUHHB010000001.1, read on the forward strand.
TATCGAGGGCGCGGACAAGCTCACCGAGGGCATCAAGGCCGACTGGGCCGACTTCATCGCAACCACAACCGTCAAGGGCGCCGACGTGGCCCACGCCCCCAAGGGCGAGGGCGGCAAGGACATCAACGAAATGAGCACCGCCGAGTACATGAAGTACAAGGCGGAGCAGAGAGGCTAAGGGGATTCTATGTCGAACACCATCCTTACACCCAACATCATCGCCAACGAGGCGCTGGACGTGCTGCGCACCAACGCCGTCATGGCCAACCTCGTCCACCGCGACTACTCCTCCGAGTTCGTCGCCGGCGTGGGCGACACCATCACCGTCCGCAAGCCCGCCACCTTCGAGGCCAAGGAGTTCACCACCGAGGTCGAGGTGCAGGACGCCACGGAGGGCAAGGTTCCCGTCAAGATGGACAAGCTGCTCGACGTGACGTTCGCCGTCACGTCCAAGGAGCTGACGATGGGCATCGTCGACTTCTCCGCGCAGTTCCTCGTCCCCGCCATGCAGGCCTTCGCCGACAAGATCGACGGCTACCTGCTCGCGCTCGAGAAGGACGTCACGAACCGCGTCGACCACGCCAAGGGCGCCATCGCCGTGGCGGACATCATCGCCGCCCGCAAGTTCCTCGTGGACGCCAAGGCGCCCTCCACGGAGCGCCGCTTCGTCTACGGCTCCCAGGCCGAGGCCGACCTGCTCAACACCGAGGCGTTCACCAACGCGTCCGCCGTCGGCGACAACGGCACCGCCCTCAAGGAGGCATCGCTTGGCCGTAAGTACGGCCTCGACTTCTACTGCGACCAGAATGTGCAGAAGACCACGGCGGAGACGGCAAACTACACGCCGTCCATCGCGTTCCACAAGAACGCCTTCGCGCTCGTGACCCGCCAGCTCGAGATGCCGCTCGGCGCCCCCAAGGCGTTCTCCACCTCCTACGACGGCTTCGGCCTGCGCGTCGTGCAGGGCTACGACCAGAAGACCAAGACCGACACCGTCTCCATCGACATGCTCTGCGGCGTCAAGACCCTCAGCCCCGAGCTCGCCGCCGTCATCACCGACAAGCGATAGGCGCAGAGATGCTCGAGCAGGTGCTTCTGTCGCTGCGCAACTGGTTCGTCGCCGACAAGCGCACGGGGCGCGTCCGTATCGAGGACGGCCGCCTCGTGCCGCCCGCGGCCCTCGGCCTCAAGGAGGGCCAGTACATCCGCATCACGGGCTCGACGTTCAACGACGGGCTGCACTCATGGCCCTACAACGGCCTCACGGACGAGGAGTTCGTCGGCACCGTCTGGGCGCTCGCCATCCCGCGGGCCGTGGTCGACCTCGCTGACGAGATCGCGGCGTGGCAGACCGAGCACGCCAAGGAGCTGGATAGCCCGTACGCATCCGAGAGCTTCGGCGGCTACAGCTACACGCGCGTCGGCGGCGACGGCTCGCCCATCACGTGGCGGCAGCAGTTCAAGGCGCGTCTCGACCCTTGGAGAAAGCTGTGAGCCGCCTGTACGAGCGCATGGCGGTGGCGTGCGCGAGGCTCGTCGCAAAGACCGAGCCTGACGGCGAGGGCGGCTTCAAGACCGTCCTCGCCGTCGGCGACGGCTTCACGGCGGCGATCGTGCGCGACAGCTCCACGGCCTCGCGCATCGCGGAGCACGACGGCGTGAGGAACGTCTACACCGTGACGACCGCCGAGCCGCTACGGTACGGCGACCTCTTCCGGCGTGCGTTCGACGGGCAGGTATTCCGCTGCACGTCGAACGCGGATGACGGGGCCGCGCCGCGCTGCGCGTCGTTTGGCTTCGGCCAGTGCAGTGCGGAGGAGTGGGAGGTGCCGGATGGCGACTAAGGCGGCGGCGCTGCAGGCGTGGCTCGAGGGCTTCGGCCTTCCCGTGTACCGCGACTCGGCGGTGCCGGGCGAGGCGAAGATGCCCTACATCACCTACGACCTGCCGACCGCGGCGTTTGGCACGCAGTGCAACTCCGAGGTGAACCTCTGGTACCGGACCTCGTCCGAGGCCGCGCCCAACGCCAAGGCCGAAGAGATCGCCCGGGCGATCAGGCTCTCCGGCGTGTTGTTGCCGTGCGACGGCGGCGGCATGTGGGTGATGCAGGGCGAGCCGTTCTGCAACGCCATGGCCGACGAGGACAACGCCGTGAAGCGCCGAATCATCAACCTGACCATTGAGTACATGACCAGCTACTAGGAGGTCATATGTCTAAGTTCACGCGCATCCCCGAGAACACGTTCAAGGAGATCGTCATCAACGCGGGCCTACTCGCCACGAATTTCAACCCCAAGACCGCCGAGGTCGCGGAGTCCGAGCTGATGGGCGCGACGAGCGGCGGAACCAGCTTCGCCGCCACACCCAGCTTCATCGACTACGGCGAGGACATCGACAACTGCCCCGCCAACACGATGGAGCTGAAACGCATCGATAGCATCGAGGCCAAACTGAGCGGCACCTTCGTGACGCTGAACACCGCGCTCGGCAAGAAGCTCGCAGCCGCAGCCGACGAGACCGAGGGGAAGATCGTCCCGCGCTCCGCGCTCTCGGAGGCCGACTTCGCCGACATCTGGCTTATCGGCGATTACTCGGGCGAGAACGGCAACGGCTATATCGCCATCCGCCTCATCAACGCGCTCAACACGGGCGGTCTGCAGATCACGACGCAGAACAAGGCCAAGGGCCAGTTCGCGTTCGAGTTCACGGGCCACTACTCAATCAAGAACCCCGAGATCGTGCCCTACGAGCTGTATATCAAACAGGAGATTGGAGCCTAACCATGAAGCTGGAGAACCTTAACGCCGACGAGTTCCAGAACGCCATGTGCCTGCTGGCGGACGTTGCCGAGGACGTCATGAACGGCGAGCTCGGCGCGAAGGCCAAGGCCGCCTACGCCAAGTTCCGCTCCGACTCCGCCAAGGCCAAGGCCAAGGCGACCGCCAAGGCCAAGGGCCACCCCGAGGCCGCGAAGGCAGCCGCCACCGCCGAGGTCAACGGCCTCGCCGTGGACATGGTAGTGGGTCTTCTGCCCGACGTGCTGCGCCAGGGTGGTGAGATCAGCTACAAGCTGCTCGCCGCACTCGACGGCCGGACGCTCGAGGAGTACAAGGCCGACTTCACCGTCAAGAAGTGGGTGAACGACATCAAGGATGCCGTCGACGGTATCGACGGCATCAAGGACGTCCTGGCTCCTTTTTTTGGATAGCCGCCGAGGACCCATCTCACATATGGCTCTGTCTGGGCGAGTACGTCGGGCCACGGCGTGCTCGCCCTTTCTCTAGGTACATGGTCGCGCGGTGGCGCGAGCGGGACGAGCGGGAGGCGTTCCGCGTGTACCTGAGCGAGTCGGTGCGCCTCATGGCGCAGGGGAAGTGGCTCAAGGAGCCCTTCCTGAGCATCGTCAACGGCGGTGCTGGCGATGGGTCCGAGGCGGAGGACACGCGCGGCGGCGACGAGATCGCCGCAGACATCATCGAGCGGATGGGATTGAAGGTGGTCTAGGTGAACCTTCTCGACCTGATGATTAAGGTCGGCCTCAAGGACGAGGCCAGTGGCAAGGCCGAGGGTGTGGCCTCGAAGGTCGTGGGCACGCTCGGCAAGGCTGGAGCGACCGCCGCCAAGGCGATAGGCGTTGGCGTCGCCGCCGTGGGGGCGGGCGTCGCTGCTGTCACGGGCATGAGCATGAGCGCATACGCCGCATACGAGCAGAACGTCGGTGGCATCCAGAAGATATTCGGCAACATGGGCAAGTCCCTCGAGGACTACGCCGCCATGACCGGCCAGACCGTCGAGCAGTGCTCCGGTAAGTGGGAGCAGCTCGAGCAGGCCCAGACGACGGTACTGGCAAACGCCGACCGCGCCTACATAACGGCCGGCCTGAGCGCCAACCGGTACATGGAGCAGGTCACAGGCTTCTCGGCCTCGCTCGTCAAATCGCTCGGGGGCGACACGGTCAAGGCCGCGGAGTACGCCAACACGGCCATGGTCGACATGAGCGACAACGCGAACACCTTCGGCACGGCGATGGAGGACCTCCAGAACGCGTACCAGGGCTTTGCGAAACAAAATTACACCATGTTGGACAACCTCAAGTTGGGTTACGGCGGCACCAAGGAGGAGATGCAGCGCCTCATCAAGGACGCGCACGCCGTCAACTCCGCCGTGGACGAGTCGAGCCTCTCATTCGACAACATCGTGCTCGCCATCCACACGATGCAGGAGCAGATGCAGATCGCCGGCACGACCTCGCGCGAGGCCGCGACGACCATCGAGGGCTCCTGCAACATGGCGAAGGCCGCCTGGGAGAACTGGGTGACGGAGCTCGGCAAGGACGACGCCGATATGGGCAAGCTCACCGAGGAGCTGTTACAGTCGGTCGAGACGGCGGCATCGAACGTCGTCCCGCGCGTTGCGACCATCATCGGCACGGCGCTGTCGCAGCTGCCGAGCCTTGTCACGTCGGTCGGTCCCGTGCTTGGTCAGGCGTTCGTCAGCATCTTCACGCAGGCACTCGACAGCGCGGCTGAGGCCGTGCCCGGGCCCATGGGCGACATCCTCTCCGCCGTGTCGGACGGCGTGGGTGAGATCGGCGAGCGTTTCAAGGGCCTGCGCGAGATCTGGTCGGCGGGCGACAACCCGCTCGAGTCGCTGCACCTCGCCATGGTCTACGGCCTGACGCTGCTCGAGGGCGACCTGTCCACGCTGCAGGAGAACATCACCTCATCGCTGCCCGGCATCGCCGAGGGCTTCGCCGACGTGGGCGGCGAGGTCGTTCCCAGGCTCGCCGAGGGAATCGAGATGGGGCTGTCGTTCCTCTCCGAGACGGCGGCGTCGCTCATGACATCGCTCGGCGGCTACCTGTCTGAGAACCTGCCCTCCATCACGGAGAGCGGCCTGCAGATTCTCACCGGCCTCTCCGAGTCCATAGCCGAGAACGCGGGCGTTCTGGCAGAGGGCGCGGCGAACCTCATCGTCGGCTTGGCGCAGGGTATCGCCGACAGCCTGCCGACGCTCATCGAGCAGGCCCCGGTCATCGTGCAGAACCTCGCCAGCGCGATCAACGACAACGCGCCGATACTGCTCGGTGCCGGCATCCAGGCAATCGTGACGCTGGCGCTCGGTATCGTGCAGGCGATACCGACGCTCATCGCCAACATCCCGGCCATCTTCTCGGCCTTCGTCTCGGCTTGGTCGGCGCTCGACTGGCTGAGCCTAGGCAGGAACGCCATCACGTTCCTGGGCAACGGCATCACCGGCATGGCCGGCTTCGTCAGCACGTGCGGTACTAACATCGTGTCCGCCATCCGCGGCGCAATCCAGAACCTGCCGTCCACCCTGGCGAGCATCGGCCGCAACGGAATCAGCAGCCTGGGTTCCGCTATCCGCGGCGCGGTCGGCTTCGTGACCTCGGCTGCGGCCAACATCGGCAGCGCGATCATGAGCGCCCTGTCCTCCATCCCGGGCCGCGTGGCCTCCATCGGCTCGCAGATCGTGCAGGGCATCGCCAACGGAATCAGCGGCGCGGCCGGCGTGGTCGTGAGCAAGATTACCGGCGTGGTCGGCGGCGCCATCGACGCTGCCAAGAACCTGCTCGGAATCCACTCGCCCTCGCGCGTGTTCCGCAAGATGTTCGGCTACGTGATGCAGGGCGCGGCCCTCGGCATCGACGACACGGCGGACGAGCCGGTGAAGTCCATGAGGTCGGCGGTGCGCAACGTCGAGAAGGCCGCCGTGTTCGGCGTGAGCGTTACCGGCGGCGGAGCATACGGGGCGACCGCCAACGGCGCCGCGGGCATCGCGGGCGGCGGAAACGTTTACAACCTCTACCTCGACGGCGACCTGCTGGGCGTCGACGGGCGCGTGGCGTCCGCGTTCAGGGCCTTCGTCGCGGCGGTGGAGCAGAGCATGGCGATGGGGGTCGCGTAGTATGGCGCAGGGAAACTGGGTTCAAGGTGGCAGTGGCTATAGAAAGTACTGCTGGTGCGCGTACGTGGACGTTGCTGAGGTCGGGCGCACGGACACCACCGTGACCTACCGCGTCACGCACGGCTACGGCACGCGCTACGCCATCGACTGCTACGCAAACGGCAGCTCGTCGGCGGGCGGCTCGTGGAACGGCTCGGTCTACTCGACGAACAACTCCGGCTGGGTGTGGGTGCAGTGCACTTCGCGCGACGTCACGCTCAACCGTGGCAACGGCGACGCCTACAACCATACCTTCACTGGCCAGATTAACGTCACGGGCGGCTTCGGCAACGGAACGTCGAACGCCTCCAACACCGTCACGGTCCCGTGCCGTGCCTACCACACGCCGCACACGCCGAAGAACATCAGGGCGGAGCGCCTGAGCGACACCAGCGCGAAGATTAGTTGGGACGTCGACTACACGGGCATGGACGGCGACTACCCCTGGTCGACCGTGACCGTCGGCGTGGTGAAGAACGGCCCGGGGAAGTTCACCGACGTCGGCACCGTCAGTTGGGACACCACGAGCCACACCTACAACGGCCTCGAGCCGGGCTGCATGTACATCTTCTCCGCCAAGGCGACGGGCCCCGGCGGCACGTCGGACTACGGCGTGAGCGCACCGGCGATCTACACCACGCCGACGGCGCTCGGCATGCTCGAGGCCGTCAAGGCGGAGGCGGCGAAGGTTGTGCTCAAGGGGCGCGACGCACCGGCCTTCGTCGACAGCTGGGAGTTCCAGCTCACGACCGACGGTGGAAAGACGTGGGTCGATGCGGATGTAAGCGCCTCTTGGGAGGATGAGGAGGCACCGGCGGGAACGGTGCGCTATCGTGCCCGCGCCATCAAGAGCGGCCTCAAGGGACCTTGGACCGAGTCGAACGAGGTCACGACAATATGCCCGCCGCTCGCACCGTCCATCAGGGGCGTCAGGGCGGCTTACGCCACAGGTTCGACCGCGACGCTCGAATGGGTGCCCAACCATCCGGACGGCTCGGCACAGACCTCAGCCGAGGTGCAGGTCACGACGCCGACGGGTCCCACCACCACTACGGTCGATGGCCCGGGTGCGAGCCTGAAGCTGCCGACCGGCACCAAGGGCCCCTACACCGTGCGCGTGCGCACCAAGGGCCTCGACGAGGACTGGGGCGCATGGTCGAGCGCGGCGGCGTATACCGTGGCGGACGCGCCCCAGGCATTCTTCACTGACCCGGCTGCGGACGGGGCGACCCTGCGCGCGGTGCCGCATACCTTCACGTGGAAGGTGGCCGACGAGACGGGCGTCAGTCGACAGTACCTGTCTTTGTGCGACATCAGGGGCAACCTCCTGTGGAGCGGGACTGTGGACAAGGACGCGCGCTCCTTCCGCCTGGGCTATGCGCAGCACGCCTTCGTCAACCGCACGGTCTACAGGGTCGTGCTCACGGTCACAGCCGGCTCGTCGCTGTCGGTCACCGCCTCGAGAGCTTTCCAGACCGACTGGGCACCGCCAGCCAAACCGTCGCTCAACGTTTTCGTCGACGATAGGCTCGGCTGCCAGCTGGCCGTATTCCCCGGCGCACCGGAGAGCGAGGACACGCCTGACACGTCCTACTTCACCGTGTCGCGCGTCCTTCCCGACGGCTCGACCCTGCAGCTCGGATCGCACCTTGCGGCGGGCGAGGGCGCGAGCGATCCGCTGCCGCCGCTCAACAGCGAGTTCGAGTACGTTGCCGTCGCGTACGCGGCGACGGGCGTGAGCGCGGCGACGAGGGTCAAAACGACCGTGGCGAGCCGCGCGGTGGCTCTCAACTGGGGAGCCGGCGCTGAGAGGTCGTGGCTCGGGCGCTATCTCAAGAAGGGCTCGAGCCGCAAGGTGACGCACGGATACAAGATGCTGCACTTCGCCGACGGCGGGGAAGGGCTGCCCGTCTCGTACGGCATCAACGAGAGGGACGTCAAGGACAGCATGGACTTCCTGCTGCTCGACGAGGAGGACTACAAGTCATTCCTCGAGGTCATGAACATGGCGGGGCGCTTCTGGGTGCGCGATCTCTACGGCGAGCGGTTCCGCGCCCGCCTCAACTGTAGCGTGAAGCGTTCCGACGGCGCGTGGGTGGCTTCGTGCGATCCGACGTGGGAGACGTGGGAGGAGCCCGCCAATGGCTGATAGCTGGATAAGGCCGTTCGACGCCTCCTACGACTTCGTGCGCGTATCACGTGAGACGGGGCTCGAGCTCGACTTCGTGCGCGACATCGAGAACGGAGGCTCAATCGAGCGCAACGCGAACACGGCGCTCTACGAGACTGCATCCCTGGACTTCGCCGACAAGTTCGACGTCGGCAACGACTTCCTGCGCGTGTACCTCAACGCCACCTTCACGGACGGCAGCAAGAGGCGCGAGTGCCTCGGGACATTCATGCCGCAGGTGGACTCGGTGGACATCGACGGCGCCTACCGCGAGGGCCAGATCAACGCCTACGGCCTCCTGAAGCGGCTCAAAGACGACGACTTCGACGGGCCATACGTGATCGTTGCGGGCAGCAATCTGGTTGATGAGGCCGTCAAGATAGCCGAATCGGTCGGCCTCACCGTCTACGCCGACCCCAGCAGCCTCCTTCTGGGCAGCACCTTGGTTTTCGGCGTGGGCAGGGACAACGACGCTAAGAACAAGCTGGACGCGGTGGACCTGCTCCTCAAGGCGGCCGGGTTCCGCTCGCCGGTGACCGACCGGATGGGCAACGTGATCTACAGGCGCTACGTCGAGCCTGCCGACATGCCCATCTCGGCAGAGTTCACCGAGGGCAGGGATGCGCGCTTCATGTCGGACATGACCGAATCGACTAACCGCGCCGAGGTCTGCAACGTCGTGCACGTGGACTTCAGCACGCAGGACGCATCGGTGCGCGGCACGGCGGTGGACGACTCGCCCGATTCAGACCTCTCGACCGTCTCGGTCGGTCGTCGAATCGTCAAGAGCTACAGCTACGACAGCCTGCCGGGCGTGGATACCGAGGACGCCAACCTTGTCGAGGGCGCCGCCAACGCCCTCATCGGCACCGGCAAGAAGTCGGATAAGAGCTTTAGACAGAGCGATTCGCACGGCAGCATCCAGACCGTCTACGTCTCCGACTCGCCGCAGGTGGGCGTGCTTTTCGGCATCAAGGTCGTCTCGAGTGGCGGGCGCGTCGGCTTCTGCCAGGACGAGGGGCCGAGCGTCAAGAAGGATACGGACTACACACAGAGCGTGTGGGTCAAGGGCACTAAGGGCGCGACGGGCATCATACAGTCTTTCTGGGATCAGGAGAGGGCGCTTGGCCCGGTGACCAAGGGGTTCACCATGACTGGCGAGTGGCAGAAGGTCAGCTACACCTATCACGCCACGGAGAACCACAGCAAGGTCAGCTGGGGCTACTGCTATATCGACGGAGGTGAGGCCGTCTTCGTCGCCGACAAGGTCGAGGAGGGAGGCAACGCCACGCCTTGGCCCCAGGACGCCATGCAGGCGGCGGCGGACCGCAAGGCGGCGGAGCTGCTCGCCACCGAGCGCGCCGTGACGCGCACGGACGAGTTCAGGAGCGTCTACAAGCCCGTCGAGCCGTGCATGGCGGTGGCGATGAACTACAGGACCGGCGGGGTTGTCGGCAAGCTGGCAATCCAGAAGCAGACGCTGACGCTCGACGCCGGCTGCGTCATAAAGCACACGGCGAGGAGGTACGAGCGATGAGCGATTCGGCAGCCGAGATCAAGGGCGCGGCGGCGCGGCTGGCGGCGGCGATGCCGTCGGGCGGCAAGCGGCTGACGATGGAGTTCGGCACGGTCGTGGGCGTCCACGGCACGGCGCTCGACGTGATGCTGCACGGCGCGGTGGTGACGGTCCCGATGGTGCGCTCCTGCACGGGGTGCATCATCACCGACCGCGCCGTGATCCTGTCGCAGGGCCCGCTGGCCGTGTGCGTCGGCACGATGGCAGCGGTGTAGGCCGGCGTTACGGAGGCCTGAACCTGCAGTGTGGCGGGGAATGGGCCCCACCACACTGCAGAACGGAAGGGAGGCCGGATGGAGGTACTCAAGCTCTTCGCGCCGTACGGGCCGGGGTGGCTCGGCGGCGCGGCGCTTGCGCTCATTGCCTTTTATTTTGGGCGGCAATTTTTGGCCGAGTACAAGGTTCAGAACGAGCGCAAGGCGAACCTCGACCTCAAGCGCGAGGAGCGCAAGCAGGCCGAAGTCGACGAGAGGGCGCAGCGCGACCGCGAGCGGTCCCAAATGGAGGGGCGCATCGCCGCCCAGATGGAGCGCAGCAACACCCTGATTGAAGGAATGAAAACGCTCATGGAGTCGGTCGTCGCGTCAAACGACGTCCTGCACGCCGACCTGGTTCACAGCCAGGCACGCAGTCAGGGGATGGCCGAACAGGTGAGCCACATTCGCGACCGCGTCGACCTGCTCTACGACAAAGAAACAGGTAGATAGGAGGAATCATGACTACCGAAGACATTACCCGCAAGCTGACGAGCCGCAAGTTCTGGCTGTGCACGGCTGCCTTTTTGGGCTCCGTCGCGACCAGCGTGGCCGGCATCGCCACGGACAACCAGACCGTCGCCGCCATCGGCACGGTGTGCGGGGTCGCGAGTGCGGCCATCTACGCCGCGGCCGAGCAGGCTGTGGACGCTGCGCGCCTGAAGGCGGGTGGCGATCATGACGGAGATTAACGCCGAGGCTAAGCGCAAGCTGCCGATGCGCAGCGTTTTCGCCATCGTCCTCGCACTCGCCGCGGCCCTCGCCGCCCCGTGCGGAGCCGAGGCGTACCAGAGTGTGAACAAGTACGTGAGCGGCGGTCACGGCTACCTCAATGCGAGCTACCTCGTCATTCACGAGACCGCGAACCCCGGCGCTTCTGCCTACAACCACACTTTGTTGTGGTCGCGTGACGACACCTACGCCGTACATCACGTCATGGAGCTGGACGGCTCCACCGTGTACAACACCGTGCCGGAGAACCGCCTTTGTTGGCACGTGGGCAACGGCAACTACGCAACCATCGGCATCGAGCTCGCCCACGCCACGAACGCTTCCGACTTCTCCAAGCAGTGGTCCGAGGCCGTGAAGTGGGCGGGCGACGAACTCCGCTCTCGCGGCTGGGATACGTCCCGCCTTTTGAGCCACTACGAAGCGGCTCAGCGCTGGGGCGGGTCCGATCACACCGACCCGAATGGCTATTTCGCCCAGTACGGCAAGTCGTGGTGGGAGTTCAAGCAGGCGGTCGCAGCCTATCTCGGCAGCGGTTATGTCGCTCCCATCGCGCCGACCAACGGCAATGGAGGCACCTATCAGCCCTCTTATTCTGCAACCCGTACCAAGTTCCCGAAGTCCACGGGCAAGAGCGTAAACATCCACTATGCTCTCCATAACCGCTACGGTGCGTGGAATGATGCCGTTACCAATTTCAACGACTCCAACTCCGAGGGCTTCGCTGGTATGCCTTACGGCTCCCACGACATGCTCATCGCATGGGTTGACAGCGGCACGCTTCGCTACCGCGTCCACACCAAGGAGAGCGGTTGGCTCGGCTGGGTACAGTATGCCAACTACAACGACAGCGTGAACGGCATGGCGGGCATCTGGGGCCAGACCATTGACGGTGTTCAGATGTACTACATCACGACCAACGGTGAATACAAGCAGGTCTACTACAGGTCTCAGGACGTCGCACACGCTGGCTACTGGGACGAGGTCTGCGATGACGGCTCCACCTATGGCGGCGATGACTACGCTGGCATCTACGGCTATGCGCTCGACCGCCTGCAGTGCTACGTGTCGGACGGAACGCGCCGATGATCGCGTTGGCATTCGTGCTCGGGTCGCTCTTCGGCGGCACAGTGGCGACAATCGGGCTCTGCATCGTAAGCATCAACCGGCGCTAACGACTGCGGGCGATAACAGCAAAAGGGGCCGTGGCGGTTCGTTGCCACGGCCCCTTTCTCGTATCCCTCGAATATCCCAAGTGGGCGCAAAACCCTAAGTACGGTCAGCGTGTTGCGGTACGTTCAGCGTGTTTTGCCTGTTGGTCAGCATCAATAGCGAGCTGCGGCAAACTGTCTCAGTACTGCCACATGTGGTTGACGGGGCCAGAGCCTTTGCCCATGTCAAAGCCGGCGGCGAGAGCGCCCGTTAGGTAGGCCTTGCCGGCGTTGACGGCGTCGGCAAGATCCATGCCCTGAGCCAGCGCGCAGGCGATGGCGGACGAAAGCGTGCAGCCGGTGCCGTGTGTGTTGTCGGTCTCGATGCGCTTGTGGCGGAACCACGTGGTGAGCGGATCGCCCAGATGGTTGCCCTCGTCATCGAGTGGCGCGGGTTCGGCCAATACATCGTTGGCCTCGTTGACAAGATGCCCACCCTTAACGAGGGATGCGCAGCCAAAGCGGCGGGCGAGGAGCATGGCAGCATTTTGCTGCGTGCGCTCGGAGTCGACCTCGTAGTCGAGCAGGGCCATGGCCTCGGGAATATTGGGCGTGATAACCGTCGCCAGCGGGAACAGGCGGCGGGTGAGCGCCTCGGCGGCATCTTCGGCAATCAGCCGTGCGCCCGAGGTGGCTACCATGACGGGGTCGACTACCACGTTTGTCGCGTTCCAGGCGCTCAGGCGGTCGGCGATAACCTCGATAATCTCGGCAGAGGAAACCATGCCGATCTTGACGGCGCTTGGGCGGATATCGTCAAATACGGCGTCGATCTGCGCAGCGACGATATCAGGGGAGATATTCTGCACGGCGGTGACACCGAGCGTGTTTTGTGCGGTGATGGCGGTGATGGCCGTCTCGGCATACAGACGGTGCGCCGTGATGGTCTTGATGTCGGCCTGAATGCCGGCGCCACCGCTGGAATCGGATCCTGCGATGGACAGGACGGCAGGTACCTTACTGCGATCCATGTTTGCTCCCTTGTTCGGTCGGAATCAAATGGGTCTTTAAGCCAGCATTATAAAGATGCCCGGGCCGACTCTATGTCGAACCCGGGCGGGCGATGCAATCTTTACGCAAATGTGAGCAAATGTTCACACGTCAACAATTGACGAACACCATGTTACCGATTGTGGCTCCGGTGACGAGTTAGTCCTCCATGCCGAGGTCGATCGTCGTGCCTTCGAACACCTTGTTAACGGTGCGGACGGCGCACATCTTGCCGCACATGGTGCAGGTGCCCTCGGTGGCGGCGGGGGATTCTTCGTAGCGTTTCTTGCCGGTGACCGGGTCGAGAGCACACTTCCACATGGCATCCCAGTCGAGCTTGCGGCGTGCCTGGCCCATCTTGTCGTCCATGTCGCGGGCGTGCGGCACCTTCTTGGCGATATCGGCGGCGTGCGCGGCAATCTTAGTGGCCATGAGGCCATCGAGCACGTCCTGGGCGTTGGGCAGGCACAGGTGCTCGGCCGGCGTCACGTAGCACAGGAAGTCGGCACCGGAGCTGGCGGAGATGGCGCCGCCGATGGCAGCGGTGATGTGGTCGTAACCCACGCCGATATCGGTCACCAGCGGCCCGAGCACATAGAACGGGGCATTGTGGCACAGGCGCTTCTGCAGTTTCATGTTGGCGGCGATCTCGTCGAGCGCCATGTGACCCGGGCCCTCGACCATGACCTGGACGCCGGCGGCCCAAGCGCGCTTGCACAGCTTGCCCAGCTCGATCATCTCAGCGGTCTCGGTGGCATCGTTGGAGTCGTAGAGGCAGCCCGGGCGGCAGGAGTCGCCGAGCGAAATCGTCACGTCGTACTCGTGGCAAATCTCGAGCAGCTCGTCAAAGTACTCGTAGAAGGGGTTTTCGTTGCCGGTGACCTCCATCCAGCCAAACAGCAGCGAGCCGCCGCGACTGACGATGTTCATCAGGCGGCCGGTCTCCTTAAAGGTCTTGGTGACCGACTTGTTGATGCCGCAGTGGATGGTCATAAAGTCCACGCCATCCTCGGCGTGCGCGCGCACGACCTCGAACAGGTCGTCCTTGGTCAGCTTGACCAGCGGCTTTTCCATGTAGCCGATGGCGTCGTACATGGGGACGGTGCCCACCATGAGCGGCGTCTCGTCGATGAGCTGCTGGCGGAACTGGCGCGTTTTGCCCGAGTTGGAAAGGTCCATGATGGCGTCGGCGCCAAAGTCCTCGGCGATCTTGACCTTCTTCCATTCCTCGGCGGCATCGGCCTTGTCGCCCGAGATGCCCAGGTTGACGTTGACCTTGGTGGACAGGCCCTCGCCGACACCAAAGGCGCGCATGCCCTTTTTGATGTGCACGATGTTGGCGGGAATGGCGATGCGGCCGTCGGCCACGCGCTCGCGGATGTACTCGGGGTCGCGATGCTCGCGCTCGGCGACCTCCTTCATCTGCGGTGTGATCTGCCCGGCGCGGGCGAAGTCGATTTGCGTGACGAGCTTGGGCTCGGTCTGTGTGCTCATTGGCACGGCTCCCTTCGTTGGCATTACCCATATCAGGTTTGCGGGTCAGGGCGGGCGCGCCCAGTCTCAGCCTGCCGTCTTGTCCTGCAAGCTCCCCGTTTATGTAATGGGCTCAAGTATAGCTCGAATGGGTACGATTGGCCTAACGAGCGTGCCTGTGGGGAGGCGTACATGGAAGACAAGCATCTATATCGAGAGACACAATGGGATGTATCGGCCGAGGAAAGCCGTGCGCACCATGGCCTTGTCGCGATTGGTTTTGCGGTGCTTGCCGTGTTGGTGATTGCCTTTTGTATTTGGACGTTCGGCGGTCGCGGCGGCGCTGCATGGGAGTTCGAGGCTGATGATAGCCTACCGATTATGACGGTGAGGAGTACTGGCGGTAATGCCAATACGCTCGCCGTTCCGGGCGATTATTGGTACCCGCGCGATGAGTTTGTGCAGTTGCAGCTGAGTGGTGGGTCTATTCCAGGTGAAGAAATCGAACGCGTGACGTTTGACGCGGCGCTCAAAACGCTCACGGTGAAGCTCAAAGATCAAGGAGATGTGCCCACGACTATGGATATCGCCCTGACGGAATGGCGTCTGGAGCCTCCGACGGGTGTTGCGGTGTCCGAGGTTGAGCACGTCAAGATTGTCTATCAGGACGGTTCGACAAACGGGATTGCAAAGGCCGATGGCTTGGCGGAGTAACGGAGTGTTTGGAAACGGCGGGCCTATTGTGCCTGCGCGTTCATGAAAACCAGGGTGTTTTTGTCTGAAAGCTCGGGGATGTGACGATAGCCGATGTTGAATGCGGTGAGCCCGCTTACATCCTCGAGCTTGTTTTCTGCCATCCAGCGCACCATGGAGCCGCGCGCCTTTTTGCTGGCGGTCGATCGCTGAACGGGCTTATCGTTGCGGACGTCTTCGCCAAAAAGGCAGGTGATAACCGTTGTATCCTGTGCAGCATGGGGCAGGACGGCTTTGGCGTATTCCACGCTGGCAAGGTTGACGATCGTAGCGTTGGAGCCCGCCGGAGCGATGACCCGTGCGAGTTTGTCGCCCCAAAACGCGTAGAGGTCTCGGGCATCGTCGACGGCAAGCTTCGCCCCCATTTCGAGCCGATAGGGCGACACGCCGTGGAAGGGGCGTGCGCATCCGTAAAGGCCCGAGAGGATCCACAGATGGTCTTGCAGCCATGCGAGCTGCGCGGAATCCATCACCTCGGGCGCCATGCTCTCGTATTGAATGCCGTGATAGGACATGACGGCAGGGGAGAGGTGACGGGCGAGTGCAGGATTGTCGAGATCGCCGTTTCCCAAGATGGGCCCGAACTCATGCAGGGTGTTGAGGCAAGGCCCCAGCAGTTTGTCACTCACGTTCCATAGCGCCTGCAGACCGCCGCTGCCTTCATTCCGCTCGATATCTAGCAGTGCGCGGTGGAGGCGAGCTGTCTCGTGCACAAAAGGTGGAATGCCCAGGACTTCAAAAGCATCCCTGGCCGCGCGCATTTGCTTGGCGGGCGAAATGATGACCTGCAGCATGGACTCTCCTCTGCCAAATAGGAAGTTGCGGTGGAATACGGTCTGTTTTGGCCGGTTATGGGCCAGTTTAGTCCGTATTTCACCGCAACTGATGAAGGGTTGGTTAGGCTCGCTCGATGAAGGCTTTGTAGCCGCGATAGGCCTCGTAGATATCGGCCTTGTTAGCGACCTCCCACAGGGCGTGCATGGACAGGACGGCAACGCCAGAGTCGATGACGTTCATGCCGTACTTAGCCATGATGTATGCGATGGTGCCGCCGCCGCCCGCGTTGACGCGACCGAGCTCGCAGGTCTGGAAGTCCACGCCGGCCTCGTCCATGATGTCGCGGATGAGGGCCACATACTCGGCGTCGGCGTCGTTAGAGCCGCCCTTGCCGCGGCTGCCCGTGTACTTGTTAAAGCACAGGCCGCGACCCATAAAGGCGGCGTTCTTGGTTTCGAACTTGCCGGCGTAGCCCGGGTCGAAGCCGGCGGACACGTCGGAGGAGAGCATGCGGCTGCGGGCGAGCGCGCGGCGCAGGGCCAGCGGGCTATCCTCGCCGGCGAGCGTCATGATCTCGGCGACGGTGTTCTCGAAGAAGCGGCTCGTCATGCCGGTGGCACCTACGGAACCGATCTCCTCCTTGTCGACGATGAGTGTGATGCTCGTGCGCTCCACGTTGGCGACGTTGATCTGGGCGAGCATGGACGGATAGGCGCAGACACGGTCGTCGTGGCCATAGCCCAGAATCATGGAGCGGTCGAGGCCCATGTCACGGGCGGGGCCGGCGGGCACGACCTCGATCTCGGCGGAGAGGAAGTCCTCCTCCTCGACGTCGTACTGCTCCTTGAGGATATCCAGGAACATCTGCTTGACGGGCTCCTTGGGAGCGTCCTTGTCGTCCTCGTCAAACTTGACGGGGCGGCCGCCCACGATCACGTCGAGGATCTCGGCGTCGACGGCGTCCTTGGCGGGCTTGGCCATCTGCTCGCTCGAGAGGTGGATCAGCAGGTCGGAGATGGTAAAGACCGGGTCGTCGGCCTTGTCACCGATGTTGATGTCGACGGTGGTGCCGTCCTTTTTGCAGATGACGCCCACGAGTGCGAGCGGGGAAGCGACCCAGTGGTAGCTCTTGACGCCGCCATAGTAGTGCGTGTCGAGATAAGCCATGTCGCCGGCCTCGAAGGCGGGGTTCTGCTTGAGGTCCAGGCGCGGCGAGTCCACGTGGGCGCCCAGGATGTTAAAGCCCTGCTCGAGCGGGGCGGTGCCCAGGTTGACGAGCATGAGGTCCTTGCCGTGGTTGGCGGCGTACACCTTGTCGCCGGCCTTGAGCGCGCGGCCCTCAGCGATCACGGTCTCCAGATTGACGTAGCCCGCCTCCTCGGCCATCTTGATACCGGCCTTGACGCACAGGCGCTCGGTCTTGTTCTCACTCAAAAACTGCTTATAGCCGCGGCAAAGCTCCTCGAGCTCCTCGATCTGCTGTGGCGTGTACTTTTTCCATGCGCTGGGACGCTCCATGACGCAGGCTCCTTTCGGATCGATCGTGCTGGTTGATGTACCGTGAGCCATCGTATCACGCGCGGGCCCGCGGCGGCAGGGAAGCCTGATGTGCGGTGGCCGCGGGGCGGGGAGCGTGTAAACTGGTGTGAGCAAACCGTGCCCAGCCCAAAGCGAGGTATTCAATATGTCTGAAAAGCGCCGTACCTTTGCCGTCATCGACGGCAACTCGCTCATGCATCGCGCCTTCCACGCCGTGCCGCCGACCATGAACGCGCCGGACGGTCGCCCCACCAACGCGATCTTTGGTTTTCTGAACATGTTCCTCAAGATGATCGATGCCTTTAATCCCGACGGCGTTGTCGTGGCGTTTGACAAGGGCAAGCCGCGCGTGCGTATGGAGATGCTGCCGCAGTACAAGGCGCAGCGCCCGCCCATGGACCCCGACCTGCACGCGCAGTTCCCCATGATCAAGGAGCTGCTCGCCGCGCTCAACGTGCCCATTTTGCAGTCCGAGGGCTGGGAAGGCGACGATATCCTGGGAACCATGGCGCGCCTGGGCGAGGAGGCCGGCTGCGACATGCTGCTGGTGACCGGCGACCGCGACATGTATCAGCTCGTGACCGAGCACGTCAACGTGGTCTCGACTCGCAAGGGCCTGTCCGACGTGGCGATCATGACGCCCGAGAGCGTGGACGACCTGTATCACGGCATCACGCCGGCGCTCGTGCCCGATTTTTACGGTCTGAAGGGCGATACGTCGGACAACATTCCCGGCGTACCGGGCATCGGCCCCAAAAAGGCGAGTGCGCTCATCGCGCAGTACGGCAGCCTTGACGAGGTCATCGCGCATGCTGACGAGGTCAAGGGCAAGATGGGAGAAAACCTGCGCGCACACATCGACGACGCGCTGCTGAGCCGTAAGGTGGCGACCATCCGCACCGATGCGCCCGTTGAGCTCGATTTTGAGGCGACGTCCTTCCCGGCGTTTTCCGCCGATGAGGTTTCCGCGGCGCTGGGCACGCTTGGTATCACCGCCATGCAGAACCGTTTCTTGGCGCTGATCGGCGGCGAGGGCGGGGCAGCTGCCAGCACGTTTGAGATTCCCGCCGTTTTGCGCGCAGCCGCCGGCGATGCTGGCGCGCTTGGTGCCGTTGCGGCTGAGGTCTCCCGCGTGATTGATGCCGGCGAGTGGGTCGCCGCCGTGGTGGACGATGACAAGGAAGAGGGCGCGCTCTTTGGGCTGACGCGCACGCTGTGGTTGGCGACGTCCAAGGGCCTGTTTGCGCTCGAGGAGGGCGACAGCGGTGCGGCGGCTGAGGTTGAGGGCTTCAACTTCGCCCACGGCGTGATTGCCGGCGTGCTCGCGCGTCTGTTTATGGAAGGCCGTGTGGCGAGCCCGGATATGAAGGCGCTTCTGCATGAGCTTTCGCCCATCGATTCTTCTGAGCTCGAGCTCATGGATCCGCTGGCAGTCGATTCCACGCGCATCTTCGATACCGTTGTTGCCGCCTACCTGTTGGATTCCGACCGCTCCGAGTTTGACGAGGTGTATCTGGCCGATACGTATCTGCAGATGGCGCTGCCTGCGGCGCGCGGCGCAGAGGGTGCTGGCGAGGACGCTCCTGCGCCCGCCGCTCGCACGGCGGCCTTGACGCTGGCGCTGGTTGCACCGCTGCGTGACCGCATGGCCCGCGAGAACGCCGCCAACGTGTTCGATGGGATCGAGATGCCGCTCGTGCCGGTGCTTGCCAAGATGGAGCGCGCGGGCATGCTCGTGGACCCCGACCGCCTGCACAGTCTGTCCGAGGGCCTGGCGACCCAGATTGCCGATGTCGAGCGCAGCATTCGCGACCTGGCCGGCGACGAGACCTTTAACATCGGCAGCCCCATGCAACTCTCGCACGTGCTGTTTGATGTTATGGGACTTCCGACCAAGGGCCTCAAAAAGACCAAGCGCGGCTACTATTCGACCAACGCCAAGGTGCTGAGCGACCTTGCCCGCGACCACGAGATCGTGCGCCTGATTTTGGACTGGCGTGAGAAGTCCAAGATTAAGTCGACCTATCTGGACACGCTGGGCCCGCTGCGCCGTGGTGACGGGCGTGTGCACACCACGTACAACCAGACCATCACCGCGACGGGGCGTTTGTCTTCGAGCGACCCCAATCTGCAAAACATTCCGACGCGCTCGGAGCTGGGGCGTACCGTCAAGACGGCGTTCTCGGCGGGCGAGGGCAGCGTCTTTTTGGCGGTGGACTACTCGCAGATCGAGCTGCGCCTGCTCGCGCATCTTTCGGGTGACGAGCACCTGGTGCGCGCCTTCAACGAGGGCGAGGACTTCCATGCCGAGACGGCCGCGCGCGTATTTGGCGTGCCGGTGTCCGAGGTGACACCCGACCTGCGTAGCCGCGCCAAGGCCGTGAACTTTGGCATCGTGTACGGTCAGCAGGCCTATGGTCTGTCGCAGTCGCTGCACATCTCGATGGCCGAGGCGCGCGATATGATCGATCGCTACTACGAGGCCTACCCGGGTGTGCGCACGTTCCTCGACAATGTGGTGGCGCGAGCCAAGCAGACGGGCTATGCCGAGACCATGTATGGCCGCAGACGCCATATTCCTGAGCTCAAGGCCAAAAACCCGCAACTCCGCGGCTTTGGCGAGCGCACGGCCATGAACCACCCCATGCAGGGCACCGCGGCCGACATCATCAAGATCGCCATGGCCCGCGTGAGCCGCCGCCTGGAAGAAGAGGGTTTTGCCGCCCACATGATCTTGCAGGTACACGACGAACTGGACTTTGAGTGCCCCGTCAACGAAGTCGAGCGCCTAACCACCATGGTCCGCGACGTCATGGAACACGTAGTAGACCTCCGCGTACCGTTGATCGCCGAAGCCAGCACCGGCATAACCTGGGCCGACGCGAAATAGGGAAGCACTCCGTAAGGCAAGCTCGCCCAAGACGCAAGCCCCCACATACTTAAGATTTGGGACAAACACTACTGATTAATTTGTCCCACAGTAACCAAAACAGAGGGGAGCCCCTTCCAACAAGGGGCTCCCCTCTGCTCAAATCATTTCAGCTAAGTATCTAGACACTCAAGACGCCATCTTGGCGGCAGGAAAGTAAACCTAGGACCTGGCCGGGCGGCGCGGATTAGTTTTTCGTAGATTCCGCACGAGCCGGAAAGCACTTAATGTGCTTTCCGAGCGAGCCCAGGACCTGACCGAACGAAAAACTAATCCGCGCCGCCCGGCCAGGTCCGACGTGCCACGTTACCGAGCCGCCAAGATAGCGTCGATGAGCGTCAGTACGCCCCCGTCGTTGTTGCTCGGAATACGCCACTTGGCATGCGCGTTCATATGCTCCTCGGCATTGTCCACGATAAAGCTGTGACCGACGCGCTCAAGCATGGGGATGTCGTTGTACGTATCGCCCACGGCAGCGGCGTCGGCGATATCGATGCCCAGGCGCTCGCAGAGATGTGCTACGCCCGACCCCTTGTCGACGCCCAGATTCATAAAGTCGATCCACTCGCGGCCCGCATTGGTGACGTAGAGTTTGTCCGAGAACTCGGGGCTGTAGTCCTCGCGAAACGCTGGCTCGGCATCGTAGGCGGGGAAGAAGATCGAAATCTTGTTAGACTCGATGTCAATGCCCTCAAAGCTATCGACGTAGTTGATCGTGTTGTAGTAGACGCTGATCTCGTCGTGGTATTGATGATCGCGGGCAAGTACATAGAACTCGTCGAAGCAGCACAGGACGGGGACAGCGCGCGAATCCTCCGAGGCGCGGCTCAAGACCTGCTGATACAGCGCCACGTCGATAGTGCTCTTATAGATATAGTTGCCGCGGTAGATAACGCACGCGCCGTTATCGGGGCAAAAAGCGATGCGGCTCTTGATGTCCTCAAACATCTCCTCGAGTTTGGGGGCGGGGCGTCCGCTGGCGGGGCAGAACACGATGCCAGCCTCGGCGAGCTTGTCCAGGCGCTCGTCGAGGCCCTGAGGCAGCACGCGCTCGTCGGTCAGTAACGTCTTGTCCATATCGACAGCGAGAATCTTAATGTTGCCGATGTTGGCGTCTGATTCGTAAGTCTGCATAAAACGCGCCTTTCGGTTTCCAGAATGTTTCGGGTGATTGACCCTCTACTTGATAGTCGGGCGTATTTTCGCAGGATTGGCGCATATTTGCATCATCATTCACAAAGTAATGAAAAAACTTTTCAGAAATTTGAATTTGTCGCTTGTACAGCAGGCACTTTAGCGTAATATAGCGACCATCGAAAACGGAGACGGAAAAACAACCGCTTACCGAGGAAAAGGTACCGTTTACGATATTAGAATTGCGCCCGGCGATAGGTGAAAGGAGAGGCAGATGCAGTTCGTAAAGATTATCACTACTGCAGACAATGCCATCCGACGCCAGCGCGCAATTTCCCGACGACGATAACAATCGTCTCTGTCCGCATGGGGCTAAATGCCCCAACAGAGTCATTTTGAGGTCGTTGGGTTTTAGCACGACATTGCTGCATGTTTCTAGGGCATGTATGTGCTGATTTTTGCTATTTAACCTGATATTGCACGGTTTTGACCTCGAAATGACTTGCAACTGACCGATGTTCTAACTAGCTACCAAGGGCGAAAGGAAACAGCCATGAGCAAGGAAAAAGTCGTTCTCGCATATTCCGGTGGTCTTGATACATCCGTATGTGTCAAGTGGCTTCAGGACGAGAAGAATCTTGATGTCGTTTGCGTCTGCGGTAACGTGGGCCAGGAGGAGACCGGCCTGGATGCCAAGAAGCAGAAGGCGCTCGACCTGGGCGTTCTGGATTGTCAGGTGCTCGACTTGCGCGACGAGTTCTCCGATGAGTTCCTGACCAAGGCCATCGCGGCCAACTCCATGTACGAGAACAAGTACCCGCTGCTCTCCGCCCTGTCCCGCCCGCTGCTCGCCAAGAAGCTCGTCGAGGTTGCTCACGAGTTTGGCGCGACCTACGTCGCCCACGGCTGCACCGGCAAAGGTAACGACCAGGTCCGTTTTGAGGCTGCCGTCAAGGCGCTCGACCCCGAGCTCAAGGTTATCGCCCCGGTTCGCGAGTGGGATCTGAAGTGCCGTCCGGACGAGGTCGCCTACGCCCACGCCCACAACGTGCCGGTTCCCGAGGGTACCAACGACAACCCCTATTCCATCGACGACAACCTGTGGGGTCGCGCCATTGAGTGCGGCCACCTGGAGGATCCCTGGAACGAGCCGCTCGACGACGCCTGGGTTATGACCAAGAACCCCGAGGATACGCCCGACGCCCCGACCTACACCGAGATTGAGTTTGAGGCGGGCAAGCCCGTCGCCGTCGACGGCAAGAAGATGAAGCTCTCCGAGATCGTCATCGTCCTTAACAAGATTTCCGGCGACAATGGCTTTGGTCGCCTGGACCTGGTCGAGGATCGTCTGGTGGGCCTCAAGAGCCGCGAGTGCTATGAGGTCCCCGGCGCCCTGACGCTTATCACCGCCCACAAGGCGCTCGAGGACATTTGCGTTGAGGGCGACCTGCTCAAGGAGAAGATTAAGCTTGAGCAGGATTGGGCCACCGCCGTGTATAACGGCCAGTGGTACAGCCCGCTCAAAAACGCGCTCGATGCCTTTATGGCCGACACCCAGAAGTTCGTGACCGGCACCGTCCGTCTGAAGTTCTTTAAGGGCAACTGCCATGTCGTCGGCCGCAAGAGCCCCTTCAGCCTCTACGATTACGGCCTGGCCACCTACGACCGCGACACCACGTTTGATGAGAAGGCCAGCGCCGGCTTTATCGAGATCGATACGCTGTCGCTCAAGACGTGGGCTAAGGTCCAGGGTCCCAGCTCCGCTGCAGCCCAGGCCTAAGGCTTCTCTTCCTTGGTATCCGCGCGGCCCATCCGCGTGATACATAACGGGCGCACGGGGTCCCTACCTTTCGTTATGCTTGCTGACACTTCTTAACATCGGTGGCCCCTACGTTCCGCCCGCATATATGATGCCGCATCTGCGGCTGAGTCCGAGCCCCGCCGGGGTTGTCCGGCGGGGCTCTTTCTATCAATTTGGCGGCTCTGCGCCTATATATATCTGAGGAGTACCTACTATGTTTGACGCTATTGCACACTCTTTGCTTTCTCTTGCCCCCGAGCTCGATACCGCCAAGGTGGAGGAGGTCCCCATGAGCCTGAAGGCCTGGATTGACGCCTCGCAGGGTAACCTCAGGAGGGAATCCATGGGCGCCAAGTGCATGGTGCGTCACTTCTTCGCTATTTAGCTTGTCAGCCTCGCGCACGGTGGGGAATGTGTAAAACTAGCGGTTGATAAATCGCTTTAGCGATATGGCGCATTGCTTTGGGCGCTTGTTTTGGTATTTGGAGAAAGGGGACGGTTCCATGGCTCTTTGGGGCGGTCGTTTTGAGGCGGGCGTGGCCGAGGTCACGCAGGAGTTTGGCGCGTCGCTGCCGGTCGACAAACATCTCTATAAGCAGGATATCGCCGGCTCTAAGGCGCATGCCAAAATGCTGGCGGCCCAGGGCATCATCAGTGCCGAGGACGAGCAAGCGATTGCCAAGGGCCTGACTGGAATCGAACAGGATATCGATGCCGGCAACTTCACCTTCGACATCAACGACGAAGACATTCATATGTCCATCGAGAGCGAGCTGACGCGTCGCATCGGCGAGGCCGGTAAGCGCTTGCATACCGGACGTTCGCGCAACGACCAGGTGGCGACCGACACACGCCTGGGCGTCAAGGCGCTGGCCAAGGAGCTCATGGAGGCCAATCTTGAGCTGCGCCATGTGCTGGTGGATGCGGCTAAGAAGTACGACAAGGTGATTCTGCCGGGCTACACGCACATGCAGCACGCTCAGCCCGTGCTGCTGTCGCATCATCTGCTGGCGTATTCCTGGATGTTCGCGCGTGACTTTACGCGCCTGAAGGCCGCCTTTGATGCCGCCGACAACTGCCCGCTGGGTGCTGCCGCGCTTGCCGGTACGAGCTATCCGCTCGATCGTCAGATGACGGCTGCCGAGCTTGGCTTTGCGGGCGTGATTCCCAACTCGCTCGATGCGGTTTCCGACCGCGATTTCCTGCTCGATCTGCATTACGCCGGCTCCGTCATGGCCATGCACCTGTCGCGTCTTTCCGAGGAGATCGTGCTGTGGTCGAGCTCCGAATTTGGCTTTATCACGCTTTCCGACTCGTACTCCACCGGCTCGTCCATCATGCCGCAGAAGAAGAATCCCGACTTTGCCGAGCTTATCCGCGGCAAGAGCGGCCGTGTGTATGGCAACCTGGTGCAGCTGCTCGTGACCATGAAGGGCCTGCCGCTTGCTTATAACAAGGACTTGCAGGAGGACAAGGAGGGCGCGCTCGATACCGCCCATACGCTCATGCAGTGCCTGTCGGTTATGGCCGGTATGATTTCGACTTGGACCGTCAACGAGGATGCCATGGCGTGCGAGTGCGGCGTGGGACACCTTGCCGCCACCGATGTTGCCGATTACCTGGCTAAGCGTGGTCTGCCGTTCCGCGAGGCACATGCCGTGGTGGGCCATCTGGTCCTGATGTGTGAGAAGCGTAGCTGCAATCTTGAGGACCTGCCGTTTGAGGTGTTCCAGGAGGCAAGCCCGCTCTTTGAACGCGATATTACCGAGGCGCTCGACATCCCCTCAATTGTCGCCGCGCGTACGACCGAGGGCGGTACCGCCCCTGCCGCCGTTGCCGTACAGCTGGATCGTGCCGAGGCACAGCTCGTGGCCGACGAAGGCGTGTTTGGATCGCTGACCAAGGTCTTCGAGATGGGCCACGGGGCAAAGTAAGAGTCTGGCTAAAGCTGCTTGGCCATTTATTGATAAATCGTTTTTGCTTTTACGGGCGTCTGCTGATGTGGGCGTCCGTATTTTGTTGTAATGGGGGAGGGGCTTGTCGAGAACTTCTGTAGGACCTTTGGGCAGGTTGTGAAGGGGGTACGTTCACAGGCGGCAACCGACCGTCCGCTCGGTTCGGTGCGGTTGATGGGCAGTCGGATGGTACTCTAATCGGGCTTCGAAACAGAAGTGACACATATGGAACGCTTCAATTAATTGCAGCGCTTCAATAAACAGCTTTTTGTTTAACTGCAGCTAAAACTCTGTTACGATGCAGTCCAGGCGAGTGCCGGAATGGGACTTGGGCACGCGCGAACCTACTTGAAAGGCTACCTTATGGCTATCGAGAAGACCTTCATCATGATTAAGCCCGACGCCGTGCGCGATCGCAAGATCGGCGAGATCGTTGCTCGCATTGAGCGCAGCGGCCTTGTCATCGAGCGCATGGAGATGACTACGCTCGAGCGCGCTACCGTCGAGGAGCACTACGCTCATCTGGCCGACAAGCCCTTCTTTGGCGGTCTCTGCGACTTTATGACGAGCGGTCCGGTCGTCAAGATGGTCGTTTCCGGTCTCTCCGCTGTTTCCAAGATGCGCACCCTTATGGGCGCTACCAACCCGCTTGATGCTACGCCCGGCACCATTCGCGGCGACTTCGCTGTCGATGTCAACGCCAACGTGATCCACGGCTCCGACTGCCTGGAGAACGCCGAGATCGAGATCAAGCGCTTCTTTGGCTAAACCAGCTTTGACTCCTTAAAGCTGTTAGCGTGTGGCTTGGGCGCCGCGGAATTCCAACCGCGGCGCCCTTTTATTCCGGTAGATTTTTGGTAAACGCATAGAAAACTACTAAAGAGCCCCGTCCGGATGTTTCTTCCGGGCGGGGGCTGGCGCTAGCGTATGGCTTTGTAAGTCTTTAGGCCTCGTCGACAATCTTTAGTCCGCGGGTCTGGTCGATCTCGTTGAGGAGATTGACGCGACGCTCGTGGCGGCCGCCCTCAAACTCGGCGTCGAGCCATTCGTCGACAATCATCTTGGCGAGCTCGGAGCCCACGACGCGGGCGCCAAAGGCCAGCACGTTGGTGTTGTTGTGCATACGGGAGAGCTTGGCGCTGAAGGGCTCGGAGCACACGACGGCGCGTACGCCCTCGACCTTGTTGGCAGCCAGGCTAATCCCGACGCCGGTACCGCAGATCAAGATACCCAGGTCGACGTCACCGTTGGCCACGGCCTTGCCCACCTTGTAACCGGCGATGGGGTAGTCGAAGCTCTCGGAGGTGTCGGTGCCATAGTTCACGACCTCGCAGCCGCGCTCCTTCAGGTGCTCGGAAATGATGTTCTTGAGCTCGACGGCGGCGTGGTCGTTACCGATACCGATCTTCATGAGTGGTTCCTCTCTGGTCCGTGCGGCGGAATTGCTAAAGGTTTTACCGCGTTCGACTGCATGATAGCGCGACTTTTGTGTAAACGCTCGGGCGTTTTTTGGTCAAACGCTTAAGCATGCAACAAGACCTGCTTTTCATGAATGAATGCCGCCAGTTTGTGCTTGAGCGCCGTCCGCCGGAACCGTGGTTGCGGTTTTTGATGCATTGTTATCAAATAAAGGAGCTAACTTTTTTGAGAGACCAGCCCGTTATGCAAGCAGGAGATACCTATGCCTACCGATTCCCTTCGTGATGCCGCGTTTTGCGATGTTTTGAACCGCGAGCTTGTCTGTGCGCTCGGCTGCACCGAGCCTATTGCCGTTGCCTATGCAGCGGCGTTGGCGAGCCAGACGCTCGGTTGCGAACCCGATCATATGGACGTTGCCTGCTCGGGCAACATCATCAAGAACGTTAAGAGCGTGACCGTGCCCAACTCGGGCGGTATGCACGGTATTGAAGCTGCAGCCGTGCTGGGTGCCGTGGGCGGTGACGCCAAGAGCGCGCTTGAGGTGCTCGAGAGCGTTAACGATGAAGACCGCGCTCGTGTGGCCGAGCTCCTCGCCGACGCCGGCTACTGCGATGTGTCGCTTGTCGAGGGTGTGCCCAACCTCTACATCAAGGTGACTGCGACGGCCGGGGGCCATACCGCGGTCGTCGAGATTACCGATCACCACACTAATGTCACGTGCCATACGCTCGACGGTATTCCGGTATGCGGCAAGTCGGCGGGGGAGTGCGCCGCCTGCGCCGAGCGCGTGGTGGCCGAGCGTGCGGCAGATAACGCCGATACGCCCATGTCCATTGATTCCATCATCGACTTTATCGAGGACGGTGACATTGAGGGCGCCCGCGCTGCCGTTGAGCGTCAGATTGAGCTGAATGGCGCAATCAGTGCCGAGGGCCTTGCGCACGCTTGGGGCGCCGAGGTGGGTCGTACGCTGCTGGGTGCTCGTGCCGATGACGTCGCCTGCCGTGCCCGTGCCCGTGCGGCCGCCGGGTCCGACGCCCGCATGAACGGTTGCGCGCTGCCGGTCGCCATTGTGTGCGGCTCGGGCAATCAAGGCATTACCTGCGCATTGCCCGTCATGGAGTATGCCGAGTACCTGCGTTGCGACCACGAGCGTCTGGTACGCGCCGTGATGCTGTCCGATCTTATCGCCGTGCATATCAAGAGCTATATTGGTGCGCTTTCGGCGTTTTGCGGTGCTATTTGCGCCGCGTGCGGCGCCGGCGCTGCGATTACCTGGCTGTGCGGTGGCACGCGCGAGCAGATTGGCGCGACGGTCTCGAATACGCTCGGTAACGTGGGCGGCATCGTGTGCGACGGCGCCAAGGCGAGTTGTGCCGCCAAGATTTCGGCTGCCGTCGATGCGGCGATTCTGGGACATGACATGGCCATGCAGGGGCGTGGCTTCCGTGCCGGCGAGGGTTTGATCCAGGATACCGTCGAGCAGACGATTGCCAGCATGGGCTACGTGGGCCGTGTGGGTATGAAGGACACCGACGTCGAGATCCTCAACATCATGATCGGCAAAACTCAAGTGTGCTAGGACAGTTCGTCGGCTACTTGGTGTTCGTAGAAGGCTTCTACTACGGCGTTAAAGTCGCGGGCGAAGCCTTCCATGGTTCCGCGCCAGGTGACTCGGTTGGGCTTGCCCTGGCCTACATAGGCAGTCTGAATGCCGCAGGCGGGGTTAGGGAAGTCGCGTTTGGGATCGTTGCCCACCATAAGGACCTCGTGCGGTTCGAGCCCCATCACCTGAAGCTGCTCTAGATAGTAGGTGGCATCAGGCTTGCAGCGGGTGGCGTTTCCCATGTGCGTGACGAGCTCAAAGGGGGCGTCGGCCAGGTCGCCCCAACCCATGCGGCACTCGATGGCCCCCTGCGGAAAGCTGGGGTTGGTAAAGAGCGCGCAGCGCAGCCCTGCGTCCTGTACGGCCTGAAGCGCGGCGTGTGCGCCCGGCATGGCATGGGCGTTGATGAGTTCGTCATTCTTGTACGGAAGAACTTCGCGGTCATAGTAGGTAAACGCCTCGTAGATGAGGGGATCGGAGAGGCAGATCCCGCATCGGCGCTCGACCTCTTCTTGGTAAAACTCAAGATTGGTGCGGTTGTCCGTGCCGCTGCGGCGATTGGCGTTGAGGTCGACCAGGATGGTGCCGAGGCGCGCCATCGTGCCACCGCGGCTGCGGCGCCCGATATCCGCGAGCATCGAAGAGACATCCTTAAAATAGCGAAGGATGAACGCGTTGAGGTTGATGCTGAGAAGCGTTTCGTCCATATCGAAAACGACTGCTTTGAGCACGCGGGCACCTTTCTCGAAAAATCGATCTAGAATCGTTGGCTCCGGATACTTTACCCCAAAGCCGAATGCCTGGCTGGTTATCGTCAAGTTGCGGAGACGTGTGTTCATAAGATTACGAAAAAGTCTCCACACGAGTAAAAAATCGCAGTTCACGCTTGAAATCGAACTCATTTCCCCGTAACCTATACGAACGTGATTGCATAAGCGTCACATTAGTATCTGTCGGCTCCCGAGTGTTCCTAAACGTTGTGTGCTTGTCGCACCCTTCTGTAGGTCCTAGCAATCGGGGCCCCGTAGTTCGAAAGGGGTCCACCTTTGAGTGAGATTCAGAACTCGTCCATTTTCTCTCTTGACGATGTCAACGAGGAGGAGATGAACAACCTCATCGACGGTACGATTACCGACTTTGATGAGGGCGATCTCGTTAACGGCACTGTCGTTAAGATCGAGCATGACGAGGTGCTCGTTGACATCGGATTCAAGTCCGAGGGCGTTATCCCGGTCCGCGAGCTGTCCATCCGCAAGGACGCTAACCCTGCAGACATCGTTGCACTCGGTGATCCCATCGAGGCTCTGGTACTCCAGAAGGAGGACAAGGACGGTCGTCTGGTCCTGTCCAAGAAGCGTGCCGAGTACGAGCGTGCTTGGAACCGCATCGAGGAGAAGTTCAACTCCGGCGAGAACGTCGAGGGCGAGGTTATCGAGGTTGTCAAGGGCGGCCTGATCCTCGACATCGGCCTGCGTGGCTTCCTGCCCGCCTCCCTCGTCGACCTCCGTCGCGTCAAGGACCTCACCTCCTACATGGGCACCCGCATCGAGGCCCGCGTCATCGAGATGGACCGCAACCGCAACAACGTCGTCCTCTCCCGTCGCGTCGTGCTCGAGGAGTCCCGTAAGGCCGAGCGCTCCGAGATCCTGTCCAAGCTCAAGTCTGGCATGCGTCTCCAGGGCACCGTTTCCTCCATCGTCGACTTCGGCGCCTTCGTCGACCTCGGTGGTATCGACGGCCTCATCCACATTTCCGAGCTCTCCTGGAACCACGTCAACCATCCTTCCGAGGTTGTCAAGGTCGGCCAGGAGGTCGAGGTCGAGGTTCTCGACGTCGATCTCAACCGCGAGCGCATCTCCCTGGGTCTCAAGCAGACCACCGAGGATCCGTGGCGCGCACTGGTCAAGAAGTACCCCGTCGGCGCTATCGTCGAGGGCACTGTGACCAAGCTTGTCCCGTTCGGCGCTTTCGTCGATCTGGGCGAGGGCATCGAGGGCCTGGTGCACATCTCCGAGATGGCCAACAAGCACGTCGATCAGCCTTCTCAGGTCACCCATGTGGGCGACAAGGTTCAGGTCAAGGTCATGGAGATCGACCTCGACCGTCGTCGTATCTCCCTGTCCATGAAGTCCGCTGCTGAGACTCTGGGCGTCGAGATCGAGGTTACCCCGCTGCCTTCCGAGAAGAAGGACGAGGAGACCGACGCCGAGTAAATCGGTTTGACGATCACTTGTTTTAAGGGATCCGTCCGTAATGGACGGGTCCCTTTTTGCATTTGCTGCTGATGCGCGCGATGCTGCTCGTGCGCAATGATGTCCGGGCTGTCCACAGGCTATTGGGTTGTCGGTGCATGAAAAATGCCGACATCCCGCCTCGGGGAGGAGGCGGGAACACACCGAGTAGACGGAGGGGTGCGGAGCGCGGTCGCGTCTCGACTGACGACGTTGCCCATCGACGACCCTATTGTACTGCATGGGCGCTTCTTGGTTTATCGTGTCGAACGCTTGTGTTGTGCCATTGCCTGCGGCAACGGTGTGCTACACTCTTGCACTGCTGAGTGGGCCAGACGGTCGCGCGATGTGCTGCTTGCGGCACGCGTGAGGAAAGTCCGGGCTCCAGAGGGCGGGATGCCGGCTAACGGCCGGGCGGAGTGATCCGACGGAAAGCGCCGCAGAAAAGAAGACTCCCACCTGCGCCGCAAGGCGTAAAGGGAAAAGCTGAAACGGTGGTGTAAGAGACCACCAGCGTCGTGGCAACACGGCGGCTTGGCAAGCCCCATCCGGAGCAAGCGCGAATAGGAACGCTATGGGCCGGCCCGGTCCGCGTTCGGGTAGCGTGCGTGGAGCTGCACGGTAACGTGCAGACAAGATAAATGACCGTTCACGACAGAACCCGGCTTATAGGCCCACTTGGCATTTTTGTTACCCTGACAATCGGTACGGCCTTTGCCGTATTATTGAAGCTGTTCGTTGCTGCGCTTTATTTTGTTGAGGGGCTTTGTTGGACAGCTATTTTACTCTGCAATCGAATATTGAGGCTTCGGGCGAGTTTGTGGACCGCAAGAGCCGGTTTATTGCCCAGCTGGTCCATATTGAGTCCGAGGACGAGGCGAATGCCTTTATCGAGATGGTTCGCAAACGTCATTACGACGCTCGACACAATGTTCCCGCGTGGATTTTGGTCGATGGACGCGAGCGCCAGAGCGACGATGGTGAGCCGAGCCGCACGAGCGGTATGCCGACGCTCGAGGTGTTGCGCGGTGCGGAGCTCAAAAATGTTTGCTGCGTAGTGACGCGCTATTTTGGCGGCACGCTGTTGGGGCCGGGCGGCCTGGTTCGCGCCTATACTGCGGCGACGCAAGCGGCGGTGGCCGCGGCTCAGGAGGCCGGGCAGATCGTCGAGATGACGAGTGTCGTGCCTGTTGACGTGCATGTGGCCTATCCGCAGTATGAGCAGGTGCTTCGCTTGGCCCAGGATTCCGGTGCCAAGGTTTCGGATACCGAGTACGCGGATGCCGTGACACTTCATTTGGTGTTTAAGGCGGGGGAGCAGGAGTCGTTTTGCGCTAAGATGCGCGAGCTTATGGCGGGGCGCGAGGAGATTGAGGTCAGCACTCCCGAATTTGCCGAGTTCTAACGGCGACGGCCGGCGTGCTTTTGGACGGATCCCAAGCACACCGACCGTCGTTTTATGTCGCTGCCGTTTACTCGGCGAGCTGCTTTAGTACATCACAGGCGATTTCGACGGCATCGTCGATGCAACCGGGACAGCTGCGGAGCGGACCCTTGTCCGATCCGATGCCCTTGAGCGTGCCGCAGACGGTCGTCGTGTTCTTCTCGCCAAAGCGCTTGGCAATCTCGCGCGACAGTTTGTAGGTCTGGCCCTTGGTCTTGGGGTTTTCCATGCCATCGCTCATTACAAAGCCCATGATGGCCACGGCGCCCGAGATGGCACCGCAAGTTTCGGTCATGCCGCCCATGCCGGCGCCAAAGCCCTCGGTGAGGGTAAAGGCGACCTGGGGG
Source organism: uncultured Collinsella sp. (assembly GCA_959606035.1). Lineage (GTDB taxonomy): Bacteria > Actinomycetota > Coriobacteriia > Coriobacteriales > Coriobacteriaceae > Collinsella. The sequence goes on from CAUHHB010000001.1 coordinate 264,801, forward strand.
TCGAGCCCGACGGCGGGCGCGAGCGTGCAGGCGACGGCCTGCGCGCAGTTAAAGCCGCGGGCGTGGTATTCGGCAGCCTGAGCCTGGCAGGTGGCAGTGTTGAGCTGAGTGGTATCAATCTGCTTCATCGGTGTCTCCTTGATTGCGGTGTACCCGCCTATGGTACCCTTGCTGGCGCATTCGCTTATCGAGACCGCAGTGCATATCTCATTGTTTTTCGCCATCGAACACTTTCTTAAGATTTGGGACAAATAAACCTGATTAATTTGTCCCATAACCTATCGGCGGGATGGGTTGAGAGGGGTGCGGGGTAGCGGTATCGTAAACCGAATAAAAACAAAACCCAAGTAAGGGAGTTGGATATGAGCGAGCAGACCATCGGAACTACATGTGTTCAGGGCGGTTATCGCCCGGGTGATGCAGAGCCGCGTCAGGTGCCTATCTACCAGTCAACCACGTGGAAGTATGACACGTCCGAGCATATGGGCAAGCTGTTCGACCTGGAGGAGTCGGGCTATTTCTACAGCCGTCTGCAGAACCCCACGTGCGACCTGGTTGCCGCCAAGATTTGCGAGATGGAGGGTGGTACCGCGGCGATGCTCACGAGCTCGGGCATGGCGGCGAACTTCCTTGCGATCTTTAACGTTGCCGGTGCTGGCGACCACGTGGTCGCAAGCTCTGCCATCTACGGCGGTACCTACAACCTGCTCGCCCACACCATGGGTCGTATGGGCTTGACCTGCACGTTCGTTGCCCCCGACTGCACCGACGAGGAGCTCGAGGCAGCCTTTGAGCCCAACACCAAGCTTGTCTTTGGCGAGACGATCGCCAACCCCGCCCTTGCCGTGCTCGATATTGAGCGCTTTGCCAAGGCCGCGCATGACCACGGCGTGCCGCTGATGGTCGACAACACCTTCCCGACGCCCGTGATGTGCCGTCCCTTTGAGTGGGGCGCCGACATCGTCACGCACTCCACCACCAAGTACATGGATGGACATGCTGCCTACCTGGGCGGCGTGATCGTTGACCACGGCCAGTTTGACTGGATGGCCCATGCAGACAAGTTCCCGGGTCTCACCACGCCCGACGAGAGCTATCACGGCGTGACCTATGCCGAGAAGTTCGGTCGCGAGGGTGCCTTCATTACCAAGGCAACCGCTCAGCTCATGCGCGACCTCGGCCCCATGCAGAACCCGCAGGCGGCCTTCTTCCTGAACAGCTCGCTCGAGAGCCTGCATGTACGCATGCCGCGTCATTGTGAGAACGGCCTGGCCGTTGCCAAGTTCCTGCAGAGTCATCCCAAGGTGCGCTTTGTGAGCTATCCGGGCCTGGAGGGCGATAAGTACTATGACCTGGCTCAGAAGTACATGCCCAACGGTACCTGCGGCGTCGTGAGCTTTGGCTTTAACGGTGGTCGCGCGGCGGCCGAGACCTTTATGAAGAGCCTTAAGCTCGCCCAGATCGCCACGCATGTGGCAGACGCCCGCACCTGCTGCCTGCATCCCGCTAACGCCACGCATCGCCAAATGAACGATGAGGAGCTCATCGCCTGCGGCATCTCCGCCGACATGGTGCGCCTGTCGTGCGGCCTCGAGGACACGGCCGATCTGATTGCCGACCTTGAGCAGGCGCTCGAGCAGTGCTAGGCTAGCGTTCGCACAAGTCGCCGATGCTGGCAGAAAGCTTCGGCGACCTTTAGTTCCGATTCCGTAGGCGGGACCCCAATCGCGACTGTTCGCAGGCGATTGGGGCCCCGTTTTTGCGTTGCACCACTCGAAAGGATGGATATGGAGAAAACTGCAGAGCAGCTGCGCCGCGAGCACATTGCCCTTGAGGGCGACACCCATGGCAAGAACAAGTGGGCGATTCTGTTTACCGTGCTCATCATGACGTTTATGGTGTGTCTGGATTCGACCGTCGTGACCGTGGCGCTGCCCGTGATACAAAAGGAGCTGGGTGTGGGCCTCGATCGCATTCAGCTGGTAAGCTCGGTGTATCTGCTTGCGACATGCGTGGCTATGCTGCCGTTTGGCCGCTTGGGCGACGTGCGCGGCAAGGTGGGCGTATTCCAGCTGGGCGTAATCGTTTTTACGGCCGGCTCGCTGCTTTGCGGCCTTTCGAGTTCGCTCGAAGTTCTTATTCTGGCACGCATTGTGCAGGGCGTCGGCTGCGCGGCGGCCATGGCTAACAACATGGGTATCATCACCGAGTCGTTTCCGGCGCGCGAGCGCGGTCGTGCCATGGGTATTCTCGCGACCTTCGTGGCCCTCGGCATGATGTGTGGCCCCGTGCTGGGCGGCATGCTGGTGGCAAGCTTTCCCTGGGAGAGCATCTTCCTCATCAACCTGCCCATTGGCGTCATCTCGTTTATCGTGGGGCTCTATACGCTGCCGCATGTTAAGCCGGAGGCTGGCGAGCGCCCCATGTCCCTGATCGAGGCTGCTCGTCGCTGCTTTGCAAATTCGGCCTTCACCATCAACCTCGCCTGCATGCTCATCGTGTTCGTTGGTATTGGCGCATCCGAGTTTATCCTGCCGTTCTATTTTCAGGACGCCCACGGCTTTGGTTCCGACATCTCTGGACTACTCTTTTTGGCGTTGCCGATGGTGAATGCCTTTATCGGCCCGCTTTCGGGTACGGTTTCGGACCGTGTTGGCTGCGAGGGCCCCACGGCGGTCGGCCTGGGTGTGTACGTGTGCGGTCTCTTTGCGGTGAGCACGCTCAACGAGCATTCCTCCATCCTTGTGATCGTGTGCTGCGTCGCATTTATGTCGCTCGGTACGTCGATTTTCCAAAGCCCTAACAACTCCCTGTATATGGGTTCGGCCCCGCGCGAGGCGCTCGGTTTTGCGGGCAGCTTGGGCAGTTTGGCGCGCTACGCTGGCATGGCATTCGGCATTACGGTGGCGTCGCATATCCTGTATGGGCAGATGAGCGTGGCGATGGGCGAGGCCGTAACCAGTTTCGTTGCAGGCCGTCCGGATGTATTCCTATTCGGTTTTCGCTCGGTGTTCTACGTGCTTATGGCTGTGGCCGCTGTGGGTTTTGCGCTCGCCATGGTGCGTTTGGTGAGGATGCGCGCCCGCCATTAGCGTGTTGGGAGGCTGCCTGCCACGTATTCGCGCCGTCCCAAAAAGACTGGTTTGTGGTGCGATGCGGCTTGTGTGACAGGCGGGGGTCGGTCCGTGGTAGACTATCGAACAACGTTTATTAATCGCGCGGTATCGTTGCCGCGAGAAAGGGTTGCGCCATGCAGGAGCTTGAGGATCGTATTCGCCATGACGGCATCGTAAAGGCCGGTAACGTCCTTAAGGTTGATGCCTTCCTCAACCACCAGTGCGACGTTGAGCTGTTCGACCACATGGGCGCCGAGTGGGCCCGTCTGTTCAAGAATGTTGAGATCAACAAGATCCTGACGATTGAGGCTTCGGGCATTGGTATGGCTTGCATTGCAGCCCAGCACTTTGGCGGCGTGCCGGTGGTCTTTGCCAAGAAGGCCCAGTCCATTAACCTCGACGGCGAGCAGTATGCCACGACCATCTACTCCTTTACCAAGCAGAAGGAGTACCCGGTCATCGTTGGCAAGCGTTTCTTGTCCGAGGGCGACAAGGTCCTGATCATCGACGACTTCTTGGCCAACGGCTGCGCGCTCGAGGGTCTTATCAAGATCTGCGAGGCTGCGGGTGCCGAGGTGTCCGGTATTGGCATTGCGGTGGAGAAGGGCTTCCAGGGCGGTGGCGATAAGCTCCGCGAGCGCGGCTTCCGCGTTGAAAGCCTAGCCCGTATCGCCGATATGGACTGCGATACCGGCGAGATCACCTTCGCCTAAGCGCGCAACACAAGCGATTGGTATGCGATGTGACAAAGGGACTTTCCCTTTGTCACATTTTTTATGAGGGGAGGTGTTGATATGGATGAGAACAAGATGGGATGGCGTGAGTATGCGCGCTATGCCGCGATGGCGGCCGAAGAGTTGGCGCGCGATTGCGAGGTTCAGGTGTTTCGCGCGACGGGTCCGGGCGGACAAGGCGTGAACACGACGGACTCGGCGGTGCGCATGAAGCACGTGCCCACAGGGATTACCGTGACGGCGCGCGAGAGCCGCAGCCAGTTCCAAAATCGCGCGAGCTGCCTGCGCAAGCTGCGCGCCGAGCTCGAGCGTCGCGGGCGTCCACCGCGCCGACGCGTAAAGACCAAGGTGCCCCAGCGCTCTCGCCAGCGCAGGCTCAATGACAAGCACTTCAACGCCATTAAAAAGGCCAACCGTCGCAAGCCGGGCAGCGACGAGTAGTCGTTTGTTCCACTGGCCTTGCTAGCGGGTAGGGTGCCAAACTTGGAGAGCGCTGCCGAGGACGTCGACCTCGATGCGCGAGGCGACAACGGGCTCGCCGTCGGCCTGGATGGGGTAGTCGGGCCCCTCAAAGGTGAGCTCGGCATGACGGCAGCGACGCATGCGTACCGGCGGCAGCTTGGTGTGGTGGCCGTCCTTGGCCGAAAGGAACATGGGTAGGGCGACCGCGCGAGGGACGGGGCCGCAGGCGTAGCAGACGTCGAGCATACCGTCGCAGGGGTCGGCTTCGGGGCAGATGCGATAGCCCGAGCCATACGTGGGACCCAGCTGAATCGCCATGATAATCGCCCTCATGCGCTCGGCGGGCGCGCCGTTAAAGCTGGCTGTCATGGGGTAGTTGCGATAGCGCAGGCCAAACTGCTCAAGTCCCGAGAGGGTGTAGAGCGGAGCGCCCGTCAAGCCGGTCTTTTTGCGCAGTTCGGTGGTGCCCAGGCCGATGGCGGCATCGATGCCGACCGAAAGCGTCTGGTCGTAGTACTCGACGGTAGCCTCGCCGCTGCCGCTACCAGGGCTCCACGAGCGAATGCGTCCGATGTCCTGACGTTGCAGCTCGCAGGTGAGCAGCGCGCCAAAATCCTTACCGGAGAAATCGTCGATTCCAAGCGTCTGGGCAAAATCGTTGCCGGAGCCCACAGGCAGGACGGCGAGGGCAGGACGGACGGCCTCTTCCTGCGTCATAAGCCCGTTGACGACCTCGTGGATCACGCCGTCGCCGCCAAGGGCGATAACGGTTCGATAACCCCGGGCTCGCGCGGCAAGCTCCTTGGCGTGCCCCGCGCGTTCGGTCAGCACCAGGTCAAACTGGGATGCGCGCGCGGTCATATCCAAAAAGCGCTGCAGGCGCTCGGCAACCTCGCGCGCCGCACCCGACTGGGCGGCTGGGTTGGCGATGATGAGCGTGCGACCAAAATCAGTTGCGTGCATGGGGCGACTCCCGGCGTATAACGTGACGGTGCGGTCGCGCTCGGGTCGAATTGCCCCCGATTGTGGCTGCACGGCGAATACTAACGTCTACTCTATCAGGTCGTTGTGGCGCTCGATAGCCTCTGCCACCGTGCCGCCCTCGTCCACGATAAGCGAGCGTCGCTTAGGGGACACAATACGCTGTGCGGGATACACGCCACGGTGGCCGCCGGCAAGGTAGCTAATAAACGAAACGATGACAAAGAACCCGGCGGCCGTGCCGTGGAACAGGTCGATGGCCATCATGCAGGTGGTGATGGGCACGTTGAGGCCGGCGCAGAACACGCCGAGCATGCCGAGAGCCGCCAGAAAACTGGGGTCAAGCCCGGTAAGGTAACCGATCCAGCCACCGAGTGCCGCACCGATGCCAAACAGGGGCGTGACCTCGCCGCCTTGGAAGCCCGCGCCCAGGGTAAGCGCTGTGACGACCAACTTGATGGCTGCGTCCGCCAGGGTGGTGTTGCCTGCAAATCCGGCGCCGGAAAGCCACGTGGAAAGGCCGGCGTAGTCCCAGGCGTCGAGGAGGGCATAGGCGGCCAAAACCACGAGTGCGCCTATGAGTGCGCGGACGAGGTAATTGGTGATAAAGCGACCGTACAGGCTTTTGACGGTTCGAACCGACCAGGCAAAGAGGCGTGCCGTCAGGCCGAAGATAATTGCGCTGATAACAACGATGACAACCGTCCGTGGTGTCATGTTGGGAACGCTGGCGATGACATTCGCCTCGTACTCGGTTCCCAAGGCAAGCGACGTAAAGTAGCCGGTAAACGAGGCGACCAGGCAGTAGATGCCCGCGGTGTAGTCGATCTTTCCGATAAAGCACATCTCCATGCCAAAGAAAGCTCCGGCAAGGGGCGAACCGAATACGGCGCCAAAGGCCGACGAGATGCCGGCGAGCATGAGGTCGTGGTGGTCATGCTTTTTGAGGTGGGCGAGGCTCGAGATGTTGCTGGCGATGGTGCCGCCAATCTGCACCGCGGCTCCCTCGCGACCGGCCGATCCGCCCGTTAGGTGCGTGAGCGTAGAGTAGACGAAGGTGAGGACGGCCATGCGCATATGGATGAGGCGTGTGCCCAGAGCGGAGTCGATGACCAGGTTGTTGCCTCGTTTGGCAGCAAGGCCGTGGTTTTTGTAGACCCACGCGGTGGCAATGCCCACAACGGGAAGCAATGCGTAGACCCACGCGTGGTGCTCGCGATAGTCGGTCGCGATATTCAGCGAGGCCAAAAACGCCCAAGCGGCAACGCCCATGGCGAGCGAGACGATGACGACGAGCACGAGCAACTTGGCGCTCGCGAGTAGGTTGCGGGCGTTGCGGCGCGTGTCGGCAGCCAAGAGATGCTCGGAGCGGGTGAGCTGTTGCCTGCCTGCCATGATGACGTCGTTAAGGGAGAAAAGGCCGCCGTCGTCGAGCGGCTGGGAATGATCCTGCGCCTCGTTTGCGCTTTCGGGTTTGTCGGTAAAAGTCATACGTTCCTCTTTTGGGTTGCAACACGAGCATTATAAAACGCGGTAAACGCGACGAGCCGGTGGGTTGGTTTTGGTTTTGTTTCGCGGCTTGCGGCCGACAGATGTATTCGCGGCCGCGGGCCAGGTCTTGAGCAGGCGGCGAGGGATTATACTGAGATAAACATAAAGAATCGGCGCTTTTGTTGCGCGCCGCAGCATGCTAGAGGTGCATATGGCTGAGAAACTCATTCCGTTGGAGGACGCACAGGCAATCGTTCTTTCGCGGGTGCACGGGACCGATGTCGTCGAGATCCCGGTATGGCAGGCGGCCGGTCTTCCCCTTGCCGAGGACGCCACGGCCGATATCGACATCTCGCCGTTTGCCAACAGCGCCATGGATGGATATGCCGTGCGTGCCGCCGACCTCGCCAAAGCGTCCACCGATGCGCCCGTGACGCTTTCCGTCGTGGGGCACGAGGCCGCAGGCCATGTGTTCGATGGCGTTATCGCCCCGGGCGAGACGGTCCGCATCATGACGGGCGCGCCGGTACCCGAAGGTGCCGATGCCGTGGTGAAATACGAGATCGTCGACGTGCTCGATGGCGACGACAACGAGGGCTCGCGTGTGAGGTTCTCGGCGCCCGCCAAGGTAGGGGAGAACATTCGCTCTGCCGCCGAGGAGGCCCATGCCGGCGATGTTGTGATGCACGCCGGCGAGGTCGTGGCCCCGGCCGGTGCTGGCCTGCTGGCAAGCGCCGGATATGCGAGCGTGAAGGTGCACGCTGCCCCACGTGTGGGCATCATCTCGCTGGGCACGGAACTGGTCGCACCGAGTAAGGTGCCGGCGCGCGGTCAGATTCGCGATTCCAACTCCTCGGCGCTGATGGCCGAGGCACTCGATGCCGGCGCTGAGCCCGTGTTCTACGGCATTGCGCCCGACGATGAGCAGGCGATTGCCGAGCTGGTGCATCGCGCCACGCGAGAGTGCGATTTTGTCATTACGAGCGGTGGCGCCTCGGCAGGCGACTACGACTACGTGACGGCGCTCGTCCGGCGCGAGGGCGAGGTACTGTTCGATCGCATCTCGATGCGTCCGGGCAAGGCCATCACGTTTGGCTTGCTCGGGGGTAAGCCCTACCTGGGACTTTCAGGCAATCCGGCCGCGGCGTATGTAGGCTTTGAGATGCTTGCCCGTCCGGCGATCCGCAAGATGCGCGGTTTTGCCGAGGGTACGCGTCCCGTGCAGCAGGCGATATTGACGCACGGCGTGAAGAAGCGCCAGGACCGACGCTTCTTCGATCGCGCCACGGTTTTGCGCGACCCCGAGACCGGTGAGTTGTTGGTGACCGAGGCTAAGACGCAGAACTCGGCGCTGCTTGGAACTATGCAGCGTGCGAACTGCCTGTTGCGTATTGACGAAGGACCGTGCGACCTTGCGGCGGGCGATGTCGTGGACGTTGTTCGCGTCGACCTGCCTGAGGGCGCCGTGTTGTAGGGGGAATGCTATGGAGCTGAAGATTTCGATTGTGACGTGCTCGGATACGCGCGATCTTGCCCAGGACGAGGCTGGGGCTGCACTCGAGGAGCTTATCGAGGCGCAGGGCTGGACGGTCGCCTCACATGCGGTCGTGCGCGACGACGTCAGCGAAATCGGTGATGCCATTGTGGAAGCCGCCGATGAGTGCCACGCCAATGTCGTGCTCACCTGCGGTGGCACGGGTCTTTCGATGCGCGACGTGACACCCGAGGCGACGCGTGCTGTCTGTGACCGCGATGTGCCGGGTATTGCCGAGGCGATCCGTGCGTACTCCATGACCAAGACGCGCCGCGCTATGCTCTCGCGCGCCGTGTGCATGCAGCGTGGGTATACGCTTGTCATCAACTTTCCGGGATCTACGAAAGCGGCCCGCGAAAGCTGGGAGGCTGTGAGCGACCAGCTGAAGCATGCGGCCCAAATGACGGCGGGCGGCGGGCACGCCAAATAAGCGCGCTACCTGCGGCGGAGCGACTTTGCGAGTCGCTCCGCCTTTTTATGCAGCGACAGCGCGGAACGTCCTGAGACTATCGGCGAAAGAGAATTATCAGACGAGAAATCTTTATCACTGATATTATTCGCGCGGAAGTATAATCTAATTACAGAATAAAGCTCGCGGCGGGCGCCCGGGCGTAGCCTTCGAAAGGGTTGAACATGTTCGATATGGTTTCTCGCCGCGGATTCGTCTCGCTTTCTGCTGTCGCCGCTGCCGGCCTTGGTCTTGCCGGCTGCTCCGGCAACAAGGGGCCTGAGCCGGCTGGCTCCGATGCCGGTTCTGCCAAGATTTCGTCCAAGAAGGCTGTCGAGCTTCAGGTCTTCGCTGCCAACTCGCTCGAGAAGGCCCTGCCCGAGGTTCAGGAGCTCTACACCGACCAGACCGGTACCACCTTTGCCGACACGCAGTTTAAGGGCTCCGGCGACCTCGTCGAGCAGATGCGTGCCGGCGCCACGGTCGACGTGCTCATCACCGCTTCCAAGGGCACTATGGATGACGCCGAGGCCGTCGAGCTCGTCGATACAGGCACGCGAGAGGACATGTTTGTCAACGACCTTGTGATCGTTCGCGCCGAGGGCTCCGATACCAAGGTCGAGGCCATCGCGGACGTTGCGAACCTGGATGGCAAAATCGCCATTGGCGACGCTAAGACCGTCCCCGCCGGCAAGTACGCCAACCAGGCGCTGGCTTCCGTGGGCCTCTATACCGGCACCGAGGGCGACGACGGCGAGTATGCGCCCGAGATCGCCGACAAGGTTGCACTGGCAGACAAAGTTGGTACCGCCGCCGTCTATGTGTCCACAGGCGACTGCGTGGCCGGTTTTGTCTACAGCTCTGACATCTACCGCTACGACGGCATCGAGGAGGCCTTCGTGTGCCCCGAGGACTCGCACAAGCCCATCGTGTACCCGGGTGCCGTTGCCGAGAGCTCCGAGCACGCCGACGAGGCCAAGGCGTTTATCGACTTCTGTCTGACCAACAAGAAGGCTCAGAAGATTTGGGCTAAGTACGGCTTTGAGCTTTCCGAGTAGTGCGGCTTGGCGCGATAATTCCATCGTTTTGTGTTTCACTCCGTCCTTGTATTCGCTTGGAGCTTTTCGTGCTTAATAGATTCCGCATGCTTGTCGCCTGTGCTTTGACCTTCGCGCTTTGCTGGATGCCGGGATTTGCGTTTGCTGGGGACGCTGAGGACGGGGCCCAGGTTACTGCGACCGCTCATGGGCTTTCCTATGGGATCGAGGGTTTTGAGCGGTTGGCCAAGGGGACCGCTCGTGCCATGGAGGGCCAGCCTGAGGGCTACCGGTTTCCCGTTGACGAGGACGTGGACCTTGTAGTGGCGCCTGCTGCCGATCGCGTTGTGGTGTGGATATCGCCCAAGGCGGTCGAGAAGTTTGGATTGGATCCGCAGGACAACGAGTGCGTATCGGGTCTCAAAGCCCTCGTCTGTGAGCTCGACAGCTCAAACTGCATGGGAGGTGCGCAGCTAGGGGACGTGGATCTTCCTTGGTATGTCACGACGGAAACAACGTTTGATACCGGCGGGTATACCTATGGCTTTGACGAGCGCGGTACGGATGGGGACCGCTATGTGGTGATTGCATCAGCCTCGGGTGATGCCAAGGGCGGCGCGCGTTGGCTTGATAGCGCTCAAATGGTTGAAGCATCGTCTGTCGTGTTGCGGGATGAGCGGGGGCCCTTGACCTCTCTGGCCTCCTTTTTGGGCGACATCGACTATCGCCCGTTTTGGGTGTCCATTAAAACGAGCGGCCTTGCCCTGCTGATCTCCTTTGCGCTGGGCCTGTTCGCCGCGTGGAAGACTATGGGTACCTCGAGTCGCATCAAGGGCCTGCTCGATTCGGTCTTTACGATTCCTATGGTGCTGCCGCCCACGGTCTGCGGCTTTCTGCTTCTCATGCTGTTTGGCCGCTCGACCGGGGTGGGCCAGTGGCTCATCGCGCACGGCATCTCGATCGTCTTTACCTGGCCCGCGGCGGTGATATCTGCCGTGGTGGTGTCGTTTCCGCTGGTCTACCGCACGGCGCTCGGAGCCTTCGAGAGCCTTGACACGCAGATGCTCGATGCCGCGCGAACTCTGGGATGGTCCGAGCGTCGCATCTTTACCAAGCTTATGATGCCGCTTGGCTGGCCCTCGATTGCCGCCGGTACGGTCCTCGCCTTTGCCCGCGCCATGGGAGAGTTTGGCTGCACGCTGTTCTTTGCGGGCAACTATGCCGGCATTACGCAGACCATTCCCATCGCCATCTACTTTGAGTGGATGGGCGGCAACACGTCGGTGGCGCTCTTTTGGGTCATCGTCGTAATCGTGTTCAGCTTCCTGGTCATTCTGTTCATCAATATGTACACGGCGCATTCGCAAAAGTACCGCGAACGGGGCCTTTCCCGTGCGGAGCGCAGGCAGGCCAAAGATTTCGCCGGACAGGGCGATTCGCTCGACCCGGTCGGCGGCGATGCGCTGCGTATCGATCGCGAGGCGCTGGCCGAGCTCATGCGCGATGACGCCGTCTCGACGGGAGGTCGATAGGCCATGTCGCTCGTTTTGGATATTAAGAAACGTTATCCCGGGTTTGTGCTCGACATGCATCTTGAGGCCGGCGAGGAGCGCGTGGCACTGCTGGGCGCCTCGGGTTGCGGCAAGAGCTGCACGCTGCGCTGCATTGCCGGTGTGGAGACGCCCGACGAGGGCAAGATCGTCGTCAACGGCGTGACCTTTTTTGACTCGGCCGCGGGCATCGACCTGTCGCCCCAGGAGCGAAAATGCGCCCTACTGTTCCAAAACTATCAGTTGTTTCCCAACATGACGGTGGCCGATAACGTGTGCGCCGGTGTAAAGGATGCGGGCGACGCCGCCGCGCGTAAAAAACTTGCCGAGCGCTACTTGGGAATCTTTGGACTGGCCGACTTTGCCGACCGTTATCCCGCGCGCCTCTCGGGCGGCCAGCAGCAGCGCGTGGCGCTCGCGCGCATGGTGGCGGCACACCCGGGCATCTTTATGTTCGACGAGCCCATGAGCGCACTCGATTCCTATCTTAAGAGCGCGCTCGAACAGAACATGCTTGACCTGTTCGATGTATGCAGCCGCACCGTGCTCTATGTGAGCCACGACATCGACGAAGCGTGCCGCCTGTGCGAGCGCATTTGCGTGATGCACGACGGGCATGTGGAGGAGATCGGCTCCGTCGAGGACGTGGTCCGCCGGCCGCAAACCTTGGCTGCGCTGCGCCTGACGGGCTGCAAGAATACGAGCCGCGCGCGCAAGATCGGGCTTCAGGAAGTTGAGGCCCTGGACTGGGGCATGACTTTCAACGTGGGCCGTGAGGTTCCCGATAACGTGGCGTACCTGGGTATTCGTGCGAGCTACTTCCATGTGGACAACCGTGCCGAGCGGGGTCGCAACAGCTATGATTTGCACGTGGCCCGTGTGAGCGATTCGCGCTTTGAGCGCCTGGTGCTGCTGGATGTGCCGCGTGCCGATGCGCCGACGCGCCTGCAGTGGAAGGTCAACAAAGTGGGCATGCCTGTCGACGAGCTGCCGCAAGCAGGCGAGACGCTGCGCATGCATTTTGATGCCAGCAGGATCCATTTGGTTTGTCGATAGCGCCGGGTAATGCCGTCGGGGGATATAAGCCTCGGCGGCTTTGTTTTTGCCGTTCGCCGAATGAGGAATGACAAATTCTAATCAATCAAGATAATTATTTATTAAACGACGGCACACGACGCTGTCGTACGAATGTCAACGGTGTTCGCATGGTCGATGACCGTTGGTATAGTTGACCTCAACTTGTAAAGGAGGGTGCGCACATGCCGCAGACGACATACATTTGCCGCGTTGCCGCGCGTGCCCTGTATATGGCTCGGAGCCGCATATGAGCAGGTATGTTCACGGCTCCGGGAGAGACGACGCACAACTAAATAACCGTCCGCAAGGCAGGTTCCCTAAAATTCCGGGTTTAAGCACGGCCGGGCAATCGCCGTCCGTCGTGCATCGATACCGCCGTTATCAGTTTTTGGTTCGAGAGGGGAACCGTCATGGCTGAAGAATTCGATTTCCATCCGATGTGGGAGAGCCTCGGCATGAATCTTGCCGACCACGACATGCTGCTGGGCGCTGTGGGCCAGATGTACGGGGACATGTTCCTGTCGCAGAACAACCGCCCCAAGTCCACGTCCTACTTGGACTTTGTGGCCACCAACATCCACAGCGGCCGTATTAAGGAGATGCTCGACAAGAAGGAGGCCGGCGAGGCCACCAAAATCGTGGGCTCGTTCTGCGTGTACGTGCCCGAGGAGATCGTGCTTGCCTGTGACGGCATTCCCGTTGGTCTGTGCTCGGGTGCCGATTGGGCAACGGACAAGGTCGAGGAGCACTTGCCGCGCAACACTTGTCCGCTTATCAAGAGCTTTGCCGGCTTTAAGCTGGGTGAGGTCTGCCCCTACATTGAGTCGAGTGACTTGGTGGTAGGCGAGAACACCTGCGACGGCAAGAAGAAAGTCTACGAGTTCTTTGCCACGCAAAAGAACATGTACGTCATGGATATTCCCAACGTACACGACGAGTCGACGCTCGTGACCTGGAAGGCCGAGGTCAAGAAGCTCGCCGCCAAGATCGAGGAAGAGTGCGGCGTCACGATTACGTCTGAGCGTCTGAAGGCCGCCATCCACGCCGTCAATGAGAAGCGCCGTGCCCTGCAGCGCCTCGCTGCCACGCGCGCTGCCGACCCAGCGCCCATCAGCGGTCTCGACAGCCTGCTGACCGTTCAGGCCGCCTTTATGGACGACACGCCGCGTCTGACCGGGGCCATCAACGATATGGCGGCTGAGTGCGAGCAGCGTGTCGAGGCCGGCGAGGGCGTGGCGCCCAAGGGGACCAAGCGCATCCTGTACACCGGCACGCCCATGGCCGTGCCCAACTGGAAGCTGTTCAACCTCATCGAGAAGGCCGGCGGCGTTGTGGTAGGCGAGGAGTCCTGCACGGGTTCGCGCTATTACAAGGACCTGGTCGACGAGTCCGGTGAGACGGTTGACGAGATGCTCGATGCCATCGCCGAGCGATACTTTAAGATCAACTGCGCCGTCTTTACGCCCAACGACCAGCGTATGAAGGACATTGTCCAGATGGCCAAGGACCTGCACGCCGACGGCATCGTCGACGTGGCCCTGCAGTTCTGCACGCTCTACGAGATGGAGTCGTTTGCCGTGGAGAAGGCCGCCGAGGAGGCAGGCATTCCATTTATGCACATCACGACCGACTACGCCGGCGAGGATGCAGGCCAACTGCAAACCAGGATTGAGGCTTTCTTGGAAACCATCTAGGACTATTCGTCCCGGCGGCTTCCCCAGGCACCCGATCTTGCTGTTCAAACCGTCGCTTGCGTACCAAAGTACGCGACGCTCCTCTTTCACGGCAACCTCGGGCACCTGGGAAAGCCGTTTCCTTGGTTGGTTAAAAGGTTTGTTAAGGAGTTATATGTCGGAAAATATTGAGCAGCCGTTGCCGTCCACGTTTGAGGAGTTCAACGAGCAACGCAAGGCGGCGTTTATTCGCGTCAAGGATTATAAGCAGGCGGGTAATCGCCTGGTCGGCTTTTTGTGCAGCTATACGCCGCTCGAGATTATCGATGCCGCGGGCGCCTCGAGCGTGGCTCTGTGTGGTACGTCCGACGAGGTGATTCCCGAGGCCGAGAAGGTGCTGCCGGCAAACCTGTGCCCGCTCATCAAGTCTACGTATGGTTTTGCCTATTCGCAAAAGTGCCCGTTTACGTACTTTAGCGACATGATCATCGGCGAGACCACCTGCGACGGCAAGAAGAAGATGTACGAACTGCTCAACGAGCTCAAGCGCACGCACATTCTGCATCTTCCGCAGGGTCGCGATCGTGCCTACGAGCGTGAAGGCTGGTACGAGGAGTGCCGCCTGCTCAAGGAGGAGCTCGAGGGCTTCTACGGCATCACGATTACCGACGATGACCTGCGCGCTGCCGTCCGTCGTCGCAACCGCTTGCGTGCGGCCCAGCTCGAGATGTTTGCACTGCAAGCCAACCAGCCGGCGGCCATGAGCGGCGTCGACCTGATGAGCACCATGTTTGCCGGTACGTTCAGCTTTGATATCGAGGCCTATACGCAGCAGCTGGAGCAAAAGGTCGCCAAGCTGCGCGAGGCCTACGACGCAGGCGAGCGCCCGGTTGCGGTGGATGCCAAGCGCATTCTGATCACTGGTTGCCCGGTGGGCGGCGTGATCAACAAGATCGGTCGTACCATCGAGTCCAATGGCGGCGTGGTCGTGTGCATGGACGATTGCTCGGGCGAGCGCACGGCGGCCATGATGATCGATCCGGAGGCTCCCGACATCCTGCGTGCCATCGCCGACCGCTACCTGGACATCAACTGCTCGGTCATGACGCCCAACGATGGTCGTATGGAAAACACGCTGGCCATGTGCGAGAAGTATCATGTCGATGGCGTGGTAGAGAGCGTGCTCCAGGCCTGCCACACCTTTAACGTGGAGAGTGCGCGCATGCAGGAGGCTGTCGAGGGCGCGGGTATTCCGTATATGAAGATTGAGACCGACTACAGCAACGGTGACATGGGCCAGATCGAGACGCGCATTGCTGCCTTTATCGAGACCCTGTAGGACAAATGCGGCAAAGGGATAGCTGCTTTGCCGCATAGAAGGAGGATGCCGTGGTTGGCATTGGTATCGACATAGGCTCGACGGCCGCGAAGGCTGCGGTGGTGGAGACGGACAACGCCATTGCGTGGACCTGCGTCATGCCGACGGGGTATTCGTCGGTCGATGCGGCCGAGCGCCTACGCGGTGAACTCGCCGCAGCCGGCTATGACGTGACGGGCGACGATGTTCGCGTGGTCGCGACTGGCTACGGCCGTGTCGCGGTGCCCTATGCCAACAAGGTAGTGACCGAGATCACCTGCCATGGTGCCGGTGCGGTCCGCTTGTTTGGCGAGCAGGGCACGGTGATCGACGTGGGCGGCCAAGATACCAAGGTCATCCAACTCAAGGGCGGCCGCGTGGCAAAGTTCGCCATGAACGACAAGTGCGCCGCCGGCACGGGGCGCTTTTTGGAGATCATGGCCGACCGCTTGGGCATTACCCAGCAGCAGATGGCAGACCTCGCCCGCACCGGCGAGCCTACCAAGATTTCCAGCATGTGCACCGTGTTTGCCGAAAGCGAGGTTATCAGCCTGATCGGTCGCGGTGAGCCGCGCGAGAACATTGCGCGTGGCGTGATCGACAGCGTGGTCTCGCGCGTGGCGACCATGGCCGGACAGGCCGCGGGTGCCCCGTACTACCTGACCGGTGGCCTGTGCGAGAACGCCTTCGTGGTGGAGCGGTTGGGCGAGCTACTGGGGTCGCCGGTGACCACCTCGCCCCAGGCTCGCTTTGCCGGAGCGATCGGCGCGGCTGTCCGCGCCGCCGCCTTGGCCTAGGGGTGTACCGCGACATGCGCATCCTCAATATCTCGGCACAAAAACCAGATAGCACTGGCAGCGGCACCTACCTTGCCGCGCTCGTACGCGAGCAGATCGAGACGGGGCATCGCGCCGCCGTGCTTTGCGGCGCGGCACCGGGTGATACCCAAGGCGAGCTGGACCGGCGTGCTGCCGTGTTTGCCGTACCGTTCGAGTCGCCCGAGCTGCCGTTTCCCATCTGTGGCATGTCCGATGTCATGCCCTATCCCTCCACACGCTATCGTGATCTGACGCCTTCGATGCTCAAGGCATTTGAGCGGGCATTTGCTGCTGCAATCGATCGAGCGGTGGCTGAGTTTCGGCCCGATTTGGTGCTCTGCCATCACCTGTATCTGGTGACCGCATTGGCGCGCGAGTGCGTCCGAGGCGTGCCGGTTGTTGCCGTGTGTCATTCGACCGACCTGCGCCAGCTGCGTTCGCATACGCTCGAACGCGATCGCATCGTAAGTGCGGTTCGTCGGCTCGATGCCGTCTTTGCACTCCATGCTGAGCAGGCTGAGCAGATTGGCCTGGTGTGCGGCGTCGATGCCGATCGTATCCACGTGATTGGGACGGGCTACGACCATCGCGTCTTCTGCCGCGATGCAAGCGTGGCGAGGCAGCCGGGATCGCTTGTGTACGTGGGCAAGATTTGCTTTAAAAAGGGCGTCGAGTCGCTGGTTCGAGCTGTGTCATTGCCGATTGACGATGGCGTCCGCCCATCTGGCTTGGTACTTGTGGGCGGCCGCGGGGACGATGCCGAGTACGCGCGTATCGAGCGCTTGACCGCGGCCTCGGATGTGCCGGTGACGCTGGCGGGGCGCCTGGATAGCGATGGGCTCGTGCGTGCCTACCGCAGTTCCGACGTCTTTGTGCTGCCTTCGTTTTACGAGGGTCTGCCGCTCGTGACGATCGAGGCCCTCGCGTGCGGCTGCAAAGTTGTGGCGACCGATTTGCCCGGCGTTCGTCCCTGGATGGAGGCGATGCTTCCCGGTGCTCCCGTGACGTGGGTGGCGTCGCCGCGTATGACGGATGTCGACACGCCCGTGGCGGCCGACCTTCCGTTGTTTGAGCGCGCACTGGCAGATGCTATCGCGCAGGCGCTTGCGGCGCCGCTTTCGACGTTCGAGCCGTCGGCGGTCTCTTGGGAAGCGTGCCTGGCGCGTATACTTAAAGTCGTTGATTTGTTGGAAGGGGGTTCGTATGGCTAAGGACACCATGAGGCTCACGTCCATGACGGCCGCGAGCGGTTGAGCCGCTAAGTTGGCTCCCGGAGCCCTCGCCCAGGTCCTGGGCGACTTACCCAATGTGCATAACGACAACTTGCTCGTGGGGTTCGATACCTCCGACGATGCGAGCGTCTTCCGCGTAGGGGAGAACCTGGGGCTCGTGCAGTCCATCGACTTCTTCCCACCGATGGTCGATGACCCGTTCCTGTTTGGCCAGATCGCTGCGGCCAACTCGCTGTCGGACATCTACGCCATGGGCGGGCGGCCGAGCCATGCCATGAACCTGCTTTGCATACCCAGTTGCCTGGGCGTTGAAGTTGCCGGTCAGATTCTGGCGGGCGGCGCCGATAAGTGCGTCGAGGCGGGTTGCTCCATCGCGGGCGGCCACACCATCAACGACGACGAGCCCAAGTACGGTCTGTCCGTGAGCGGTTTTGTGCCACTCGACCACATGCTCGCCAACAGCGGCGCACGCGTGGGCGATGTTCTGCTGCTGACCAAGGCGATCGGCTCGGGCATCATCACCACGGCCATTAAGGGCGAGCTCATCGAGCAGGACGAGGCCGCAGCCATGTTTGACTCGATGCGTACCCTCAACGAGGCCCCGATTCGCCTGGCCGAGGGACTCGAGCTTCACGGCTGCACCGACATCACGGGCTTTGGCCTGATCGGGCATGCGTGCGAGATGGCCGAGGGCTCGGGCGTGCAGATTGAACTTACGTCGGGGGCGGTGCCGCTCTTTGACCAGGTGCTCGATATGGCGCGTCTGGGCATTATTCCTGCCGGTGCCTACCGCAACCAGGACTTCTTTGGCCCGCGCGTGGCTGCCGACGAGGACCTGGAGCCGGGCATGTTGGATGCACTGTACGATCCGCAGACCTCGGGTGGTTTGCTCATCGCGGCGCCTGCTGCCGATGTGGATGAGCTTGCGCGCCGTCTACATGCCGAGGGACGTATCGCCGCCGTCGTCGGGCGCGTGTGCGAGGCGGAGCCGGGCGGTCCTGCTGTTCGCGTTGTGCATTAAAGAAAACCGTTTGTGCGACTGCCTACTGTTCTGGGCGGTCCCTTTTGAAAGGATGTAGCTATGTCTACCAAGATTGAAGTCAATGCCATGGGCGATGCCTGCCCGCTGCCCGTCGTCAAGACGCTCAAGGCCCTCAAGCAGCTCGATGGCGAGGGCACTGTCGTGACCTCGGTCGACAACGAGACGGCCGTCAAGAACATCTCCAAGATGGCGCAGGAGAAGGGTTGCACGGCCTCGGTCGAGAAGATCTCGGACGCCGAGTGGCACGTGATTGTCGCGACCGCCGGTGCCGTGGCAGTTGCGGACCCCGAGCAGGACGGTGCCGCTTTTTGCGACGCCAGCGCCGGCAAGGGCAAGCTCGTCATTTCCGTCTACACCGACTGCATGGGCCGCGGCGACGACGAGCTGGGCCACAAGCTCATGAAGGCCTTCATTTTTGCCGTGATGCAGCAGGAGGAGCTGCCCGCGACCATGCTGTTCTATAACGGCGGCGCCAAGCTGACCGTCGAGGGCTCTCCGGTGCTCGACGACCTGAAGGGGCTGGCTGAGCAGGGCGTCGAGATTCTCACCTGCGGTACCTGCCTGGATCACTTTGGCATTAAAGACCAGCTTGCGGTGGGCGAGGTCACCAACATGTACGTGATCGTGGAGAAGATGGAGCAGGCCGTGCGCGTCGTGCGCCCGTAGCGTATTGGTTGGAGTTGCCATGAGGGAGAAACGCCCGGCGCTTGTCATCACGTTTCCCACCACGGCGGCCGCCATGGGTTGCGAGTCTCTGTGCATCGAGCGCGGCCTTCCCGGGCGAACGATTCCCGTGCCCGGGGAGGTCGCTGCCGGCTGTGGCCTGGCGTGGAAAGCGTTGCCTGCCGATGAGGAGCTGCTGCGCGGCGAGCTCGCCGCGGCGGGCGTTCCCACTGAGGGCTATACCGTGATTGATATGTGGGAGGTCGTGCGATGATCTATCTGGATAACGCGGCGACGACCATGCACAAGCCGCAGACGGTCATCGATGCCGTGGCGCAGGCGATGTGTTCGCTCGGCAATGCCGGGCGCGGTGCCACGTCGGGCGCGCTCGACGCGGCGCGCACGATTCACGGCTGCCGCGCCAAGCTTGCGCGCTTGCTGGGCTGCCCGAGGGCGGACCATGTGTGCCTTACGCCTAATTCCACGGCCGCGCTCAACACCGCCATCAATGGCGTGGTGCGTCGCGGCGACCGCGTGGTCACGACGGTGCTCGAGCACAACTCCGTGTTGCGTCCGCTCAACCGCCTGGCGGCAGAGCAGGGCGTGACCGTTGAGCATGCGGGCTGCGACGCGAACGGTGCGCTCGACTACGAAGAGCTTGAGCGGCTGGTGACGCCGGGCACACGTGCCGTGGTGGTGACGCACGCCTCCAATGTGACCGGCAACGCGGTCGACATTGCGCGCGTGGCGGCCTTGGCACATGCCGCGGGTGCGCTTGTGATCGTCGATGCCTCGCAGTCTGCCGGTACGGCGCATATCGATATGCAGGCCATGGGGCTCGACGTGGTGTGCTTTACCGGCCACAAGGGGCTCATGGGCCCGCAGGGCACCGGCGGTCTGGCCGTGGCGGAGGGCGTCGACGTGGCGCCCTGGGCCATGGGCGGCACGGGCGTGCACAGCTTCGATGCGTTACAGCCCATGGAGTGGCCCACGCGCCTGGAGGCGGGCACGCTCAACGGCCACGGTGTCGCCGGCCTTTCTGCCGGCCTCGACTTTATCGAGGCCCAAGGTGGGGTCGAGGCGATTGCGGCGCATGAGCGAGCACTGGCGGATCGCTTTCTCGCTGGCGTGCGCGAAATCCCGGAGATCAAGCTCTACGGTGCCTTTGACCAGCCCGTGCGCTCGGCGATCGTTTCACTCAACGTGGGTGATATCGACTCTGCCGAGATCTCGGACGCGCTCATGCAAGGGTGGGGGATTGCGACGCGCCCCGGTGCCCATTGCGCTCCGCTCATGCACCGTGCGCTGGGGACCGAGCGCCAGGGTGTCGTCCGCTTCTCGTTTGGGTATTTCAACACGGATAAGGAAGTCGACATCGCGATTGACGCTTTGCGCGATTTAGCCTGCTAAAGCGTATATACTTGCGGGACGAGTGTTTTTGCCCGTCCCGTTTTTGTTTCGACCCGAAAGGTGTGCCTATGGCCTCATCCGCCCCGCGTGGTTTGCGCTCCGACCATGTCGTTACCGTCGGCATTGCGTTGTTCTCGATGCTCTTTGGCGCCGGTAACCTCATTATTCCGCCGCTGCTGGCGCTGCAGGCAGGTTCTGCCACGCCGGTTGCCATGATCGGCTTTTTGATTGCCGCTATCGGTCTGCCTGTTATGGGCTTTATCGCCGTGGCGCTTGCCGGAACGGCGCGCGAGCTTGCTGGCCGCGTGCACCCCAAGTTCGGCGAATTCTTCGTTGCGGCGGTGTATCTGGCCATCGGCCCGTGCCTGGCTATTCCGCGCACGAGCTCCACGGCCTTCGAGATGCTGGTGCCGCTGTTGCCCGAGGGCGTCTCGCTCGGCACGGCGCGCCTGGTGTTTGCCGTCGGCTTCTTTGTCGTCGCGTTTGCGCTCACGCTGCGCCCGGGCGTCATCACACACGTGCTCGGCCGCATTACGGGCCCCGCGCTCATTGCGCTCATCGTGCTGGTCGTTGGTGCTGCCGTGATCTCGCCGCTGGGTCCCGCTGCCGCGCCGCAGGCCCCCTACGATGCAGGCGCTGCCGTGCAGGGCTTTCTGACTGGCTATCAGACCATGGACCTGCTCGCGTCGCTCGCCTTTGGCATCATCATCGCCGAGACCATCCACGAGTTGGGTGTTACCGATGACAAGCGCGTGGCCTTCGAGATTTCGCGTTCCGGTGTGATCGCCGGCGTACTCATGGCCATCATCTACTGCGGCTTGGGCCTTGCCGGTATGCAGCTCGGCACCGTGATGCCCGACGCTACCAACGGCGCCGCCATCCTCGCCCGTTCGGCCTCCATGCATTTTGGGCTTGCCGGCACGGTCGTGGTCTTCGCCATCTTCTTCCTCGCCTGCATGAACGTGTGCATCGGCCTCATCAGCTGCTGCTCGCGTTACTTCTGCGAGACGTATGTGGTCGAAGGGGGAGCGGAGGCCTCTGAGGAGGCCATGCGCCGCCCCTTTGCGGTTCTCGCCTTTGTGTTCGCAGCGTTTTCGTGCGTGCTCTCCAACGTGGGTCTCGACGTGATCCTCATGTTCTCGGTGCCTATGCTCAACGCCTTGTATCCCGTTGCCATCGTGCTGGTACTGATGGGCCTGGTGCACGGCTTTTGCGACGCTCATCCGCAGGTGTGGGTCTGGGTTGGCGGTGTGGTCGCGGTGCAGAGCGTGATCACCTCGGTCCGCGACGCATTCTTTGCGGGCGCGTGGTTGCCGTTCGATGCGCTGCCGCTGGCGGATATCGGTGCCGCGTGGGCGCCGGTTGCCGTGGTGGCATTTGTGATCGGTCTGCTCCATAGTCGTTTTGTCGCACATTCGAGGAGCTAAGGCATCAATGCTTGCACAGGCGGGGAGTCTCCCCTATAATTTCCTTCGCTTTGGGACACGCAAGGTTTAGACCTTAGCTGCTCAACACCTTCGGGACGTGGCGCAGTTTGGTAGCGCGCCTGCTTTGGGAGCAGGATGTCGCAGGTTCAAATCCTGTCGTCCCGACCATATCTTGCGGGCGTAGTTCAATGGTAGAACCCCAGCCTTCCAAGCTGATGACGCGGGTTCGATTCCCGTCGCCCGCTCCATAGGATAGTTTTAACGGCTTTGGCTCTATTTGGTGCCAGAGCCGTTTTCATATACATACCGGGGACCCCACATCCCCTCCTAAGTTGCGGTGAAATACGGACTGTTTTCCGGCTTTTATGGCCCATGTAGTCCGTATTTCACCGCAACTATTTGTAAGGTTGGATTTTGATGCCGTTGGGAGGGTCGTAGCGACCGTCTACCGAGAGTGGAAATATTTTTTGAAGCTCTGACCTGCGACGTCAAGCTTTTGGTCAGCTTTTGGCAAGGCCTGCGGACGGAAGCATGCGATAGCGTAATGGTATTCTCTCCGCCGTGATGGTTATGGGGTTGGCCATGCTCGATAAAGGCAAACATTTTCCGCAGTCATATGCAAGAATGCTATTCTCGGCCGTTGGAATTCATCAAGATGGACAGCTGCTTATAACAATTGATCCTTGGGATGAACGCCGTGCGCGTGAGCTTATGCAGGAAGAGCTCATGCTTCGTCTTTACAACCACGTGTATGCGGATCCGGTCTATTGGAATAATCTTGGGGTTGAAGATCGCATCTTTCAGCTGGCATCCGCTATTGCGGTCGTTGAACCGGATGCTGTGTTTTGCGGATCGACAGCAGCGCTGCTCTACGGCATCGGCTCGGCGTATACGCTTCTGGATAAAGTGCAAGTACTGCTGCCACGGTCTACAAGGCGTGATACGTATGAGTTCGTTGAATACAAGCGCTGGCGGGTGGGCGAAGTGTGGCGTCTCGGTCTGTTTACGCTGACGGATCCGTATCGAACGGTTGTTGATATCGCTCGAACGAGCGCCTTTCGTTATGCGCTGGGCTATGTCGATGGCTTGGCCCGTGAGTACGATGTCGAACGCGAAGAGCTGCGGGCATATGCGCAGGCAAATTGCCGAGGGTTGCATGGCATCGCGCGTGCTTTTGACGTTTTTGAGCATATGGATGGCAGGTCAGACAATGGCGGCGAGTCCGAGGCGAGAGCAGCGATGATTCTCGCTGGGGTTGCCGCGCCTGAGCTTCAAGTTGAGATACCGCGACCAGGAAACGCTGGCTATTATCTAGCAGATTATGGCTGGCAGATGCCAGACGGCTCATGGACGCTGGCAGAGCTGCATGGGCTGGGTAAGTTTGAAGACGAAGCTCAAAATGATCCGGAGCAAGCGGCGGCAAAAACCTATCGAGCGGCCCTCATGCGCGATGCGAACCTTCGCGCCATGGGCCACAACGTCATTCATTTCAAACTCTCGGACACCTACGAAGTAGAATCGTTCGGTGCCATGATGCGCGGTTACGGTATTCCGACAACAAAACCCTACGCCGACTCCCGATAGAGAAATCGTTCGCAGCCAACCTTCAATAAGTTGCGGTGAAATACGGACTATCGAGGCCTTTAAAGGCATGAAACAGTCCGTATTTCACCGCAACTTAGGAGGGGATGGGGCTGAGGGGCGGGCGATGCCGTTGCCTGCCGGTTAGTGGCGACCGTGGTGGCGGAGCTTGTCGATGGTGGAGTCGGTGCCGTGTCCGCGGGCGTCGGTGCTTCGGCTGCGGGCGTCGGCGGCGGTTTGGCGCTGGCGGCGGTAGTCGATCATGCCTTGGATGATGGGCTTGCCAAAGCTCACGACATCATCGTTGTAGATGGCGGTTCGGGCTGCGAGGAGGCAGTCGGTAAAGTCCATATGGGTCTTGCCGAAGAGTTTGACGGCAAGGGCGACAACGGTGGGCTCGTCGACCATGACGTCATCGAGCAGCCTTTTCATGGCCGCAGCAATTTCAACGCGGGGAACCTTATAGACGTCGCGCAGCGTGACCACGACGCGCGTGATGATTTCGGGGTAGACACGTGCGGTGCGCGTGGCGATGACCTTGGCAGCGCGCGGTGACAGGACCTCGTCGTCGTCAAGCAGGTAGCGAAGGATGACGGTCTCGTCGATGATGGTGCTACTCATGGATATCTACTTCCTCGGGACCCAAAACCGACTCGTCGCTTTCTGTGGCTAGGTATTCAATCCAGGCATTGCGCTCCTCGGAGCGGCGATTGGGGTCCCCATATGCTTTGAGCAGTCCATAGGCGGACGTGCCGTCCTTGGAGCGCACGGCGACCGGCTGAAAGGGGAGCTTGCGCATCAAAATACTCTGCGCGACAAATAGACGGACAGCCTCGGCGAGCGATGTGCCCATGGCGTCGTAGAGACGCTCGGCATGCTGCTTGTCTTCCTCGCGCATGCGCACCTGCAGGATGGCTCGTTTTTGAGTCGATGACATCACTGGCCTCCCTTAATGAGCGTGCAATTTGAATAGTCAAATACAACATCGGCTAATAATAGCCAATCTTACAACCACTACTTTATTGCACTAGAGTAATTGAGTGTAAACGATATTACAAACGTACTACATCTTTCAGAAACGAGCGTGAAATCTCCCTTGGATGTACGCATGTAATACACTCACCTTTATAGCTTCTAGAGAATAATTCCAACCTGCCAAAACCCCTGCAATACACCCGTATTGCAGGGCCTATGCTCAAGTTTGCCCCCTGCAACTGCGTATATTTAACCTGTATATCGTTGGAGAAACTCTACCGAGTGCATGTTTCGCCGCATGCATTCGATTCGTCGATGCCGGACCACGGGCGGTCCGGGGCAACGTCGACAGGGTCTCTCCGGCATGGGATTCAGGAGGGAGTGAACAACATGGGCAATAAACGAGTCGTGGCTGATTCTTCACGCTGCATTGGGTGCCAAACCTGTATGGCGGCGTGCATCGAGGCGCACGATATTCCCGGCAACATCGCCGCACCTCGCTTGCGCGTAACGCGCACCTACGAGATTTCCGCGCCGGTGGCATGTCACCACTGCGAGGACGCTCCGTGCGCCAAGGCCTGCCCCACGGGCGCCTTGTTCTTTGATCCAAAGAACCATCGCATCGGCGTCAACGAGGACAACTGCATCGGCTGCAAGAGCTGCGTCATGGCATGCCCCTTTGGCGCCGTGAGCGTGGCGACCACGCAGGTCCCCGTCTTGATGGGTGACGTTCGCGTGGGTTCGCAGACTAAGAGCTTCGTGCTCAAGTGCGACCTGTGCGTGGACCGTCCCGGCGGTCCGGCGTGTGCCGAGGCGTGTCCGACCAAGGGCCTCACCCTGGTAGACGAGGAGCGTCTGGCAGAACTGACTGCCGAGCGTGCCCGCGCCACCATCGAAAACGAGGCGTAAGCGTCGGGCGACAGGCCCAATGATTGTCAAATAAGTACCGAGCATTCGGTAGCAGAGAAAGGAAGGAGGGTGTCATGGAGAAGCATAAAGTGATCTGCCCGTACTGCGGCGCCGGTTGCCAGTTTAACCTCCTGGTCCAAAACGGCCAGGTCGTGGGCACCGAACCGCTCAACGGCATCACCAACCAGAGCGAGCTGTGCCTTAAGGGCATGAGCGGCTACGACTTCATCAACGACACCAAGATCTTGACTCCTCGCGTACTGCACCCGATGATCCGCCGCACTAAGGGCGCGGATCTTGAGCGCGTAAGCTGGGACGAGGCACTGGATTTCACCGCATCTAAGATGCAGGCCATAATTGACGAATATGGTCCTAACGCTGTCATGACCACCGGCTCTTCGCGAGGCGGCGGCAATGAGGCGAACTACGTCATGCAGAAGTTTACGCGTGCGTGCATCGGCACCCACAGCGTGGACAACTGCGCCCGTACTTGACACGGCCCTACTGTCCTCGGTCTGATGGACACGGTTGGTTCAGGTTGCATGTCATGCTCCATCCCCGGTATGGAGGATGCGGGCTGCATTTTCCTCTTCGGCTATAACCCTGCCGATTCGCACCCCATCGTCGCAAGGCGTATCGTGCGAGCCAAAGAAAAGGGTTGCAAGATCATCGTCGCCGATCCGCGCCATATCGAAACTGCGCGTATCGCCGATCTCTACCTTCCGATCAAGAACGGTTGCAACGTTGCGTTCCTCAACGCCTTTGCCAACTGCTTGGTCAACGATGGCCTCTACGACAAGGAATTCGTCGCCGAGCACACGAACGGCTTTGACGAGTGGTGGGAGACCATCAAGAACTACACTCCCGAATCCGTACAGGACATCACGGGCGTCGAGCCTGCGTTGATCCACCAAGCTGCCGAGATGTACGCCACGGCGAAGCCCTCTGCCATCATTGGCTGGGGCATGGGCGTATGCCAGCAGAAGCAGAACCTGAAGACGGTGCACACCATCGCCTCCATCGCCTGCGTTGCCGGCCAGATCGGCAAACCCAACTCCGGCCTCGCGCCCGTGCGTGGCCAGAACAACGTCCAGGGCTCCTGCGATATGGGCATGCTGCCCAACCTGTATCCTGGCTACCAGAAAGTCACCGACCCGGCTGTGCGTGCCAAGTTTGCCAAGGCTTGGGGCGTGCCCGAGGAAAAGCTCCCGCTCGAGGAGGGCTACAAGCTCACCGACCTGGGCCACCTGGTCGACGAGGGCAAGGTGCACTGCTTCTACAACTACGGCGAGGACCCGGTGCAGACCGAGCCCGATTCGGCCGGCATGCGCAAGACGCTCTCCGAGCTGGATCTGTTCATTTGCCAGGACATCTTTATGACGCAGACGACCATGCTCGCCGACGTCATCCTGCCCGCTACCTCTTGGGGCGAGCACGAGGGTGTCTTTACCGCATCCGACCGTAGCTTCCAGCACTTTGACGCGGCTGTTCCGCCCAAGGGCGAGTGCCGTCACGACTGGGAGATCTTCGCGGACCTGTCTACGCGCATGGGCTATCCCATGCACTACGACAACACCGAGCAGATCTGGAACGAGTGCATTAGCCTGTGCCCCAACTTTGTGGGCGCGACCTACGAGAAGATGGCTCCCGAGGGCGGTTACGCCCAGTGGCCCGTCAAGAGCACCGATGTGAACGACCACGGTACGCCTGACATGTTCGCTGGTGGCAAGTTCACCACCAAGGATGGCCGTGCCAACCTGATGGCGCACGACTGGGAGGCGCCCTCCGAGCTTCCCGACGATGAGTACCCGCTCATCCTGTGCACCGTCCGCGAGGTCGGCCACTACAGCTGCCGCTCGATGACCGGCAACTGCAAGACGCTGGCGCTGCTTGCCGACGAGCCCGGTTTTGTCCGCATGAATCCCGCGGACGCCCAGGCGCGCGGCATCAAGAATGGCGACATCGTCTCGATTCACAGCCGCCGCGGCCAGGTATACAGCCGTGCCGACGTGAGCGATCGCATCAACAAGGGCACGGTCTACATGACCTACCAGTGGTGGATCGGCAAGTGCAACGAGCTGACCATTCACAAGGTCGACCCGGTCTCGCATACGCCCGAGGACAAGTTCTCCGCCTGCCAGGTCGACGCTATCGCCGACCAGGTCTGGGCTGAGGGCGAGGTGGAGCGTCAGTACACCGAGCTCAAGCAGGCTCTGGTGGACGCCGCCGCTCCCCAGGACGTTGAGCCCGGTGCCGCCAAGTTCGACGACGAGACGCACGTGAACCAAATCGTGTAGTCCCGTTCTCGTTGGCTTTTTGGGCCGGGCGTCCCGTACGTTCGGGAGCCCGGCCCGTTATTTTGAAAGGAAGTGGGGATGAACCGCTTCATCGACATCAACCCGGAGAGGTGCATCGGCTGCGGAACATGCCAGTCCGCCTGTGCCGACGCCCACCGGATGCAGGGTCTTCAGGATACGCCGCGCCTGGCGCTCGTGAAGACCGGCGGTATTTCGGCCGCCCTTGCCTGCCACCATTGCGAGGGTGCCCCCTGCGCCGAGGTCTGCCCGGTGAATGCCATCGAGCACGATGGCGACCGCATCCACGTCAAGGAGCAGGAGTGCATCGGGTGCAGGCTGTGCGCCATCGCGTGCCCCTTCGGAGCCATCCATCCCGATGGCACGTCTATCGCCGGTGTCGCAGGCATGTGCGACCCGACGCCTTCGTATCCTAAGTCCCTGAGCAGCCTGCTTACGTGGGCTCCTGGCCAGTACACCTGCGCTGTCAAGTGCGACCTGTGCGCCTTCGATCCGGACGGCCCGCATTGTGTGGCGGCGTGCCCCACCAAGGCGCTGACCGTCATGGGCGGCGCGGCCGATCGCGAGCTCGACGAGGCCAAGCGCCTGCGCTCGATCGAAAACGGTCCGGTCGTCGACGTTACCGCTGTGGCCCAGGGCCTGTCCGAGAAAGCAGAAGGGAGCGTAAACAATGGATAGCATGACGCTGTTTATCGCATCGCTTGCCCTCTCGTGCATCGGTGCGCTCGCCTCGGTTCTGCTGATCAAGGCCGATAACGCCGCCAAGACCGCCGGCTGCCTAATCGGCGCCGTCGCCGCGGTGCTTTCGTTTGTGGCCGGTATCCAGGCCGTGCTGGGCGATGTCACGTCGGTCGACACCATCGTGTTCTTCCCGTTTGCCCATTTCCAGCTGCTGCTCAACCAGCTGTCCGGCCTGTTCGTGGCGCTCATCTCGGTGCTCGCGTTTGCCGGTTCAATCTACGGTCTCAACTACTTTGATGAGTACCCGGGCAAAAAGGGCCGCGCCGGCTTCTTCTTTAACACCTTCGTGGCGTCCATGATGCTCGTCATCACCGGCGACAACGTGTTTTGGTTCCTGGTCGCCTTTGAGCTCATGTCGCTGACCTCGTACTTCCTGGTCGTGATCGAGGAGAACGAGAACTCCATCCATGGCGGTTGGCTCTACTTTGTGATCGCGCACGTGGGCTTTGTGCTCATCATGGCGAGCTTCCTCACCATGACCAACTTCGCCGGCGGCTCGTTTGCCTTTGCGGATTTCCGCGCTACGCAGTTTAG
Source organism: uncultured Collinsella sp. (assembly GCA_959606035.1). GTDB lineage: Bacteria > Actinomycetota > Coriobacteriia > Coriobacteriales > Coriobacteriaceae > Collinsella. The sequence continues at coordinate 293,908 of CAUHHB010000001.1, forward strand.
CCCCGCGGTCGCATCCGTGTGCTTCGTGCTCGCCTTCTTTGGCTTTGGCGCCAAGGCCGGTATCATCCCGCTGCACGGCTGGCTGCCCAAGGCGCATCCCGAGGCGCCGTCCAACGTGTCGGCCCTCATGTCCGGCGGCATGATCAAGATCGGTATCTTCGGTATCCTCAAGGTGGGCCTCGACCTGCTCTCCGCCTCTGGCGTTCAGGTCTGGTGGGGTCTTATGGTCATGGTCTTCGGTGCGATCTCGTCGGTCCTCGGCGTGGCCTTCGCCCTGCAGGAGCATGACATCAAGCGCCTGCTGGCCTATCACTCCGTCGAGAACATCGGCATCATTCTGCTCGGCGTCGGCGCCTCCATGGCCGCCATGGCGCTCAACTCGGTCGGCATCGCCGTCCTGGCTCTGATGGCCGCCCTCTACCACACGTTTAACCACGCGATGTTTAAGGGCGAGCTGTTCTTGGGCGCCGGTGCGCTGCTGTACTCCACGGGTACGCGCAATATGGAGAAGATGGGCGGCCTGTTCCGTCGTATGCCGGCAACGGCCATCTGCTTCCTTATTGGCGCGCTTGCCATCTCGGCCATCCCGCCCTTCAACGGATTTGTGTCCGAGTGGTTTACCTACCAGTCGCTGTTTAACGCTGCCATGCAGGGCGACAAGGCCGTCATGATCGTGGCCGTGTTCGCTGCCGTCGCGCTCGCAATTACCGGCGCACTGGCCGTCACGTGCTTCGTCAAGGCCTATGGCGTCTCCTTTGCCTCCGCGCCCCGCTCCGAGGCCGCGTCCAATGCCAAGGAGGTTCCTGCCCCCATGGTGTTTGCGCAGGGCCTGCTCGCGGCCATCTGCGTCGTGCTGGGCATTGGCGCTCCCGTGATCGCGCCCGTGCTGGTCGATGTCGCCGCGTCCGTGCTGCATCCGTACGGTGGCGTGTTTGCCGCCGAGGGCATGGAGCTCATGAACCAGTACTCCGGCGCTGCCACCTCCACGCCCGCGATCGCCATTGCGCTCGTGGTGCTTGTCGGCCTTGCCTGCGGCTATCGCAAGCTCAAGACCGTCGGCAAGGTGCAGAAGTCCCAGCCGTGGGCATGCGGCTATGCTCCCAACGAGCATATGCCCGTCGTGGCCACGACCTTTGCCTCCGAGGTGTCCTGGTTTATGCAGCCGCTCTACACGCTGCGCGACCGCTGCACGGCCGTCTGCTGGTCCATCGCGCACTTCTTCCAGAAGCTCACCGGTGTGGCCGAGGCTGTGGAGCCCGTACCCGACAAGGTTCTCGTCGATGCCCCGCATAAGGGTGTCGAGAAGCTCGCCGATCTCGCGACTAAGCTCGAGGGCGGCAACTACAGCATCTATATCTGCTACATCGTCGCGGCACTCGTGGTGTTCCTCGTGCTCGCCGTGCAAATGGGTTAAGGAGGGGAGAGCATGAACAACATCGTACTTGCCGTTCTGCAGGGCGTGGTCGTCATGGCCGTCGCACCGTTCTTCTCCGGTCTCGGCCGCGTGATCCGCGCCAAGATGCACAACCGTCGCGGCCCCAGCATCATGCAGGACTACCGCGACCTGGCCAAGCTCTTTGCGCGCCCCGAGTCCCAGAGCGAGGATGCGAGCTTTGCGCTGCGCATCATGCCGCCGCTGTTCTTCGCCGTCGCCTTTATGCTCGCGATGGGTCTGCCGCTCTTTACGGCACAAAGCCCCATCCCGGTCTTTGGTGACGCCATTACCATCATGTACAGCCTGGCGCTCGCCCGTTTCTTCTTCGCCCTCTGCGGTGTGGATTCGTCCAACGCCTACGCCGGTATCGGCGGCGTCCGCGAGCTGCTCATGAGCGTGCTCATCGAGCCGTCCATGCTGCTGGCGCTGTTTGCCGCCGCCCTGGTGTGCGGCTCCACCGACATCGCCACCATGGGTCAGCACATCATGACGGGCGCCATCGACGCGCCGGTCGCCGTGATCCTCGCCGGCATCGCCTTTGCGATTGCCTGCTACATGGAGCTCGGCAAGCTGCCGTTTGACCAGGCCGAGGCAGAGCAGGAGCTTCAGGAAGGCCCGCTCGCCGAGCTTTCCGGCCCGTCGCTTGCGATGGCCAAGCTCGCCATGTCCATGAAGCAGGTCCTGGTCGTCGCCTGGTTCTGCGCGATCTTCGTCCCCTGGGGCGAGCCCGCAACCGTAGGCGCAGCCGCCGTTCTGGGTGCAGTCATCTTCCTGGTGAAGTGCCTGATCGACTTTGTCGTATGCGGCGTGATCGAGAACTCCTGCTCGCGCTCGCGTTTTAAGGTGCTTGGCAATCAGACCTGGGCCGTCGTGGGGATCGCCGTTCTGGCGTTTGTCTTCGTGGTCGTCGGCGTGTAGGAGAAGGGAGAAACAATGTCATTTGCAGTCAGTCTGTCCCTTCTCGGCTTGGTCGCTATCGCGGCCCCGATGGTGGCCTCGGTGCTCGTCGCCCTGTTCCCCCGTCCGTACGCCAAGTGGTTCAGCGTTTTGGGTGCCGCCGTCTCGACGGTCTGCACCATCGCCCTCGCCGCGAATTTCGCTGGCGCCGGCATGCCCGACACTCAGGTCCCCCTGATCTCGTTTGGGCAGACCCTCGTCATGGGATTCACCTTCGATCGCATGAGCACGCTGCTCGCGCCCGCCTTTGTGGGTATCGGCCTGCTTGTCGTGATCTATTCGATTCCCTATATGAGCGAGAATAACCGTGAGCATCCCGACGCACCGCGTCGTCGCTTCTACGCGTACCTCGCGACCTTCATCGGTGCCATGGCCGGCCTCGTGTACAGCTCGACCCTTTTGGGCCAGCTCGTGTTCTTTGAGATCACGGGTGCCTGCTCTTGGGGCCTGATCAGCTACTACATGTCGCCTACGGCCAAGAAGGCCGGCATGAAGGCCCTGATCATCACGCATATCGGTGCGCTCGGCCTGTATCTGGGTGCTGCCATCGTGTTTGCCCACACCGGCACCTTCGCCATCACCGCGATTGCCGGCCTCGACGCCAAGCTCAAGGCTATCGTCCTTCTGCTGGTGCTCTTTGCCGCTTGGGCCAAGTCCGCGCAGGTCCCCATGTACATGTGGCTGCCTTCGGCCATGGAGGCGCCGACGCCTGTTTCGGCCTATCTGCATGGCGCCTCGATGGTCAAGGTCGGCGTGTGCGTGTTCGCGCGTGCACTCGTCTCTGCCGGCGAGATCCCCGAGATCGTGGGTTGGGTCGCCATTATCGACGCCATGGTCACCATGCTCTTTGGCTTCCTTATGTACCTGCCGCAAAAGGACATGAAGCGTCTGCTGGCCTTTTCCACGATCGCCCAGCTCTCCTATGTGTTCTTTGGTCTGGGCCTTTCGGTCTTTGGCAGCCAGCTCGCCTTCGATGGCGCCGTCTGCCACATCTTTAACCACGCTTTCGCCAAGACGCTGTTCTTCCTGATCGCCGGTTCGTTCTCCTTTACGCTCGGCACGCGTATGCTGCCCAAGCTTCGCGGCATCGTAAAGAAGTACCCGATCTCGGGCGTGGGCTTCGGTGTCGCCGCGCTCGCTATTGCCGGCGTGCCGCCCATGAACACGTTCTTCTCGAAGTTCCAGATTATCGCCGGCGGCTTCTCTGTGGGTGCCGGCAACGTCGCGATCCTGGTGCTCGTGTGCATCATGGTCGCCGAGACCGTCGCCACCTTCGCCTGGTTCCTCAAGTGGATGGGCTATTGCCTGCCCGGCGAGCCGAGCGACGAGGTCGCTGCGGGAGCCCCGCTTCCCCGCGCGATGGCGTTCGTGTTCATCGTGCTCATCATCATGGTCATCGTCAGCGGCCCGCTTTCGGCCAGCTGGATCGGTTAGGAGGTAGAACGACATGGGTTATTCGATCGTCAACATCCTTGGCGGCCTTCTGATCGTCACGTCCACCATGGTGGTCGTCTCCAAGAACATCAAGCACGCCATTCGCTGGTATGCGGTGCAGTCGCTGGTGCTCGTGGGACTGCTCGCTACGCTCGGTGCTACTACCGGTGCGCAGGAGCTGCTTATGTGGGCCGGATCTGCCTTTATCACTAAGGTCGTCCTGGTCCCTTACATCCTCAACCGCGCATACAAGAAGATGGGCGAGCCGAGCGACGCATCGCTCAAGGCCGGCCTTAAGCCCGCGTGGGCCATCTGCATCATCGCCGTCGAGGTCGCGATCTGCTTTGCCGTTGTGACGCAGATCAGCCTGCCCACGGCCGAGGTCGCAACGCCTGCGCTCGCTATTAGCTTCGCTCACTTCTTCGTGGGCCTCACCTGCATCATCTCGCAGCGCAACATCATGAAGCAGATCTTTGGATACTGCCTTATGGAAAACGGCAGCCACGTGACGCTCGCGCTTTTGGCCCCCACCGCTCCCGAGATCATCGAGATCGGTATCGCCACCGACGCCATCTTTGCCGTCATCATCATGTCCATCGTCGTGCGTCGCATTTGGGACGACTCCCACTCGCTCGATGCGCGCGACCTGTCCGAGCTGAGGGGGTAGTCCATGGAAACGTTGATTCTCGCCCTGCTCGCGACTCCTTTGGTGTTCTCGCTGGTCATGGCGTTTTTGCCCAAGAACACGTCCTATAACGTGTTTGCCGGTCTCAACCTGGTCTCCGTCGCAGCCGTCCTGGTGCTGTCGATTATGACGGCCGGCGACGTCCTTATGAGCGGCGAAACCGCGAGCGCTCTTGGCCTGTGGTTCCACCTCGATTCGCTGGGCGCCATCTTTGTGCTGCTCATCGGCTTTATCGGTTTTCTTACGGGGCTGTTCTCGCTGCCCTATGTAAAGGCCGATATCGAGGAGGGCTCCATGCCCGCCGAGCGCGCCAAGCAGTATTTTGCGCTGTTTAGCCTGTTTGTGTTCACCATGCTGCTCGCGTGCCTGTCCAACAACATGATCCTCACGTGGGCCGCCGTGGAGGCAACCACGCTTTCCACTGTGTTCCTGGTGGGTATCTACAAGAACAAGACGGCCCTCGAGGCTTCTTGGAAGTATGCGATGGTCTGTACCGCCGGCGTGGCATTTGGCCTGTTCGGTACGCTGCTGATCTACGCCAACGCCGCCGACGTGATTCCCAACGCCCACGAGGCCGCATTCCTGTCGTGCGTGCTGCCGTATGCCGACCAGTTCGACCCGACGCTCATGCGCCTCGCCTTTGCGTTTATCGTGATCGGCTTTGGCACCAAGGCTGGCCTGTTCCCCATGCACACTTGGCTGCCCGATGCCCACTCTCAGGCTCCGAGTCCTGTCTCGGCCCTGCTCTCGGGTGTTCTGCTTAAGTGTGCCATGCTTGTGATCATGCGCTTCTACGGCTTTACCATCCAGGCCGTGGGTGCCGAGTATCCGCAACTTCTGCTGTTGATCGTCGGCACGCTGTCCATTTTGGTGGCGGCACTCTCGATGTTTCGCCAGGACGACCTCAAGCGCCGCTTTGCGTACTCGTCTGTGGAGAACGTGGGCGTTATCGCCCTGTGCCTGGGTATCGGTGGCTCGCTGGGTATCGCCGCGGCCCTGCTGCACTGCGTGTTCCACGGCTTTACCAAGACGCTTGCCTTCTGCGTGTCCGGCAACATCCAGCACGCCTTTGGCACGCGTAGCCTGGCCAAGATCCAGGGCGTCGTCGAGGTTGCGCCCGCAACCGCCGCGCTCGCCATCCTGGCGCTGCTCGGCCTTGCCGCCTTCCCGCCCTTTGGCATGTTCATCTCTGAGTTCCTGACTATTGTCGCCGGTGTTACCGCCGGTCCCATGTGGCTGGTCGTCGTGGTCGCCCTCGGTCTTACCGTGGCCATCTCCGCGCTCACCCGTATCGCACTCAAGTCGGTATTCGGCCATGCGCCCCAGGGCATGGGCAAGCATGAGGCCCCGGCGCTCATGCTTATCCCCGAAATCATCCTGGCTGTCATGATCTTGTGGTTTGGCATTGCCACCCCGCTGCCCCTCGTGCACGGTGTGGAGACCGCTACCGGCATCGTGCTCGAGCAGAGCACCGAGGAACTTCACGCGACGCCGATGTACCGCGCTGTGTTCGGTACCGAGACCGCTCAGAGCGAGGTGGAGTAACGAATGATTGAAACTGAGAACAAGGTGTATGCCCGTCGCTGCGAGAGCCATGTCGAGGCCCTGCGCCGCGCCGTTCCGGGCTGCATCGAGAAGGTCGAGTGGCAGTGCGAGGACCAGCTGACGATCACCGTCAAGCAGGACAAGCTGCCCGAGGCCGTCCACTACCTGTACTACGAACGCTACGGCTGGATCCCCGTGATCATCGGCAACGACGAGCGCAGCCTGTGCGGCCGTTATGCCGTGTACTACGTCATCTCCATGGAGGGGGAGGACCCCGGCTGGGTGACCGTGCGTGCCGAGGTCGATCCCGCCAAGATGACGTTCCCGTCCGTGACGCCGTTCGTTCCCGCCTGCGTGTGGGGCGAGCGCGAGCTGCGCGATATGTTCGGCCTGATCCCCGAGGGTCTGCCCGATCGTCGTCGCCTGGTGCTGCCCGACGATTGGCCCAGCGGCCTGTACCCGCTGCGCAAGGACTCCATGGACTACCGCTTCCGTCCCGCTCCCGCGAGCGACATGGAAAACTACGAGTTCTTGGCCGATACCAAGGGCAAGGAGACGACGCTCGTTCCCATGGGCCCGTTGCACATTACCTCCGACGAGCCTGGCCACTTCCGCCTGTTCGTTGAGGGCGAGACGATCGTCGACGCCGACTACCGTCTGTTCTACGTGCACCGCGGCATGGAGAAGGTTGCCGAGACGCGCCTGAACTATGACGCCGTGACGTTCCTCGCCGACCGCATCTGCGGCATCTGCGGCTGCGCCCACTCGGTGGCCTACGCCGAGGCCGTCGAGCGCGCTCAGGGCATCCATGTCCCGCCGCGCGCCCAGTACATCCGCGCCATCATGCTCGAGGTTGAGCGCCTGCACTCGCATCTGCTCAACATTGGCCTGGCGTCGCACTACACGGGCTTCGACTCCGGCTTCCAGCAGTTCTTCCGCGTCCGCGAGAAGTCCATGGACCTGGCCGAGAAGCTCTCCGGTCACCGCAAGACCTACGGCCTCAACGTGATTGGCGGCGTGCGTCGCGACATTTTGGCTGAGCAGAAGCTTTCCACGCTCACGACCATCCACCAGCTGCGCTCCGAGGTTCAGGAGCTCGTCGACGTCTTGCTCTCCACGCCCAACTTTATTGAGCGTACGAGTGGCATTGGCATCTTGGACCGCAAGATCGCACGCGACTTCTCGCCGGTCGGCCCGCTCATGCGTGGCTCGGGCTATGCCCGCGACGTGCGTTTTGACCATCCCTTCGACGGCTACGCCGATTCGGACGTCCAAAAGATGCACGCCGCCACGGCCGACACCTGCGATGCCTTCGGCCGTACCGCCGTTCGCATCCAGGAGGTCTACGATTCGATCGACATGATCGAGACCATGCTCGAGAACTGCCCGTCGGGCCCCATCCTCACCACGGATTGGGAGTACACCCCGCACAAGTACGCCATCGGCGCCACCGAGGCGCCGCGCGGCGAGGACGTGCACTGGGCCATGCTCGGCAACAACCAGAAGTGTTACCGCTGGCGCGCCAAGGCCGCCACGTACAGCAACTGGCCGGTCCTGCGCTACATGTTCCGCGGCAACACCGTGGGCGATGCGGCGCTGATCGTCGGCTCGCTCGACCCGTGCTACTCCTGCACCGACCGCGTGACGGTGACCGACGTCGCCGCCAAGCGCGACCATGTGCTCGACAAGGAGCAGTTCGAGAACGTCTGGCGCGACAAGTCGCCGCTTGCGGGCGAGGGCACCATGGCCGCTCCGCTCGATGAGGAGGCGCTCTAATATGCTGAAGCTTTGGAAGGTTAACGCCAAGGCCGGCGACGCGACGGTCAAGTACCCGTTTGCGCCGTTCCCCACCAACAAGGACATGCGCGGCAAGCCCGAGCACAACGCGGAGCTCTGCATCGCCTGCGGTGCCTGCGGCGTGGCGTGCCCGGCCGATGCCATTCGCATGGACACCGACCTTGCGGCCGATACCATTACCTGGTCGATCGACTACGGCCGCTGCATCTTTTGCGGCCGCTGCGAGGAAGCCTGCCCCATGGAGGCCATCAAGCTCACCGAGGAGTTTGAGCTTGCCGTCATGAGCAAGGACGACCTCACCAGCAAGAGCGTCTATACGCTCGAGCACTGCTCGCGCTGCGGCAAGCCGTTTGCCCCGCACAAGGAGATCGACTACGCAAAGCGCCTGCTGCAAAAGGCCGGCGGCATGGAGGCCGAGCAGGCTGCCCGTACCGTCGGTATGTGCCAGGAGTGCAAGCGCGAGCTCGACGCCCTGCGCGCCGCCTCGGCCGTAAAGACCGGCAACGCTGCCGGCATGGCTGCCAACGAGACGCTTGCGTCCGGTGAGCCCCAGGGCCCCGGCATGGAGTATCTGGGCGGCCACGGCGTGAACCCGGAGTATATCGACCGCGAGCTCAACCCCGATGCGCCCGAGATTCCCGCCGGTCCGGCGCCGGTCGAGGGCATCATCATGGATTTTGAAACGAAGGAGGAGTAACCATGGCCGAACCCACGCTTTTGCCCGAGCGGCTCCAGTACCGCCCGACCAAGATCGAGCTCGACGAGAGCATCGAGAAGGCCAAGGCGACCCTTCTTAAGAAGATCAAGCGCTCGGTGTACGTCTACCGTGTTGACTGCGGCGGCTGCAACGGCTGCGAGATCGAGATCTTCGGTTCCATCACGCCCGTCTTCGACGTCGAGCGCTTTGGCATCAAGGTCGTGCCCTCGCCCCGTCACGCCGATGTGCTGCTGTACACCGGCGCCGTAACGCGTGCCATGCGCATGCCGGCCCTGCGCGCCTTTGAGGCCGCGCCCGATCCCAAGATCGTGGTGTCCTATGGCGCGTGCGGCTGCACCGGCGGCATCTTCTACGACAACTACTGCGTCTGGGGCGGCACGGATAAGATCCTGCCGGTCGATGTCTACATCCCTGGCTGCCCGCCCAGCCCCGCGCAGACCATCTACGGCTTTGCCATGGCACTTGGCCTGCTGGACCAAAAGCTCCATGCCGAGACCACGGTGGAGGCTACCGGCGAGCAGGCCGATATCCTGCACCCCGGCGTGCCGTACAAGCTGCGCGTTGCCATCGAGCGCGAGGCTCGCGCCATGAGCGGCTACCGTTACGGCCGCGACCTGGCCAACGAGTTTATGGATACGCTCGAGGGCGCACCCAAGGGCGATATCCGCGGTGCCATGGCGCTGCTCATCGACAAGCAAGATGATCCTCGCCGCGTTGAGGTCTACTCGGCGTTACAGGATCTGGTGCTGGCCGGGGGTCGCTAGATGGAACTCACGGACCGCTCTGGTTACTTTGCGGGCCCCGGTATGCTCGGTGGCTCCTTTGGCGATGCCTCGCGCGCAAGCGACGAGGCTGCCGAGGGCGTCGCCGACCCCTGCCTGGGCCATGCGCCCGACCAGGTGGTCTTCTATGAGCTCACGCGTAAGTTTGTGGAGACCGAGGAAGATGTTCCCCAGGAGGCCTGCGACGTGCTGTACTACACGCTCGCCGTGGGCCACCACACCGGCGTGCTCGACTGCTTTGAGCCGCGCCTGTCGGTGCCGGTGGATGTGTTCTATACGCTTATCGACGTGCTGCCGGAGGGGGAGGCCAAAACCAAGTTTGAGGCCATCCGCTCCTTTGGTGAGTGCCAGCTCGACAAGGCGGCGGTACCGTCGCTGCTCGAGGCCTGCGACACGCTGCTCGACGAGCGCGGTTTTCGCGGGTCGGCCAAGGCCGGCATCTCGGTGTTCGACGACGACTTTGGCCTGCATGCCCAGCAGGTCGCGTTCTTAATGAAGTTTCGCGATCTGGTGGAGCGCGTGCGCGATGTGTCGGGCGTGTATCTGACGGGGAGGTTGCAGTAATGGGTCGCGTTGTGGATGGACGTGTGAACGGCGCCCCGTTTGCGGGCATTGTGCTCACGGCGGGAAGCGTGCTGCGTGCCGACGATGCCGCCGGCCCTGTGCTCTCCAAAAAGATGGAGGACGCGCCGCTTGCCGGCTGGTACACCATCGATGGCGGTCAGACACCCGAGGACGACATCATCGAGGTCAAGCGCGAGCGTCCGCCGCGTCTGGTCTTGGTCGATGCTGCCGACATGGCGCTGCCCGTCGGGTCCATCCGTTTGCTCGACAAGCGCGATGTGGCCCGCAAGTCGATGTTCACCACGCATTCGCTTCCCTTGTCGATTCTGATCGAAGAGATTGAGCAATCGTGCGATGATATCGTCTTCGTCGGGATTCAGCCGGGCGACACGGAGTTCTATAACCCCATGTCCCCGGAAGTCTTTGACGCCGTCGACGCCGTGTACGACGCCGTGGCCGCCAACGACTTTTCCCACTTTGTCCGCTTGGGGCAAGAGCAATAGGTTCACTTGTCCCTGCTGATTAGGAAAGAAGTGATTGACATGGCAGATTCCAAGGTGGAGTACCCCGCTCCCGATTGCCTGGCACCCGCCGCGATCGAGGCCAAGACCGAGGCCGCCGGCGTGACCAAGGCCAACCTGCCGGTCGCTAAGGCCTTTCTGTTGGCAATGTTCGCCGGCGCGTTCATCGCCTTCGGCGGCCTGTTCTTTACTGTGTTTTTGAGCGACAGCACGCTGGCCTGGGGTGCCCAGCGCGTCGTGGGCGGCCTGTGCTTTTGTCTGGGCCTGGTGCTGGTGCTGGTGTGCGGCGCCGAGCTGTTTACCGGCAATTCGCTTATGGTCTGCGCGCTCAAGAGCAAAAAGATCACCCTGGTCCAGATGCTCAAGGCTTGGGTCGTCGTATGGGTCGGTAACTTTGTCGGCGCCCTGTTCATCGTCTTTTTGGTGTACATGGCCGGCATCTATAAGCTCAACGGCGAGGCGGTCGCCAACTCCATGGTGAGCGTCGCCGCCGGCAAGGTGACGATCGACTGGGTGACGATCTTCTTCCGCGGCATCCTGTGCAACATCTTTGTGTGCCTTGCCGTGTGGATCGGTACCGCCGGCAAGACCGTGGTCGATAAGGTCGTGGGCATTCTGCTGCCCATCGCTGCCTTTGTGGCCTGCGGTTTTGAGCACTGCGTTGCCAACATGTACTTTTTGCCCATGGGTGCCGTGATGCACGCGTGCGGCTATGGTGCCAAGGTCGCCGGCGCCGATGCACTCAACGCCGCGGGCATTGCGTTTAACCTGTCCGCCGCTACGCTTGGCAACATCGTGGGCGGCGCGGTTCTGGTCGCGCTCGGCTACTGGTTTATCTACGCCAAGAAGTCCGAGGCGTAAGGTATCGTCTGTTTGACGTTAGGCCTCCCGCGGGGCGTTGCCGTGCGGGAGGCTTTTTGGGTCTGGGGCCCGTTGCCGGGCTTTTGGCCTGTTGTGTTTGGCTGATGAAAGGGGTAATCGAGATGGCATCTGCTGTTAAGCGTGACGGTCGCGCCGTGGTGACCACATGCGGGGGATGCTATGCCGATTGCGCCTTTGCGGCACGCGTTGAGGACGGTCGTGTGGTGGCTGAGTTGCCGGTTGTGGGGCATCCGTGCGCGGCGCGTGCCCTGTGCGCCCGCGGGCGCCATCGCCTGGCAATGCCGTTTGACGAGCGCGACCGCATTGTGCACCCCATGCGACGCCGCCGGGATGGCTCGGGGTTCGATGCGATTACCTGGGACGAGGCGTTTGCTCAGATTGCCGAGCGCCTTTTGGGGATTGTTGACGGGCATGGTCCGCGCGCGCTGGGCATGACGCTCGGCGTTCCCTCGTTCGACCGCTACTGGGCGTATCGCTTTATGCATGCGTTGGGCTCGCCCAACGTGTACGGTGCCGATGGCGCCTGCGAGGTAAGCCGACTTACCGGTTGGGAGCACAGCCTGGGCTATAGCCCCGCCTCCGACCTGGCACATACCGACTGCATCATGTACCTGGGGCGTTCCATCGTCGATTCATCGACGATGGGGGCCGTCGATGCGCTCAACGATGTGCGCCGGCGCGGGGCGAAGATTATCGTGGTCGACCCCCGGCGCAGCGGCTCCGCCGCGCTTGCCGACCGCTGGCTGCGCGTGCGCCCGGGCTGCGATTTGGCACTACTGCTGGGCATCGCCCACGTGCTGATTGCCGAGGACTTGTACGACCACGAGTTCGTTGCCCGCTATACCACGGGTTTTGACGAGCTGGCGCAGGCGGCCCGTCCTTGGACGCCCGAGTGGGCCGAGTCGATGTGCGACGTGCCGGCCGCAGAGATTGTCGCCACGGCGCGCGATCTCGCTGCCGCCGCGCCTGCCGCTGTGGTGGATGCGGGCTTTCATGGTGGCATCGGTATCGCGTATGCCAATAGCACCCAGACCGCGCGCGCTATCTGCTTGGTCGATGTGCTGCTGGGCTGCATCGGGCATGCGGGCGGCGCGCTCAATCCGCCCACGCCGCTTGTGTTGGGCGACCTCGATCCCACGCGCTTTGCGACGCCGCCGGTGCCGCGTGGGCCCAAGCTGGGGTCCGAGCGCTATCCGCTCGTCGATCCCGAGCGCGGCCTATGCACGACCATCGGTCAGTCGATTCTTGCCGGCGATTTGCGTGGGCTCATCGTCTATGCCAGTAACCCTGGTGCGGGCTATGGCAATGCACAGGCTTGGTTGAGTATTTTGCAGCGGCTCGACTTGCTTGTGACGATTGATATTCGCTGGTCCGAGACGGCACGTGCTTCTGACTTCGTGCTGCCCGACGTGACGTATCTGGAGGCCGACCGCGGCGTGGGAACGGTGGCGGGCGTCAACGATGCGCGCGTGTTCTACCGCAACGCCGTGCTGCCCGTGCAGCATGACGACACACGTCCCGGTCGGGAGATTTTTGCCGGTCTGGCGCAGGCGTGTGGCGCGGGCGAGTACTTCCAGTTTACGTCCGACGATCTAGCGGCTGCCCAGGTGGCGTCGTTTGGGATCAATCTGGACGAGCTCAAGGAGCGCGGCTGGGCCGACACGGGTGTTGCGTTGCCGTCGCGTACAGGCGAGCCGGTGATTCCCTTGGATGGCGGCAAAATTGCGCTGGCAAGCGACGTGTGGGAACGAGCCGGTCTGGGACGCGTGCCAGGCTGGATTGCGCCGATGGTGGAGCCCGGCCCGGGGATGTTTCGCCTCATTAGCGGCAACCGTCCCTTTGAGTCGCATACTTCGCGCAGGCTCGCGGCCCAAGGTGCCGCTGAGGCTGGATCGGACCTGGATGCCGTGCAGATGAATGCCGATGCCGCTGCGCACATGGGCATCGCCGATGGCGAGGTCGTCGAACTTGTGAGCGATTTGGGCCGCGACCGCGTGCGCGTGGAGACGACGCCGTATCTGCATCCGGCGTGCATCTTCACCTCGGCCGCCCCCGGCGGGCGTTCGTTTGGCGCCGATGCCGGTGGCGCTCAAGCCTTGGGCGTGGGCCCACTCGACCATACGCCGCTGCGCTGGGACCCGTTGACGGGTGCCGCGCTCACCCAGGAAAACGCCGTTCGCGTGGAAAAGATGGCGGCGCGCGAGGATAATAACGAGTAATTGACTCAGCTGATGCATTCGACTGATCCACGTTTCTTTTGAAAGGCCGTACATGAGCGATAGCCAGAACATGTCCGATGAGGTACGCGCCCGCCTGCGCGCCATTCCTTCCGTCAACGAGCTGCTTGCCGAGTGGCCGGTAGTGAAGGCGGCGGGGGAGACCTGCGACGCGGTGGTGCATGCCGCCGTGACGGCCGAGCTCGACGAGGAGCGCGCAGCCATTCGCGCCGGTGCTGCCCCGCGCTCTAAGCGCGACCTTGCCTCGGCCATCGAGTGGCGTGCGCACCGCTCCGCGTTGCCGAGCCTGCGCCCTGCCGTCAACGCCACGGGTGTGGTTATCCATACCAACCTGGGTCGAGCCCCGCTCGCGGAGTCGGCCGCCAAGGCGGTGGCCGAGGTCGCGCGCGGCTACAGCACGCTTGAGTACAGCGTGGACACCTGCTCTCGCGGGTCGCGCAAGGAACATGCCGCGCAGCTGATCCGCTCACTCACCGGTGCCGAGGACGCGCTCGTGGTCAACAACAATGCCGCCGCGGTGCTGCTGGTGCTTGCCACCCATGCCGCGGGTAAAGAGGTCATCGTCAGCCGCGGCGAGCTTGTCGAGATTGGCGGCAGCTTCCGCATCCCCGATGTCATGGCGGCTTCGGGCGCCAAACTCGTCGAGGTCGGCGCCACCAACCGCACACACCTGGCAGATTATGAGCAAGCCATTACGCCCGATACGGCCATGATCCTCAAGGTCCATCCTTCCAACTATCGCATCGAGGGCTTTCACGAGGAAGTGGGCTCTCGGGAGCTTGCCGCTCTGGCCCACAAGCATGGTCTGCTGTTCTACGAGGACCAGGGTTCGGGCGCGCTTTTGCCCGATGACATTCTGGTGCGCGGCGGTGAGGAGCCCACGCCGGCTTCGGTCGCGGCAGGGCTCGATCTGGTGTCGTGCTCGGGCGATAAGCTGCTCGGTGCCGCGCAGGCAGGCATTATCATGGGCCGTCGCGATCTGGTCCAGGCTTGCGGGTCGCATCCGCTTATGCGTGCCCTGCGCCCGGGCAAGCTCGCGCTGGCGGCGCTCGAGGCCACACTGCGCATTTACATGGACGGGGCGGATGTTGCCCATCGCGAGGTGCCGGTTCTCAACATGCTCACGCTTCCGCAGGCTCATCTGGAGCGTCGCGCACGCAAGCTGCGCGAGCTGATGGTGGCGGGCCTCGATAAGGCTGGCTGCCCGTGTGCCGTGCAGGTGGAAATCGTCGAGGAGTCGTCGACTCCCGGCGGCGGCTCGCTTCCTACCGTCGAGTTGCCCACCATGTGCGTTGCCGTGCGTCTTGTCGATGAGCGTCTTTCCGTTGACGCACTCAAGCGCTCGCTCGTCCAAGATTTCGACACTCCGGTCGTCACACGAACCTCGCACGATCGCATTTTGTTTGACGTCCGTACGCTCGTGGGCGACCGCGATATCGAGACGGCGGCATCGACGCTCGTCGCGTGCGTTGAGAAGGCGATTGCTCGATGAGTGAGGTTCAAGCGCTGGTAGAGTGTCCCGTTATCGTTGGCACGGCGGGCCACGTTGACCATGGTAAGTCGGCACTGATCGAGGCGTTGACCGGCAAGAATCCCGACCGTCTGGAGGTTGAGCGCCGTCGCGGTATGACCGTGGAGCTGGGCTTTGGCGAGCTGGCACTGCCGAGTGGCAAGATCGTTGGCCTGGTCGACGTGCCGGGCCACGCGCATTACTTGCGCGCCATGGTGCAGGGCGCCACGGGCATCGACGTGGCGGTGCTGGTGGTTTCGGCTGTCGAGGGCGTGATGCCGCAGACCCGCGAGCACGTGCATGTGCTGGAGCTGCTGGGCGTTACGCATATGGTGGTCGCGCTGACGATGTGCGACCTGGCCGACGCCGAGATGACCGAGCTTGCCGAGCTCGATGTCGATGACTTTTTGTCGGGTACCGTGTTTGCGGGCGCGCCGATGGTCCCCGTGTCGTCCAAGACCGGCGAGGGGATTGACGCGCTGCTGGCCGCGCTTGACGATCGGGTCGGTGTCTGCTGGGATTCCTGCCGCGACCGTGCCGAGCGCACCGATGCTGCGCCGCGCTTGCCGATTGACCGCTGCTTTACGATCAAGGGCGCCGGCACCGTCGTGACAGGGACACTGCACGATGCGCCGGTTGCGGTGGGCGATGAGCTCGTCGCGCTGCCGTCGCGCACGGCCTGCCGCGTACGCGGGATCCAAGTGCATGGCGACACGCAGCAGGCGCTTCCCGGTCAGCGTGTGGCGCTCAACTTGGTGGGCGGTGGCGTCGCTGCGCTCGATCGCGGTGAGATGCTCGGCGTGGAGGGTCGCTTTGGCCAGACGCTGCGCTTTATGATGGCGTTTACGTATTTAGGTCGCGAGGGCACCAAGCCGCGCGTGCTCGAGTCGGGCGCGCGTGTGCATGTGATGGCCGGCACGGCCGAGGTCGTCGGCCGCATCATGCTTTTGGAGGGCGAGGCCCCCATGGCGGTGGGCGAGACCCGTACCGTGCAGGTGCGCCTGGAGGACCCGCTGCCGCTGTGTGCCGGAGACCATGCCGTGGTGCTGTCGTATTCGCCCGTTATGCTCATCGGCGGCGGGCGCGTGCTGCTTTCGCGCTGCCGTCGCTCGCGCGAGCTTTCTGCTGGCGAGCGTGCACTGTTTGCGGCGCTTGAGTCCGGCGATACCGCGGGCGGTGTGGGCGCTTGGCTGGCGCTGCAGATGCTGCCAGTTACGGCGGTTGATGTTGCCGACGCTTTGGATCTTGGTGTCGGCGAGGTCGATGCCGCACTGCGCGGGTTGGTGTCGCAGGGCTCTGTTCGCAAGCTTGCTGTGGGTGATGCGGACTACTTGGCGGACGCCGTGGTGCTTGACGCTGCGATGGATGCACTGGCGGCGACCCTGTCAGCCATGCACGCGGCGTCTCCCAAGGAGACGGGCTTTACGCCCGGCGCCGTTGCCCATGCTGCGTGGCCTGCCGCTGATGATGGCGTTGCCGCGGCCCTGATTGCCGAGGGCTGCTCGCGCGGCGTGTGTGCCTCCGAGGGCGCCGAGGTTTTCGATCCACACTCGGCCGCCGCAGCCGCACGCGTGGTGCGAGAGGCTTGCGATCGGATCGTTGCCTTGCTGGACGAAGCCGGCCTCGATGCACCGATATTGCCCGAGGTGGGCGAGCAGTTGCAGCTCGATCGCGACACCATGACGCGTGCCCTGCGCGAGCTTTCGCTCAGCCGCTCGATCGTGAAGGTCGAGCGCGACGTTGCCCTGTCCGCTGCCGTCGAGGCCCATGCGCGCGAGCTCGTCGCCGCCGCTATCGAGGCTGCCGGCGGCGCTGCCACCACGAGCGTGCTGCGCGAGGCCCTGGGTGTGTCGCGCAAACGTGCCATCAGCATTCTTGAGCATCTGGATGCCGTGCGCTTTACGGTGCTCGACAAGGATGCCGGCGGCCTGCGCTCCCTGCGCTAGGCCGGTCACTCGCTCCCGCCTCCTCAGTTGCGGTGAAATAGTTCCTGTTTTTGGGTCTTGCAGCCTAAACAAGAACTATTCCACCGCAACTTCTTGCTCGTCTTTTTGGGATGGAGCCGTTTCGGTTTGGTAAAATACCGCCGCACTTGGGAACGGATGGGCTCCGGTGGGCTCCGCGGTCCTCAAAACCGTTGCGAGGCGTGCAAAACGTCTTGGATGTGTTCGATTCACATACGTTCCCGCCATACGCTACCAGCGCTTTTGTGCTCGCGGTCTTGCTGCGTGCCGCAAAGGCGCTGTTTTGTTTTTGCACGAGCTTTTCGTAGCGCTGCTATTTCGGTGGCTGTTTTTAGCTTCGTGCACCGGGCTTCAAGCATGCCGATGGAGGTGTTTTGCCGTATGACTACCGTAAGACGTGCCGATCTTTCTTGTGTCGTCCAAGCGGGCGGGCTGTCCTCGCGCATGGGCTGCGATAAGGCTCGCATGGCGTTTTGCGGCGAGCCGCTCATCGAGCGCGTGTTGGGTCGGCTGGCGCCAGTTGCCGGCGAGTTAGTCGTGACGACTTCGCGTCCCAGCGAGCTTGCCTACCTTGAGGAGCGCGCGTTTGGCGGCCTGGTGCCGCGAATAGTGTCGGACCTTGAGGGGCCGGCGGGCGCCATGCGCGGCATCGCGAGTTCGCTGACTGCGGCCCGGCTGCCTCTCGTTGCTATCGTCGCCTGTGATATGCCGTTTGTCTCTTCGGAGCTAATCGGTGCCCTTGCTGGCTGTGTCGAGGCCGAGGCGCTCGACGTGTGCGTGCCGCGCGAGGAGCGGGGGATTGAGCCGCTTTGCGCCGTCTGGCGCCGTGACGCGTGTGCGCCGGTTGCCCAAGAGCTGCTCGCCGGTGACCGTCAGCGAATCCGCTGCCTGATCGACCGGGTGAACGCCGGGTATTTGGACGAGCCTCAGATTGTCGCGGTCGCCGGCTCGACGCTCTGCTTCGAGAACGTCAATACGCCAGAGGAGTTTGCGGCGGCCGAGTTACTCGCCTAGACGATTGGAGTTGCCATGTCTCACGATATTTGTCCCGACACGGGAGAACCTTGCACTTGCGACGGGTCCGAACCCTGTACCTGCGGTTGCGGTGGCTGTGGACATACTGCGGAAGAGGAAGCGGCCGCCGCGGCGTATCGCGATGCACACCGCGAAGGCCCGTCCGGTGATGCTCTCGACCACGAACGCAAGATTATCGTGTCGTTCGATAGCACCTTCGATGTGATGGAATGCGAACAGCTGTGTCTTGCTGCCGGCGTGCCCGGGCGGATTATGCCGCTGCCCGGCTCCATCACTGCCGGCTGCGGGCTGTGCTGGGCCATGCCGTTCTCGGGCGATGCCCTCGCCGCCTTCCGCGCCGCCACCGAGGGCCGCGTAACCCCCGCCGACTACCACCAGCTCGTCCTCTAATCACCAAAACCACCACAAAGGTGCCTGTCCCCAATGTGGTGGTTTGGAACACGTGGACGAAACAGGTTTGAAACACGGGTTTTGCGCGTCAGACACTCAAAAACGCCTCTACCTGCATCGTAATCAAAACGAAACATCTGCTCGTCGGCTTATGCGAAACTTTGCTGCAACAGTGCGATATTATCCATACACGATAAAGCTCGCGGCGCATGGGGTGCCGCGACCGACACTTTTCGTTTCCCATCATTGGAGGAAGCATGAGCTACACGCAGAAAGTTCTCGAAGAGCTCAAGGCCCGCTATCCCGAGCAGCCTGAGTTCATCCAGGCCGCGACCGAGATCCTCGGCACCATCCAGCCGGCGCTCGACGCCCACCCCGAGTACGAGGAGGCCGCCCTGCTGGAGCGCCTCGTCGAGCCCGAGCGTATCGTCATGTTCCGTGTTCCCTGGGTCGACGACCAGGGCAAGGTTCAGGTCAACCGCGGTTATCGCGTCGAGTTCAACTCTGCCATTGGACCCTACAAGGGCGGCCTGCGCTTTAACCCGACGGTCACCCTGGGCATGCTCAAGTTCCTGGGCCTGGAGCAGATCCTCAAGAACAGCCTGACCACCCTTCCCATGGGCGGCGGCAAGGGCGGTTCCGACTTTGACCCCAAGGGCAAGTCCAACAACGAGATCATGCACTTCTGCCAGTCCTTCATGACCGAGCTCTATCGCCACATTGGCCCCAACACCGACGTTCCCGCCGGCGACCTGGGCGTTGGCGGCCGCGAGGTTGCCTACCTGTTCGGTCAGTACAAGCGCCTGACCAACGAGTGGACCGGCGTCCTTACCGGCAAGGGCCTCTCCTTTGGCGGCTCGCTCGCCCGTACCGAGGCCACCGGTTACGGTCTGGTCTACTTTGTGGACGAGTACCTCAAGAGCCGCGGCGACTCCTTCGAGGGCAAGAACGTCGTCGTTCACGGCTCCGGTAACGTCGCCATCTACGCGGTCCAGAAGGTCGCCCAGCTCGGCGGCAAGGTGCTCGCCTGCTCCGACACCCATGGCTGGGTCGAGGATCCCGACGGCATCGACTACACCGTGCTCGAGCATGTCTACAACAAGAAGCGCTCCGGACACGACAAGGGCGTTACGCTCGCTATGTACGTCGACGAGAAGCCCAATGCCACGTGGCATGAGGGCGACGGCCGCGGCGTGTGGCAGCTGCCCTGCGATATCGCGCTGCCCTGCGCTCGCGAGAACACGCTGCTGCTCGAGGACGCCCAGGCGCTCGTCGCCAACGGCTGCAAGGTGGTCGGCGAGGGCGCGAACATGCCCACGACCATCGAGGCTACGACCTACTTCCAGAAGAACGGCGTCGCCTTTATGCCCGGTAAGGCTGCCAACGCCGGCGGCGTGCTCGTGTCCGGCCTGGAGATGAGCCAGAACGCCGAGCACCTGTCTTGGACCTTCGAGGAGGTCGACGGCAAGCTCGAGCAGCTCATGCGCGGCATGTTCCACAACGTGGACGACACCGCCAAGGAGTACGGCGAGGAGGGCAACTTCGTCATGGGTGCCAATATCGCCGGCTTCCTGAAGGTCGCCGACGCCATGCTCGCCCAGGGCGTCTGCTAAATCTTCGCTCAACATAGCATGTGATAAGGCTCTCAGCCATTCCGGCTGGGAGCCTTTTTCTATGGCGGTGAGGGTCGTGCGCTCTCGTTTGGTACACTTAGGGGTACTGGACAAGTAAAGAGATGGGGGAGAACGTGCTCAAGTTCGGTACCTACGTCCGTGTTGGAAACGCGGCCGAAGCCTATGAGCTCTTGCAGAAGAACCGCAACAACAAGATTGTGGGCGGCGGCATCTGGATGCGCCTGGGTTCGCGTCGTGTGGCGACGGCGATTGACCTTTCGGCCTGCGGACTCGATCAGATCGAGGAGACCGAGACCGAGTTTCGCATCGGTGCCGTGTGCACCCTGCGCCAGCTCGAGCGTCATGCCGGGCTCAACGCGCTTGTCAACAATGTCTTTGAGTTCGCCGTCCACGATATTGTAGGCGTGCAGCTGCGCAATACCGCCACGGTGGGCGGCAGCATCTACGGCCGCTTTGGCTTCTCGGACGTTCTCTCCGCCTTCCTCGCTCTTGATTCTTACGTTGAGCTGACGGGCGCCGGCCGCGTGCCGCTCGCCGAGTTCGTCGACATGGGTTGCGTGCGCGACGTGATCGAGCACATCGTGGTCGTTAAGCACGACTACCGCGCGAGCTACGAGGCCGTGCGCAAGGCTGCGACCGACTTCCCCTCGCTGAACGTCACTGCCGCCTGGTGGGACAACACCTGGCACGTCACCGTGGGCGCCCGCCCGCTGCGCGCGACCCTGCTGCAGGGCGAGGCGTGCGGCCTGGTGAATGAGCGTCCTTGCGAAAACGAGCTGCGTGCCCTGGCCGCGTCCGTACGCGCGCTGAGCTATGGCACCAACCTGTGGGGCTCGGCCGACTACCGCCGCCGCATCTCGGCCCCGCTCGCCGTCCAGGCCGTGCGTCGCGCCGCCGGCATCGAGCTTTCGGCCGCGCTTGCCCGCGAGCTCGAGACCGTGCAGGTCCCCAAGTTTGCCACGGACGAGTATTCCTGCCGCCGCGTGCCCGGCGTCGATTCTAGCGAGGTGCGCTAATGGCTGCCAAACTCATCGATCTTTCCTTTACGCTCAACGGCCGTAAGGTCAAGGTTCAGATTGCCCCCGATACCATGCTATTTGCGCTGTTGCGCGAGCAGGGCTGCGCGTCGGTGCGCTGCGCCTGCGAGACCACCAACTGCGGCCTGTGCACGGTGTGGCTCGATGGCGATCCGGTGCTGAGCTGCTCGGTTCCCGCCGCCCGTGTTGAGGGCCGCTCCATC
Source organism: uncultured Collinsella sp. (assembly GCA_959606035.1). Taxonomy (GTDB): domain Bacteria; phylum Actinomycetota; class Coriobacteriia; order Coriobacteriales; family Coriobacteriaceae; genus Collinsella. The sequence continues at coordinate 315,238 of CAUHHB010000001.1, forward strand.
ACCACGCTCGAGGGCCTTAAGGCCGAGTCCGAGGCGCTTGCCCGCGCTATGGCTGCCGAAGGCGCCGAGCAGTGCGGTTTTTGCGCCCCCGGCCTCATCATGAACGTGCTGGCGCTCGCCCGTGCCGCCAAGGAGGACCCGAGCCTCGTCGCCACGCGCGAGGAACTGTCGCGCCAGCTCGCCGGCAACCTGTGCCGCTGCAGCGGCTACGAGAGCCAGCTGCGCGCCATTGTCCGCTTCCTCAACGAGTCCGGCGTGCAGGTGGGCTTTGAGATGCCCGAGCTGCCGGTCAACGACACCAGCTGCGACGGTGTTTCGTACAAGCAGATCACCCATAAGCAGCCTAAGAAGGACTCGAAGGCGCTGCTCGAGGGCCGTCCCGTCTACACGGGCGATATGGTGCCCGCCGGCGCCCTGATCGTCAAACTCAAGCGCAGCCCCTATGCCCGCGCCAAGATCTGCTCCATCGACACGTCTCGCGCCCTGAAGGTGCCGGGCGTCGTGGGCGTCTACACCTATGAGGACGTGCCCAAGCGCCGCTTTACCATCGCCGGTCAGAGCTATCCGCAGCCGAGTCCCTACGACCGCTTGATCCTCGAGAACCTCGTCCGTTACCAAAACGAAGAGGTGGCGATCGTCGCCGCCGAGACCGAGGAGGCCGCAGACAAGGCGCTCAAGCTCATCAAGGTCGACTACGAGGTGCTCGAGCCCCTGCTCGACTTTACCCAGGCGCTCGATAACGACATCGTGGTCCACCCCGAGGGCGACGTGACCTTTATGTTCCCGCAGGGCGGCGACGTCCTGCGCAACTTGGTATGCAGCGGCACGAGCGACTTTGGTGACTTGGATGAGGCCTTCGCCCAGAGCGATATCGTCTTTGAGCGCACCTACACCAGCCAGGCCACGCAGACCGCGCCCATGGAGACCTTCCGCGCCTTCGCGACGACCGACGCGTTTGGGCGCATCTCGGTGACCACCTCTACGCAGGTGCCCTTCCACGTGCGCCGCATGGTCGCTCAGTCGCTCGATATTCCGCAGTCGCAGGTGCAGGTCATTAAGCCGCGCATCGGCGGCGGCTTTGGCTCCAAGCAGACGGGCTGCTGCGAGATCTTCGTGGCATTCGTTACCCAGCAGACCGGCCGTCCGAGCTACTGCTGCTACACCCGTGAGGAGACAATCACCGCGGGCAACTCGCGCCACCAGATGCAGATGACCGTCAAGTTGGGCGCCATGAACGACGGCACCATCACGGCCATCGACCTGCACACGCTGTCCAACGCCGGTGCGTATGGCGAGCACGCCACCACGACGATCGGCCTCTCGGGCCACAAGAGCCTGCCTATCTACAACCATGTGAAGGCGAGCCGCTTTAGCTGGGACGCCGTCTACACCAACACCAACCGCGGCGGCGCGTATCGCGGCTACGGTGCCACCCAGGGCCAGTTTGCCGTGGAGAGCGCCGTCAACGAGCTCGCCGACATGCTGCACATGGACCCCGCCGACCTGCGCCTTAAGAACATCGTGCGCGAGGGCGAGATCATGCCGCAGTACTACAACGAGAAGCTCAACGCCTGCGCGCTCGACCGCTGCCTGCTGCGCGCGATGGACATGATCGGCTGGCGCGACAAGCCGCTGGCCGTCGATCTGGGCGACCGCGTGCGCGCCCTGGGCTGCGCGCTCACCATGCAGGGCTCGGGCATTTCCAACGTGGACATCGCCGGCATCGACATGCGCCTGGAAGAGGACGGCTTCATTACCATCGGCACCGGCGCCACCGATAACGGCATGGGCGTCGACACGATCCTGGCGCAGATTGCCGCCGAGGAGCTGGGCGTGGAGAGCTCGCTGATCGTGGTGCGCGGCGTGGACACCGACGTGTCGCCGTTCGACGCCGGCTCGTACGCGAGCTCCGGTACCTACGTGACGGGCCTTGCCGCCAAGAACGCCGCGACCGAGCTGCGCGAGAAGATTTGCGCCAAGGCCGCTCAGATGTGGGACGTTGACGCCGCCGACGTGGTCTTCGACGGCCAGTACGTGCGCCTGTCCGACGAGCGTGCCGCTCGTGAGCAGAACCGCTACCTCACGCTGCGCGAATTTGCCAACCTATGCGTCAAGAACATCGCGGGCGGCGACGCGCTCACCTCGCATGCTTCTGCCTGCCTGCCCGTTTCGCCTCCGCCGTTTATGGCCGGCATTGCCGAGGTCGAGGTCGACAAGGCCACCGGCAAGGTGACCGTGGTGGACTATGCGGCGGCCGTCGACTGCGGCACCGTGATCAACGAGGCGCTCGCGCGTGTCCAGGCCGAGGGCGGCATTGCCCAGGGTATCGGTCATGCGCTCTACGAGATCGTCGAGCACGACGACCGTGGCCGCCTGCGCACCGGCAACTTTATGAGCTACAAGCTGCCCACGCGCCTGGATATCGGCAGCATTCGCGTGGCCTTTGAGCCGAGCTACGAGCCGACGGGTCCGTTTGGCGCCAAGTCGATCGGCGAGGTCGTCATCAACACGCCGCTCGCCGCCGTGGCCTCGGCCGTCGCACACGCCACCGGCCACCAGGTGCGCTCGCTGCCGATCACGCCCGAAAAGGCCCTGCTGGGGGAGTAGCGGGTCGGCGAACAAGTCGTAGTTGGCGGGACGGGACAACTCGCCCCGCCTTTTGCACTCGTGGTGAGGTCGTGAGCCTGTAAAACGTATGCGTGCGCTTGCCGCTCGTATCTGCTATCATTCCTAGTCTGTGCGCTCATGCGGGCGTGGCGGAATTGGTAGACGCGCCAGATTTAGGTTCTGGTGGGATTCCCGTGAAGGTTCGAGTCCTTTCGCCCGCACCATCGCACCTGCGTCGGCCCTGGCCGTCGCGACACTTTGTTGCATAAAGGTACCAGCACCTCAGATAAGCTGGGCAGTATGAGGAGGAACGTGTTGAACATCACCGCTTCTGACGTCAAGGACGCCAAGCTCACCGCTACGGTCACCATCCCGGCCGCCGACGTCGACGCCGCGATCAAGAAGGCCTACAAGGACACCGCCAAGAAGTACCGCTTCCCGGGCTTCCGTGCCGGCAAGGCTCCCCGTCCGGTCATCGATTCCGCTCTTGGCGCCGAGGCTACCCTCGCTCAGGCCACCAACGACCTGATCGCCGCCAACGAGCCCGCCGTCCTCAACGAGCTGGACATCGTCCCCACCAAGAACGGTGACTACAAGGAGCTCGACCTCGCCAAGGATCACGAGGACTACACCTACACCGTCGAGTTCTCCCTGCGTCCTGCTGCCGAGCTCTCTTCCTTCGACGCCGTCGAGATCGAGATGCCCCCTGCGGAGGTCACCGAGTCCGAGATCAACAACCAGGTCGAGATGCTCCTCAACTACCGTGCCACCTTCGAGGACGTCGAGGGTCGCGCCGTCGAGGCTGACGACTATGTGACCGTCGACCTCAAGGCCGTCGAGAACGCCGACAACTTTGCCGCCGAGGGTCGCATGCTCATCGCCGGTAGCGACAGCAACCCCGCCGAGTTCAACGAGGCCCTGATCGGCGCTAACGTTGACGACGTCAAGACCGTCACCTGGACCGACGAGGTCGAGGAGGGCGAGGAGGCCGAGACCCACACCGTCGAGGTCACCGTCAAGGGCATCAAGGTCCGCAACACCCCCGAGCTCACCGACGAGCTCGTTAAGTCCGACTTTGGCTTCGACAGCATCGACGCCATGCGCGACGCCATCAAGATCGAGATCGAGCAGGACAAGGCTTCCCGCCTCCCTGCCGAGAAGGAGAACCGTTGCGTCTCCGCTCTCGCTGAGCGCCTGCAGCTCGACGAGATGGATGCCGACTACGAGCAGTCCGTCTTTGAGGAGCTTGGCCAGAACTTCCTGTCCAACCTCGCTGCCCGCGGCATGACCCTGGACACCTGGCTGCCCGCTTCCGGTCTGACCATGGAGCAGTTCATCGGCGACCTGCATAAGCAGGCCAACGACGTTGCCCGTGAGTCCCTGGCGCTCGACGCCCTCGCCCGTGAGCTCAAGATTGAGGTCACCGAGGACGACATCAACGCCGAGTTCGAGAAGGCCGGCGTCAAGGACGTCGAGGCTTCCAAGGCCGAGTTCATCGCCGATGGCCGCATGCCTGCCGTCCGTGAGTCCATCCGTCGCTCCAAGGCCGTCGACCACCTGGTCGAGAACGCCAAGGTGACCGAGGTCGACGAGACCGCCAAGGACGCCGAGTAATTCTCGCCACCTTGCCCGCGAGCGCATGCGTGCGCCTGTGATGGGGTAAAGTTATAAGCCGGTTATCCGGTTGCTTCGTACGGTGCCAGCCAATGCATAGCATGCGGGCACCGTACGTTTATCTAGAACCAATTTGGTCCGCAAGAGAGAAATGGAGATGCGTATGATCGCTAAGTTCGATTCCGCCCTCGTGCCATACGTTATCGAGCAGACGCCGCGCGGCGAGCGCAGCTACGATATCTATTCGCGCCTGCTCAACGATCGCATCATCTTCTTGGGCGAGGAGATCAACTCCGTCAGCGCCAACCTGGTCGTTGCCCAGCTACTGCATCTTGAGAGCCAGGATGCCGAGAAGGATATCTCGCTCTACATCAATTCGCCCGGCGGCGAGGTTTACTCCGGCCTGGCGATTCTTGACACCATGAACTTTATCAAGCCGCAGGTCTCCACCATTTGCGTGGGTATGGCCGCGTCCATGGCCGCCGTGCTGCTTTCGGCTGGCGCCAAGGGCAAGCGCTTCTGCCTGCCGCACTCCAAGGTTATGATTCACCAGCCCAGCGGCGGTGCCCAGGGTCAGCAGACCGAGATTGAGATTGTGGCCGAGGAGATCAAGAAGACCCGTCGCGAGCTCAACCAGATCCTGTCCGATGCCTCGGGCCAGCCCATCGAGAAGGTCCAGGCAGATACCGAGCGTGACAATTACCTGACCGCCGCCGAGGCCCTCGACTACGGCCTGATCGACCGCATCGTCACCTCGCGCGACTTGGCCGCGAAGGACGCCTAGGATGGCCGGTAACATGCAGGACAACTTTGACGAGAACGGCAACCCCATTCGCTGCTCCTTCTGCGGAAAAGAACAGGGCCAGGTCCGACGCCTCGTAAAGGGCCCGACCAACATCTTTATCTGTGACGAGTGCGTCGCCGCCTGCTCCGAGATTCTGGAGGAGTCGCTGGCTTCGGACTTTATGGACGCTGCCCGCAACGGCAAGCTGCCGGGCTTCCTCAATGATCACGGCCAGGCTGCCGGGCAGCCCGCCATGGATCCCGAGGCCGAGGGCTTTGAGCTCGAGGACGACCGCCAGGTCATCACGCACGTGCCGACGCCGCACGAGATCTATGACGAGCTTTCGGCCTATGTCATGGGGCAGGAGGACGCCAAGCGCGCCATGTCGGTGGCCGTGTACAACCACTATCGCCGCGTGATCGAGGGCGGCGCCGCGGTGTCCGCTTTTGACGACAGCATGGGCTCGCAGTTCGACACCGATATGGACGAGGTGGAGCTCGCCAAGTCCAATATTTTGCTGCTCGGTCCCACCGGTACCGGTAAGACCCTGCTCGCCCAGACGCTCGCCCGCATTCTCGAGGTGCCGTTTGCCATCGCCGACGCCACCGCGCTTACCGAGGCCGGTTACGTGGGCGAGGATGTGGAGAACATCCTGCTCAAGCTCATCAACGCCGCTGATGGCGACATTGAGCGCGCTCAGGTGGGCATTATCTACGTGGACGAGATTGACAAGATTGCCCGCAAGGCCGAGAACCTCTCCATTACCCGCGATGTCTCGGGCGAGGGTGTGCAGCAGGCGCTGCTTAAGATTCTTGAGGGCACGGTGGCCAGCGTTCCGCCTACCGGTGGCCGCAAGCATCCCCAGCAGGAGCTGCTGCAGATCGACACGACTAACATCCTGTTTATCTGCGGCGGTGCCTTTGTGGGTCTGGACAAGATCATCGCCGACCGCGTGGGCAACAAGGGCGTGGGCTTTAACTCCGAGATCGCCGGCCCCACCTCGGTCGACGAGAACGACCTGCTGCGTCAGGTGCTCCCGCAGGACCTCAACGCCTTTGGCATGATCCCCGAGTTCGTGGGCCGTACGCCCGTTGTCACCCAGACGCAGGCGCTCGACGAGGACGACCTGGTGTCGATTCTGACCGAGCCCAAGAACGCCGTGGTGCGTCAGTACCGCAAGATGTTCCAGCTCGAGGACGTTGAGCTTGAGTTTGAGGACGCGGCGCTGCACGAGATCGCCCGCATGGCACTCGCCCGCAAGACCGGCGCCCGCGGCCTGCGCTCCATCTGCGAGGACGTGCTGCAGCAGACGATGTTCGACCTCCCCAGCGAGGAAGGCGTCGCCAAGGTCATCGTGACCGAAGCCTCCGTAAAGGGCGAAGAACAGCCCCAGCGCATCTATGGGTAAATAGCGCCCGTTTAGGTCCCGCGGCAACCACTGCGGGACCTGCCTTTTAGGGACAGGTTTATTTTGGTCGGTTTTATATGGGCAAACGTCATTCTGCCTGATAAAACCTGCCAAAATAAACCTGTCCCTTTTTGGTAGGTATGCCTGTGCTATTCTGTGAGATTGTTTAGCTAGTATCTTCAGACTGAAGTAATCGATACCTAAGGCGTGTCCGCCTGCTTGGTTTTCGTAGATTCCGCACGAGCCGAAGGCCACTTAATGTGGCCTTCGTGCGAGCCAGGACTTGACCGAGCGAAAACCAAGCAGGCGGACACGCCGGCGGGACAGGGAGAGATATATGGAAGAAATGCCCAAGAACTACGATCCGTCGACCAACGAGCCGGCGATCCTGCAGAAGTGGCTCGACGGCGGCTACTACAAGCGCCGTGAGGGCGTGGGCGACTGCACCGTCACCATTCCGCCTCCCAACGTGACCGGCAAGCTCCATATGGGTCACGCCACTGACGACTCCATCCAGGACGCCATCATCCGTATGGCCCGCATGCGCGGCAAGTCCACGCGCTGGGTGCTGGGCACCGATCACGCCGGTATCGCCACGCAGACCAAGGTCGACAAGAAGCTCAAGAGCGAGGGCATCAGCCGCCTGGAGATCGGTCGCGATAAGTTTGTCGACGCCTGCTGGGACTGGACCCACGAGTACGGCGGCATCATCGTCGAGCAGATCAAGCGCATGGGCTGCTCCGTCGACTTTGATAACGAGCGCTTTACCATGGACGAGGACTACGCGCAGGCCGTGCGCAAGGTCTTTTGCGACTGGTACCACGACGGTCTGATCTACCGCGGCAAGCGCATCGTCAACTGGTGCCCCAACTGCACCACCGCCATTTCGGACGATGAGGCCGAGTATAAGGACGAGAAGGGTCACCTGTGGCACCTGCGCTACCCGCTGACCGAGCCGGTTAACGGCCAGGACTACATCGTCGTCGCCACCACGCGCCCCGAGACCATGCTCGGCGACACGGGCGTCGCCGTCTCCCCGAAGGATCCCGAGAAGGCCGCCTTCGTGGGTAAGACCGTCATGCTGCCGATCGTCAACCGTGAGATCCCCATCTTTGAGGATTGGCATGTCGACGCCAACTTTGGCTCCGGCTTTGTTAAGGTCACCCCGGCCCACGACCCCAACGACTACGCCATGGGTCAGGCCCACGACCTGCCGCAGATCAATATCTTCGACGAGCACGCGGTGGTCGTCGAGGGTTACGGCGAGTTCACCGGCATGAACCGCGAGGAGTGCCGCGAGGCCGTCATCAAGTGGTTTGAGGAGCACGGCCTGCTCGATCACGTCGAGGACCTCGACCACTCCGTCATGCACTGCTACCGTTGCGACTCCGCGCTGGAGCCGTGGCTGTCCGAGCAGTGGTTTGTGGCCGTCGACAAGCTCAAGGGACCGGCGCTCGACGCCGTCAACTCCGGCAAGGTCACCTTCCATCCCGCGCGCTGGACGCAGACCTACACCACCTGGATGGAGAACCTTAAGGATTGGTGCATCAGCCGTCAGCTGTGGTGGGGCCATCGCATTCCCGTGTTCTACTGCGAGGACTGCGGCTGGGAGGACGCCCTCACCGAGGACACCGATGTGTGTCCCAAGTGCGGCGGCCATCACGTGCATCAGGACGAGAACGTGCTGGACACCTGGTTCAGCTCGCAGCTGTGGACCTTCGCCACGCAGGGCTGGCCGCAAAAGCCGGAGCTGCTCGAGGGCCATCACCCCACGACGGCGCTCGTCACCGCACGCGACATCATCGCGCTGTGGGTCGCCCGCATGGTCATGAGTTCGCTGTATTTCTTGGACGAGGTGCCGTTTAAGGACGTCGTCATCTACCCGACGATCTTGGCCAAGGACGGCAGCCGCATGTCCAAGTCCAAGGGCAACGGCGTTGACCCCATGGACCTCATTGGCATGTACGGCGCCGACGCCATGCGCTTCAACTTGCTCACGCTGTGCACCAACAACCAGGACGTCAAGTTTGACGCGAACATCGACAAGAAGACCAAGAAGCTCATCGATAGCCCGCGCACCGAGCAGGCCAAGTCGTTTGTGACCAAGATCTGGAACGCCAGCCGCTTCCTGCTTATGAACATGGAGGGCTACACGCCCGGCGAGCCCGTCGTGGAGACGCCTGCCGACGCGTGGATGTTCAGCCGCCTGGCCAAGGCCGTGAAGATGGTCACCGAGGGCATCGAGCAGTACACCTTTGGCGATATGGCCCGCGGCGTGCAGCAGTTCTTCTGGAACGAGGTCTGCGACTGGTACGTCGAGGTCACCAAGGCCCGCCTGAAGGGCGAGGGCCGACTGCAGGCGCAGCGCAACCTGATCTTTGTGCTCGACACCTCCATTCGCCTGATGCACCCGCTTATGCCGTTTGTCACCGAGGAAATCTGGGACAACATGCCGGCGAGCGTGCTCGATCTGGACGCCGAGGGCAACGTGGACCGCGCCGAGGCGCTCATGATCGCCAAGTGGCCGGAGCCCGCCGACTACGCCAAGTATGTTGACGAGGACGCCGAGCGCGCGTTTGAGCTGTGCCGCACCGTCGTTTCCGCTGCCCGCGCCACGCGCTCGCGTTATCGCTTGAGCCCTAAGGCCGAGCTCGACGTGGTCGTGCGCGCCGGTGCCGAGGATATCGAGAAGCTCGAGAGCCTGCGCTCGACCATCGAGCCGCTGGCGAACACTGCCTCGCTGGTTATGGGTACCGACGTCGAGAAGCCGGCAGCGAGCATCGCCGTGGTCGACAGCGGCGTCGAGGTCTTTGTGGTGCTCGAGGGCAAGGTTGACCTTTCCGCCGAGAAGGCGCGCCTGGAGAAGGAGATCGCCGCGGCCCAGAAGGAGCTCGCCGGCTGCGAGAAGACGCTTGCCAACGAGGGCTTTGTGGCCAAGGCCGCGCCCGCGGTGGTCCAGAAGAAGAGGGACCGTGCAGCTGAGCTCAAGGAGATCCTTGCGGCGCTGACCTCGCAGGTTGCTGACTTCTCGTAGGCGTTACTGGGGGACGCGGTTTGGGGCATTGCTCGCTACTGCGGACACCTATTCCGCCGTTCTAACGAACGGCGGCTGACTCGACGCTGCAAACGCCTCTGATGGCCAATCTGCCGTTCAACTTCGGGCGCATGGGCATAAGCCCTATGCGCCCTTGTTTCACGGCACCTTGGCTCATCAGAGGCGTTTTCGCTGACTATCCTCAACCTATACTGTTTTATTTTTCTATGAATGGCGGTTCTAAAAATGCCTAAGCGTTCCGGCTTGTATACCGTTCCTTTTGAGTTTGATTTGCTTTCGTTTGATGAGGTTGTTGGGCTGGCTGCTGATACGGGGCGGATTTCTGGGGATGCTGGTCCTCTGCTCGAGACGGTTGTCGATATGCTCGATGAGCTGGGACGTCCGGATGAGTATTTCGATTGCATTCAGGTTGCCGGTACCAATGGCAAGACTTCGACCACGCGTTTTTCGGCTGCCATTCTTCGTGGTGAGGGGCTCAAGACCGCGCTGTATACGTCGCCACAGCTGGTACGCTATCCCGAGCGCATGGAAGTCGATGGATGCGTCGTGAGCGATGAGGCATTCGCCCGTGGCGTTTCGGCCGCTGTTGAGGCGGGGCATCGAGTGAATGCCCGTCGTGTGGCGGCGGGGGAGCGTGCCTATACCATCACGCCGTTTGACCTTTTGACGGCTGCTGCACTTGTGGTGTTTGCCGAGGCTCGCGTGGATGTTGCCGTGCTTGAGGTTGGCATGGGCGGGCGTTGGGACGCCACGAGTGCGACTGATCCCGTGGCCGTCGCCATTACGGGTATTGGGCTCGATCACACACGTATTTTGGGCGATACGCTCGAGGCCATTGCGGGGGAGAAGGCTGCGGTTATTAAGCCTGGGCGATTGGTTGTTTTGGGCGAGGGCACGCATGAGCCGAGCGTTCAGCGCGTAATGGATACGCGCTGCCGCGAGTGCGGTGTGGTGCCGCTGGTTGTGAGCCATTCCACGACCAAGGTACCGGCGCATGTAGGCGATACCGTGGAGTTTAGCTGTACTACACCGCGTGCCATCTATACGTCGAGTATGGTTAAGCCGGCGTATCAGCCGCAGAATGCTGCGTGCGCGATTATGCTGTGCGAGGGGTATCTGGCTCGCGAGCTCGATCATGACAAGCTCGATGTGTCGCTTGTGGGCTGCCCCACGCCGGGCCGATTTGATGTGCTGGGAACTGATCCGCTCAAGCTGATCGACGCCTGCCATAACCCTCAGAGCTGCGAGAACTTTGTGAGCGCGCTGGACGAGATCGATCCGTGCGTAGAGAATCGCCCCACGCTGCTGTGCGCTGCGCTGGCCGACAAGGACGTGGCGGGTATCGTTGACGTACTGATCCCGGCCTTCCCGCGCGTGGTTGTGACCCAGACCGATTCCGACCGCGCCCTGTCGGCAGAGGAGCTTGCCGCACTTGTGGACGCCGACAAGCTCGCGGGCGTGTATCCGAGCGTGTCCGAGGCCCTCGCTGCCTTCGATGCCGCGGGCGAGCCCTTCGTAGCAGCCGGTACCATCACCCTAGCCGGCGAAGTAGCGGGGCTGCTCCGTTAACCCATCCCCTCATCAGTTGCGGTGAAATACGGACTGTTTTACAAGCCAGAAGCCTCAAACAGTCCGTATATCACCGCAACTCAAAAGCAGTCAATTTGGGACGGGGCTTTTTGGCTGCCCTGCGCCTCGAGTTGACTTGCTCGCCACGAAATGGCCCTATTTACTACGTTTGACCGGTAACCCTCGACCATACAGAGAATTGCGAAATCAAAACCGCAGGTAGATGGCTCGCCATTTTTCAAAAAAGACCCGCATGGTCGACTCATGCGGGTTAAACGTAGTAGATAGGCCGTTTTCGTGGCGCGGCGTTTGTAAGATGTGTCAAAGGGGCTCTCCCTTTGACACATTGCCTAGTCTAGGCGGACCGGATCGTGGGGGTAGGCGTTGAGAATCTCGACGCCGTTCTCGGTCACCAGGGCCAGGTCCTCGATGCGGACGCCGGTGCGGTCGGGGAGGTAGATGCCCGGTTCGATGGAGAACGTCATGCCCGGCTCTACGACCTGCTCGTTGACGAGCGAGACGTCGCCCGGCTCGTGGTCCTGCAGGCCGATCGAGTGACCCAGGCGATGCGTAAAGTATTCGCCGTAGCCTGCGTCCTCAATCACGTCGCGCGCGGCGCGGTCCAGGTCGCACATGCGCACGCCCGGTGCGATGAGCGCTTCGGCGGCCTCGTTGGCGCGGCGCACGATGTCGTAGATGCGTGCCGTCTCCTCGTCCGGCTCGCCCCAAAAGAACGTGCGCGTCATGTCCGAGCAATAGTTGCAGCGGCGTCCGCCAATGTCGAACAGCACCACGTCGCCGCGCTTGAGCACAGTGTCGTCGGGTTCGTGATGCGGGTCGCCGGCGTTGGCGCCAAAGCTCACGATGGGCGGAAAGCTAAAGCCCTCGCAGCCGTGCTTGCGATACAGGCCGAGCATCTGGTCGGCAATCTCGCGTTCCGTCACGCCCTCGTGGACAAGCTTAATAGCATCGGCCATTACAGCGTCGTTAGCGGTCGAGGACGCACGCATGAGCTCCTGCTCGGTGGCATCCTTGTGGGTGCGTGCGGCGGTGACGGCAAAGTCACCCAGGAAAAACTCGCTTGCGGCGTGGCGCTCCATGAGCGGCATCAAAAAGCCGGAGCGCATGACGGTGTCGATGCCGAGCGGTTTGGTCGGATCGACCTCGCGAGCGATGGCGTCGGCCACGACATCGGTATCGGTGTGATAGGCGACGCGGGCATTGTCGTACTCGGGCAGTTGATGCAGTGCGTTGACCAGGATCACCGGCTCGGCATCGCGCACGAGCAGCACGCCGCAAAAACGCTCGAACATATCGGCATAAAAGCCGGTCAGGTAATAGATCGACCATGGGTCGTTTACGAGCAGCTGTGCGCCGGGGTGCTGAGCCTCGAGCGCATCGAGCACGCGCGCCACACGCTGGTCATCGACATGTGCCATGAAACATCCTTTCGCTAGGTTGCCACCATGGTATCCCCAATGCCAGGGTAGTCAATTTGCGACGGGCTATTTTAGCTGCGTCCAACATGCGGAATGATAGGTAAAAGTAGCCATAAGAGGTCCGTCCCAAATGGGCTGGTTTCAAAACTATGGCGGATTACGGGGCTGGACCTGTATTGCTTGACCATGGGAAAAATTGCGAAATTAAAACCGCAGGTAGACGGCTTATCAAAAATCGAAAAATGCCTGTATGGATGGGGGTCTCCGAATCAGCCCCGTAAACCGGGGTAGTTTTGAAATGGCACAAATCCGATAGCAGCCAAGAGGGCGCTTTTGCAACCGAAAAGAAGGGAGCGGGGTAGCTAAAAGTGCCCCGTCCCAAATGAGCTACCTAGGCAGGGTCGATGTTCATGCTGGCGATAAGGTTGATGTTGGTGTCTAGGAGATTCTCCAGCACGACGTCGCCCATGCGGATGGGGGCCTCGACGACCACGCCGCGGATGAGGTTCATGGCTTGGGCGTGGAGTGCCAGCGGGATGGCATCGGCGGTGCGCACGGGCAGCAGGGCCTCATCGCCGCCGGAGACGGCCACGGTCGTCGTGAGCACGCGCATGGGACAGGTGAGCTCCTGATGTGCGAATTTATCACCGCGTGGGCAGTTGTTGCCGGTTACGGAGCGCACTTCCACCACGGCGCCATTGGCGTCGCGCTCGATTTCTACGGTCTGGAGGCACTCGGATGGGCAGGTGGTGCAGTTGAACTGCAGCGTTTCAATCGCGTTTGTGCTCATGACTCTACGCCTCCTCAACGGGGTCGACGGACAGGACAATCTCGCTAACACCCAAGTCGAGCGCATGCTGAATCACCTTTGCCGGCAGCGGGAAGCTTTCCATGACGCTCGGTTTAAACGGGCGGACCTTGCCGGCGAACAGTTCCTCGTCGCCTGCTAGAATGCGCACGCGGGCGGCGTCGACGGGTCGGCGCACGCGGAAGTTAAGTTTAGTGAGCCCGACGGTCGTAATGCGGCCCGGCAGTGCGTAGCCTGCGATGCCGGCGGGGGAGACCGTGAGCTCGCAGCCCGTGCCCGCAGCGCCCACTTCGTCATCCGCGCCGTTCCCCAGCGCGTACGCCGCCGCGGCTGCACCGGCGCGTTCGGACTCGGTCGTCACGTTGTCGGCCAGATCGTGCACGTGCAGCACGTTGCCGCAGGCAAAGATGCCCGGCACGCCCGTCTGCAGACTCTGGTCCACCACGGCGCCGCGCGTGTGCGGGTCAAGCTCCACGCCCGCGGCAACCGAAAGCTCGTTCTCGGGAATCAATCCCACCGAAAGCAGCAGCGTGTCGCACGGAACAATGCGCTCGGTCCCCGGAATGGGCGCCAGGTGCTCGTCGACCTGGCTTACCTCGACGGCTTCCACACGGTCGTGCCCGATCACGCGCGTGACGGTGGCGGACAGGTGCAGCGGAATGCCAAAGTCGTCCAGGCAGTTCTTGACATTGCGACGCAGTCCGTTGGCGTACGGCATAAGCTCGTACACGCCCTCGACCGAAATCCCCTCGAGCGTGCAGCGGCGTGCCATGATGAGCCCGATGTCACCCGAGCCCAAAATGACGGCACGCGAGCCGGGCTTGAGGTTTTCGATATTGATGTATCGCTGCGCCAGGCCGGCCGTAAACACGCCGGCGGGACGGCTGCCAGAGATCTTGATCTCGCTGCGAGTGCGCTCGCGGCATCCCATGGCAAGGACGACCGCGCGCCCGGTGAGCTGCAGCATGCCGGCGGGGCTCATGAGCGTGACGGTATGGACCGCGGTGTCTTCTGTAGGCTCGCCTGAATCTACCCCAATTACCATGCTGTTCAGGAACAGCGCAATGTCGGTTGCGTGCACCTGGTCGATAAAGCGCTGCGCGTACTCGGGACCAGTGAGCTCCTGTTTAAAGTGCGACAGGCCAAAGCCGGGGTGGATGCATTGGCGGAGGATGCCGCCCAGGTGCTGCTCGCGCTCCACGATGGCCACGCGCGCTCCGGCCTTATGCGCGGCCAGTGCGGCCGCCATGCCGGCGGGGCCGCCGCCGATAACGACCACGTCGAAGGCTTGCGTTTGTACGGCTTCTACGACGCCGCAATCAATCGCGCTCGATTTGAATTTCGCCATCCTAACGCACCCCCTTCAGCGGTCCCTCAACCAGCCAAGATCCGGCGTCCTCCAGTAATACCTCGCTGGGGTCGCAGTCCAGCTCTCGGGCGAGAATCGCCACCACACGGCTCTGGCAAAAGCCACTTTGGCACCGACCCATGCCGGCACGGCAGCGGCGCTTGACGCCCTCGACCGAAACCGCGCCCGGATGGCGTCGAATCGCCGCCACGATTTCGGCCTCGGGCACCGTCTCGCAGCGGCAGACAATCTGTCCCCACGCGGGATCGGACTCGATCAGCTCCTCCTTGCGCGCCAGCGGTGCGCGGTCAAAGTCGTCCGGCGCGCGGCGAATTGGGTTCCAGTCCGCCCGCTCGTGCAGCTCCACGCCCGCTTCACGCATCACAAGCTCCATGCGCTCGGCAATGGCCGGCGCGCTTGCCACGCCCGGCGACTGAATGCCCGCCGCCTGGAACAGCCCCGGCACCACGGCCGACTGTCCAATAAAGAAGTCGTTCGTTCCCTGAATGACCGGACGCCCGCCGGCAAATGCGCGCACCACACGTCGCGTATCCAGATCGGGCACTAGCTTGTGCGCGCCGGTCAGCAGCGCGTTCACATCGCTCGCATAGGTCTGAGTGTCGCCCGGCTCGCGCACGGCAGCCGTCGCGGTAATCACGGTGTTGCCATGTACGGTGCCCGTCACGATAACGCCCTTCGACACCGGCGTCGGCACGGGGTAGAGCGGCATGAGCGTGCGCGGCTCCTTGTCCAGCACCACGATGTTGCCCTGGCGCCAGACCATCTGAAACTCTTCGGCCCCCGCCATATGCGAGATGTCGGCGGCGCCGTTGCCCGCGGCGTTGATCAGGTAGCGGCAGCGCACATTGCCAGCGGGGGTCGCCAGCGTAAAGCGCGCGTCGTCGCCCGAGTCCGCGACTTCAATCGCTTCCACCGGCGCGGACCGCATAAACGTCACCCCGTTGGCCACGGCGTTCTCCAGCGCGGCGATGGCAACCTCAAACGGGTCGACAAACCCAGTCGAGGGGCACCACAACGCGCACGTTGCATCGGCACTGGCACGCGGCTCTAATTCGTGGATGCGCTCGGGGCCGATAATCGACAGCTCGGGAACACCGTTGACATGGCCGTTGCACCGCAGCTGCTCCAGATGCGTGCGGTCCTCGTCGTTAAAGCCCAAAACCATCGACCCGGTGCGGCAGAACAGAAAGTCCAGCTCCTGGGCCCAGGTACCATACAGCTCACAGCCACGGGCATTGACCTGTGCCTTTACGGTTCCCGGCGCCGGATCGTAGCCGGCGTGCACCAGGCCGCCGTTGGCCTTCGACGCACCCAGCGCAATATCGTTAGCCGCCTCGACCACGCAAATGGACAGGTCATAGCGCGCGAGCTGCCGCGCGATGGCGCATCCGGTGATGCCCGCGCCGACAATCGCGATATCAAACGTTTCTGTCACAGTGCCTCCCAGACAAGTTGACAGGCTGTCAATAAGACTATCCTACGGTCTGCGCGTCCCCAGAGCGGCGTCAATGCGGCGAACAGCCCCGCAACACCCGCCAACGGCAGACGAGGTGAGACCCGGTAACGTCGACAACCTCGTCTGCCGACAACTATGGAAACCGTTCGTCTCGATCTGTAACAGTTAGACGAGGATTTGGGTTCCAGATGTTACAGATTGAGACGTTAGTCTGGCGCCCCTTCCGTTCGTCTCGATCTGTAACACCTAGACCCGGATTTCGCCTCCACCTGTTACAGATTGAGATGTTTGTGTCCGCGCCAGCCCCGCCCCTAGCCGTGGTCCCATATAAACAAACCCCGTGGTAAACTTGACCGGACTGTTAATATTCCGAAAGGTACCCGTAATGTCCAAGTACATCTCCGAGCTCATGTCGCCGCAGCTTATGGGCGTCGTCTATGCCTTCGTTGGCTTTATCATCGCCCTGTATGTGCTGTCGGTCGTCTATGTGTTCATCGACGCTCGCCGCCGCGGCGCCAGCGCCTACGTGGCGTGGGGCATCATCGCCCTCATCCCGTTTGTGGGCCTCATCGCCTACCTGGTCCTGCGCCCGCACTCCTATGCGTCCGACCGCGAGGAGCAGGAGCTGGACATGGCTCTGCGCGAGCGCCAGCTTGCCCAGTACGGCACCTGCCCGCAGTGCGGGGCGCCCATCGAGAAGGACTTCGTCGTCTGCCCGGTGTGCGATACCCAGGTTCGCAACGTGTGTCCCAGCTGCCATCGCCCGCTCGATGCGCATTGGAAGGTCTGCCCCTACTGCCGAACTCGCATCCAGTAGCGCATCCATCGCCGGGCCGGCCGCAAGCCACGGGCACGCCGCAAACCGCACGCGCGCTCCGCAGCCCCGCCCCACACGATGAAGCATGCGTAGAAAATCGCCCGCCGTGCCATTAAGGTGCGGCGGGCGCTTGTATACCAAGGCAACCTGCCTATAATGATGCAAGTCAAAAATGCCGAGCGCATCGCACGCACTTGCACCAGGCATCCGAGAGGAGAAAACATACCCATGAAGGCACTCTACAATGACGGTTCGGTGGCCGAGCTCCCGCAGGACGAGGTCACGCACGTCATCCGCCACTCCGCCGCACACATCATGGCGCAGGCCATCAAGCGCTTGTACCCCCAGGCCGACTTTGCCTACGGCCCTGCGACCGACAACGGCTTCTACTACGACGTCGACCTGCCCGAGGGCGTCAAGATCAGCGAGGACGACTTCCCCGCGATCGAGGCCGAGATGAAGAAGATCGTCAAGGAGAACCTCAAGTTCTCCGTGTACGAGAAGCCCCGCGCCGAGGCCATCGCCCTTATGGAGGAGCGCGGCGAGAAGTACAAGGTCGAGCACATCGGCGACCTGGACGACGACGCCCGCATCACCTTCTACCAGCAGGGCGACTACATCGACATGTGCGTCGGCCCCCACATCTGCTACACCAAGGCGCTCAAGGCCTTTAAGCTCACCGGCGTCTCGGGCGCCTACTGGAAGGGCGACAAGGACAACAAGATGCTCACCCGCATCAACGGCGTCGCCTTTGCCACCAAGGAAGAGCTCGACGAGCACATGCACATGCTGGAGGAGGCCAAGAAGCGCGATCACCGCAAGATCGGCCGCGAGATGGACCTCTTTATGATGCGCGACGAGGCCCCCGGCTTCCCGTTCTTCCTGCCCAACGGCATGATCCTTAAGAACACGCTGCTGGACTACTGGCGCGAGATTCACCACAAGGCCGGCTACGTGGAGATCTCCACGCCGCTCATCATGAACAAGCAGCTGTGGAAGACCTCGGGTCACTGGGACCACTACAAGGACAACATGTACTCCACCGTTATTGACGACGAAGAGTACTGCATTAAGCCCATGAACTGCCCGGGCGGCGTGCTGGTGTACGCCTCCAAGCCGCACTCCTACCGCGAGCTGCCCATTCGCGCCGGCGAGATTGGCCTGGTGCACCGTCACGAGCTGCGCGGCGCCCTGCACGGCCTGTTCCGCGTGCGCTGCTTTAACCAGGACGACGCCCACCTGTTTGTGCGTCCCGACCAGCTGACCGACGAGATCGTGGGCGTGGTCAACCTCATCGACTCCGTGTACCAGAAGTTTGGCTTTAAGTACCACGTTGAGCTTTCCACCCGCCCCGAGGACTCCATGGGTTCTGACGAGGACTGGGCTCGCGCCGAGGAGGGCCTGCGCACCGCTCTGGAGAAGCTGGGCATGGACTACGAGGTCAATGAGGGCGACGGCGCCTTCTACGGCCCCAAGATCGACTTCCACCTGGAGGACTCGCTCGGCCGTACCTGGCAGTGCGGTACCGTGCAGCTCGACTTCCAGATGCCGCTCAACTTTGACTTGGAGTACGTGGACGCCGATGGCACCAAGAAGCGCCCCATCATGCTGCATCGCGTGTGCTTTGGCTCCATCGAGCGCTTTATCGGTATTCTGATTGAGCACTTTGCGGGCAAGTTCCCCACCTGGCTGGCCCCCGTGCAGGTCAAGGCGCTTCCCGTCTCTGAGAAGAGCCGCGACTACGCCCACGAGGTGTGCGCCAAGCTGGAGGAGGCCGGCATTCGCGTGGTCTGCGATGACCGCGACGAGAAGATCGGCTACAAGATCCGCGAGGCCCGCAGCATCGACCGCGTGCCCTACATGCTCATCCTGGGCGAGAAGGAGGTCGAGGCCGGCAACATCTCCGTCCGCGATCGCTCCAACGAGACCGTTCAGATGGGTGTCGATGAGTTTGTTGCGAAGGTGACCGAGGAGATTAAGACTCGCGCCTAAGGCAAGCTTCACAACAATTAACAAAGGCGACCGTCCACACAGGGCGGTCGCCTTTTTTCCTACCAAAATTAGAAAAGCCGCTGGTTGAGCGGCTTTTTTGTTGCACAAAAAGGTACAGGTTTTTGTAGAGGGGTATGGAGATGTATCTACCGGCAGGACATTTTGCGTAATCTGGGCAATCGCTGATTAATTGCTCGTATAATTGTCTATGTCGAAAGATACAAAAACCTGTACTTTTGCGACTGCGCCTAGCTGCGAGCGAGAAGCCTGTTCTAAACGCCCCTGCATTTGCGTGCATCGCAAAGCCAAAGGGGGGGCGAGAACATGGAACAGACGGCACGGCGCCAAGAGCAGCTGCCAGGCGCTTTTAACGGCGCCACCATCAGCAGCCAGCACGGCCGCGTTCGCTGGTATCTGGTTCACACCCCCCATGGAAAAGAGCGCGAGACCTGCGAAAAGGTCCGCCGCATTATCCCGCACAACCTTATGCAGGACGCTTTTGTGATGCAAAAGGAGTTCTGGTTTAAGCGGGACGGTGCCTGGTCGCTCCAAACCAAACCCATGTACAAGGAATATTTCTTCGTCGCTACGCACGATGCTGCCGCGCTCGATAGGGCTTTGGCCCAGTTGAGCTTTGGCTGCCGCATCGCCGGCAGTAGGGAGCGGGCGTACATGCCCATGCCGGACGACGCGCAGGGCTGGTACCGCAGTGTGCTGGACGACGACGGCGTGGTGCGTAACAGCGTTGCGCGCATAGAAGACGGCGTGTTGCACATAGAGCAGGGTCCCTTGGTGGGGCAAGAGGCCCGTGTAAAGAAGATCGACCGTCATAAACGCTGGTGCCTGGTGGACGTGGGCGAAGGCGACTCCGCATTTAGGGAGTTACTTCCGCTCGACGTGCCCAGCAAAACGTAAGGGAGACGTTGCACCGGCAATTCGTTCGCATTTTGATTCATGGACGGGGGGGGGGTTCCTGGGGACAGGGACGTAAGTTTTATCGTGACTGCTAAAGAAGTAACAGAGAGTTGTACATCAACGGTTGGTGCGCTGGCTTTCAATCAGATAAAGCCGAGCGGTACGCTTGGGTATCGCATCGTCAAGAGGCTGTTTGACCTTGTGTTTAGTCTTATGGCGATCGCTATTTTATTCATTCCAGTGGGTCTTGTGTGCGTCCTGATTTGTCTAGAGTCTCCGGGTAGTCCCTTGTACACCCAGGAGCGAATTGGCAAAAATGGCAAGGTCATTAAGATCTTTAAGCTGCGCAGCATGGTTGCCGATGCTGGCAATGTTCAGAAGTATTTAAATTTTGAGCAGCTGCATCAGTGGGAAATTGAGCGCAAGGTCGATAACGATCCGCGCATCACTAAGGTCGGGCAGTTTATTCGTAAGTGCTCTATCGATGAGATGCCGCAGTTTCTTAATGTTTTAAATGGTGATTTATCCGTTATCGGTCCTCGTCCCATTACGCGTGATGAACTCGAAATGCATTTTTCTGATGAGGATAAGGTTGTATTTCTTTCGGTTCAACCTGGAATTACCGGGTTATGGCAGGCGACGGATCGCAACGATGCGTCATTTGAAAGCGGTCTGCGCCAAAAAATCGAATTGCATTACGTGCGGAACCGTTGTTTCCGAATGGATTGGAAGTGTTTTGCTGGCACTTTCGGCGCCATGTTTGGCAAGGAGAGGACGGGCCGATAGATGGAAATATCCGTCATCATTCCGACTCTTAATGCTGAGCATGAAATCGATGGGCTTTTAATTGCCCTCGAACACCAGTCTATTCAGCCGGTTGATATCCTTATCGTTGATTCCGCTTCGGAAGATAAAACTATAGAGCTGGTCCGGCAGCACAAAAGAGTCCGCCTTCTGAAGATTGATCGCCAGGATTTCAACCACGGCACCACAAGAGACATGGCACTAAGGGAGTCGAGGGGTGACTTTGTATGCTTCCTTACCCAAGATGCTGTGCCTGTTTCTGATGATTACCTGGAGCGGCTTGTTGCTCCCATGCTTGATGATTCCGATATCGCTCTCGTAAGCGGCAGGCAGCTGCCTAAGGCGGATGCCCGACGTTTTGAACAGCTGGTGCGTGGTTTCAACTATCCCGACCGGCCATCCGTTCGTTCCAAATGTGATCTCGAGAAACTCGGTATTAAGACTTTTTTTGCATCTGATGCCTGTTCCGCTTATCGACGAACTGCATATCTCAAATGCGGCGGATTCGAGCACGTTAACACCAACGAGGACATGCTCATGGCGGCAAGGTTTATCGCCTCAGGGTTGAAGGTGGCTTACGAGCCGCGTGCAGAGGTCTATCACTCGCATAACTTGACGCCATCCCAACAGTTTGCCCGCAACCGCGCTGTTGGCTTCTTTCTCGAAACGCATGCAGACGAACTCATGCATGCAAGTGAGATTGGTGAAGGAAGCCGGCTCGCCAAGATGGTTTCGTCGCAACTTCTACGAGAGGGAAATCTTGGCGAGTTCGTTGCTTTCGGAGTCGATTGCTGCGCCCGCCTTCTCGGAAATCGCGCTGGCCGCAGGGCAGCAAGAAATGAAAGGTTATAGCCAATGAAAGGCATCATCCTCGCCGGCGGGTCCGGCACGCGCCTGTACCCGCTCACGCTCGTGACCTCCAAGCAGCTGCTGCCGGTCTACGACAAGCCCATGATCTACTACCCGCTGTCCACCCTCATGCTGGCGGGCATCCGGGACATCCTGGTCATCTCCACGCCGACCGACCTGCCCAACTTCGAGCGCCTGCTCGGGGACGGCTCGCGCTACGGCGTGAACCTGTCCTACGCCGAGCAGCCGAGCCCGGACGGCCTGGCGCAGGCCTTCACCATCGGCGAGGACTTCATCGCCGGCGAGCCGTGCGCGCTGGTGCTCGGCGACAACATCTTCTACGGCAACGGCCTCAGCCGCCACCTGACGCGCGCCGTCCAGAACGCCGAGTCGGGCAGGGCCACGGTCTTCGGCTACCACGTGGACGACCCCGAGCGCTTCGGCGTCGTGGAGTTCGATGCGCAGGGCCGTGCCGTCTCCATCGAGGAGAAGCCCGAGTGCCCCAAGAGCTCCTACGCCGTCACCGGCCTGTACTTCTACCCGGGCGACGTGGCCGCCAAGGCGCACAAGGTGAAGCCGTCGGCCCGCGGAGAGCTTGAGATCACCGACCTCAACCGGATGTACCTGGGGGAGGGGACGCTGTCCGTCGTCACCCTCGGCCGCGGCTACGCGTGGCTGGACACCGGCACCATGGAGAGCCTGCACGAGGCCGCGGAGTTCGTCCGCGCCGTGGAGCACTCCCAGGACCTTCCCGTGTCCGTGCCCGAGGAGATCGCCTGGGAGAACGGCTGGATCACCACCGAGGGGCTCAAGCAGGCCGCCGAGGCCTACGGCAAGTCGGTCTACGGGCAGCACCTCAAGAAGGTCGCCGCCGGCGAGATCGTCAACAGCCCGCGCGAGTACTAGGAGGAACCCCTCATGTCCGAGATCTTCGAACCCAAGAACATCATCGTCACGGGCGGCTGCGGCTTCATCGGCAGCAACTTCGTGCACTACGTGGTGGACAACCACCCGGGCGTCCACGTGACCGTCCTGGACAAGCTGACCTACGCCGGCAACCCCGAGAACATCGCCGGGCTGCCCTCCGACCGCGTGGAGCTCGTCGTGGGCGACATCTGCGACGCCGGGCTGCTCGATGAGCTGGTGCCGGGCCACGACGCGATCGTGCACTACGCGGCCGAGTCCCACAACGACAACTCCATCGCCGACCCCGAGCCGTTCCTGCGCACCAACGTGGAGGGCACCTTCCGCCTGCTGGAGGCCGTCCGCAAGCACGGCATCCGCTACCACCACGTCTCCACCGACGAGGTCTACGGCGACCTGGCACTCGACGATCCCGCCAAGTTCACCGAGGAGACGCCGTACCACCCGTCCTCGCCGTACTCGAGCACCAAGGCCAGCTCCGACATGCTCGTGCGCGCCTGGACGCGCACCTACGGCCTGCGCGCCACGATCTCCAACTGCTCCAACAACTACGGCCCCTACCAGCACGTGGAGAAGTTCATCCCCAGGCAGATCACGAACATCGTCGACGGCGTCCGCCCCAAGCTCTACGGCCGCGGCGAGAACGTCCGCGACTGGATCCACACCGAGGACCACTCATCGGCCGTCTGGGACATCCTCACCAAGGGCCGCATGGGGGAGACCTACCTCATCGGCGCCGACGGCGAGAGGAGCAACATCACCGTCCTGCGCATGATCCTGGAGGCCATGGGGCGCGACCCCGAGGACTTCGACTGGGTCGCCGACCGCCCCGGCCACGACCGCCGCTACGCCATCGACTCCACCAAGCTCCAGCGCGAGCTGGGCTGGAGGCCGGCGCACACCGACTTCGCCGAGGGGCTCAAGCAGACCATCGACTGGTACGTGGCTAACGAGTCCTGGTGGCGCCCGGCCAAGGAGGCCACCGAGGCGCGCTACCGCGCACAGGGCCAGTAGACCGCATCCCGGCGAACCGCACCGCGCGGGCGCCCCCGGTTTCCCAACCTCTTCGATAGGAGCTTTTCCCACATGGCTGACATCGCTTTCGAGAAGGACCTCTCCGTCACCGAGACCGGCATAGAGGGCCTCAAGGTCGTCGACCTCGCCGTCCACGGCGACTCGCGCGGCTGGTTCAAGGAGAACTGGCAGCGCGCCAAGATGTGCGCGCTCGGGATCCCCGACCTCCGCGTCGTCCAGAACAACATCTCCTACAACGACAGCCGCGGCGTCACCCGCGGCATCCACGCGGAGCCCTGGGACAAGTTCATCTCCGTCGCGCGCGGCTCGGTCTTCGGCGCCTGGGTGGACCTGCGCGAGGGAAGCGAGACCTTCGGCAAGGTGTTCACGACCGTTCTGGATCCCAGCAAGGCCATCTACGTCCCGCGCGGCGTGGGCAACTCCTTCCAGGCCCTGGAGGACGGCACCGCCTACACCTACCTGGTGGACGCCCACTGGTCGCTGGAGCTGAAGAGGACCTACACCTTCGTGAACCTCGCCGACCCCGAGCTCGCCATCGAGTGGCCGATCCCGCTGGTCCAGGCCACCGTCTCCGAGGCCGACCTCAACCACCCGATGCTCAGGGACGTCGTCCCCATGGCGCCGAAGCGCACCCTCGTCACCGGCTGCAACGGCCAGCTGGGGCATGCGGTCCGCGCGCTCGCCGAGGAGCGCGGCGTGGCGAAGGACTTCGACTTCTGCGACATCGACACCTTCGACATGTCCGACCCCGACGCCTACGCGCAGTACGACTGGTCGCTCTACGGCACCGTGATCAACTGCGGCGCCTACACGGCCGTGGATAAGGCGGAGACCCCCGAGGGCCGTGTCATCGCCTGGAAGGCCAACGCGACCGGCCCCGCCCTTCTCGCCCGCACCTGCGCCGGGCACGGGATCACGCTCGTCCACGTGTCCTCCGACTACGTCTTCGACGGCACCGCTGAGGTCCATACCGAGGAGGAGCCCCTCAGCCCGCTGTCCGTCTACGGCCAGACCAAGGCCGCCGGCGACATCGCCGTGGCCGGCTGCCCGCGCCACTACATCATGCGCTCCAGCTGGGTCATCGGCGAGGGTCACAACTTCGTCAAGACCATGAAGGGGCTGTCCGACCGCGTCGCCGACCCCGAGGACAGGCTCACGCAGGTCACGGTCGTGGACGACCAGCTGGGCCGCCTGACCTTCACACGCGACATGGCCGGGGCCATCTTCCACGTGCTGGGCTCGCACGCCCCCTACGGCACCTACGACTGCACCGGCTCCGGCGCCGTGAAGTCCTGGGCGGACATCGCCCGCGCCGTCTTCGAGGCCGCCAACGGCAACGGGGAGAGGGTCGTGCCGGTCAGCGCCGCCGACTACTACGCGAACGCCTCGGACCCCATCGCCCCGCGCCCGGTCCACTCCGCGCTCGACCTCTCGAAGCTCGAGGCCGCGGGCTTCCACATGCCCGACTGGGAGGAAGAGCTTGGGGAGTACCTGGACGCTATTTCTTCGAAAGGTTCTATCTAACTCTATGAGATATCTGGCTTCTGAATCTGATTGCCCATGCGTGAGCGTAATCGTACCCATGTATAATTTGGGTTCTTATGCCTGCTCGTGCATAAGATCGCTGCTGGTGCAGACATATGCTAACCTAGAGATTATCATTGTGGATGATGGCTCAACTGATGACACAGTTGAGTTAATCGAAAGCGTTGTCGAGGCTGACTCGCGCGTTAAAATTCTCCATAAGATAAACGGTGGGCTCTCCTCGGCGCGTAATTTCGGCGTTAAACACTGCACCGGTGAATACATAATGTTTGTAGACGGCGACGACGTTCTTGATATAAGAACGATTGAGCTTCTTGTCGAGATCGCCCTTGAGAACGATGTTTCTCTTGTTACTTGCAAGTATAAAAAAATTTCATGTACCGAAGATTTTAAGGGTGGACAGCTCGGCCCCGTTGAGGTTGTTTCTGGTGACCGTTTGCTTGAAAGCTTGCTGCTGCTTGATGGTGAGTCCGGTTCTGCGTGCGCAAAGTTATATGCAAAGAAGCTTCTGCCGCTTTTGGTATTTCCCGATGGTCAGCTATTTGAAGATTTTGGTGTAGAGGCTACTGTTTTTTCAACGATTGATAAAGCATGCATATTTGATGCTGAGCTATATGGTTATCTGGCGCGTGAAGGGTCTATTACCACAATCAAGAGTTATGGTGATGCCCAGCTCGACGGAATGTCTGCCTCTCTTGATGTCGTTAGGCGGGTTGTGCGGGAAAAGCCTGAGTTTTTTGACGCCTTTGCATGTTTTGAGGCCTTCTGTTCGCTTCGCATAGCTTCAAGGCTCGATTTGTCCAAATGCTCTGACATAGAGTCAGCAAAGGCATTTATTTTTAAAGCCAGAAAGCAGTGTTGGACCGTTGCAGCTAGTACGCTTGTTGACAGGACTTGGCGCCTTCGCTGCCTTCTGTTCGCGGTCTCTCCTGCCCTGCACAGCTTCGCATACAGCTTTTATGGCAAATTGACCGGAAAGGTTATCGGCAAATGATATTTTACAGTTGCCTTTTTTTCGTCTCAGTTTTTTTTGCCTTTCTTTCGGTATGCGATTTAAAGCAAAGACGAACCCTAAAACAGCCGAGACTGGGTTTTTTTGTCTTAAGTGGATTAACTGTTGCTATTGCTTTTGGTATAAGAGAAGGTTTCGGAACAGATTACTACGATATTTATGTCAAAGGCTACAACGAAATACAGGCTGGGTTTGCCAGTCGTTTTGAGTTGGGATTTGTGACTCTTTGTAGATTGCTCATTTTATTCGGCCTTGATTACCACAGCATGTTTTTCGTTACCTCCTTTCTTACGGTCTTTTTAGTTTATAGAGCTATTTATAGTCAATCTTTAGGACCAATTTGGGGTGTCTACATATTTTTGTTCGGAGGTTTTCTCTTTTTCTCATCCAATGGGATTAGGCAGGCACTTGCCGCGGCAATTCTGTTGAATGCTCTTCCTTTTGCTACTCGAGGTGATACAATTAAATTTTTTATAGCTGTTTTGGCGGCATCGTTATTTCACTCTACGGCTCTGCTCTTCATTCCTTTGGTTGTATTGAGGGGGTGGCGTCCGGATAGCTTGAAATCCTTTTTCACGTTTGTGTGCGCCATTGTTTTCGGCGGAGCCATCTCTTCCGCGCTTCTATCTTTTGGAATTGCAGTTTCACCGCAGATTGCAAGATACGCAAGCGTTGAACATCTGTCTAATCAGTTTTTATCGAGCGGCAACATGGACGTTGCCGATTTATTGATTTGTTCGATTGGTCTTGCAATATTTTTCTGGGTTAAAAATGTTAGTTCAATAACGTTAGACAGGGACACCATATTCCTGTTCAACCTTTTGATGGTTGGAGTCGTCGTGTGCGTCTTGTCTAAATACGTAATGCTGTTTTCTAGGATTGCTGTCTACTTCACGTCGATCTGTATCATTGCGATTCCAAGGCTTTTTTGTTCGTGCGATCGCGGTACTTGTCCATCGATTCTCATTGTAAAAAGCTTATATGCGATGTTTGTCATTATCGTTTTTATCTATCTATATGGCATTTTGAACTTCAGCCATGTTGTTCCTTATATGTGCGTCTTTTCCCATTAACTTATCTAGCTTATATCGTCTGGAGATTTCACTTTGAGTTCTCAACACAAACGTTTCTACAGCAATGTCGTTTGGCAGTACGGACTGCAGATTGTTAAGTACATTTTTCCCCTCATTACGCTGCCTTATCTGACACGTGTGCTTCTGCCGGAGGGTTATGCGATCTACGCGTATGTTGTGTCGTTCATGACTTTCGCCCAGACTTTCGTCGATTTTGGCTTCAACCTTTCCGGTACTAAATGCATAGCAAAATCCGAGACTGTCGAAGAGGAGAACCGGGCTATTGGTGCTGTGACAGAGGCTCGCCTGTTGCTTGGTGTAGTGACCGGCGCTGTCGTTGTTGTTGTTGCCTGGTTTATCCCCATTACTCATTCGAACATGCTATATACCATGTTTGCATTTGTTGCTGTATTCGGTAAGGCACTTGCTCCGGACTTTCTTTTCCAGGGACATGAAAACATGGGTCCATTGACGACTCGCTATTTTGTCTCGAAGGGTGTCTCTACTGCCTTGACGTTCATCGTTGTCCATTCTATCGATGACATTCTGTGGATTCCTATTCTCGACATCCTTTCGAGCGTTATTGCCCTTGCCTGGTCTTTCATTTCCGCCAAGCGAATGTTCGGTACCACCATTACGTTCGTGCCCCTATGCGAGGCGCTTTCAGAGCTGAAGGTTTCCGCGCTCTATTGTTTCTCGAACATGGCCTCCGTCGTTTTTTCCGGTTTCACTACGCTCTTGATTGGAATCGTGATTACCAACAAGGCCATGATTTCCTACTGGTCCCTTGCTGTGACTGCAATTAATGCCATCCAGTCCCTTTATTCGCCAATTGTGAACAGTCTGTACCCACATATGGTCAAGGGGGGTGACTACGGTTTTGCAAGGAAGCTGCTTCTTGTCTCAATACCCGTCCTGCTCATTGGCACCATCGCTTTCGCAGCGCTTTCCGATGTAGTTATACTCGTGCTCGGTGGCAAGGACTATCTATCAGGTTCCTGGGTTATCGCCTGGGCTTCACCCGTACTCCTGTTTTCCTTTTATGCAACGATGGTCGGCTGGCCGATTCTTGGTGCCTCTGGCAAAGTCGCTGAGGTTACCTATACCACAGTGGGGTCTGCTGTATTTTGCATCGTTTCGCTCTTGACCGTGTCTGCGATGGGGGTTGCGAGCATGCAGACTATTTGCTTTATCCGCTGCCTTACTGAGGCAATTATGTGTGTGAGTCGCATTTGGCTCGCGCGCGGATACTTGTTTCCATCTCGAAGCGTTACCGCCGATTGCGAAAGGTAAGGAATAAGAAATGAAAAAGTGCGTCGGTATATTGTCACGCCATGCAGTGCCGAACTACGGTTCCATTCTGCAAGCATATGCCCTTCAGGATGCGTTCGCCTCAATGGGTATCAATGCTGAGTATGTTGACTACCGCATCCCCCGGGACTTTCCTTTAGCAGATGCCATGAGGACCTCTGGCGCGCTCGGTCCGATTCGTGCGATTCCAAAAGCGATTGGTGCCCGTAAGTTCGAGGCGATGAGGAGTGATTTGCTGAGGCAGAGCCGTAGGGTTACCGACTCAGAAGAGCTCGGTAAGCTTCTTGCCGAGTATCCTGTCCTTTGTGTGGGAGGCGACCAAGTGTGGAATATCATGTCCGATGGAAACATCGAGGGTGCCTACCTTTTGGAGGGCGCATCAGACGATGCCTACAAGTTCTCCTTCTCTTCCTCCTTTGGTAAAAATGGCCTCGATCCACGCGAACGCGAACGTGCCGCCAAAGCGTTTGCGCGCTTTGATAGGCTTTCAGTGCGCGAGGAAAGTGGGCAGAAAACTCTTGAGGAAATGGGACTTGAGGCGCAAACCGTTGTCGACCCCGTGCACCTGCTCTCAAAGGAGGCCTGGTTTGATCGTGTTGAGCCTCGTGCGCCCCGCGGGGTGAATGGGGAGTATTGCCTGATCTACAACCTGCATCCAAGCGATGCATTCGACCGCTATTCTGCTGCCGCATGCAAGTCACTCGGCCTCGAGGTCGTTAGCATTCGTCCGTCGCTTCGTAAGACGATGGGGAAGAATTTGTTCTACCCTTCGCTTCACGAATTCCTTTGGCTGTTTGACAATGCCACCTGCGTGCTCACGGACTCATTCCACGGGACTGCTTTTTCGTTGCTGTTCAATACGCCCTTTGTCGATATTCTACCTGAGCAGTATGCGGAGCGTAACAAGGCAATTCTTTCTCGCTACGGGTTGGATTCCCGCATAAGCACGGAGCTTCAGCCAGAAGAGCTTTGCCTCAACGATTTTGATTGGGCGGGCGTCAATGAGTCGCTTGCCGTCAACCGTGAGTCCTCCTCGGAGTTCCTTTGTGACACCGTTGGCGAGTTCTCCGCCCGTCTTACTCGCTAGAATAATGAATGGAAGGTCCTATTTTGAGTCAGCCATCTGTTTCCATCATCGTCGCTGTTTACAAATCTGAACAATTTCTGCCGAAGCTTCTTCATTCCTTTGAGGTTCAAACCCACAAGAATCTCCAGATTATTCTCGTTGACGATGGTTCTCCCGATGACAGTGGTCGCATCTGTGATGACTATGCTGCACGTGACCCTAGGGCTATTGTTATTCACAAGCCTAATGGCGGCACTTGCTCCGCTAGGAATGCGGGACTTGGTGTCGCGACGGGTGACTATCTCATGATCGTGGACGGTGACGACTGGCTGGAGCCCGATTGCGTTGAATATTTGGTCGACTTGGCTGAGAGCACTGGCTCCGACATGTCCTACTCGGTGAATCTCTTTACAACGCGTGATAGGGAGCAGATTGTTGAGGACGTCCGGGAGACCTGGTCGGCAGAGCGCGCCACCTCTGCCATCATCTATCCCTTTATGCGGCTGGGGCCTTGGAATAAGTTGTACAAACGTTCTGTAGTTGTCGACAACAATATTTCGTTTTCCGTTCCTTGGTTCGGCGAGGGTCTGTACTTTGCTACCGAGGTTGCACAGCACTCTAATCATGTGGGCGTTGGTAGACGTAAGGTCTACAACTACCGTTTGAATAACTTGGGGAGCGGTCTTACCAACTACAACGTTCAAAATGGCAAGAATGCCCTCGGAAATATTAAATTCATTAAAGAGAACCTGACTCTGGACACTCCGATGGTTCGCCACGCATGCGATTGGCATATCTGGCGAAACTACGAGTTCCTACTCACTCAGATAATAGGTGCGGATGAAATGGACTCCGAAGGCAAGCTCGCGAAAGAATGTGCAGCGTACGTTAGGAAGAACTGGCTGTCCGTGTTCAAGAACAGCGAAGTCGACCGTTCCGAGAAGGTAAAGATCGCATGCTGCGGCATGGCACCCGTGCTTTACGCGAAGCTGGTCATAGATCGAAACCGGAAGGGGCTCGAGGCTGATAAAGGCAAGTTCATGGATGTCGAGGAGTAGGTGCATGGCGAATCTAAAGCACGCAATCAAGCAGGGCATCGTTGCTCTCAAAGCCAAGAATATACAGCCTGTGATGCAGACCGTCGGCGATGAATGCCTGCTCAAGGGGAAGACTGCCCTCGTTGTGGGAGGCTCAGGTGGAATCGGCAAGGCGGTCGCCAAGGCGTTCCTGAAGAACGGCGCGAATGTTGTCATCGCCGGCACTAGGCGCGCGAAGGTCGACAAGGTGGTGTTAGAGCTTGGCGAGAAGTGCGCCGGGGTTGTTGTCGACCTTGCCGAGCCAGAGACCTTTTCGAAAGTCATCGACGAGGCGGTGGCATTCTACGGCCCCATCGATATCCTAGTCAATTCTGCCGGCGTTCACACCGAGGACGTCTCCATGGGCGGGTTTCTCGATTTTTCAGTTGAGGAATACGATCGCATCTTGGACATCAACCTGCGCGGCGTCTACTTCATGGTGCAGTCTGTTGCAAAGCGCATGATTTCCGATAAGGTCAGCAATGGGCATATCCTTATCGTCTCATCCTCGGCTGGCAACGAGCCCGCATGGTCTCCCTACCGCGTATCGAAGTGGGGTCTGAAGGGCATCACTGAGGGCATGGCTTCCGCCCTCGTTCCTCATGGCATTGTAGTCAACGCGATTGCGCCCGGCAGCACGGCGACTCCTCTTCTTGGCGTCGAGGAGGGTGACAGCATCTCTGCTGAGGACAACAGACTTGGCAGGTTCGCCATGCCCGAGGAGATCGCGGAATTCGCTGTGATGTTGGCCAGCCCCATGGGCGACATGGTGGTTGGTGACACTTTGTACGTCTCCGGTGGCCGTGGGGTCTGTGATATCCGGTAGCGGCTTTGCGGGCGCTTCAAAGTATGAGATCGCCTTTACCGTAGAAGCAGCTTGGCTGCCTCGGAGGCTTGCGTCGAACCGTCTTCGAGGTAGACTAAGCATCGGAATAGCCTCTTTGTCAAGCCTTCGGTTGCAGTGAAACTTATGGTGCTGCTTTTCGAGGTGACACCTCCGATTGCGGTGTTGTACCAGGTCCTGCCTCCGTTGTCAGAACATTGCCATTGAAATGCGGCCGCGTGCTCAGCGTCGATTGAGAACGAGGCCTCAATTCCTGCGCTCGTTGCGCAATCTTTCGGCTGCGTGGTGATCCTCTCTTTATTCGACAATAACGAGAGTTTGGCGTTTTGAGTCGCAGCTGTTGTTCCATCCTGGAAGGTGACAACGCACCTGTAGAGACGTTTCGCAAGTGCGGCACTGGCGGTGAACCGCAGCGTAGGCAGCTTTGAGGCGGCATTGCCAATCCCGGTGTCGTACCAGCCCTTCCCATCATTGTCGGAACATTGCCACTGGTACGAGATGGCACCTAGGGCTCGCACGGAGAAAGACGCTTCGGATCCAGTCGAGGCGGCCGTGTCTCGCGGTTGCCCGGTTATTTGGTTAGCGCTTAGTTTTAGTTGCGCAGTGTTTGAAGCCGAGCTAGTCCCATCAGGGAAGAATGCCAAGCATCTATAGCGGCGTTTTGACAATCCCGTACTTGCAGTGAACTCGATTCTCGCCTGCGTGGAAGTCTCACCTCCGATCCCCGTGTTGTACCATGATCTGCCCTCATTGTCGGAGCATTGCCACTGGAACGAAGTAGCCCGCTCTGCTTCGATGGCGAAGAACGCTGTTGACCCTGCGGCAGTTGTGCAGTCTTCGGGCTGGGAGCTGATGGCGTATCGGGCGACAAGGACGAGGCGTGCGGGCTCGCTTGCGAGGGTGCTGCTGTTCGGGAACGAGACTAGGCAGCGGTAGAGCCTCTTCGCGAGCTGGGCATTGGATGCAAACCTCAGGGTTTTCTGCCTGGAAGTTTCGCCGCCTATACCCGTGTTGTACCAACTTGAACCTCCGTTGTCGGAGCATTGCCATTGGAACGATGTCGCGCTTGGTGCCGTTACGGTGAATTCGGCTTGGGCTCCGTTGTATACTTCAAAGTCCTTCGGCATGGTTGTTATGGCGTACGTGGTCTCATAGCTTGCTGTGAGGTCGTACTTGGCGCTCCATTTGCTGTTCGATTCTTTTGTGACGCTAGATGCCGCCATAAGCTCAACTTTTGCGCCATCAGTCTTCCACTCCCTCAGATTCATCGCATAAGCAACAATCCCATTCTGAATTCCCGAGATGCTCGGCGGGAACGACTGGTTATCAGCATCAATAGAAAAGCTTTCTGCCTTAGCATCCAAGTTCTGCTGAATACGGTCGGCATACTTTTCGGCCCATTCATCAGCCTTGCCGTTTCGCACAAAGTAATTGTTGGACAGGTCGGTTGAGCGGTAGGCGTAGTCGGCCTTTTGGTAGTTGGCCGTGTGGTCGGAGTGGGCGATTGCCATGAGCTCGTCGGTCAGGCCAAAGTACAGATGGCGCTGGTCTAGGTCTCCGTACCAATTGTCACTGGTGTCGTCCCAGGTTAGGTCCATCTGGCACCATTTGCTGTCGATCTTTACGGCGTTCCAGGTGTGGCCGTTGCCGGTGATGCGGCCGTTGGCGATGCCCGCGGCGTCAAGGAGCTTGGAGTAGATGCGCTGGTAGCTCTCGCAGGTGCCCTGGTGGCGCGTGAGGCCGCTTTCGGCCGAGCACCAGTTGAGGTTGTGGTCGTACTCCAGCTGGTCGAGCGTCCAGTCGTGGAGCCAAAGCGCCATGTCGTATTCCGAGCCGTCTGTCTCTTGCCTGCACAGGTCCACGGCGCTGTTGACGATCTGCGTGACGCTCGGGCGGGCGGCGTCGTTTACGGTCACCTCCGCCGTGGTACGCAGGTAGTAGATCCCCTTGTCGTTTTGGGGGTCGTTTCTGTCGTTGTCCATAAAGTAGAAGTAGATGCGGTACGTGCCCGATGCCGTGAATTCAAAGGTAAAGTCGTGGCCCGCGGTGCCCAGGCTGTTGTAGCTGCCCCATGCCGGGCGCGACGGGTCGCAGACGCTTTCCTGGCTGCCGCCGTCCCAATAGGTGGGCACGTCCATGCGCGCCTTGGCCTGGGACGAGCCGTTGGCTTGGGTTACGTGGAAGGTCGTCGCGGTGCCCGCGGGGGCGTCGTTCCA
Source organism: uncultured Collinsella sp. (assembly GCA_959606035.1). Lineage (GTDB taxonomy): Bacteria > Actinomycetota > Coriobacteriia > Coriobacteriales > Coriobacteriaceae > Collinsella. The sequence goes on from CAUHHB010000001.1 coordinate 348,826, forward strand.
CGAGACGGTGAAGGTGACGCCGTTTTGGGTTGCCGTTGCTGAGTGGGCGTAGCCGGCTTGTGACGTGGTGGAGATTGCCTCGGGCGTGCCGTTGGTTTGGGCACGAAGGGATGGGGCGGGGGTGCCGGTTGCGGCGGCGGTGCCGTCGGCGCTTTCCGTGTTGACGGCGCTGGTGCCGGTGGATGTTGCGGTGCTGTCCTCTGCGGTATCTGCTGTCGTATTTGTGTTGGTGCCGTCTTCGGCCTTGCCTGTGTCGCTGCTCGTGGCGTCGGCTTGCGCTTGCTGCTCGGCGGCTGCCTGAGGCTGGATGGCTTCCGCGATGGCCGCCATGGGCATCGTCGCGCCGACTATGGACGTGCACGCGATCGCGCAGAGCAGGTAGTAAAGGGATCGTTTCATAGCGGAGCCTCTCGGTGAGCAGCCAATAGGGTCCGAAGGCAGCTCCAGGCCAGCACTCCGCACATTTTTTGTTGGGGATTATTTTACGGGAACCCCAGTCAACATCAGCGAACTTTCTGGGGATTGTTGGGGAGGGGTGGTGGACTGGTGGGCTGGCGCCATAGGAGACGGCGCCAGCAACTAATACGGTTAGTCGGCGAATTGACATGGCGGCTGTTATTTATCGATGGCCCCGTCGTCAATAACACCCTGAATGGTCTTTGCGACATTAGAGGTCAAACGACCGACAGCAAGATCGGGGTTTTGATTGAGCCTCGTCTCTGCGACCAGTGCTGTTTCAAAATTTGAAGCAAGGTCACCAACGTGATGATTGGTTTTTAGATTCATTCCAAGTTCATCGCTAGCAAGCTTCTCAATATATCTACGTCGACTACCCGGAGCGTGACCATTTTCCACAATATCATTTTTATGGGGCAAAATAGTTGTCTCAAGTGCGCCGGGCTTATGCAGCATCAAGTAAAGCTCAAAGCTTGGATACGTCACGGCGACTTCAATTCTCTCTCTGCGGAAATCCTTTAGCAGCGTCGCGTACCCATCTGGATTGTTCTTAAAAACATCAACGTCAAAAACAACAACAACGCGATCGGAACCTTTAATGAAGTCGCTCCCATTAACCTGGCCATTCATAACGGCAATCGCGTGCTCCAACAGCTTCTTGGGTGAGGATTGGTTTTTCTCTCCTTCGGTTCTTTCGACCGGCTTTAGTTCAATTAGTTCCGGTTTACCCTCTTTGGCTAAACGTGTTGCAAGTGAGTCGAAGTACCAATATTCGGTATTGGCTCCTTCTCCAATGAGAAAGCACTTTGATTTTGGCTTTTCGACTTTCCATTCGGTTCTACTGGACCAAGTGTCAAGAGAGTTAAGCGGTGGCATTTGGTTCCCCAATCAAACCGAGCGCATCTAGAGCCCTTCCTGTTGATAAAACCGGGACGCCGCCATAGCGACCCTCAAGGTATTGCTTATTGACGCGGGCATCGGATCTTGCCCCGTTGTCTGCAAACTTATCAAGCGGGAACAGGCTCGAATAGCCATGACGGTCACGTTCGACAAACCAGATCTCATCACGCCTGAAATAATCGAAACTCATGATCGTGTTTTCATGGGTTGTAAATATCAGCTGGCAGTCGTCTTGCGCATGGACACGGTTAAACAGTAAGACAAGTTGCTGGGTAAGCATGGGATGAAAGCTGCGATTAAGCTCGTCAACCAGGAACAACTTGTCTTTACTGCTTGTAAATAAGATGTCCATAAAATCGAACAATCGCTTGGTTCCGTCCGATTCCTCCCTAAAATCGAAGTCAAGGATGGAGCCTTCGTGCCGCAGCTTCAGCACCGTGGCACGAGGCTCGGACGCTCCCTTGCTTTCAATGCTCAGAAATGCGTCGTCGCTGCGAAACGTTACGTTCGACTCGGCCTTCGGGCCAGAGGGGATGTTGTCGGTCATGAAGCGTTTTACAGAAAGCAACACTTCCGAAGGAACATACTTTTCAAGTTCGTCCATCCCTATTTCTTGTTTACGGAGGCTGCTGATGCCCGTATCAAAGGAGGCCAGTACGTTGGCAACCTTGTCCAAATTGGCTCCGTGTCCGTAAAACTCAGAAGATGCAGGGCTTTGGTTGGCTCCGATAGCCGAAAAATTCAAATTAAACCAAGAAAAAACATCCGGTAAAGCCGCCAAGGTAGATCCCTCTAAATAGTTTCTACCATTAGCAAGCGCCGATAAAAATAGCTCAGACCCTATGCTTTCGCGGACACGATGGAGGAAATCTTCGCGATAAACATTAAGCCTGGTTTTATCAACATCGGATGCGCCTTGTTCGAGACCTCGACAGTTAACGGAATCCGAACCGATTCTTTCAAATAACAAATTTGATTTGTCGCCGAGCTCGTAAAGCCACTCCGAAACGATTGTTAGTTGAGCTAAATTGCAGCTAAAGCCATAGTCGAACGCGCGGCCATTTTTATAGAGCTGAATATCGAAAACCGACTCCTGTTCTTTAAGGCCAGAACCGCATTTGCAATACTCGACCTGGGCCCCTTGAGGAAGTGCGCCGCTTAAAACAACATGCCTCATAAAGAGGAGCGCGGTAAAAATCGTGCTCTTTCCGGAGGCATTGCCACCGTAGATAACGGCATTCCGTAAAACGCGAGCATTTTGCGGAGTTGCGCAAATATGATTTTTAAAGCGCTGAATTTTAGAGGTCGATACCATGTCCAACGTTATCGGGTCTTCGCCTACTGACCTAAAGTTCTTAAATGAAAATCTGATAAGCATGGCGTCTCCTAGGTGATCAGCTGCCTTGCATAAAAGAGGCAGTCAACAAAAGAATAGTATTTGACGATTTTTTCGTCAAATATATATGAGGTTGATGACGCTTGCCCATCATGCGTCCAATTTGCCGCATATTTCCGAAATTGGTCTTTGTTACAGGCTTCATTCCACTGTTGAATCAATTAGATAATGGACAAAATTGCAGAATCTGTCTCCGTGCATAAACGCCGACGGGGGCGAAATCGTTCATATCGGCAATTGGTAGGTCAGTTTGTGTTGTTTACGGCTTGCGCCTGCTGCTCGGCTGTTGCTCGGTTGTTGCGCGTGCTGTTGCCCGAGGCTGCATGGCTTCTGCGATGGCCGCCATGGACATCGTCGCGCCGTTCATGGACGTGCACGCGATCGCCCAGAGCGGGTAGTAAAGGGGTCGTTTCATAGCGGAGCCTCTCGGTGAGCAGCCAATAGGGTCCGAAGGCAGCTCCAGGCCAGCACTCCGCACATATTTTGTTGGGTTTATTTTCGTCTCATATCGGGTTCGTGCGTGCGGCGTGCCAGCACTCCGCACATATTTTGTTGGGTTTATTTACGGGAACACCAGTCAACATCAGCGAACTTTCTGGGAAAGGTTGGGGAGGGGAGCGCGGGGTGGGCGAGGCGTGCTTGCCCAGGCGTTCAGTTCTGTGCTTATTTGCTATGCGCGATATGTTGCTATCTCGCGCCGTCTCACGATCTCACTGAAGTTCGGCCGGCGCTGGATCCACTGTAGACGTTGAACTTTCCCATTATGTTTCGCTCCATATCCTGCTCCCCTTAGGTCGGATATCCGATCGGAGCATAGTTCCGTTTAAGAAGTTGGTGAAAGTGCGTTAACGGGATTGGCGAAAGCGCGTTGGCGCATTCGGTGAGCTGCATTTGCGAAAGTGGTTGGTTTTAGATTGGCGCAAACGGACGCGATCTACGTCGAGTGCCGCCGCGCTGGAGGCGCGTGATGGAAGGGTGCTGCCCGAGGGTGGCGGCGATCCTCGAGGAGGGTGAGCCGGACGCCCTGACATACTACGACCTCCCGCCGTTGCCCCGGAGGCACCTGCGCGCTAATAACGTCCAGGAGCGGGCGAACCGCAAGATAAAGTGCGGGTCGAGGATGATGCAGCCCTTCCCCTCGGCGGCATCGCTGGCGCGGCTGGCCGGTGCGGTCATGTGCGAGCAGGACGAGATATGGCAGGAGTCCAGATACTGCTCGGAGGCAAAGATGAGTGAGCTCTGCGACGAGGCCCGCACGCGCGGGGTCGACGGGACTGTCGACTGGGCGCGGTTGGAGGTCGAGGCCGGGAAGATGATCGAATCCGGCCTCGAGCTTGCGGACAGGATCGAAGCAGTACAGGATATCAACCGTATTCCAGTTTTTTGGGCGCCGGGCCGACTCGCTTCGGATCGGGCGCTACACCAACTTTCTCGATACTACCCGATCCTATCGTTAGGCTTTCTTTTGATGAAATCCTAACGATAGCAAATTACTCTAAGGCCAAGACTCGTGTATTTCTTCTCGATAGTTGTTGTTCTGGGTATTTGGGGGCTCCTAGCGCACTGGACGGGACTTCCTCAAAGCTCAGTGAGGGTTTATCAATTTTTGAGTGCATGCTGTCCTAGCGAATGTACGGAGGAGTTTAACGGGCGCGGGACATTCACATCGCTTCTTGTAGATGCGCTAAATGGCGGCGCGGCAGACCTGATAGAGCATGTTACTCTTGGTGGGGTCTGCACGTTTATTGATGAGTCTCTCGGGCCATGGGACCAGCTGCCTGTGTTTAGGACTAATGTGAATTCTTTTATTTCGCTGAGGAAAGACGTTCCCCAGGTTCCCGATGGCGTGTTGGGACAGCTGCCATTTTTGTTTGACGCGCCCGGTGCTAAACTGCCCTTGGATCCATCTTTTGAGCCTACCAACATTCCTGATTGGGAAGAGCATCGAATTGTGGAGCCCTATACGACTGAGGATAATTTGGGGACGTTCAAGATCCTTCAGCAGTTGGAGGGTATTCGCCTTGTCCGTTCTGTGGAGTCGGAGCATATGTATCATGCTGCTATGGAGTCCAAGTCTTGTGAACTGACGGCTCTGGGCAAGCGGTATTGGCACCTTACCACTACGGGCAAGATTTAGCTGCTTGTCGGATTCAATTGCGTTGCTTTCAGACGGGTTAAAATTGTAACGGTTGTTATTTTCAGGCGTTATAGCTTTGTCTGTATATGAGGTGTTTTGTAAATGCTGTTCAACTTAATTGTACGTGCCAATGAGACACAGCCCATGTTGACTTCTAGGATGTTCGAGGGAACTCCTGAGCAGTTGACGAGCGCCTATAGGACTGGCACTGGTTTTGACTTTAATGCCCTCGCTCAGCTTCCTACTGTTATGACGCGCGAATTTGAGTCGGATGATATGGGTGCCGTGGCCACACTTGGATATATGGATACCCCGTCTATCAACCCCGTGATCTCCAAGCCTATTCTACGGTTTCCATCGCAGGCATTGTTGAATCTTGGTCTACTTGACGAGAACTGCTGGCAAAACAAACGTACTCATTGGAGACTTTGTGAAGGCGACCCTTTTCGTCTGTTTTTAAATTTTCTTGATAACTCCCCCTTGACGGTCGGATCTGAAAGGTCTAGTGCTCATGATCCAAATTTAATTGCCGTCATGATGCCATTCACCGACGACCCTTCAATAGATCCTGTATATTCGGCGTTGATCGAAGGCTCTAAGAGGGCGGGCAAGATATGTAAACGCGCAGATGAGATATTGACGCCTACCGATATTACGGAAGACATATTTAAACTGATTGCGTCTAGCTCTTCGGTAATTGCAGACATTACTGGCCTGAATTCAAACGTTATGTTCGAAGCGGGCTATGCGATTGGAATGGGTAAGCAGACCGTTTTTATACACCAAGGTGATGTTCCTAAGCTGCCTTTTGATGTTAGTCATAGGAGGGTATTTAGGTACAACCGGAATAAGGACGGATTGACTATACTTTCAGACATGATTTTCAAAATCTTGATGAATGCTCAATGAGTGCTTTCTTGAGCACTGCCGAATGCCGCGATTCTGCTGCGTCGATATTGCGCTTGGACACCGGGGCAGACTTGGCTTCGGTGTCCATTTGTTGCTAGTTGCCGGCCTCACGGTGCTGTCGTATGTCGCTCTCGCGCATGCCGACTCAGCACGCGTTGTGCGATACCGCTCATCTATCAAACGTCGTGACTTGTCGAATTGTTAGGCAATCTGTTCGCTCACGGTCTCATAATCAAATAAACGCAACCCCTCTTCCACGGAGACCAGATGTCTGAGCCGATCGTCGGAAAACTTGCCTGCTGCAACATCATTAACTGCGCAACTATTACGTTAAAACCCAATGTAACCACTGTTTTGCACGGAATGGACAGGGCGATGCATATGACGGGGTCGAGGCCGTAAAAGTTACTTTTCGAAAGAATCTTGACGGCACCTTATTCGTAGGGTTTTCGCCTACGGTGAGGTCGTGAACATCAATCGCAAGCGCGGAACTATCAATCGGGGCCGAAAAGAAGGGCGAGCTGAAGTGCTGCATGTTGCTGCTTCCGAAAGCATCCAAGTGGGGGCTTGCTGGCGGTCTAGGGCGTACACTATGGGTGAAGCCATTACGGCGGGCTGGCTAATTGTTAGAAGGTGAGCATGGGATACATAATCCGTTCATCGGAAAAGACATCTTCCTCGGCTAGCGAGATGGAGACTAAGGCGCTCCTCCATCTGCTCTGTGAGGATGGAGGCAATGGAAACATCATTGGGTTTGCCATCGACTTCTTCAACGATGTTACAGGGATGGATCGGAACGCCCTTAGGCTTTATGATATACAGTCTAAGGGCACCGATTCTGGCCCATCGGCTTTAGGCCAAGAGTTGGTTACCTTATATAAGAATTACATCAGCGAATTCAAGAGGTTCTTTGTTGCTCAAATTCTTTTTGTGCGTAGCGTGACTAGGCCAGTCCTTGGGGACCAGTTGCTCACTGAGTTCAGGTACCGCGATATGACGGAAGCTGCTCAGATAAAGCTCCGTTCAAGTTTCGTGCAGATGTGCAGAGATAAGACATACATTGATAATGACTTCTTGGACGATGAAGCCATAGATGCCTTCCTTGATCAGGTCCTATTTGTTGTTGCAAAACCTGATAAGGAAGATTATATTCGTCCTCTCATCAAGACAAATAATGCTCTGGGCACGACAGACAGAGATTTGCGGGCAATATTCGCTGAAATTAGAAAAAAGCAACTCGGCATAAAAACCTCTTCAAAGGTCGAGGGACTTGAGCTTAAGAGTCCGTCTGAGGCCTACAACTCCGGTCGCATTCTTAGGAGATCTGATATTGAGCTACTTGTCATCTCGCGAGTACTTAACAGAAACCCATTAAAGGCAGGCATGCCTAAACCCTTTGAATCAATTTACAACGGCTTCGAAGAGGATTATGCAGAAGAAATGCTGGAAGGTTGTCAAAACGATCTCGCCAAGCAAATGTTCACTACACCTGAGGCGTCTGCCTTTTGGAAACTTCTGAACGACATTGTGACAGCAATAAAAAATGATCCGGACAAAGGTGTCGAAGAAATTTATAGGGAAATCCCCTTATCTACTTTGGATGGCTGTAGGCAAATGGATGCTCTGTCGCATCAGTACTTTATATCGATTGTTAAGGAGGGGCTGAAAATTGATAAAGATTAAGGCTGTCTATATCGGAAATGGCGCAGAGTCCTATATTGAGGATAGGTTAACTGATGGCACCAACGTCATCTATAGTCTCGATAATAACCGTGGGAAAACAGTCTTGATGCAGGGTGCGATGTATGCTCTCGGTGCAATACCGACGTTTCCTGAGCGCTTCCCTTATAAGGAGTACATTTATATCGTTGACCTTGATATCGACGGCAATGAGGTGTCTGTTCTGCGAAGCCGAAATACTTTTGCTGTTAAGACATCTGATAGTCTGAGCCTTTTCGATAGCGAGGCGGATTACTCTCGATACTGGAGTGAGAATTTCAGACGTTTGCCGAGCATCGTTAAAAACGGGCGATTGACGTCAGTTGGCCTTCAGCTCTATACGCAGATGGCGTTTATCGGACAAGATGATATTTCATCCGCAAAGATAACTGCTGGTCAGTTTAATAAGGATGATTTCACTGAGATGCTTTATGCCATTGCGGGGTTTGACGGGAGGGAACTTGATTCGGCCGAGGAGATTGCGCTCAAACGCCGAAGAGATGAACTGAAGGGGCTAATTAAATCGTTGGCCAAAGAAGCATCTGCGTTAAACGCGCGAGGTACGGCGCTGTCCGCAATTAGCGCAACAACTGACGCGCGTGACATGCAAGAGTTCCTAAAAGAACTTGATTCCGCACGTGCCGAGGTTACCGATTTAAGGAAGACGCGCAGTCGTTATCTGGCTCGTTTGACCAAGAATCAAATAGTTCTCGACGAGCTTAATTCATTGAGACGCGAAGTAAAATCGGGTAAGCTCGTGTGCCTAAAATGCGGCAGCGTCTCAGTCGGATATCAGATGGCCGACTCGGATGTTATTTTCGATGTCACATCTCCTGACATGAGAACTCAAATTATCAATACACTTAAGGAGCGCATCTATGCAATCGAGGCAGACCTCGATGCCCTGGAACGCAATCTGCGGAAGTCGCAGAATCGCTTGAGCGGTCTTCTTTCCAAAAATGATGAATTTAGCCTGATGGATGTTGTTGCATGCAAAGATGAATATCTAAATGAACAGGAAATAGATCAAAAAATGCAGGAGGCTCAAAGGGAACTGGATGACGTTAAGGATAAGCTCGAATCAGACAGAGTTCTGACAAGTGAAATCGCAAAACTGAGAAAAGAGTTTATGGACGACCTTCTTGGAAAGATGAATCTGGCAAGAAGGGCAATCTCGGATAATACTGAGGAATCTTCTTACGAAAGTTTGTTCAGCACCAAAGCAAACGTTTATTCGGGGAGCGACGGCACCATCTATTTTGCCGCTAGGACCTTTGCGATTGCTTCCAAGATCGATCACGGCATGCCAATAATGATTGATTCGTTCAGGGCCGACGATCTTTCTTCCGACCGCGAAGACCGGCTTTTGGATCTCCTGGGTAAACTTGACAATCAGATTATCCTAACAACGACGATTAAACGCGAAGAAAGTGCCGGCCCCGATGCGTCAAAGTACGAGAGAGACCCGCGCGTCTATGCTATTAACTATTCGAACCATGAAATCAATAGGATAATGAGTGATGTCTATAATGATCGTTTTGCCGAAAAGGCGGCAGACTTCGGATTGGTTCTTAGATAGAAGCCCTCTATTTTATGTCTATTGTTCGTGTCACGCGAGACCTGTTGATTGCGATATTGTGTATGGCGCCGGAGCCGATATGGGCTCCGGCACCCTTTTGTCGCTGGTGGGTGATCGATTCTAGCCACCGTATCTTGTAGCTAGAAATGAATTGTTACGACGACCCAGGGCGAAGCTATAAAGCGTGGTCGTCAAATTAGTTCTAATCAGCACTCTGAGCTAATCACCCATCGTCCCGATGGCAGAATCCGCGCAAAGGATTCCCATGGGCACGATCCCTTCCCGCCGAGAGGATAGGGGCTTGACGCAATTGCGGCTGCGGGCATGGATTAGCGTGTCCGCAGCCGCAAACGCCTGCCGGAAGCATGCGGCAAATTCTGGAACCTCCGAGCACAACGGCTTTTCCGAATAAAGGATCCGCAGGTAGAAACATTGTGGCATTCCGGAGCGCTCGGCACGCCAGGGATTTGCCGCATACTTCCGAGTTTTGGGCCTCGTACCCTTTGCTCCAGATGCAGCAAACACTTGATTGATGCTATTTAAGGTCTATAATCAAATAAAAAATCTGAAATATCTTTTCAAAACAATGAAAGGAATTTTGAGGACGATGCTTTGCCAGTTTACCTTCAGGAACTATAGATCCTATCGCGACGAAACTGAGCTTTCCATGCAGGCAACATCTATGAGGGAGTTCGAGCGCTCCCTTATAGAGTGTCCTGACGGGCAGAGTTTCCTTCCGGTGGCTGCGGTTTATGGGCCTAACGCTGGCGGCAAGTCCAACCTGCTCGAGGCTCTTGACTATATTCGTTCGGCGGTGGCAAGGCCGATCAGATTGCTGTCTGCCAGCACTGATGCGCCAGAGGGTAACCGTCCTTCGATACCCCGTTGCTCTGCGTTTGAGTTCGATGACGTGTCTGCTGCCGAGCCCACCGAGTTCGAGCTCTACTATCGCGCGGGTGAGCACGAGTACCGCTATGCCCTGTCCGTGCATGCGGACGAGATCGTGTCCGAAGGCCTGTGGCGGCGAAAATTGGGAGCGTCACGCACGGCGATGCTGTTCGAGCGTGAGGGCGCAGAGGTTGAACTCGGCCCCACGCTGCGTAAGCTCGTGACGGCTGCGAGATTCAACCCGAGACTGCCGTACCTGTCGTTTCTCTGCATCAACTTTGACGCGCCGGTGGTCAAGGAAGCTGCCAGCTGGTTTCTTGACGGGGTGTTCCTGAACTATAACAGCTCCTATCTGGAGCAGATGCTCGAGCAATTGCTCGACGAGGATGACTCACCCGACGTCACGCGTTTTTTGCGCGCCGTTGATGTGCGTATTGATGGCTTCAGAGTGGAGAGGGCGCCGGAGTGGCGCGGCCAGCGCGTCTTCGTGAGGCACAAGGTGAGCGGCAAGGCGTACGAGCTGCGTTTATCCGAGGAATCTGCCGGAACCCAGAAGCTCATGGGGTTGGCTGCGTATCTGATGACAGCGCTTGAGCGTGGTGGCACCGTTGTGGTAGACGAGCTCGACGCCAAACTGCACCCGAAGCTTCTTCGCTATGTGATTCTGCTGTTTAAGGATCCTGGGGTCAACAAGAGTGGCGCGCAGCTCATCTTCTCGTCCCAGGATGTTTCAACCATGCGAAACGATGTGTTCCGCCGTGACGAGATATGGTTCGCTGCGCGCGGCGAGGGGGAGGCGAGCCAACTGTGGTCTCTCGCCGACATCCACGAGGCAAACGGTAATCTGGTAAGCAAGAACGCGGCTTTCGACAAGCAATACCTGTCCGGTCGCTACGGCGCCGATCCGTATCTCACCCGCATCGAGGAGTGGGATTAGCATGGTGGCGAAGAAGTCGAAGGGCTGGCGTAGCGGCAAACGAGAGGGCCGCTCGCGCATGGTTCAGATGACGCGTCATCTTGTAGTGAGCGAGGGCAAGGAGACCGAGCCTCGCTACTTTGAGGGTGTGCGTGCGGCGTTGGGTGCGGCGAACGAGCGTAAGGTTGCCATTGTCGTTAAGGGGACCGGCAAACATACACTTGACCTACTTGACTTTGCCGTCGAACACTGCCGCTATGCGCCCGAGACATTCGACCATGTGTGGCTCGTGTATGACAAGGATGACTTTCCTGCGTCCGACTTTGACGCGATGGAGCGCAAATGCGACGAGCTCTCCGATGGTTCGAGGACCTTCCATGCGTTGTGGTCGAACCCCTGCTTCGAGCTGTGGCCTCTTCTGCACTTTCGCTACACGACCGCGCATATGTCCGCGTCCGACTGCCAGCATGCCCTCGCGCAGGAGATGTCGAGAGACCTGGGCATCGAGTACCGCAAGAACTTGGACGGGCTGTTCGAGGTGGTGGACGGCAAACGAGGCGAGGCATTGCAGCGTGTTGGGCGCCTCGTCACATACCATAGGGGGCTGGGTAACGTTAAGCCATCTGCGCAAAACCCTGCAACTAAGGTGGGCGAAATTTTCGATGTAATCGGGCCGTATCTGGCTGGCTAGTCGAGTCTGTGGATTGGCTTTCCGGTTAGGGCGATTGGCGGATTGTGATGCGCGATTGCAAATCCGGTGCGTAGGAGAAGTGCGGAGAAAAATCGAAACTCGCCGAGCATAGCCCGATTTCAGGCAACAAAACCGCAGGTCGCCGGAGCTCAAAACCGGGGCCTGGTCAGCAGGTCTCGGTTTTTCACCCCACTTCCGAATTGGTCGCTCATTTTGCACTCTCGAAGTCCCCACATCCTCTAAAAAAGTTCTTAAAACAGCCTTAAAGGCGCTCTGGCTCGCGTTGACAGCGTAAAATACGCATGTTTGACTATGACTAAAGTGGATTTTAGGGGAGGGGTGCGCCATGGAGGTGCTGGTTGTTGGCAACACCGCATATGTTGACGATGACTTTTGTGCCAAGGCGTTCCCCGGGGACCACGTTAAGGTCGTCGCTGCCGCAGAAGCGCGCCGCGATGAGTCGTCGCCCCATGCCTCGTGGAAAGAACTGCTCCAGCACTTGGAGCAGGCCTATGAGTTCGACCGCGTGGTCTACCTTTCTAATTACCTTACCCCGCATATCGATAGCGTGGGCGATATCGAGCTGCTGCGTTCGGTCTTTCGCGCGTGCATGGGTCGCCGGATCCAGCTGTTGTATATAGCAGGTCCCGCAGGTGCCGAGGGTGCCGCCGATGCCGCGGGGCGAACGGGCAAGGGCATTATCGCGCACGCAGCCAACGACCTGTGCCGCTACTACGCTGCTCGCGAGGGCGTTCAGACCAAGATCCTGCGCGTGCCCTTCCTGTACACTGCCTCCGCCGCGCTGGAAGATCCGTTTTTGGTGCCGTTGTTCGATGCGTGCTCAACCGGATCGGTTGCTCTGCAGGGCGCGGAGGATGCGGCGTTTCCCCTGCTGTGCGCCGAGGAACTCGCGGTGCTGATTCGCCGCATCTTTGATAGCTGGGATGCCTCTTTTGAGACGCTCGACGTTGCCGATGCCTTCCATCACACGGCGGGTGAAGTGGGCGAGGCCCTTAAGGCGCTGTTCCCCGGCCTTGCCGTTGCCTATGGTGATTCTGCCGGCTACGCCCTGCCCGCCAGCGACGTCGCTCGCGTTCGCTATGGCTGGTTTCAGCGCTACGACTTGCTGCGCGATCTTTCGACCATTCAGGCGCGTTGGGATGCTGGTCGCGCAAAGAAGGTCAACCCCTTGCGCGCCGCCATCGACCGCATCCAGATGCGCACGCAGCTTATTAAATGCCTGGAGACGGGCGTTGCCTGGGTTCTGTTCGAGGTGCTGGAGCATCTGTTCTCACAATCGGCCCAGCTCAACGTGCTCGATTATCGCCTGCTCTACGTGGTACTGATCGGCACGCTGTATGGCTTGGACTTTGGCCTGGTTGCGGCGCTGCTGGCGTCGGTGGGTTTGGTCGCGAGTTGCTTTACTCAGTACGGCTATACATTCCAGGGCCTGTTCTATGAGCCGTCCAACTGGCTGCCGTTTATTGCGTACTTTGTGGTTGGCGCCGTGTGCGGCTATGTGCAGCTGCGCAACAGCGAAGCCATTAGGGCGGAGCGCGATCAAAACGAGCTCGTGCGCAACCGCAATACGTTCCTTACGCAGCTCTACCACGACGCGATCGAGGACAAGCGCGCGTACAGGCGCCAGATCGTGGGTCGCCACGACAGCTTTGGCAAGATCTTTGCCGTGACGCAGGAGCTCGACGTGCTCAACCCACGCGACATCTATCGCAAGTGCTGCGAGCTTCTGGGCGAGATTCTCGAGAACGATTCGGTGGCGATCTACCATGTTTCTGGCGGGGCATTTGCACGCCTGGTGGCGGCAAGTCCCGCGATTGCCGAAGATGCCGCACGCTCGCTCACGCTTGAGCAGCTTGCACCTCTTTTGGGCGACGGGGGTCGTTCGAACCTGTTGGTGAACCGCGAGCTGACGCCGGGGCTTCCCATGTTTGGATACACGATCGAGCGCGACGGGGCACCCGCCGTGTTGATCTTTGTGCGTAGTGCGGCCGAAAACCAAATGACCCTCTATTATCAAAATCTGTTCCGTATCTTGTGCGGGCTGGTCGAAAGCGCGCTGGGCCGTGCCTTTGACTATGAGGCGGTGGCGCAGGATAAACGCTGCGTTGACGGCACTTGCGTGCTCAAGCAGGCGGCCTTTGGCCAAGAGCTTGCGGCGGAGCAGGCGCTGGCAGATAGCAAGATGGGGAGTTTTTTGCTCCTGCGCGTGGTACCGGGCATGGAGCCTGTCGGCGAGCTGGTGGGCGCAATTGGGTCGGCAATCCGCGAGAGCGACGCGGCGGGCTTGGTCGACGGCAACGTGCTCTACCTGCTTTTGCGCCAGGCAAAGGCGTGCGATCTTCCCATTATCCGCGAGCGCCTGAGCGCAAAGCAGATTGCGGTGGAGCCCGTCGACGGCGAGGGCATCGTGGAGCTGCTGCAGCACATCTCTTACACCGGTGACGGTGAGGGGGGTGCCGCTTGATCTCGCTTGTCGTTGCTGCCGTCTTGCTGCTGATTCATGCGCTGGTTTGCCTGATGCTGTGGACGCTCATGAAGCTGGGCCTGCTGCCGGTGCGCGGGCACATGCTGGCTGTGATAGTGCTGGTGCCGCTGTGGGGCCCGTTGCTGGTGGTTTTGCTATCGGTCCGCAGCGCGGTGTTTGGCGAGGGACTGAAAGAGTCTGCGCTGGAGTCGCTGCGCTTCAACGACGACCTGCATCGCAGCATCCTGGTGCACGAACGTGATGCCGATGCAGGCGTAGTGCCGCTCGAGGAGGCGCTCATCGTCAACGATCCGGCATACCGGCGCCGCCTAATGCTCTCCATGCTCACCGAGGAGCCCGACGCTTACCTGGCGCAGCTGCAGGCGGCTAAGCTTAACGACGACGTTGAGGTGGCGCACTATGCCGCGACGGCGGTGGCGCAGATCTCCAAGGAGTCCGACCTTAGACTGCAGCAGCTGGAACGTGCCTTTAAGACGGACCCGAGCGCTCAAAACCTCAACGAATACTGCGATTTTCTTGGTGAATACTTGGGTTCGGGCTTGGCTGAGGGGCGCGTGGCTCAGATTCAGCGCCAACAGTACGCGCTCCTGCTTGCGCGTCGCTGTGAGCGCGAGGATACCCTTGAGCTGCGCATTCGATACGCGACGGCGCTGGCCGATGTCGGACAGATCGACGAGGCACAGGCCGTGACCGACCAGCTGGTGCTCGACGTGCCCGAGGAGCAGGAGGTTTGGATGCTTTGCCTGCGCCTGGCCGTGATGCGCCGCGACGGTGACGAGGTCCACCGCGTGATCGACGCGATCGACAACCAACATGTGTATTTGAGCGCCGACAACCGCGAAAAGTTGGCGTTTTGGCGCGACGGGGAGGAGGCCAGATGAGCGTGGTGCAACATATCCGCGACCGTGCAGGCCGCTTTCGTTGGATGGGGCTGCTCGTAGTGTGGGCTGTTTTTATCGTCATGGCCGCCGTGCTGCTGGTGGAGCGTGCCGGCGTGCAGTACAGTGCGGGCCAGCATAAGCTGGGGATGCTGGCCGCCAACGATGCGGTGCCGGCCTCCTCGGCAATCTTTGGCCAAAAGCCCACGTGCCTGGTCATTACCGATTCCGATCAAGCTGGCGTCGAGGACGTAAAGGAGCAGTTCGACCAGATCCTGCTCGACATGAAGATCGCGCACCGCGACGTGGACCTTGCCCTGGATGGTGCGGATGCCATTCCCTCGCTGACCTCCTTCGATCGCGTGATTTTGCTCATGCCGTCGCTCGATGGGCTCGGTACGCACCTGAGCGACATTATGAGTTGGGTGAGTGCCGGCGGTTCGCTTATGCTCGCCATGCCGCCGGATAACTCGAGCTATCTGCAAGTGATTGCCTCCAAGCTTGGCATTGAATCGGCCGGATATGACTATGTAAAAGCCGAAAGCATTGTGCCGAGCGAGGACTTTATGCTGGGCGGGGGAGAGCGCTACGAGCTCTCGGACCCCTTTGATTCGTCGCTTTCGGTATCGCTGCGCGAGACGGCGCGTGATTGGGCTAAGACTGGCGATGCGGGCGCCCCGCTCATTTGGTCGAATGACTGCGGTGGCGGGCGCACCGTGGTATGCAATATCGGTATCTATGACAAGGTCATGCGTGGCTTTTACGCCGCGGCGATCAGTCTGCTGGGTAATACCACGGCCTATCCGGTCATCAACAGCGCCGTGTTCTATTTGGACGACTTTCCCAGCCCCGTGCCCTCGGGCGATGGTACTTATATCAAGCGTGACTACGGCCTTTCCATTGCCGATTTTTACACCAAGGTCTGGTGGCCCGATCTGCAAAAGCTCGCGCAAAAATACGGCATTCGCTATACCGGCGTGATGATCGAAAACTACGAGGACGCGGTCAACCAGACCGAGCCCGCGCGACAGGCCGATACCACGCAGTTCCGCTACTTTGGTGGCATGCTGCTGCAGATGGGCGGAGAGCTGGGCTTTCACGGCTACAACCATCAGCCTCTGGCGCTCTGGGACACCGACTACGGCACGCTGTACGTCTACAAGACCTGGAAGAACAAAGAGACGCTCGTCGCTTCGCTCAACGAACTTATCGCGTTTCAGGACGAGGTCCTGCCCAACGCTCACGGCTCGGTTTACGTACCGCCGTCGAATATCCTTTCGGCCCGAGCGCGCAAGATTATCGGCGACGACGTTCCGCGAATTAAGACCATTGCCAGTACGTATTTTGAGGATGGCACCGACCTGCCGTACGTGCAGGAGTTTGGCGTGGCGAGCGATGGCATTGTGGAGCAGCCACGTATTGTCTCGGGCGGCATGGTCGACGATTCCTATATGCGCCTGGCAGCCGTGTCCGAGCTCAACATGCACTACGTGAGCACGCACTTTATGCACCCGGACGACCTTTTGGACCCCGATCGCGGAGCCAAGGAGGGCTGGGGGGTCTACAAGGGCGGCCTGGTCGACTTCCTGGAGTGGCTTACCAAATTCGCGCCCGATCTGCGGCACCAGACGGCGTCGGAGTGCTCCGGTGCCATCCAGCGCTTTTCGTCGGTTACGGTGAGCGTGGATACCAGCGCGGATGCCTGGGCGCTCAGCCTGGGCAATTTCCACGACGAGGCGTGGCTCATGTTCCGCGCCAATAATGGCGAGCCGGGTGCGGTGACGGGTGGCGAACTGACGCACCTTACGGGCAGTCTGTATCTGCTCAAGGCCACGGACAAGACGGTGACCATTGCGCGCAAGGAGGGTGGCGATAAATGAGAATCTGCTTGGTACTCGAGGGTTGCTACCCCTATGTGCACGGCGGCGTATCTACCTGGATGCATGGCTATATCCAGGCCATGCCCGAGCACGAGTTCGTGCTTTGGGTAATCGGCGCGCATGCTGCCGACCGCGGCAAGTTTGTCTACGAGCTGCCCAGCAACGTGGTCGAGGTGCACGAGGTGTTCCTGGACGATGCCCTGCGGCTTTCGGGCGAGCAACATGAAGCCAGTTTTAACGACCGTGAGCGCGAGGCGCTACGCCGTCTGGTATCGCTTTCCAATCCGGACTGGGACGTGTTATTCGATATCTTCCACCGCCGTCGCGTGCATCCGCTATCGTTTTTGCAGAGCCGCACGTTTATGGATATCTTTCGCGACGTGTGCCTGGCCGAGTATCCCTACACGCCCTTTGCCGATGCATTTCACACCATGCGCTCCATGTTGCTGCCCGTGCTCTACCTGTTGGGCAGCGAGGTGCCGGTGGCCGATGTGTACCATGCCATCTCGACCGGCTACGGCGGCCTGCTCGCCTGTCTGGGCTCGAGCGTTCACCATGCGCCGGTGCTGCTAACCGAACACGGCATCTATACCCGTGAGCGCGAGGAAGAGATCATTCGCGCCGACTGGGTGGTGCCCTCGTTTAAGGACCGCTGGATTCGCTTTTTCTACCTGCTTTCGGAGGAGATCTACCGCCGCGCCTTCCGCGTGACCAGCCTATTCCACAACGCCCGCAAGACGCAGATCGATATGGGCTGCGATGCGGACAAATGCCTGGTCATTCCCAACGGCATCCAGTTCGATCGCTTTAAGGATATTCCCTTAAAGACCGATGACGGCTGGGTGGACATTGGCGCGGTGGTGCGCCTGGCGCCCATCAAGGATGTCAAGACCATGATTTATGCCTTCTTTGAGCTGCACGAGCGCCTGCCCAAGGTGCGCCTGCACATCATGGGCGGCGTGGACGACGAGGAGTACGGCGCCGAGTGCCACGCGCTGGTCGAAACCCTGGGCGTGCGCGACCTGATCTTTACCGGCCGCGTCAACGTGGTCGAGTACATGGAAAAGCTCGACTTTACCATTTTGACGAGCATCTCCGAGGGCCAGCCGCTCAGCGTGCTGGAGTCGCTTGCAGCGCGCCGTCCCTGCGTGACGACTGAGGTGGGCTGCTGTCGCGAGCTTCTCGAAGGCGCCCCGGGAGACGACTTTGGCGTGGCGGGTTTTGTGACGCCGCCCATGTATCGCAAGGGCTTGGCCGATGCCATGGAACGCATGTGCACAAGCCGCGCTCGTCGCATTGAGATGGGGGAGCGCGGCCAGCGTCGCGTTGCCACGTACTTCTTGCACGAGCAGATGCTTGCCAACTATCGCGCGCTGTACGACGAGACGGCGCGTGCGTTTGACCTGCCCAGAGAGGGGGAGTAGCCGGTGGCCGGAATAGGTTTTGAGCTCAAGCGCCTGTTTAGGCGCAAGGGCCTGTTTGCCACGATGCGCGCTTACGGCTACGCCGGCATTGTGTGCACGGGCCCCATGCTGCTGGGCGTGCTGCTTCAGGTGGGTATCTTGGTGCTGTGCGGTCTGTGGGGCGTTGGTCGCGCCAACCAGGACTTGCTGGTGTGCATGGTGACCTATACGCTGCTGGCCTCGCTTACGCTCACGAGCTTTTTCTCCATGCCGGTCACGCGCTTTTTGGCCGACATGCTTTTTGCCGAGCGCGAGGAAGAGATCTTGCCCTCGTTTTGGGGCTCCAATGCTGTCATGCTCGTTGCGGGCACGGTGCTCTACGGTGTCTTTCTGCTGTTCTCGGGCGCCACGCTGCTGCAGGGGCTGCTATGCCTGTGGCTGTTCAACATTATGATCGTCAACTGGAACGGCATGAGCTATCTCACCGCTATTAAGGATTACCGCGGTATCCTGTGCAGCTTTGCGGCTGCCATTGGCGTGGCGTGCCTGTGCGCCCTGGCCGCGCTGGCGCTGGGACTGCCGCCGGTCGAGGGCCTGTTGGCGTCAATTGCTCTGGGCTACGGCGTTATGCTCGCCTGCGACGTGGTGCTGCTGTACCGGTATTTTCCGCAGAGCGAACGCAGCCCCTGGCTCTTTTTACGGTGGCTTGATCAGTTTATGCCGTTGGCGCTCACGGGCTTGTTCACCAACCTGGGCCTCTTTGCGCACTTGGTGATAATTTGGGCCGGTCCCATTGGCGTGCTGGTCAAGGGCTTGTTTTATGGTGCGCCCTACCACGATGTGCCGGCGCTCATCGCGTTTTTGACGATCCTGGTCACGTCCGTCAACTTTGTGGTCTCAGTCGAGGTCAACTTTTATCCGCGTTACCGCGACTACTACAGCCTGTTCAACGACGGTGGCGTGGTGGGCGACATTGTGGTGGCCGAGGAGGAAATGCTTGCCACGCTCAACCGAGAACTACGGTTTTGTGCGCTCAAGCAGCTGTTTGTGACGGCGGCGGTCATTTCGCTCGAGACCACGGTGCTCTCGGCCCTGCCGCTGGGCTTTAACAACCTGATGCACGGGTATTTTCGCACGCTGTGCGTGGGCTACGGCCTGTATGCCGTGGGCAACACGATTCTGCTGATCTTGCTGTACTTTACCGACTACAAGGGGGCCGTGCTGGCCTCGGGACTGTTTGCCGGTGTGGCCGGGCTGGCGACTGCCGTGTCGTTGCTTTTGCCGCAGCAGTTTTACGGCTTTGGCTTTTTGTTGGGTGCGGCGGTGTTTTTTATCGTGGCGCTGCTGCGGCTCGATACCTATACCGCCAACTTGCCGTATCGTATCCTGAGTCAGCAGCCCATTGTGGCTACTGACAAGACGGGCTGGTTTACACAGC
This sequence comes from uncultured Collinsella sp., assembly GCA_959606035.1. GTDB lineage: Bacteria > Actinomycetota > Coriobacteriia > Coriobacteriales > Coriobacteriaceae > Collinsella. Next base: position 368,522 of record CAUHHB010000001.1, read on the forward strand.
TGGGCCGCTTGCTCGACCGTGCCGAGCAGCGCTATGAGGAAGGTCGCCATAAGGGTGAGCCACATGGCGCGTTTGAGCGCGTAGTAGTTCACGTGTATCGCAAGCATTGGGGAGGTTCTGATGACCGATAGGATGATGTCTCGCCGTCGCTTGTTTGAGGCGGCTGCCGGTGCGCTGTTGCTTTCGGGCTGCTCGGTGCAGGAAGACTCCTCGACCAAAAAGGTCAAAAAGCAGGACAAGATTAAAAAGGCCGAGTCCTCGGACGGTACCAAGCATCTACGCGATAAAGATGAGCTGTACGAGGTCTACGACGACTCGGGTATTGTGACCATGTACCTGACGGTCTCACGCGGCAACAGCTCCGAGAACACCGACCACAGCTGGGCCGAGATCAATACGTACTCGGTGTATGACTACGCCGACATGGGCGTGACGCGCTATCAGGTTATGGGCCTGCTGCAGGCGGGCGACGAAGACGGTCCGGTGGCCGGCGAGGTTGGCTATGGCGAGGAAGTGCCCAATGCCACCGTGCAGGTGCGCGGTCAGACATCGAGCATGAACTCGCAAAAGAATTACAAGGTGGAGCTCAAAAAGGGCAAGGGTACCTGGCGCCAACAGCGTGCGATTGCGCTCAACAAGCACATGGGCGAGGGTATGCGTTTTCGCAACAAGATGGCCTACGACCTTATCCGCGGGATTCCCCAGATGATGGGCCTTCGCACACAGTTTGTGCATCTGTGGGTGTGCGACCAGACCGAAAAGTCCAACGATACCTTTGAGGACTACGGCCTGTTTACGCAGGTGGAGCAGCTCAACAAGACGGCGCTTAAGGCACATGGCCTGGATAAGAGCGGGCACCTGTACAAGGTGAACAGCTTTGATTTCCATCGCTACGAGGACACCATTAAGCTTGCCGATGATCCCGACTACAACCAGGCAAACTTTGAGGGCATGCTCGAGATCAAGGGCGATTCGGACCACACCAAGCTCATCGAGATGCTCGATGCGCTCAATGATGAATCGCAAAAGATCGATGATGTGCTCGATACCTACTTTGATACCGAGAATCTGGTCTATTGGCTGGCGTTTCAGATCCTGACGGGCAACTGCGATACGCAGAACCGTAACTGCTATCTGTACAGCCCGCTTAACTCCAAGGTCTGGTACATCCTGGATTGGGATAACGACGGCATGCTGCGTAAGCTGGAGCTTTCTCTTACCGGGTTTTCGGACTACGCGAGCTGGGAGCGCGGTGCAAGCAACTACTGGGGCAACGTGCTGTTTAACCGCGCGTTGCGCAGCAAGTCGTTCCGCAGCGAACTCGACCGTGCCGTTAAGGGCTTGCGCTCGTATTTGACCGAGACTCGCCTGACCAAGATGATCAAGCACTACTGCGAGGTGACTGAATCCCTGGTCTTTGCTTCGCCCGATATCGACAATCTGCCTGTCACCAAGGACCAATACGAGCAGATCGCCGCGGCGATTCCCTCCGAGATCGAGGAGAACTACAAGAGCTTTCGCGAGAGTTTTAAAAAGCCCATGCCGTTCTACATCGGCGTGCCGCAGATCGATAACGGTAAGCTGCGCATTAACTGGGATGCGTCCTACGACTTTGAGGCGCGCGACATTCGCTACACCGTAGAGCTTGCGCGCGACTATGCCATAAGCGACGTGGTCTTTAAGGCCGAGGACGTGCTGCTTCCCCAGGTGACCTGCGATGCGCCCGATGCCGGCCAGTATTTTGTGCGCGTGCGTGCCACCAACTCCGACGGTTATACGCAAGATGCGTTTGACTACTATGTGACCGACGACGGCAAGCACTACGGCATGAAGTGTTTTTACGTGCAAGACGGCGGTAAGGTCGTGGAGGACACGTATGAGGAGGGCTAGCGCGCTGCTTGAGCGCTTGGCGGCTCCGCCTGTCCGTACCACGCAGGAGCGTTACCGCCACGAGCTCAAATATCTCATTAACGAGGGCGAGCGCGCCGCGCTTGTCTGTCGCATGGCGCCGGTGTTTAAGCTGGACAAGCATGCGCGCTCGGGTGGTTACACCATTCGCAGCCTGTACTTTGACGACTACTGCAACTCGGCCTACGAGGAAAAAGACGCCGGTATTCTCATGCGCAAAAAGTATCGCGTGCGTATCTATAACGGCAGCGACAAGGTGATTAAGCTCGAGCGCAAAAAGAAGTACGGCAGCTGGATCTACAAGGAGGACGCGCCGCTTACGCGCGGCGAGTTTGAGCAGATCCTGGCTGGCGACTACGACTTTTTGCTGAGGAGCCCGCACCTACTCTGCCGCGAGTTCTACATCGAGTGCATCTGCAACATGATGCGCCCACGGACCATTGTGGACTACGAGCGCGAGCCGTGGGTGATGGATGAGGGCACCGTGCGCATTACGTTTGACATGAACGTGCGTGCCGCGGTGGGAAGCTTCGATATCTTTGACGCGACGCTGCCCGCGTTGCCGGTCCTGGAGCCCGGTAAGCTGGTGATGGAGGTCAAGTTTACGGAGTTTTGTCCGCAGCTGGTGCGCGATATGGTGCCGCCGGGCGCGGCCGAATTCACGGCGGTCTCTAAGTACTGCCTGTGTTATGACAAGACCGCCTACCTGCGCGGATTTAATTATTGGGAATCGGATTTTGAGAACCGAGGGGATATTTAGACCATGAGCACCAGGGACTTTTTTAAGAACTCCGTCTTGGAGGCGTTTGGCCAGGTCGACCCTGCCAAGATCGGCCTGTCGCTGCTCGTGGCGCTCGCCATGGGCATCCTGATCTATTACGTGTACAAGCGCTTTTTTACCGGCGTGGTGTATTCGCGCAGCTTTGCCGTGACGCTCGTGGGCATGTGCGTGCTCACCTGCATGGTCACGCTCGCGATCTCGACCAACGTGGTCATCTCGCTCGGTATGGTCGGTGCTCTGTCCATCGTCCGCTATCGTACGGCGGTCAAGGACCCGCTCGACCTGCTGTATCTGTTTTGGTCCATTACCACGGGCATTACGGCGGGAGCCGGTATGTATGCGCTCGTGGGGCTTACTGCCGTGGTAATTGTGGTGATGATCGCGGGGTTCGCTTCGCACCAGGACAAGGCGCGCGTGTACATGATGGTGATCCATTATACGGGCCAGACCACGGGCGACGATATCGTGCGCGCCTTTGGTCGCACCAAGTTCACGTTGAAGTCCAAGACCATGCGCGGTGACAAGGTGGAGATGGCCGTCGAGGTGTTCTCGGACGGCGTTGACATGCCCTACGCCGATGCGATTCGCGCGCTCGACGGCGTTGAGGACCTGACGCTCATCCAGTACAACGGCGAATATCACGGCTAGTTTGGTTCAGTTTTATTTAAGGGGCGGTGTCGCTTGGACGTGCAGCAGCTTGAAGAGACCTGGGCCGTGAGGGCCGGCGCACGTGAAACGTGTCTTGTTGCGGCCTCGCATGTGCCGGCGGCGCTGTCGATGCTGGGGATTGTGCAGCCCGGCGATCGCTTGGTGGCCTTTGCGGACGACTTTGCCGATGCATTTGCCTGCGGCTTTGATGGCTGCGATGTTGCGCTGGTGGGGGAGCCCGCGGCTGCGGCGTTTGCTGCTGCGTCCGAAGGCTTTGATGCTTCGTTTGATGCCGAGGGGCCGCACCTGTGGTGGTTCGTCAACTCCATCGGCGGGTTTGGTCTGCGTGTGCCCGACCTTCGCGCTCTGGGCCGCGCCGCTCGTGAGCCGCATGCGCTGCTCGTGGTGGATAACACCGTGGCGGGCGTCTTTGGCTGTGATCCGTTACGCTTGGGCGCCGTTCTGTCGCTCGAGGCGCTCGATCGCGTGTGTGCCGGCGTGGCGCCGCGCAAGCTCGTCGCCGCTTCGGTGGCGCGCTCGCGGCTTAAGCGGCATCGCGTGGATGCCGCCGCCGAGTGTGCGTATGCGCTTCTTGCGGATTGCGGTGCGTCTGCACTCGACCTTTCTGTTAATGAGGCTTGCATGCTGGAGCGAGGGCTGTCTTCGCTCGACGCTCGCATGCAGGCCCACTTCGACCGCGCCCGTGCGCTGGCCGAGTATCTGGCCGCCAACGAGATGGTACGCAACGTGCGCTATCCCGGGCTGACCTCGCATCCCGACCATGCCATCGCGACCGGCATCCTGGAGCACGGTTTTGGCCCGGCAGTAGAGTTTGACCTTATCGAGCGAAGTGCGGGTGAGCTGTTCGACACATTGCCGGGGGAGTTTCGCACATCACCCGCCGGCGGCTCAACAACGCGCCTTTCGGCCCCGCGCGGTAAGCGGGGGAGCGCCATCCGCCTCTTCGCCGGCACCGACGACCCTCTGCAGGTGGCTGCCACTCTCGATAACGCCCTTCGCAAGTAGCTAATCGGGGTCTGTGTCACGAAAACGGCCTATTTACTACGTTTAAGCAATAGGGGTCGACCACACCCGCCTATTTTGAAAATTAGCAAGCTGTTTACCAGCGGTTTTGTTTTCATGAAATCTGGTGTGGTCGAGGGTGTCCAACTAAACGTAGTAGATGGGCCCGTTTTGTGGCGCGAGCCTCAACCCGAGGGCGCTGTGGGCTAAAAACCGCCCAAAAGGACTACTCCGCGTTGATGTTGGCGATGAGGGCGTCGGCCTTGGCAGCGATGACGTTGTTGATATCGGCCTGCAGCTCCTCGTAGACCGCTATGGCTCGCTCGCCGGCGGGGGTGAGGGTGGATCCGCGGGCGCCGTCGCGCTCGATGAGCTTGCAGCCCAGCTGTCCTTCGGCCTCGTTTACAATGCGCCAGGCCTTGGAATACGCCATGCCCATGCTCTTGGCGGCTCGGTTGAGCGAGTGCTCGCGGGCGATACCCTGCAGCAGCAAGACGCAGCCGTGGCCGAAGACGCCCGGCAAATCCTTGTCGCACGCTTGAATGACCAACTTTGCCGTCGTCTTGTACTCCATGTGCTCCACGTCTCCCCGCTAAAGTGTTTGCTGGGCAAACGCAAAGCCTGCGTCAAACCCTCGTGTGCTCTTCTTAAATCATGCATTGTAGCAGTCAAAGTGCGTTAAGATACTTCCCCAGTATTGGGTGCCCAAGGTTGGGCTGGGTCCTACGAGGCCTGCAGCCGACCGGTCGCATGGAAAAAGGAGAAACATGGCTACGTTCTTTCCCGGTGAGTCCCACACGTTTTCGGAGTATCTGCTGGTCCCTGGTTACTCGTCCTCGCAGTGCATCCCCAACAACGTCTCTCTTAAGACGCCGCTAACCCGCTTTAAGCGCGGTGAGAAGCCGGCAATCACCCTGAACATCCCCATGGTTTCCGCCATCATGCAGTCCGTCTCGGGCGTCGATATGGGTGTCGCGCTCGCTACCGAGGGTGGCCTGTCCTTCATTTACGGTTCTCAGAGTGCCGAGTCCGAGGCCGCTATGGTCAAGGCCGTCAAGGATCACAAGGCCGGCTTCGTTCAGTCCGATTCCACGCTGACCCCCGACATGACCATGGAGCAGGTCATCGAGCTCAAGGAGAAGACCGGTCACTCCACCATGCCGGTCACCGACGACGGCACTCCCAAGGGTAAGCTCCTGGGCATCGTCACCAGCCGTGACTATCGCCCCAGTCGCGATGACCACCAGACGAAGGTCTCCGAGTTCATGACCCCGCGTGAGCAGCTCATCGTGGGTGACAAGAACATCAGCCTCAAGGTTGCCAACGACGTCATCTGGGACAACAAGCTCAACGCCCTGCCCATCGTTGACGACAACGATCACCTCATGGGCATTGTCTTCCGCAAGGACTACGACAGCCACAAGACCAACCCCAACGAGCTGCTCGATAACGACAAGCGCTACATGGTTGGTGCCGGTATCAACACCCGCGACTATGCCGAGCGCGTGCCGCTGCTCATCGAGGCCGGTGCCGATGTCCTGTGCATCGACTCTTCCGAGGGCTTCAGCGAGTGGCAGAAGCGCACCATCGAGTGGATCCGTGCCAACTACGGCGAGGACGTCAAGGTCGGTGCCGGCAACGTCGTCGACGCCGAGGGCTTCCGCTTCCTTGCCGACTGCGGTGCCGACTTCATCAAGGTCGGTATCGGCGGCGGCTCCATCTGCATCACCCGTGAGACCAAGGGCATCGGCCGTGGCCAGGCTACCGCGCTGATCGACGTCTGCCGCGCTCGCGACGAGTACTACGAGGAGACCGGTGTCTACGTGCCCGTGTGCTCCGACGGCGGTATCGTCTACGACTACCACATGACGCTCGCCCTGGCCATGGGTGCCGACTTTATGATGCTGGGCCGCTACTTCGCTCGCTTTGACGAGAGCCCGACCGAGCGCGTCAACGTCAACGGCCAGTACATGAAGGAGTACTGGGGCGAGGGTTCTGCGCGTGCCCGCAACTGGCAGCGCTACGACCTGGGCGGCGCTGCGAAGCTCAGCTTCGTCGAGGGCGTCGACTCCTACGTTCCCTACGCCGGCTCCCTCAAGGACGGCGTGGGCGGCACGCTCTACAAGGTCAAGTCCACGATGTGCAACTGCGGCGCTCTCTCGATCCCCGAGCTCCAGGAAAAGGCACGCCTGACCCTGGTCAGCTCCACCTCCATCGTCGAAGGCGGCGCTCACGACGTAGTCGTGAAGGACTCCCAGCAAAGCGTCAGCTACCGCTAAGCGGCTTTCCCAAGCACCGCACCTTGCCGTTCAAACCATCGCTCGCGTACCAAAGTACGCGGCGCTCCTCTTTCACGGCAATCTGCGGCACCTGGTAAACCCGATCATGCTTGGGCGGGTAACAATTAGCGGTTGATTCACAACCACGTTATTTAGATAAAGCGAGATGCCTGCAAGTCGCAGGCATCTCGCTTGTCGTATTTGCTATCATCAGTCAAGTTAACCTTAGGGTCGGTCGGCTTAGCTTTGTTTGCTATAAGTTCCGCACGCAAAGAAGAGCACTTAATGTGCTCTTCGTCTTGCGCAGGACTGTCCGCAGTAGCGAATAAAGCTAAGCCGACCGACCCCAGCTAAGATTAAAGGAGCTGATATGTGCGATTGCACAGATCATAAGGACGAGATTCCTGTCTACGACGCGCAGGCCATTGAGTCCCGGTGGATGAAGGCCTGGGAGGACTCCAACCTCTTTGCCGTCGACACCGACGACAGCAAGCCCAAGAAGTACGTGCTCGAGATGTTCCCGTATCCGTCGGGCGACCTGCACATGGGCCACGCGCGCAACTATACCATCGGCGATGCCATGGCCCGTCAGGCCCGCATGCGCGGCTATGACGTGCTGCACCCCATCGGCTTTGATGCCTTTGGCCTGCCCGCCGAGAACGCCGCTATTAAGCACAACACGCAGGCTGCCGCCTGGACGTATAAGAACATGGACCAGGCGCTCGCCACGATGAAGCGCATGGGTTTCTCCTATGATCTGGATCGCATGGTCAAGACCTGCAGCCCCGACTACTACCGCTGGGGCCAGTGGATCTTTGAGAAGATGTGGGAAAAGGGCCTGGTCTATCGCAAGAAGAACCCGGTCAACTGGTGCCCCACCTGCAAGACCGTTCTGGCCAACGAGCAGGTCACCGAGGGCAAGTGCTGGCGCTGCGGCACCGAGCCCGAGAAGCGCGACCTTGAGCAGTGGTACTACAAGATCACCGAGTACTCTCAGGAGCTGCTCGACGATCTGGAGAAGCTCCCCGGCTGGCCCGAGCGCGTCAAGCAGATGCAGGCTAACTGGATCGGTCGCTCCGAGGGCGCCGAGGTCGACTTTACCCTGTGCGACCAGGATGGCGAGCCCATCGAGGGCGATGAGGGCAAGATCACCGTCTTCACCACGCGTGCCGATACCCTTTTTGGCGTCTCCTTCTTTGTCCTGGCTCCCGAGTACGCCGGCCTGCACGAGCTCGTCGAGGGTACGGAGTACGAGGAGGCCGTCACCAAGATCGTCGAGGACTCCAAGCATATCTCTGCCGTCGAGCGTGCCCAAGGCACCCTCGAGAAGCACGGTGCCTTCACGGGCCGCTATGTGGTAAACCCCGTCAACGGCGAGAAGGTCCCCGTGTGGGTTGCCGATTATGTCGTTGCCGACTACGGTACCGGTGCCGTCATGGCCGTTCCCTGTGGCGACCAGCGCGACTTTGAGTTTGCCCGTAAGTACGACCTGCCGATCGTGCCGATCATCCTGGACGATGAGGATCGCGCTGCCGTCGAGGCCAGCGGCGAGACCATCGATACCTTCCATGCCGAGACCGTCGACTGGGATTGCGCCCACGCTGCCGAGGGCACGCTCGTCCAGTCCGGCAAGTACACCGGAATGCGCGGCGGCAAGCACTCCGAGGGCGAGGCCGCGATCGTGGCCGACCTCGAGGCCATGGGCTGTGGTCGTCGCAAGGTCGAGTTCCGTCTGCGCGACTGGCTCATTTCCCGTCAGCGCTATTGGGGCAACCCCATCCCGGCCATCCACTGCGAGCACTGCGGCATCGTGCCCGTGCCCGAGGATCAGCTGCCGGTGACGCTGCCCGAGAACCTGGACCTGGGCGCTGGCGAAACCCTTGCCGAGTGCAAGGAGTTCTACGAGACCACCTGCCCGGTCTGCGGCCGCCCGGCCAAGCGCGAGACCGATACCATGGACACCTTTACCTGCTCCAGCTGGTATTACCTGCGCTATACCGATCCGCACAACACTGAGCTGCCCTTCTCCCGTGAGGCTGCCGACCGTTGGATGCCCGTCGATAACTACATCGGCGGCATCGAGCACGCTATTTTGCACCTGCTCTACAGCCGCTTCTTTACCAAGGCACTGCGCGACCTGGGCCTGCTGAGCGTGGACGAGCCCTTCACCAACCTGCTGTGCCAGGGCATGGTCAAGGACGAGAACGGCGACACCATGTCCAAGTCCAAGGGCAACGTCGTGCCCCCGAGCTCGGTCATCGAGCCTTACGGTGCCGACACCATGCGTCTGGCGATCCTGTTTATCGCCCCGCCCGAGAAGGACTTCGACTGGGATCCCAAGGCCGTCGAGGGCGCTAACCGCTTTATCAAGCGCGCCTGGCGTATCGTTTGGCAGCTCGTCCAGTCCGGCGATGCCAACGTGGCCTTCGACAAGTCCGCGCTCGATGAGGTTGCGATGAAGCTCTATCGCGAGCGTCACCGCACCATCGCCAAGTGCACCGAGGACTTCGATCGCGGCCAGTTCAACACCGCCATCTCGGCCGTCATGGAGCTCGTCAACGCGGCGAGCGCCTACCTCAACGCCACCGAGGGTACCGCCCGCGACAAGGCGCTGTGCTACGGCGTGGCCAAGGACATCGTGAGCGTCCTTGCCCCCATCTGCCCGTTCTGGGCCGACGAGCTGTGGCACGAGGCGCTCGGCTGCGAGGGCAACGCCTATACCGCTGCCTGGCCCGAGTTCGACCTGGCCGAGTCCATCGAGGACACGGTGCAGATCGTGGTCCAGGTGCTCGGCAAGGTCCGCGGCCGCGTCGACGTTGCCCGCGATGCCTCCAATGAGGATATGCAGGCTGCCGCCGAGGCCGCCGTCGCCAAGTGGCTCGAGGGCAAGACAGTCGTCAAGGCCATCTGCGTGCCCGGCAAGCTGGTCAACCTGGTGGTCAAGTAAGCACTGCGCGCATAACTGACGCATAAAAGACGAGGGGCGATCCGGTTGGGTCGTCCCTCGTTTTGCATGTATCTGCCTAGTTGCCTTCGGCCAATTGTCCTATTCTTATGGAGAAGCTGTGCGCACGCTGACCTGCAGGTTCGTACTGTGCTTGCACGTTTCCGCAGCTATTGGTATAGTTTGCTTGCAAATGAAGTTGTAATTGAAAGAAGTGGGGTTTCGGCCCCGCTTCTTTTTTGTATGGATGGAGGTGCCGCAATGGTCAAGACCAAGACCGAGCAGGCGATCATCGACGCGCTCGAGGCCGTCGCTCCCCAGCACGATGTCGACATCGTCGACGTCGAGCTCGTGGGTGCCACCAAGGCCCCCTGCGTGCGCGTGCGTATCGAGGGTGCCGAGGGTCAGAGCCTGTCGCTCAACGATGTTACGGCCAACACCAAGTGGGTCGGCGATGTGATTGAGGAGCTCGACCCCATCTCTTCGAGCTATACGCTCGAGGTGTCGAGCCCGGGCATGGCGCGCCCGCTGCGCCGCCCGTGCGACTTTGCCCGCTTTGTGGGCGAGAACTGTGAGCTCACCTCCACCGCTACCGAGGGCCGTCGCAAGTACGCCGGCAAGATTGCCGCCGCCACCGAGGCGAACGTGACCCTCGAGCTCGAGGGCGGCGAGTCCGTCACCCTCGATTTCTCTGATGTTAAAAAGTGCAAGTTGAAGCCCACCTACGACTTCAAGCCCGCGAAGGAAGGAAAGTAAGATGGCAGCATCCGACATGATGTCCGCCCTGATGGAGCTTTGCCAGGAGAAGCACATCGACCAGCTCTACCTGATCGACCGCCTGGAGCAGTCGCTTGCCAAGAGCTATGCCGAGATCCTGCATCTTGAGTGGGGCGCCAAGGTGACCATCGACCGCACCACCGGCAAGATCTACGTCTACCGTCTGGAGCCGATTGACGATTCCATGGACGAGGAAGGCAACTTCACCGAGTTCGAGGAGATCGACGTCACCCCCAAGAACACGAGCCGCATCGCCGCCCAGCACGCCAAGGCCGAGATCAACGCCATCGTGCGCAACTCCGCCCGCGAGCAGATCTACGAGGAGTTCTCCGGCCGCATCGGTGACCTCATCAGCGGTACCGTGCTGCAGTCCACGCCCGACTTCACGATCGTCAAGATCCGCGAGGGCGTCGAGGCCGAGCTGCCGCACTTCGATCAGCGCCGTTACGAGAACGAGCGCAACGAGCGTCCGATGGGCGAGCGCTACCTGCATAACCAGCACATCAAGGCCGTGATCATCGACGTTCGCGACCCCAACTCCAACCTGCAGCCGGTTCGTGGCGAGCACAGCCGTCCGCCGATTGTCATCTCCCGTACCCACCCCGAGCTCATGCGTCGTCTGTTTGAGCAGGAGGTGCCCGAGATCTATGAGGGCACCGTCCAGATCAAGTCGATCGCCCGCGAGCCCGGCCAGCGCTCCAAGGTCGCCGTCCACTCGCTCGACGACCGTCTGGATCCCGTGGGCGCCTGTGTCGGCCCCAAGGGCAGCCGTGTTCGCGCTGTCGTGGGCGAGCTCCGTGGCGAGCGCGTCGACGTCATCCTTTGGGATGCCGATCCTGCCGTCTACGTCGCCAACGCCCTGTCGCCCGCCAAGGTCACCCGCGTCCTCATCGACGAGGAGAAGGCCTACGCCGGCGTCATCGTGCCCGACGACCAGCTGTCCCTCGCCATCGGCAAGGAGGGCCAGAACGCCCGCCTCGCCGCGCGCCTGACCGGCTGGCACATCGACATCAAGTCCGAGACGCTTGCCGCCGACATCCTCAAGAACGTTCCCGTTCACGAGGAGCCCGCCGCCGACCTGATCGGTGACGAGGAGGACGAGGACGTCCGCCGCTGCGAGTACGTGTCCGAGGACGGCATCCAGTGCCGCAACCAGGCTCGTCCCGGCTCCCGTTTCTGCGGTGTCCACGACACCGACGCCTTCGATGATGCGGAGGACCTGATCTAGCGCGCGGTTGCGCCGGGCGGGTCCCGGCGCGTCTCCCACGCTCGTTCAGTCTCTAGGCACTCAAGGTGCCAGAAAGGGTAGGTGAAGTCATATGGCAAAAGTCCGTGTGTCCACCCTGGCCAAAGAGTTCGGCATGACCTCCAAGGAACTGATGGGTCATCTCGCCGATATGAAGATTCCCGCTAAGTCCGCTTCCTCCACCTTGGAGGACGCTTATGTCGCCATGGTCCGCAAGCAGCTCGCCTCGGTGATCGAGGCCCGCGCTCAGGAAGTCGAGGCCGCCAAGCAGGCCGAGGAGCAGGCAGCTGCTGCCGAGGAGGCCGCACGCGCCGCCGAGGCCGAGCGCGAGCGCATCGCCGCCGAGAAGGCACGCGAGGAGGAGCGCCGCCAGTTTGCCGCAGCCCAGGCTGCCGAGGAGGCTGCCCGCGCCGAGGCCGAGGCCAAGAAGAAGGCCGAGCAGGAGCGCCTTGCTCGCGAGAAGGAGGAGGCTGCCCGCGAGGCCCAGCGCCGCGCCGTTCCCGCTTCCGACTCCGGTTCGCGCTTCCGTTCGCTGCTCGACCAGATCGCCGCACAGGAGACCGTGCTCAAGGAGAAGAAGGACGCCGAGGACAAGGCCAAGGCCGAGCGCGCCGCAGAGCGCGGTAACCGTCGTGGCGGCAACAACGACCGCCGCGGTGGCCGTCGTAACGATCGCAACGCCTCAGACAACAACTCCGAGCGCAACGCCTCCGAGAGCCGTCCGCACAGCCATCGCACCAACGCCAGCAACAACGTCGCTGCCGGCATGGACTTCCCCAACCCCGATAAGCAGGGCAAGGGCAAGAAGCGCAAGGGCGGTCACAACAACGAAGAGGACCACTACAGCCGCATGGCTCGCGAGGCCGAGGAGTACAGCCGCGAGAAGGTGCTCGAGGAGGCTCGAGCTGCCGTCGAGGAGGCCTCTCGTGAGTCCACCGGTCGCCGCAAGAAGCGCAAGGAGAAGCGCGAGCGCGAGGCTGCCAAGGCTCAGGAGGAGCGCAAGATAGAGGAGGCGCTGGCCCAGGGCGTGAACCCCGAGGACCTCGACGCCATCAAGGTCTCCCAGGGCGTTACCGTCCAGGAGCTTGCCGAGGCGCTCGACGTTCCGGCCAACGACATCATTAAGCGCCTGTTCCTGCTGGGTACGCCGCTCACGATGACGCAGTCCATGTCCGACGACCTCGTCGAGCTCGTTGCCGACGACCTGGGCCGTCAGATCAAGATCATCACCCCCGAGGAGGAGAACACCTTCTCGTTCTACGACGATCCCGCCGACCTTAAGCCGCGTGCCCCGGTCGTCACCGTCATGGGCCACGTCGACCACGGCAAGACGTCGCTGCTCGATGCCATCCGTCACACCGGCGTTGCTGCCGGCGAGGCGGGCGGCATTACGCAGGCCATCGGCGCTTCGCAGGTCATGATCAACGACCGCAAGATCACCTTCATCGATACCCCGGGTCACGCTACCTTTACGGCCATGCGTGCCCGTGGCGCCAAGGTGACCGACATCGTCATCCTGATCGTCGCCGCCGACGACGGCGTCATGCCCCAGACGGTCGAGTCGATCAACCACGCCAAGGCCGCCGGCGTACCCATCGTCGTTGCCGTCAACAAGATCGATAAGCCGGGCGCCAACCCCGACCGCGTGCGCCAGGAGCTCACCGAGTACGGCGTCATCCCCGAGGAGTGGGGCGGACAGAACATGTTCGTCAACATCTCGGCCAAGCAGAAGATCGGTATCGATGACCTTCTGGAGACCGTGCTGCTCCAGGCCGACGTGCTCGAGCTTAAGGCCAACCCGGACACCTTTGCCTCCGGCAATGTCCTCGAGGCCAAGCTCGACAAGGGCCGCGGCTCGGTCGCTACCGTGCTCGTGACCCGCGGTACCTTGCACGTGGGCGATACGCTGGTCGCCGGCCTTACCTACGGCCGCGTCCGTGCTATGCTCGACCCCAAGGGTCGCGCCGTCACCGAGGCCGGTCCCTCCGACGCCGTCGAGATTTTGGGCCTGCAGTCTGTGCCCAACGCCGGCGACGAGTTCCGCGTGTTCGAGGACGAGCGCGAGGCTCGCGCCCTTGCCGACGAGCGTTCGCTCAAGGCCCGTATCGAGGAGCAGAGCCGCGTCAAGCACGTCACGCTCGAGAACCTCTTCGAGACCATTGCCGACGCCGAGGTCAAGGAGCTCAACCTGATCATCAAGGCCGACGTCCAGGGTTCCATCGAGGCCCTTCAGGACTCGCTCGACAAGATGGATCAGTCCGAGGTTCGCATCAACACGATCCACTCCGCCGTTGGCGCCATCAACGAGACCGACGTCGTCCTGGCCGACGCCTCTAACGCCATCATCATCGGCTTTGGCGTCCGTCCCGACGGTAAGGCCCGCTCCGCCGCCGAGCGCGAGGGCGTCGAGATCCGTTGCTACGACGTCATCTACAAGTGCCTCGAGGAGCTCGACGCCGCCCGTATCGGCATGCTCAAGCCCACCGAGGTCGAGGTCTCCACGGGTACCGCGACCGTCCTGGACACCTTCAAGGTGCCCAAAGTCGGTATCGCCGCCGGTGTCCGCGTGGAGGAGGGCGAGATCGCCGCGACCGATTCCGTGCGCCTGGTGCGTGACGGCATTGTGGTCTTCAACGGCAAGATTGCCTCGATGCGCCACTACAAGGACGAGGCCAAGAGCCTCAAGAGCGGTTCCGAGGGCGGCATTGGCCTGGAGAACTTCCAGGACATCAAGCCCGGCGACCAGATCGAGGGTTACCGCATCGACCAGGTTGCCCGTACCGAGTAGGGGGTAGCGCTATGAAGCAAACGCAGGCAACCCGCCGTTTGGGCGAGCAGCTCCGCGAGAAGCTCGGTTATATCCTGCTCTTTGAGGTTTCCGATCCGCGACTCGACCTGGTCACCCTGACCGCGGTCGAGGTCGCGGTGGACCGTTCGTTCGCGCGCGTGTACGTGTCGTGCGATGCGAGCCGCTACGATGAGGTCATGGAGGCGCTCGCCAGCGCCAAGGGCCGCATCCGCAGTCTGTTGGCTCGCTCGCTTGATTGGCGCGTCACGCCCGAGCTCGATTTTCGTATCGATCGCTCGACCGACGAGGCCGAGCGCATCACGCGTGCGCTGGAAAACGTTCCGGCCACGCTTGCGATCGAAAAGGATGAGGACGGCTACCCGATAGCGGATGTCGCCCAGGAGGCAGCTTTAGATGACTAATTCCGCCGACCTCGCCTCGTGCGAGTCTGCAGATATTAAACGACGCATCCTCGAGCTCATCGAGGATGCGTCCTCCATTGCGATCTCGGGTCACACCTCTCCCGACGGCGATGCCCTGGGCTCCGTGTTGGGCCTGGGCCTTTCGCTTATGAAGGTGTTCCCCGACAAGGACATCGCCCTGCTGCTGGCAGACGACGATCCCGTTCCGCGCATCTACCGTTTTATGGAGGGTGCCGATCTGCTGGTGCCGGCCTCTGCCTACACCGGCAACCCGGACCTGTTCATCTCGGTGGACGTGCCGGTCGTCGAGCGCCTCAATAATTCTGCCGAGGTGCTGCGTCGTTCGGCCCACGTGGCGTGTTTTGACCATCACCCGGCGCGTGAGGAGTTTGCCGAGGTCAGCCTTAGGTGTGTCAATGCCGCTGCTTGCGCCATGATCATCGACCGCTTTTTGGCCGATTGTGGCATTACCGCAAGCGACAGCATCGCGACTTGCCTGCTGTGTGGCCTGGTCACCGACACCGGTCGTTTTCAGTATCAGAACGCCGATGCTGCCGCGTTTCATGCTGCCTCTCGCCTGGTGGCGCACGGTGCCGATCCGGCACGCGTCGCGCTCGAGGTCTATCAGAGCATGCGTGTCGAGTTCTTGCACCTCAAGTCCATCGTCATGGGTCGCATCAAGACGGTCGCGCACGGGCGCGTGGCGTATAGCTATGCGTACGAAAGTGACCTTAAGGAATGCGGCGTCACCTCTGATGAGTGCGACGGCCTGGTCGATGTGGTGCGCTCAGTGATGGGCGTCGAGGTCTGCCTGTTCCTTAAGGGCATCGAGGGCGATACCAAGGTGCGCGGTAACCTGCGCTCCAAGGGCGAACTTGATGTTTCCGAGATTGCGGCCAATTTTGGCGGAGGTGGGCACCACGCTGCCGCCGGCTTTACCAACGCCGGAACGATTTCCGAGACGCTCACCGCGGCACTTCCCATGCTGGCCGAGCTGGTAGGGGAGGATCCCGCTTCGGTGACCGTCGAGCTCTAACTTTTTGGATGGTACATGGCTCGTCGTACACCTTCTCAACTGAATATGCTGCTCGCCGTCGATAAGCCGGTGGGCTGCACGTCCCACGACGTGGTTTCGCAATGCCGACGCGCCCTCCATGAGCGGCGCGTCGGTCATGCCGGAACGCTCGACCCCATGGCATCGGGTGTCATGGTGGTGGGCGTGGGGCAGGCCACGCGTCTGCTGGGCATGCTCACGCTCGATACCAAAAGCTACGTCGCCGACATCTCGTTTGGCGTCGAGACCAATACCGATGATGCGGAGGGCGAGGCCGTCCGCACGGTGCCCGTTGCCGACGACTTGCGCGATCCGGCCTATGCCCGCGAGCGTCTGTGTGCCATGTTGGGTCCGCAGATGCAGGTGCCGCCGGCGTTTTCGGCCATTTCGGTCAACGGCGTGCGCGCCTATAAGGCTGCGCGCGAGGGCAATGCCGTGTCGCTGCCCCCGCGTCCGGTCGAGGTATACTCCGCCGATCTGATTGCCGTGAGCGGTGATGCCGACGCTTGCGTTTGGACCGTGGCGTTTTCGGTGAGCAAGGGCACCTATATCCGTGCGCTCGCTCGCGACCTGGGTCGTGCCTGCGACAACGCGGCGCACATTTCCGCGCTGCGCCGTACGGCCTCCGGCGTTGTTTCCATTGGCGCCTGTCATACGGTCGAGGAGCTTTCTGCCGAGTCCGCTGACGGTTTTGCCCTGGATCCCATTGCGGCGCTGGGTGCCACGCGCGTCGACTTGCCGGGCGACCTTGCCGACGATCTGCTGTGCGGACGTCGTATTCCTATTGAGCGTGCGCTTGCGGGCTTCGATGCATCGAAGGCGCCGTTTGCGCTGGTGCTCGATGGCGGGCTCAAGGCGCTCGCCCGTATCGAGGGTGGTCGCTTTGTAATGGAGCACGTCTTTCCGCAGGCGATTGGCGGTGTTCGATGATGCTGACCTCCCACGAGCTCGCGCGTATTTTTTTCGCGGGCGAGTCGGATGAGGCCCGCATCGTCGCCGATGCATTTGATGATTGCGCGTGCCTGGGCGCCGCGTCGATCGCCATCGGCGTGTTCGATGGCGTGCATAGGGGGCATCGCGAACTGATCGACGCGGTCGTTCGCGATGCGCGTAACCATGGCTGCAAGGCTGTCGTGGTCACCTTCGATCCCGACCCGGACGTGGTGCTGAGCCCCTCGCCTGCTCAAAAACTGATGACGACGGCCGACCGTCTGCATGCCCTGGCTCTCACCGGGGTCGATGCGGTCGTGGCTGTTCCCTTTACGCCTTCGGTGGCGGCACTCGACCACGCGGGCTTTCTTAAACTGCTGTCGCATGTGGTCGATATCCGCTCGATTCGCGTGGGCAGCGACTTTAGGCTGGGCCGCGGCGGTGCCTCGGGCGTTGCCGAGATGAAAGAATGGGGAGCCGAGCGCGACGTTGACGTCTATGGCCACGAGTTGCTGTGCGTCGATGGACAGACGGTCTGCGCCACCCGTATTCGCCAGGAGCTTCGCCAGGGACATGTTGAGCTTGCCGCCGAGCTGCTCGGCCGCCCGTACATGCTGCGAGGTGTTGTTGCCGGAGGTCGTCACCAGGGCTCCGACATGGGTTTTCCCACGGCAAATATTCAGGTGCCCGAGGGCATCCAGGTTCCTGCCGATGGCGTCTACGAGGGCCTGGTGCTGGTCGACGATACCGTGTGGCCTGCTGCCGTCAATGTGGGCCTGCCGCCGACGTATGCCGACGATGCCGCCTCGGCTCATCTCGAGGCCAACTTGATCGGGTATACAGGCGACCTGTACGGCGCCTCGGTGTCGCTGGCTTTTACGCGCTGGCTGCGCCCGTCGCGCGTGTTCGATTCGCTGGACGAGCTTATCGCGACCGTCGAGGGTAATATTGACGATATCCGTCATCATTTGGGTGATCAGGGGGTGAGCATCTGTGATTAGCGATGAGGAAAAAGACCAGGTACGCGCTGCGTCCGATCTGGTTGCCATCGTGCAGGAAACGGTTGAGCTCAAGCCCCGCGGCCATGAGTTTTGGGGTTGCTGCCCCTTCCATGGCGAAAAGACCCCTTCGTTTCACATTATCCCTGCCACGCAGGTGTGGCACTGCTTTGGCTGTGGCGAGGGCGGCGACGTCTTCACCTACATCATGAAGCGCGAGAACCTGAGCTTTCCCGAGTCGATTCGCTACCTGGCCGACCGTGCCGGCATTGAGCTGCACGATACCGGCGCTTATCGCGAGCGCGGCACCAAGCGCGCCCGCATCTACGACCTATGTGCGGAAACCGCCCAGTTCTATCACACCATGCTTATGCGCGGTAAGGACAGCCGTCCGCGCGAGTACTTCGCCAGTCGCGGTATGGGCGGCGATGTCTGCCGCCGCTACTGCCTGGGCTTTGCACCGGGTCGCAATGCGCTGGTGTCGCATCTGTCGCAGGCGGGCTTTACCCCGCAGGAGATGATCGACGCCAATGTGGCCGTGAGCCGTGGTCGCGGGCAGCTTGCCGACCGTTTTTACGACCGCGTGATGTTTCCCATTTTTGACGAGCAGGGTCATAACATCGCCTTTGGCGGGCGCATTATGGGCGACGGCCAGCCTAAGTACCTCAACACCGCCGAGACGAGCGTGTTCCATAAAAAGCGAAACCTCTATGGCTTTAACTGGGCCAAGGAGTTTATCGTCGCGCAGGATACCGCCATCGTGGTGGAGGGATATACCGACTGTATCGCCTGCTGGGAGGCGGGGATTAAAAACGTCGTCGCCACGCTGGGCACGGCGCTGACGGAACATCACGTCAAGACGCTCACCCGCTTTGCCAAGCGCATTGTATATATGTTCGATGGCGACGCCGCCGGTCAAAAGGCCGCACGCCGCGCGATTCAGTTTATCGAGCAGGATTCGATGGACCTGCGCTGCGTGGTGCTTCCCGACGGCAACGACCCCATGGAGTTCATCACCGCGCATGGTGGCGAGGCTCTGCAGGCGCGCATCGATGCCGCCGAACCCCTCATGGACTTTGTGTACCGCTCACTGCAGGAGTCGAGCGACATTACCACGCCGGGCGGTCGTGCCAAGGCGCTCGAGGATGCACTGACGCTCATCTATCCGCTGCGCGATAGCTACATGATCGATACGTACTTTATCCAGATTGCCGACCTGCTGGGTTTGGATCTGGAGACGGTGCGCTCGAGCTCGGGCCGTGTGTTTCGCGATGTTGCCAAGCGCGAGGACGCCGAGCGTCGTCGCGAGCAGAACTACGAGCGCCAGCGGGCGCAGGCCGAGCGTGCAGGCAGCGCGGGCGGTCGGGCGTCTGGTTCGCAGGGGGCGCCTCGCGGCGCTTGGGCGTCGGGGGCGACGCCGCCGGTGTCCGCACCGGTCGAGGAAGAACCGTACGACTATGTGCCGCTCGAGGCCTACGGGGCCGCGCCGGTCGAGGCTGTCGACGATATGCCGCCGATTGATGTGCCGGTTGGTATGGATGGCGCGGCACCGGTCGCCGATATAATGGGCGCACCCGCGTCGCCGACGATGCCGATCGTGCTGACCGACCTAGAGCGAAAGTCTTTGGCGGGGGAGCGCGAGCTGCTGACGATGCTCACGAGCTACCCCGACCTGTTCCGCACGTATGCCGATCGCATCTGCTCGATCGAGTGGGTGGATCCGCGTCACGAGTCCATCGCGTGGGCCGTGCTCGCGACGCCGCCGGGCACCGACCCCACGGCGTGCATGGATGCGGCGCGCGCCGTGTGTCCCGAGGCAGCGTCGCTTGTTAGTGCCGGGCGCATTTCGTCGACGAGTAAGCACCCCACCGAGACGAACATCGTGTTTATGCTCGACACCCTCGAGCTCTACACCATCAAGCGCCGCATGCGCGCCGCACAGGCCAAGCTTCGCCAGGACCGGTCGCTCGACGATGAGGCACGCCGTGTGCTGACGATGCAGGCGATGCAAGATTCTCAGCGCCAGCGTGAGCTCCAAAAGTCGATCGGCGGCGTGGCGGATCCGTTCCGTTTGATCGGTTTGGAGACTGCGGGCGCCGAGCAGGCCTAGATGTTGTGGTCAACCAGCGTATTTGCGCCTATATCCAGTCTGAATTTTGGGTATAGACGTGTAGGTGTGTGCTAAAGTAATGAGTCCTGTGGACTATGAAGGGAGAATCTGTGCCAAATAAGAGTGAGAGCACGGGTACTGGGCTGGAATCCTACGTTGCAAAGCTCATGGGCAGCGGCTCAAACAGGACTTCGGTAACCGAGGACGAGATTCAGGTCGCCCTGAAGGATATCGATGTATCTGACGAGCAACTCAACGCGGTGTATTCCGCGCTGCGCAACAGCGGCATCCAGATTATCTCCGCGAGCGGAAACGACGACGCTCCCATGGGCGTCGAAGATGACGATAACGATAGCGATACCGATGATTTCGATGACGACGAGCACGATTCCGGTTCACTCGACGATCACGAGCTTAAGATGGCCCGTCAGGCCGACGCCGAGATGGGTTCTTCCAAGAGCAAGAAGAAGCGCACCGTGCGTACGTCCCGTTCGCGCTCGCGCGTGCGCGGCATCGATGCCTCCACGGTGATGCTGACCGGCGACCCGGTTCGTATGTACCTTAAGGAGATCGGTAAGGTCGACCTGCTGACCGCTTCCGAAGAGGTCGATCTGGCCATGAAGATCGAGGCCGGTCTCGATGCCACCGAGAAGCTCGAGGCTGCCGAGGCGGGCGAGATCGAGCTCACCCGCGCCGAGATGCGTCGCCTGACCCGTATTGAGAACGTGGGTCTCGAGGCCAAGCAGGCGCTCATCAGCGCCAACCTGCGCCTGGTCGTCTCCATCGCCAAGCGCTATGTCGGTCGCGGCATGCTGTTCCTGGACCTGATCCAGGAGGGCAACCTCGGTCTGATCCGCGCCGTCGAGAAGTTCGACTACCAGAAGGGCTTTAAGTTCTCCACGTACGCCACGTGGTGGATCCGTCAGGCCATCACGCGTGCGATTGCCGACCAGGCCCGTACCATCCGTATTCCCGTGCACATGGTCGAGACCATCAACAAGCTCGTCCGCGTGCAGCGCCAGCTTCTCCAGGACCTGGGTCGCGACCCGACCCCCGAGGAGATCGGTGCCGAGATGGACATGAGTGCCGACCGCGTCCGCGAGATCCAGAAGATTTCGCAGGAGCCCGTGTCGCTCGAGACCCCTATCGGCGAGGAAGAGGATTCCCAGCTGGGCGACTTCATCGAGGACTCCCAGGCTATCGTCCCGCCCGATGCCGCCAGCTTCTCCATGCTGCAGGAGCAGCTCACCCAGGTGCTCGACTCGCTTGCCGATCGTGAGCGCAAGGTTATCGAGCTGCGCTTTGGCCTTGTCGACGGACATCCCCGTACGCTCGAGGAAGTCGGCCGTGAGTTTGGCGTCACGCGCGAGCGCATCCGCCAGATCGAGTCCAAGACCCTGGCCAAGCTCCGCCACCCCAGCCGCTCCAGCAAGCTTAAAGACTATATCGAAAGCTAGTCAAGCAAGAAGCGCCTTCAAGCACATCCGCTTGAGGGCGCTTTCATGTAGTCATCGGGGACGTCTCCAATGACTAGGTCGGAAAAATTCTCAAAAAAGTTCTTGCCCTGAGCTGATTCGTCCGTATAATTAACTTCGTTGCTTGAGAGCACGTACCTATTCCTCGGTAGCTCAATGGTAGAGCACGCGGCTGTTAACCGCGCTGTTGTAGGTTCGAGTCCTACCCGGGGAGCCAGAATTTCTCAGCCCATTCTGCTGGGCTTTTAAATTCCTCGGTAGCTCAATGGTAGAGCACGCGGCTGTTAACCGCGCTGTTGTAGGTTCGAGTCCTACCCGGGGAGCCAGGTTGTAAAACCCGTCGCTTATGCGGCGGGTTTTTTCATGCCGCGATCGCCTGGCGCGAACGTTACCGTATCAACATTTCGTGTCGAGGATGTATTCCCGCGACCCACCACCTCAACATGGCGCGCTCGTTGTAGAATAATGCAATGATTGCTCCCACGAGATGGTGCCGTGAGCACCAGATAAGGAGATTCTTGTGTCTGAGACCATTAACGGCAGCCTGAGCGTCTCGAACGACGTTATTGCCGATATTGCCGGTTATGCCGCGATGACGTGCTATGGCGTCGTCGGTATGGCCGAACAGCTCCAGGGCGCCGAGAGCGTGCGCCTGCTTGCCGGTCAGCGCCTCCGCAAGGGCGTGCTTGTCTCCGCCGACGAGAACGGCCTTACGGTCGATCTTCACGTCGTGCTCGAGAATGGCGTCAACATGAAGTCCGTCTGCCACAATCTTTCGAGCTCCGTTGCCTTTACCCTGCAGGAGATCGCCCAGATCGATCCCGCCAGCCTTAAGATCGGCATTCACATCGACGCGCTCAAGAGCCGTCTGAACTAGCATCCGAAAACGGAGATTCAAATACCCATGATTGCAAAGACCATTCGCACCTGTTTTCCGATCGCTGCGGCTGCCGTTTCCGACAAGGCCGAGGAGATCAACAAGCTCAACGTCTTCCCCGTACCCGACGGCGACACCGGCACCAACATGTCGCTCACGCTCGCCTCGGTGACCAAGGAGCTTTCCGCCCTTCCCGCCGATGCCGATATGGAGGCCATCGCCGGCGCCATCACCCACGGCTCCCTGATGGGCGCCCGCGGCAACTCCGGCGTCATCACCTCGCAGATTCTGCGCGGCGTGGCCGAGGGTCTCGTCTCCGCCGATGAGCCCATTACGTCCGCCAACATCGCCTTCGCCTTCCGTCGCGCCGTCAAGGTCGCCTTCCAGGCCGTCCGCAAGCCCATCGAGGGCACAATCCTCACGGTGCTTCGCGATGTCTCGACTAAGGCCGACGAGTGCGAAAAGAAGAAGTTCTCGGCCGAGGACGCGCTCGATGCCATCGTCGTCGAGGCCTACCAGTCCGTCGCCCGCACGCCCGACCTGCTGCCCGTTCTGAAGGAGAACGGTGTGGTCGACTCCGGCGCCTTTGGCTTTGCCATCTTCCTGGAGAACTTTGTTGCCGCCGCGCTTGGCCGCAGCACCGTTGTCGAGGATTTCTCCGCCACGTTTGATTCCGCTGGCTCTGCCCGCGACGCGGCCCTCGGTCGCGTTGAGATCGAGGCCAACGACGACTGGGAGGGCTCGGAGTTCCGCTACTGCAACGAGTTCCTCTTTAAGGCCGACGCCCCGTTTGACGAGGACGAGTGCCTTAAGTTCCTGGGCTCCATGGGCGACTGCGAGCTGCTCGTGGGTGCCTACCCCGACTACAAGATTCACGTGCACTCCAACACCCCCAACCTGGTGCTCGAGCACATGCTGCAGCTCGGTCAGATCTACGAGGTCTTTATCCATAACATGGAGATGGAGGCCCACGACCGTACCGCTAAGATTCACGAGGACCAGGAAAAGGCCGCCGAGCCCGCCAAGGCGTTGGGTTTTGTCGCCGTTGCCGCCGGTTCGGGCGAGGCCGACATCCTCAAGTCTCTTGGCGTTGACGTGATCGTTTCGGGTGGCCAGACCATGAACCCCTCGACCGCCGACCTGCTGGGCGCGGTGGACCAGGTCAACGCGACCTCGGTCATCATCCTGCCCAATAACGGCAACATCCGTATGGCTGCCGAGGCTGCCGCTTCTGCCTGCACCGACAAGAAGGTCGCCGTCGTTCCCACCAAGACCGTCCCGCAGGCGTTCTCCGCGCTGTTCGCAGTCCTGCCCGATTCCGAGCTCGAGGACGCCGTTGCCGCCATGGTCGACGCCATCAGCGAGGTTCGCGATGGCGAAGTCACCCGTGCCGTGCGCGATTCCAGCGCCTCTGACGGCTCTCCGATTCACTCCGGTGACGTCATGGGTATCATTGCCGGCTCCATCGACGTGGTCGGCTCCGATGTGAAGCAGGTCACGCTCGACTGCATCAACCGCATGCAGGAGGAAGAGGAGGGCGACGCGCTGACGATTCTGGCCGGCGAGGAGCTGTCCGATGAGGCCTTCCAGGAGATCGTCGACGCCATCGAGGAGGCTCAGCCCGACCTGGAGATCGACGCCCATCGTGGCGAGCAGCCGCTCTATCCCGTGATCTTCTCGATCGAGTAGGCATCTGCCCATGTCCGAGCCGTGCTCCGTGCCGCGCGTCTCGGAGCGCTTTGCCCAGAGCAATGCGCTCGACGAGGATATCGCGCGACTCAAATATGTTTCGGGTAAACGTGAGGAGGCCCTTCGCCGTCTGGGAATTCGGACGGTGGGGGACCTCCTTCTCCATATCCCTCATCGATATCTCGACTTTACGCGCTCCTGGTCCATCGAGATGGCGCCCATCGGTACCGTTTGCACGATTGTCGCCACGGTCGATCGTATCGTTCAAAAGCAGCCTCGCCCGCGTATGCAGGTGACCGAGGTCTCGCTGGTGGACGAGACGGGCGTGCTGCAAGTCGCCTTTTTCCGTCAGCCCTGGATTGCCCAGCAATTTAAGCAGGGCGACCGCCTGGCCGTGATGGGTAAGGTCGAGTTTGCCTACGGCTTTAAGCAGATGGCCTCTCCGCATTTCGAAAAGCTCGAGGAAGGACGTGCCGCGGGTACTATCCTGCCGGTCCATTACGTGAGCGATGGCGTGAGCCAGGCATGGATGCGCCGCATCGTAAGCGGCGCGCTCGAGGTTGTCGGCAATCCCTTCGACCCGATTCCCGCCCGCTTACGCGCCAAGCGCCGCCTGATGAGCAATGCCCGCGCGCTGCGCTCAATTCACTTTCCCTCGAGCATGGCCGAGCGCGATATCGCGCGTGAACGGCTTGCCTATGAGGAGTGCCTCTACCTGCAGCTGGCGCTGCGCCTGCGCAACGACGGCGGCTTGGTCGAAGTCGCTCCCTACGCCCATACCGCGGGCGAGCACCTGGCGGCGCTCAGGGAAGCCCTGCCGTTTTCGCTGAGCGACGAGCAGGAGGGCGCGTTCCAAGACATCCTGCACGATATGTGTGATGGCGGGCGCGTGATGAACCGCCTGCTTCTGGGCGACGTCGGTACCGGCAAGACGGCCGTCGCCGCCTGCGCGCTGGCTGTCGCGGCCGATTCGGCCACCCAGTCCTGCGTTATGGCGCCAACGGGCGTGCTGGCGCGCCAATATGCCGATAAGACCGGCCCCTTGCTCTCGCAGGCTGGTATGTCCTGGGCGCTCCTGACGGGTGCCACGCCGGCGGCCGAGCGCGAGCGGATCCATGCGCAGTTGGAATCGGGCGAGCTCGACGTGCTCTTTGGAACCCACGCAGTCCTTTCGGATGACGTGGCGTTTAAGCACCTGTCGCTTGTCGTCATCGACGAGCAGCACCGCTTCGGTGTGGGCCAGCGCAATGCCCTGCGTGCCAAGGGGCCGGGTGCCGACCTGCTCGTTATGACGGCCACGCCGATCCCACGCACGTTGGCGCTCTCGGTCTACGGCGACCTGGACACGAGCATCATCCGCCATCGGCCTGTTCCGGGGGCGGGCGTTACGACGCGCGTGCTTACCGAGTCGAGCCGCGACCTTGCCTACGGCGCAATTCGCGAGGCTCACGAAAAGGGCCAGCAGGCTTACGTGATCTGCCCGCTTGTGGAGCCGAGTGACTCGACCGATGAGCTGGAAGACGTACCCGGTATCGCCCGCGACGACGAGGGCCGCGTGACCGTGCCTGTACCGCTGCACGATACGGCAACCGAGCTCGAACGACTGCGTCTGGCCCTGCCGGGACTTACCATTGAGCGCCTTCACGGCCGCATGCCGGCGGGGGAGAAGGACCGCGTGATCGATGCCTTCAAGCACGGCGAGATCGATGTGCTCGTCTCGACCACGGTGGTCGAGGTAGGCGTCGACGTGCCCAACGCCACCGTCATGGTCATCGAGAACGGTGAGCGCTTTGGCTTGGCGGCCCTGCACCAACTGCGCGGTCGCGTGGGCCGCGGCAGCGTGTCGGGCACTTGCCTGGTCATGACGCACTCCAAAGGCAACGGTGGCGCGTCGGCGGCACAAGACCGTCTCCAGTCGCTCGAAAAGACCTCTGACGGCTTTGCGCTCGCCCAGATGGACCTGCGCCTGCGCCACGAGGGCGAGATCCTGGGCTATCGCCAGCACGGCGGCGTGACCCTGCGCTTTGTGGACCTGGACGCCGACGAGGATCTTATCGAATGGGCCCATTTGGACGCGGTCGAGCTCTTGCGGTATGCTTGCAACCTTGACTCCGTGGCGACGCGCCCCTTGCGCGACGCGGTCGCCATGCGTTATCGACATATCTTTAAGGAGGTCAGCGGAGGATGAGAATCATCGGCGGTGAATGGCGCGGCCGCAAGATCGAAGAGCCGCGTGGGCGCGATGTCACCCGTCCCACGACCGATCGCGTGCGCGAGGCATGCGCGTCCATGGTCATGTCGGCGTTCGACTTCGATCTGGACGAGGTCCGCGTGCTGGACGCCTTTGGCGGCTCCGGCGCCCTGGGAATCGAGATGCTCTCGCGTGGCGCCCGCTCGCTCACCACGTTCGAGATCGATCGCAATGCCGCCCGTCTGATCACCAAGAATATCGAGTCGCTGTGCCGCGACCGCTCGCGTTGGCGTGTCGTTACCGGCGATGTGCTGGCGAGCGCCTCGCGCGGCCGTGTGCCGGGTGGTCCCTTTGACCTGATCTTGCTCGACCCGCCCTATGCCTTTGGCGCCGAGCCGGTCGAGGAGCTGCTGCAAAATCTTTCCCAGCAGGGACTGCTGGCGCCCGGGGCCTTTGCCCTTTTTGAGCATGCCGCAGCCGATGCAGGTGCTCATCCGGCTTGTTTTAAGACCGTGCGAGAGAAGCGCTACGGCATTACCTCGGTTGACTTGCTGCACTGGGTGGTCGAGGACGAGAACGACCATGCTGACGAGAACGAAAATGACGAGGATGTGCCTTCGGAGGACACCCATGAATGACACCATCAACCGCGTAATCGTCCCGGGCACCTTCGATCCCATCACTTTTGGCCACATTGACGTGATTCGCCGAGCCCGCCGCATCTTTCCCAGCGTGATTGTCGCCGTGGCCGAATCACAGGGTAAAAACGGCGTGGGCACCACCTTTATGCTCGACGAGCGCGTGGCGCTGGCCCGCGAGGCCCTCGGCGATTTGGACGGCATCGAGGTACTGCCTTTCACCGGCCTGCTGGTCGACTTTGCACGTGAGCAGGGGGCGGGTGCCGTCGTTAAGGGTCTGCGCGCCATGACCGACTTTGAGTACGAACTGCAGCAGGCCGACCTTAACTACCGCCTGGATAACGAGCTGGAGTCTATCTTTGTCATGAGTGCTCCGCAGTACGGCTACATCTCGAGTTCGGTGGTGCGCCAGATCGCGTCGCTTGGCAGCGACGTGTCGACGTTTGTGCCGCCCAACGTGGTCGAAGCGCTCAAACATCGCTTTTCGTGACGTTTTTTATTGCCTGGTGGCATGTGGTAAACTAACACGATGATATGTTACCTATGAAAGGAGACCGGATGCCGGGCGAGAATTTTCCTGGCGACAGGATTGTGAGTCTTGTCGACGAGCTCGAGGGGCTCATCGAAGAGGCTAAGACGCCGTTCGGCAAGAACGCCCAGATGAAGGTTATCGACGCCGACGTCTTCTTTAACATCCTCGATGAGATCCGCATGAGCTATCCCGAGGAGTGGCAGAAGTCCCGCCGTATCCTCAAAGAGCGCGAGGAGCTTATGGCTTCTGCCGCCGCTCAGGCCGATTCCATCATCGCCGATGCTCAGCAGCAGGCGCTCACCATTGCCGGTGAGCAGGAGATCGTTCGCCTAGCCCAGCAGCAGGCCGACGACATCCGCGACCGTGCCCAGCAGTACGAGCGCGAGACGCGCTATGCCGCCGAGGATTACGCCGAGCAGGTCTTTACGCACCTCGAGGAGAACCTTAAGAGCCTGACCGGCACCGTCACCCGTTGCCGTCAGCAGCTCAATGAGGGTGCCGCCCAGCAGAACGGTCAGTGGTAATGGCTGAGTTCCCGAGCGTTACCGTCGATCTTTCCGAGCAGCTCGAGTTTCCTGGAGACTCATATCCGCTGACCGGCAAGGTCGATGTCGCCGCCTACACGGTGGGCGAAAAGGAGTACCAGCTGCAGGACGGCATTTCCTACGACGTGGTCTTTACCAACGCCGGTACCGGTGTTCTGCTTTCGGGCATGGTCCGCGCTCACGCCACCGGCGAGTGCGATCGCTGCCTGGAGCCCGCATCGTTTGATATTGCAGGCGAGATCGAGGAGTTCTACCTCTTTAACGAGCCCGAGGACCCCGAGGCCTACGAAGACGGCTACGAGTTGCTGGGCGAGGATCGCATTGTCGATCTGGGCGAGCCCATCAACGACGCGGTCGTCATGGACACGCCGTTCGTTGTCCTGTGCAAGCCCGATTGCCGCGGCCTTTGCCCCACCTGCGGCATCAATCTCAACGTCGAGCAATGCGATTGCGCCGCCCAGGCAGAGGCCGAATGGGCCGCTGCCACGGAAAATCCATTTGCAGCATTGAAGAATCTCAAGCTTGACGAGTAAAACTGTGGTAGTATCGCTACTTGCGCGTAATCGCCACACTGGATAGTTCATAAGGAAGGTCACTATGCCCGTACCTAAACAAAAGCAGGGTCGTATCCGCACCCATACCCGTCGTTCCGCCAACATGAAGATCTCGGCTGCGGCTCAGTCCACGTGCCCCCGTTGCGGCGCTGTTAAGCTCCCGCACCACGTGTGCCCCAGCTGCGGTTTCTACAAGGACCGCGAGGTTATCGTTACCGAGTAACGGTATACTCTGGATGCGATGCCGTTCCAACTGGAACCACAATGGCCGGCTCAATGAGTCGGCCATTTTTGTATAAGGAGCATATGAAATGAGTAACGTTCGCGTTTGTGTAGACGTTGTGGGCGGAGACGAGAAGCCCCAGGTCGTTCTCGATGGTATCGAGGCTGCGCTTGCGGCAGATCCCGAGATCGAGGTCCTGGCCGTCGGTCCCGCCGAAATCGTCAATCCCTTTGCCGCAGCGCATGCCCGCGTGGAGGCTCTGGAGGCCCCCGATGTCATCAGCATGGAGGACGATCCCATCCGCGCCGTGATGACTAAGCGCAAGTCCTCGATCGTGCTTGCATGCCGTGCCATTAAGAAGGGCAATGCGGACGCGTTTTTCTCGGCCGGCTCGACCGGTGCTATGACCGCTGCCGCCACGGCCTACGTCACGCCGTTTAGGTATTTGGCAGAGGGCAAGAAGCAGCCGGTCCGTCCGTGCTTGACCAACGCACTGCCCAATCGTGCCGGTGGCCTGACGGTGCTGTGCGATATGGGCGCCAATCCCGATGTCACGGTGGACGATATGGTGCGCTTCGCCCAGATGGGTGCTGCCTATGCCCGCGTGGTTTTGGGTATCGAGCATCCTCGCGTGGGCCTGCTTGCCAACGGCACCGAGGACGAGAAGGGCTCCAACTTCACCAAGTCGTGCTTCCCGGCCATGAAGGCCGCTGTTCCCGGCTTTGTGGGCAACTGCGAGGGCACCGATCTTACGTCGGGTAATTTTGACGTCGTGGTCGCCGACGGCATGTCGGGCAACATCGCGCTCAAGGCCACCGAGGGCGCTGCCAAGTTTTTGCTTCAGGAGCTCAAGGGTGCCTTTATGTCCTCGCTCGGCACCAAGATCGCCGCGCTGCTCATCAAAAAGCAAATGCGCCAGATTAAGGCTAAGCTTTCGGGCGATGCCAAGGGCGGTGCGATCCTGCTGGGCCTGCGCGGCGTCGTGTTGATCGGCCACGGTGCTACGTCAGTCGAGGCCGTCAAGAACGGTACGCTTGCCGCGGCTCAGGCCGTGCGCGCCGGGCTTGTCCAGGACGTTGCCAATTCCATGGACGGTATCGTTTTGTAAGAGCCCCGTTACGTGGCTCAACCTGTACCGTGTGGGGTAGAATCGGAGCCGTATTGCAACGCGGCTTCGATTGCCGTGTTGTGTTGTGTTCCATGACATACGAGAGGAAGCGCTATGGACCGCTCCGAAATCTTCGATAAGATCACCGAAATTGCCGCTGACGTGCTGGGCGTCGATGTCGCCGACATTAGCGACGAGACCACTTTTGACGATCTCGATGCCGATTCGCTCGAGCGTCTGCAGCTGGTGACGGCCATCGAGGACGAGTTCGACCTCGAAATCGATGACGAGACCCTGCTGTCGCTCAACTCTGTCGCCGACGCCGTCGACGCGATCGAAAACGCCAAGGAGGCCTAAGTCTTGGCTTTGTCTGAACGACTCACGCGCGCCCAGGAGATTCTGGGCCATGAGTTCAATAACAAGGTGCTGCTGCGCGCGGCGCTCACACATCCCTCGGCCGTCGAGGGCCTGCCGGTCTCTGCCAGCTATGAGCGCCTTGAATTTTTGGGCGATTCCATTTTGGGCGCCGTGGTGGCCCGTTCGCTCTTTGAGTCCTATCCCGAGTTTGACGAGGGCAAGCTCACGCGCCTGAAGGTGTCCCTTGTCTCGGGCGCCACGCTGTCCGAGGTGTCGCACGAGCTGGGTATCGACGACATCATCATCTTTGGCGCCTCCGAGACCGGTACCGGCGCGCGCGGCCTGCACTCGGCGCTTGAGAACGTTTACGAGTCGCTCGTGGGCGCGTTGTATCTGGATGCCGGTTGGGATGCGGCGGCGGAGTTCATCCACCGTACGCTTAAGCCGCACCTGGCCACCGAGCGTGCCGAGCACCCCGCGAACCCCAAGTCGTTCTTGCAGGAGTGCGTGCAGGCAGACGGCCACGAGCCTCCCGCGTATAAGCTGGTCGGCTCCGAGGGCCCCGCACATGCGCCCACCTTTACCGCTGTGGTGCTCATCGACGGTATTCGCCAGGGCCGCGGCACCGGTTCCTCCAAGAAGGAGGCCGAGGGGGCCGCTGCTCTCGAGGCGCTCGACCGCATGGGCTACACCACCAACGGCGTGATTCTCAACAAGAAGCCTGTTTAAGCGAGGAACCGTGTATCTCAAGTCCCTCACGCTCAAAGGGTTCAAGTCGTTTGCCGACCGCGCCCATATGTCATTTGAGCCGGGCCTGACCGTCATCGTCGGTCCCAACGGCTCGGGAAAATCGAACATCTCCGACTCGATTCTGTGGGTCCTGGGCGAGCAGAGCGCCAAGCAGCTGCGCGGTCAGGCCATGGAGGACGTCATCTTCTCGGGCTCGTCCGCGCGCAAGCCGGTGGGTGTCGCCGAGGTCACGCTGGTGCTCGATAACTCGGACCATATGCTGCCCGTCGACTTTGACGAGGTCGCCATCACCCGTCGCATGTACCGCTCGGGCGAAAGCGAGTACCTCATCAACTCGAGCCCGTGCCGCCTGATGGACATTCAGGACATCCTGCACGATTCGGGCCTGGGCAAGGATACGCATTCCATCATCAGCCAAGGCAAGCTCGATGCCATTTTGCAGAGCCGCCCCGAGGAGCGCCGCGCCCTGATCGAGGAGGCTGCCGGCATCTCCAAGCACAAGCGCCGCAAGGAGCGTGCACTCAAAAAGATTAAATCGATGGACGAGCACCTGACCCGTGCCCGCGACATCAATAAGGAGATCGCCCGCCAGCTGCGGCCGCTGGAGCGTCAGGTCGATCGCGCGCGCAAGTACAAAGAGCTGTCCTCGCGTGCGAACGAGCTTACGCAGATGCTGGCCGTCGACGAGCTTCGTTCGCTGCAGTCGCAGTGGAACGACCTGGAGAGCCGCTCCAAGGAGGGCGCTGCCGAGCTTGAGCTTGCGCAATACCGCTTGGGCGAAAAGGAGCGCGAGCTCGAGAAGCTCCAGGTCATGCTCGAGGAAAAGGGCCTGTTTGTGGGTGATCTGGGCGAGCAGCGCCGTCATATGCAAGACGTGGTCGGCCGCATCAACTCCGACATGCGCCTACTCGAGGAAAAGGGCCACAACATGGTGTCGCGCCTGTCCGACATGCGCGGCCAGATCTCGAGCTCTGAGCATCAGCGTCGTCGCGTGGTCGAGGAGCTCGAGGATGCGCGTGCCCAGCTTGAGGAAGTGACCGGTGCGCACATGCAGGCCCAGGACGACGTTGACGCCGCCGGTCCTGCCGCCGCCCAGCTCCACGAGCGTCGCGTGGCGCTCGACAATCAGATTTCGCAGCTCATGCGCGAGCAGCGCGATGTGCAGCGTGTGGCCGATAACGCCGCGCTCGAGCTCGCCAAGGTGAAGGACTCGCTGAGCAACGCCGAGGTCGAGGACAACATGTACGCCTCGCGCCTGGAGCAGATCGACGAGCAGCTCGAGGAGGTCACGGCATCGCTTGATAGCCGCCGCAACCGTGGTGAGGAGCTCGAAGGCGCGCTCGATCAGGCTCGCCAAGCCCAGGTCGATGCGCGCGAGGCTACCGAGGTCGCCCGTGCGGCGTTGAAGGACCTGCGTAATCGCGAGAGCGAGGCACGCAACAAGCTGTCCGAGGTGCGCTCGGAGCTTTCCAGCCAAAAGAAGCTCGACGCCCGCATGGCCGACAGCTCGCCGCTGGTGAGCCGTCTGGTGGGCGCGCTGGGCGATGATGTCTCGGGTCGTCTGGGAGATGTGCTCGAGGCTCCTCGTGAGCTTGAAGGCTTGGTCGAGCAGCTGCTTGCCGGCGATATCGATGCCCTGCTGTTTGATGACGCCGCCACGCTTGAGCGTGCCGGTCGTGCGGCACTGGACCAAAAGAAGGCCTCGGGCGAGGCACTGCTGATGGCGCGCGGCGTGAGCGGCTCTGCTGCCGCCGAGGGCGCTGCCGGTTCGCGTCTGGTCGATCGCCTGTCCGTGCGCGCCGGTTATGGCCCGGTTGTCGAGGCCCTGCTCGGCGGCTATTACGTGGTCGATGACTTGGCTGCTGCGCTGGCGGCACCAGTCGTTGACGGCGTGACCTATGTGACGCCCGATGGCGCCCGCGTGAGCTGTGGCGGCCTGGTGCGCGTGGGGCTCGATGCCGGCGAGGCTTCGGGTGCCCTTGAGCGCAAGCGTCGCATTCGCGAGCTGGAGGGCCTGGAGCCCGATCTGGCTGCCGTGTTTGAGCATGTGTCGGATCAGGTCGTCGAGGCCAATGCGGCCGTCGAGGAGGCGCGTGCCGCCGAGGGCGATGCCGCCGGCGAGATCGCCCGTCTTGAGGGCGAGCGCCGCTCGCTGCTCTCTGAGATCGGCCGCTTGGAGCAAAGCGCCAACAATGCCGAGGTCGAGCGCGTGCGCATCTCCAAGCGCCGCGAACAGGCAGCCGAGGCCGTTCGCGCAGCCCGCCCGCGCGTTGACGAGCTCACCCGTTCGCGCGACGAGGCCCGTGCGCAGGCAAGCGACCTGGGTCTCCAGATTGCCGAAGCCAACGACGAGCTCGATCGCGTGCGCCGTGACGATTCCGAGGCAGCCGGCAAGCTCGCCGATGCCAAGGTGCGCCTGGCCCAGACGAGCGAGCGTCTGCGTTCGCTGAAGGGTCGCGTGCCCGACTTGGAGCATCGCCTGGAGGGCATCGACCGCCGTATCCGCGGAACACGCCAGGCCTCGCGCTCACTCGAGCTGCTGCGTCTGCGCGTCGATCCCATGCACGAGCGTTATTCGGCCCTGCTGGAGCGCGCGTCGGATTGGGCCGCGCGTCTGCGTGACCAGGCTTCGCTCGAGGAGGCGGACTCAGCCTCGCTCAAGAAGACCATCGAGGACGCCAAGGCCGAGGTCTCCCGCGCCAAGGAGCGGGTCGATGCCGCCACGGCGACGCAAAACGAGTTCAAGGTCGCACGCGGCAAGCTCGAGGTGCAGGTGGAGGCTGCCATCAAGGCCATTACCGCCGATGGCACCACGGTACTCGAGGAAGCGCTCATGCTTCCCGCGCCCACCGACCGCGATGCCGCCGAGCGCGAGCTCAACCAGCTCGTGCGCCAGATCAACAACCTGGGCCCTGTGAACCAGGTTGCCATGGAGGAGTACGAGCAGCTCAAGCGCCGCGCCGATTACATCGAGGAGCAGCTGGCCGATCTGGAGAGCGCGCGCAAGGCGCTCACCAAGATCACCGTGGCTATCGACCGCAAGATGCGCAAAGCCTTCCTGGTGACCTTTGAGAAGGTCGATGCGAACTTCCGCGAGATCTTTGCCATGCTGTTCCCGGGTGGCCAGGCACATCTGGAGATGACCGACCCCGAGCATCCGGCCGAAACGGGCATTGAGGTCGTGGCGCAGCCGCGTGGCAAGCGCATCACCAAGATGATGCTCATGTCGGGCGGCGAGAAGAGCCTGACGGCGCTCGCCCTGCTCTTTGCCGTGTATCGCACGCGTACGGTGCCGTTCTATGTGCTGGACGAGGTCGAGGCGGCACTCGACGACGCCAACCTGTCCAAGCTCATCGGCGCACTCGACGTGCTGCGTTCCGATACGCAGCTCTTGGTTATCTCGCATCAGCGCCGTACTATGGAGGACGCTGACGTCCTCTACGGCGTCTCGATGCAAGCCGACGGCGTCAGTCGCGTCGTCTCGCAAAAACTCGATCGCGAAACCGGAAAGGTCGTGAATGCATAATGGGATTCTTCGATGCTCTCTCGCGCGGACTTGAGCGCAGCCGCGAGGCCCTCAACGAGGTCTTTTACTTTGGCGGCGAGGTCGACGAGGATTTTTGGGAGGACCTAGAGGACACTCTCGTCATGGGTGACATGGGTGCCGAGGTCGCCATCCAGGTTTCCGATGACTTGCGCGATACCGCGGCTAAGAAGAACCTCAAGACCGCCCCGCAACTCCGTCGCGCCCTGGCCGAGCAGCTCGAGCAGCATTTTGTGCCCGCTGAGCGCGATCCGTTCTCCGACACGCCGAGCTGCGTGCTGTTTGTGGGCATTAACGGTGCCGGCAAGACCACCACGGTCGGCAAGATTGCGAGCGCCATGGCTGCCCGCGGCAAGAATGTCGTGATCGGCTCGGCCGATACCTTCCGCGCCGCCGCCATCGAGCAGCTCGATGTGTGGGGCCAGCGCGCCGGTGTCCCCGTTATCAAGCGCGATCGCGGCTCCGACCCGGCAAGCGTTTGCTACGACGTGCTCGACGAGGCCGATAAGCGCGGCAGCGACTTGGTGCTTATCGACACCGCCGGTCGTCTGCACACGAGCCCCGAGCTCATGCGTGAGCTTGCCAAGGTGGTCAACGTGACGCGCAAGCGCGCCGCCAATATGGCTGCCGGCCCCATGCCCGTCTCGGTCGTCCTCGTGATCGATGCCGCGACGGGTCAAAACGGTCTGAACCAGGCGCTCGAGTTTAACGAGGCGCTGGGTCTGGACGGTATTATCATGACAAAGCTCGACGGCACGGCAAAGGGCGGTATTGCCATGGCCGTGGCCGAGAAGCTCAAGCTCCCGATCCTGCGCATCGGCGTGGGTGAGCAGGTCGATGACCTGCAGGAGTTCAATGCCAAAGATTTCTGCCGCGCCCTGGTGGGCGAGTCCAATTAAGGAGTGACTAGTGTTTGATTCTCTGAGCGATCGCCTCAACGACACATTTGACCGCCTGCGCGGCAAGGGTAAGCTGACCGAGGCCGATATCACCTCGGCAATGCGCGACATTCGCATGGCGCTGCTCGAGGCCGACGTCAACTTCAAGGTCGTCAAGGAGTTCGTCGCCAAGACCAAGGAGCGCTGCATGACCGCTGAGGTCATGGAGTCGTTGTCGCCGGCGCAAAACGTCGTCAAGATCGTGCTCGACGAGCTCACCGAGATGCTCGGCTCCACCGAGAGCAAGCTCGTCTTTAGCAACCGCATTCCCAATGTCATCATGCTCGTGGGCCTGCAGGGCTCCGGTAAGACCACGGCGGCCGTAAAGCTGGCCTACCTGCTCAAGAAGCAGGGCCGCTCGCCGCTGCTCGCCGCGTGCGACGTCTACCGTCCCGCCGCTGCCGACCAGCTGGCCACGCTCGGTGGAGAGATCGGCGTGCCGGTCTTCCGCGGTGACGGCGAGCACCCGGTCGATATCGCCAAGGGCGCCATCCAGGAGGCCGTTGACCACCTGCGCGACGTGGTCATCGTCGATACCGCCGGTCGCCTGCAGATCGACGAGCAGATGATGCAGGAGGCCGTGGACATCAAGAAGGCCGTCAAGCCCGATCAGGTACTGATGGTCGTCGATGCCATGACCGGTCAGGATATCGTCAACGTCGTCTCGACCTTCGCCGAGCGCACCGACTTTGACGGTGTGATCATCTCCAAGCTCGACGGCGATGCCCGTGGCGGCGGCGCGCTTTCCGTGCGCCAGGTGACCGGCAAGCCCATCAAGTTCGTTAGCATGGGCGAGAAGCCCGATTCGCTGGAGCCGTTCTATCCCGACCGCATGGCAAAGCGAATCTTGGGCATGGGCGATGTTGTCGGCATCATCGAGAAGGCCCAGGAGGCGGCCGATGCCGAGCAGCTCGAGGCCGCCGAGCGCATGCTGCGCGAGGGCTTTACCATGAACGACATGCTCGACCAGATGAAAGCCGTCAAGAAGATGGGCGGCATGAAGGGCATTCTGGGCATGCTCCCCGGTGGCCAGCGTGCGCTCAACCAGATGGGCGGCAACCTGGACGAGGGCATCTTCGACAAGAACGAGGCCATCATCATGTCGATGACCAAGGAGGAGCGCCTGCGTCCCTCCATCATCAACGGCCAGCGCCGTGCCCGCATTGCCAAGGGCGCCGGCGTGACCCCCACCGAGGTCAACAGCCTTATGAAGCAGTGGGGCGAGATGAACAAGATGATGGGCCGCATGCGCACGATGGCCAATCAGGCGCAGGCCGGCGGCAAGAAGGGCAAAAAGGGTAAGAAGGGCAAAAAGATGCGCATGCCCAATATCCCTGGCCTGGACGCTATGTGTCTGGGCGGCATGGGCGGCCTGGGAACGGGCGGCCCCAAGTCCGATATGGATCTGCTGCGCCAGATGGAAGCGCAGATGCGCAATAAGAAATAGGGCTGTATTTCCAGTTTGATATGGCAAAGGCCACTCGGAAGCTACCGGGTGGCCTTTGTTGTTGGCTTTGATTGCTGGGTTGCGTTCAGCGTCGCACCCCGAGCTCGCGGTGCCGTGCCGTTAGTGGCAGCCGCAGCCCTCGTGGCCCTCGTGCTCGTGATGGCCGTGGCAGCCGCAGGACTTGCCATGCTCGTGGGTGTGCTCGTGGTCGTGGCCATGGCAGTCGCAGGTGGCCTCGCCGGTCTGCGCGAGCGTGCCGGCAATGAGGGCCTCGACGCAAGCGTCGCAGCTGCCCTGGGCGCCCGCATAGACCGTGATGCCGGCTTGGGTGAGCGCGTTGATGGCGCCGCCGCCGATGCCGCCGCAGATGAGCGTGTCAACGCCACCGTTGGCAAGCAGTCCCGCCAGGGCGCCGTGACCGGTGCCACCGGTGCCTACGACCTGCTCGTTGAGCACCTTGCCATCCTGGATGTCGTAGATCTTGAACTGCTCGCTGCGGCCAAAGTGCATAAAGATGTTGCCGTTGTCGTACGTCGTTGCCACCCTCATGGTGCCGACCTCCTTTGCTGGCCATGCGGCCGTCGTCGTGGTGATGGGGGAGTATGCGATATTGCCGCCTTCGATACACAGTGCGCGCCCGTTGACCAGCGCGTTTGCCACCTTGCGATGTGCGCGGCTGCAGATGGCCGCCACGGTGGCGCGGGCAATGCCCATGTGCTGGGCGACGGCCTCCTGATTGAGGCCTTCCAGGTCGCACAGCCGCAGGACTTCGAGCTCGTCGACCGTCATGTCGATGGCGTCTCCGCTGGCAAGGCCGTCGGGGGTAAAGCCGCGATATTCGGGGATGATCCCAACGCGGCGTAATTTTTCGCGTCTTCCTGCCATACACTCTCCAAATCTGACATATGTCAACAATAGGATATCGCGTGGGAAATTCCGCGCTAGGCATTTTTAGCATATGTCAGAAAATGAGGGCTTATGTTTGGGCTGTGGGGTCGCGTGCGCCTGGGCTACAATGAATCTCGCTTATAGGCGACTGACAGGAGGGTCAATGAGCAAAGCTGATCAACAGTTTGTAACCATGTGCCGCGATATCTTGGACCATGGCACCACCACCGAGGGCCAAAAGGTCCGACCGGTGTGGGAGGACGGCACCCCTGCCTATACCATTAAAAACTTTGGCGTTACGGCTCGCTACGACCTGCGTGAGGAGTTTCCCG
This sequence comes from uncultured Collinsella sp., assembly GCA_959606035.1. Taxonomy (GTDB): domain Bacteria; phylum Actinomycetota; class Coriobacteriia; order Coriobacteriales; family Coriobacteriaceae; genus Collinsella. The sequence continues at coordinate 406,518 of CAUHHB010000001.1, forward strand.
CGCTCACACTGCGTCGCACGGCGCTTAAGTCTGCCATGGACGAGATTCTGTGGATCTATCAAAAGAAGTCAAATAACGTCCACGACCTCAACAGCCATATTTGGGATGAGTGGGCCGACGAGACTGGCTCCATCGGCAAGGCCTACGGGTACCAGATTGGGCAGAAAAGCCATTATGCCGAGGGTGACTTTGACCAGATGGACCGCGTGCTGTACGACCTTAAGAACACGCCGTACAGCCGCCGCATCATGACCAACACCTACGTGTTTAGCGACCTGTCCGAGATGCACCTGTATCCGTGCGCCTACAGCGTGACCTATAACGTGACGCAGCGCCCGCAGGACGATAAGCCCACACTCAACATGATTCTCAACCAGCGCAGCCAAGACATTTTGGCCGCCAACAACTGGAATGTGTGCCAGTACGCCATTTTGCTGATGATGGTCGCGCAGTCGGTCGATATGATTCCCGGCGAGCTGCTGCATGTGATTGCCGATGCCCACATTTACGATCGTCATGTCGATATCGTCCGCGAACTTATCGAGCGTCCGCAGTTTGCGGCGCCTAAGGTAACGCTTAACCCCGACGTGCACGATTTCTATGCGTTTACGACCGATGACCTGATCGTGGAGGGCTACGAGCACGGCCCGCAGGTCAAGAACATTCCCATTGCGGTGTAGGTGGTGCTCATGACGTGTAAGCTATCTGCCATCGTCGCCGTGTGTGACGATTGGGGCATTGGGTGCGAGGGCGACATGGTGGTGTCCAATCGCGCCGACATGCGCCATTTTGTGGCCTGCACCAAGGGTTGCCCGGTCATCATGGGGCGTAAGACGCTGCTGAGTTTTCCCGGTGGGCGTCCGCTCAAGAACCGTCGCAATATCGTGCTTACCCGCGATGAGAGCTTTGCCCCCGAGGGCGTCGACGTGGTGCATAGCATCGACGAGGCGCTCGCTGCGGTTGCCGATGAGCCCGTTGCGTGGGTGATCGGCGGCGGCGATGTCTATCGGCAGTTTTTGCCGTATTGCGCCGAGGCCGAGGTCACGCACGACCATTGCACCCATGCCGTGGACACGTACTTTCCCGACTTGGACGCCGATCCCGCGTGGGAAGTTGCGCGGCACGAAGGGGTTGCCACGATTGCCGCGGGCGAGGGCGACGAAGGCCTCGATTATGAGTTCGTGACGTATCGTCGCGTTGATGCTTAAATCTCCTATTTGCCCACGGTATTATCGGGTTGGAATGAGGAAGGGGCGGCGCCTGGCGTCGCCTCGTTTGATATAGATGCTGCTGTAAGAAGGGTACGGGCTTGCTGTTATGACTGATGCCGTTGAGGTGCTGCGAATTGACTCGCTCGAGGATGAGCGGCTCGATGCCTACGTGCGACTGACCGAACGTGAGCTACGCTGCGTGCTGGAGCCGCAAAAGGGCATCTTTATCGCGGAGAGTGCCAAGGTTATCGAGCGCGCGGTGCGTGCCGGATACGAGCCGGTGAGCTTTCTTTTGGGCGAACGCTGGCTCGACCAGATGATGCCGCTGTTTGAGCGCCTGGTTGTGCGCGAGGACGCCGGCCCTGTTCCTGTGTTCGTTGCCTCCATGGAGCTCATGGAGCAATTGACGGGCTTTAACGTGACGCGCGGTGCGCTTGCGGCGTTTCGTCGCCCGCGGCAGATTCCAGTCGATGAGTTCTTGGGCGGCGTCGTAAAAGCTGCAGGGAAGCGACCGGTGCGCGTATGCGTGCTCGAGGGTATTGTCGACCACACCAACGTCGGCGCGATTTTCCGCTCGGCCGCCGCGCTCAATGTCGACGGCATTCTGGTGAGCCCTACGTGCTGCGATCCGCTGTACCGTCGCTCGGCCCGCGTGAGCATGGGAACCGTGTTTCAGGTGCCGTGGACGCGTATTGGCAGTGAGGCGCGCGTGTGGCCGCATGACGGCCTGGCGGCGCTGCACGATGCCGGTTTTTCGTGTGCCGCCATGGCGTTGACGGATGACTCCGTTTCGCTGGACGATCCCGCGCTACAGGAGATTGACCGCCTGGCAATCTTTATGGGCACCGAGGGTGCCGGCCTGGGCGCCAAGACCATCGCGGGCTGCGACCGGGCCGTGCGCATTCCGATGGCGCACGGGGTCGATTCGCTCAACGTGGCCGCGGCGAGTGCCGTCGCCTTATGGCAGCTGTGCCCGCACGTGAGCAATGAGTATCACTACCAGCCGGGTTTGTATCACTAGGCAGATAGTTCGCACCGGGCTCTGACTCGGGGTGTTTCGGTCGACGCCGGTCGGTGCTAAGCTGCTATTGGTTTTGGCCTTAAATTGCCGTTTTGTTGTTTGTCGTATGCTGGTGGGGAGGGCGTGTGGCTAAGAAATCTACGGCTATCGATGTAACGCAGGGTGTTATTTGGCAGCAGCTGCTTTCGCTGTGCGTTCCCATCTTTTTTAGTTCGTTTTTTCAGCAGGCCTACACGCTTATCGGTACCTATATCGTCGGTCAGTTTGGCGGCAAGCTCGCACTGGGCGGCATTCAAGCCACGATGGTGCTCACCGAGCTCTGCATTGGCTTTTGCGTTGGCGTCGGCGCCGGCTGCGCGGTCATTACCGGTCAGTATTTTGGCCAGCACGATGATGAGCGACTGAGTCGTTCGGTCCATACAGCCATGACCCTCGCGCTGGTGGGCGGTATCGTTTTCTCGATTCTTGGCACAGTGTTCGTTGAGCCCATGCTGGTGCTTATGAACACGCCGCATGAACTATTGGCCGAGGGCGTGGCCTATGCTCGTTGTTATTTTGCCGCTATGGTTGCGGCACTGTTGCTCAATATGGGAACGGCACTGCTGCGCGCCGTGGGTGACACGCGCGGGCCTGCTGTGATCATCGCTTCCGGCTGCCTTGTTAATGCGGTGCTGGATGTCATCTTCGTTGCCGTGCTTCATATGGAGGCTCTGGGCTGCGGCATCGCGGTGGCGCTGACCATTTGCTCCAACGCCACGATGATCGTGATTCGCATGATGCACGCACCGGGTGCGTGGCGGCTTTCACTGTCCAAACTCGGCATTGATCCTGGCATTTGTAAGAGCATGATCTCGTGTGGTCTGCCGCTTGGCTTTCAGTCTGCTGCGTATTCGATTTCCAACGTTTTGATTCAGGTGTCGGTCAACTCGTTTGGCGCCGATGTCACCACGGCTTGGGGTCTTTCGGGCCGTTTGGATGGCATTATCTGGATGGTTACCGAGGCGCTTGGCGTGTCGATCACCACGTTCTCGGCACAGAACTTTGGCGCGCGCAACTACGAGCGCATGCGCAAGGGCTACCATACGTCGCTCGTGCTGTCGTTTATGCTCATTGGTGGCCTGTCTGCCGTGCTGCTGGTGTTCTCGGGTCCTCTGTCGCGTCTGTTTGTCGACGATGCTTCGATTGCGGCGTACACCACGACGATTCTTCATTTCATCGCGCCGTTCTACGCAATCTTCTCGATTATCGAGAACGCGTCGGGCTCTATCCGCGGCGCCGGCGTGAGCCTTCAGCCCATGCTGCTCACGATTTTTGGCACCGTCGTGCTCAGGGTGATCTGGGTGTTTGCGATTATGCCGTTCGATCCGTCGCTTGAGCACCTGCTGCTGGTTTACCCCGTAACCTGGCTCATCACAGCTACGATGTTCACCATCTACCACCACAGCGGCAACTGGCTCGGCCGCGCCACTGCCTAATGACCTGTAGGGGACGGAGGAAAACGGATCATTGGCCCGGTGATAAGGCGAAATGATCCGTTTTCCTCCGTCCCTTTCGGGTCATTTAGTATTCGATGCCTTGACGGGCTAGGAGGCCTTCGTCGAAGTAGTGTTTGACGGGGCGCATTTCGGTAACTAGGTCGGCAAGGTCGGCGAGGGGCAACAGGCCTCGACCTGTGAGCACGAGCTCCGTGGTGGCGGGCTTTATCGCGATCAGCGCTTCGACATCTTCGCGCGTCACGAAGCCGCGGCGCATGGCCTCGCCGAGTTCGTCCAGAATGAGCACGTCGACCTGCGAGATTTGTTCGCGTGCAAGTTCCATAATCTGCTCGGCGCAAGCCTCGGGCGTGTCACGGTCGGCCTGCACAATACGCAGCCCCAGGCGCGGCGCGGCTTCGTGTTCGGCGCAGTGCAACTTCTTGGCAAACTGCAGCATGAGTGCGTCGAGCCCATAACCCGTGGCGCGCATCGCCAGTCCCAGCGCAGCCGTGGTTTTGCCCTTGCCGTCGCCCGTGTAGATCTGAACCTTGCCGACTTCCAGTGATGCCATCTCTGTCCTTTCGTGCCCGGCGTCGGTTTATCGCCGTCCGCGTTGGGTATTCTAGATAGCATTATCAACCCCAGTAGATGGAGTTCAAGCAGATGGAGATGGATGACAACAAACGTAGACGGAATATGATCCTCTACGTGCTCATCGCCTTCGTCGTCTACCTCGTGCTCTCGACCGTTCTGTTCCCCAACATCGGTCACACGCAGCAGATTACGAAGACCGATTACTCGACGTTTGTCAAAGCGCTCGATAAGAAGAGTGTCGACAAGGTCGAGTACAATACCGACGATTACACCATTTATTACACCAAGAAGGGTGAGGACGAGAACATCGCCTACAAGACGACCGGTGTGCCGAATGACGCGGGCTTTACCGATCGTGTGCTTGAATCCGGTGCGTCCCTGGAGTCGGTCGTTCCCGATAAAAACTCGGGTCTGATGACCTACTACCTGCTTACGCTTATTCTTCCCATGGCCATCTTCTTCCTGATCGGTTGGTGGCTTAACCGCCGTATGAAGAAGGCTATGGGCGATGACGGCCCGTCGATGAACTTTGGCGGCGGTGGCTTTGGCGGCGGTGGACTGGGTAAGTCCGGCGCTCGCGTTATCGCCTCCAAGGATGTGGGCGTGACCTTTAAGGATGTCGCTGGCCAGGAAGAGGCCAAGGAATCCCTCAAGGAGGTCGTCGACTTTCTGGAGAAGCCGCAGCGCTACGAGGAAATTGGCGCCAAGCTGCCGCGCGGTGCTCTCCTTGTTGGCCCTCCGGGTACCGGTAAAACCCTGCTCGCTAAGGCTGTTGCCGGCGAGGCGGGCGTGCCGTTCTTTAGCATTTCGGGTTCTGAGTTCGTCGAGATGTTCGTCGGCCGTGGCGCCGCCAAGGTCCGCGATCTGTTTAAGCAGGCCAAGGAAAAGGCCCCGTGCATCGTCTTTATCGACGAGATCGATACCATCGGCAAAAAGCGCGATGGCGGCGGCTTTAGCGGCAACGACGAGCGCGAGCAGACGCTCAACCAGCTGCTGACCGAGATGGACGGCTTCGATAACCACAAGGGTATCGTTGTCCTCGCTGCTACCAACCGTCCGGACAGCCTTGACCCGGCCCTGCTGCGCCCCGGTCGTTTTGATCGCCGCATCCCCGTTGAGCTGCCCGATCTGACCGGCCGCAAGAACATTCTTGAGCTGCATTCCAAGAGCGTTAAGACGCAGCCGCCGATCGACTTGACTGCGATTGCCCGCGCCACGCCCGGTGCTTCGGGCGCCGACCTGGCCAACATCATCAACGAGGGCGCCCTGCGCGCGGTCCGCGAGGGTCGTAAACGCGCGACCCAGGACGACTTTGAGGAGTCGGTGGAGGTCGTCATTGCTGGTCAGCAGCGTAAATCCACGGTGCTGTCCGACCACGAGAAGCAGGTCGTTTCCTACCACGAGATCGGCCATGCTATCGTCGCAGCCCGCCAGAAGGGCTCTGCGCCGGTCACCAAGATCACCATCGTGCCGCGCACGAGCGGTGCTCTGGGCTACACCATGCAGGTCGAGGAGGATGAGCGCTTCCTGACCACGCGCCAGGAGGTGCTGGACAAGCTCGCTGTCTACTGCGGCGGACGTGCCGCCGAGGAGCTCATCTTTGGCGAGATGACGACCGGCGCAGCCAACGATATCGAGCAAGCAACCAAGCTCGCCCGCAACATGGTGACGCGCTTTGGTATGTCCGATGAGTTTGGCATGATGGCGCTCGGTACTGTCCAAAATGCGTACCTCAACCAGGATACGTCGCTCACCTGCGCCCCCGGTACGGCCGAGCGCGTGGACGCAATTGTCGCCAAGCTGATCGAGGATGCGCACGACCGCGCCCTGCAGATCCTGAAGGAGAACAAGTTTAAGCTCCATGAGCTGGCTCGTTATCTGTACAAGAAGGAGACGATCACGGGCGAGGAGTTTATGAATCTCCTCACGCGCGAGAATCCGCTGATGCCTAAGCAGCAGTAGCGTTGCATTCGGGTCAGTAAATATCGACGCCCCATTTGAGTGCCTATCTCAAATGGGGCGTTTTGCTTGGGAGGGATATGTATGAAGATCGTGGTGAGTGCCTGTTTGATGGGCGAGAGCTGCAAGTATAACGGCCTCGATAATTACCAACGCGCGTTGGTCGAGGCTTGCGAGCGTACGGGGACCGAGGTCCTCTTGGTGTGCCCTGAGGTCTTTGGCGGCCTGCCCACGCCGCGTGACCCGTCCGAGATTGTGAACGGCGAAGTCCGTACCTGCGCGGGCGTGTCCGTTGACCGGGAATTCCGCCTGGGCGCTCAACGTGCGCTCGACATGTGCGAGCAGGCGGGCGGCCCTTCCGAGATTGCTGCGTGCATCTTGCGGGACCGCAGCCCCTCGTGCGGCGCGGGTCGCATCTACGACGGCACCTTTAGCGGTACGCTCACCGCGGGCAACGGCGTTTTCGTCGATCTGTTGCTGCGTCACGGCTACCGCGTCATTCCGGCTAGCGAGTTCGACCCCAGCATGTTGGAACATTGTCCACAGTACTCGAACCCAACACTTCCTCACGGGTGACCGTTTTGGCATCATCCGTGAATTTGATATTGAGTACGACCCGGTCATCAAAGACGTAGACCGAGTTGACAGGCGCCGTACCCAGGCAGCCCCTCCCCGCGGCCCTCGCGCAGGAACGCGTACACGGCCCTCCCGTCTTTTGCGCCCCTCCCGGAACTGTCCACATCAGTGTAGCCAATCCAGTCCGCCAAGGGCTGCAGCCCGGACAACGCGGCGATGGAGGGCTTCTTCGGCCTGCTCAAGAGGGAGTTCTGGCACGGCAGGGACTGGTCGGGCTGGACCCCTGCCCGCTTCATCGAGGAGCTCGGGGGCTGGATCGGCCGATACAATACGGAGAGGCGCAGCGATGCGCTCGGTGGCCGCACGCCGGCCGAGTTCCGCTCCGCGCTGGGAAGGGTCGCGTAACGGTCCAAGAAATCGTCCGCAGTCCCCATTCTTGCCCCTTTGGGACGGCTTCTTGTTGGGGCGTGCCTGCCCCAAACCCTGCTAGGAACGAGTGCAGCAAACTGGAATTTTAAATTAGTCTTTGCAAATAACCTTTGAACCTTCACCATCAATTACAATTCCCTGACGGTTGTTAATTGGGCATAGATTCAAATC
>CAUHHB010000002.1:0-323216 GCA_959606035.1 uncultured Collinsella sp.
CCTTCGGCTTCCACATGGTCGAGATGGAGTTCCGTCAGCACTCCGTGGTGCACGCCCGCGCCCTCAAGGATATCCACGAGAACGGTATCCATGGCGATCTGCAGCCCATGACGCGCGAGGTCATCGACACCTTCCGCGCTATCGGCTCCATCCAGAAGCGCTACGGCAAGAAGATGGCGCATCGCTACATCATCTCGTTCACCAAGAGCGCCCAGCATGTGGCCGACGTCTTTGAGCTTGCCCACCTGTCCTTTGCACACGAGGAAGACGTTCCCGAGCTCGATGTGATCCCGCTGTTTGAGCAGCTCGAGGACCTCGAGGGCTGCGTCGACGTGCTCGACCAGATGCTTACGCTGCCCGTGGTGCAAAAGCGCCTTGCCCAGACCAACCGTCGCATGGAGGTCATGCTGGGCTATTCCGACTCCTCCAAGGATGCCGGTCCTACCACGGCCATGCTCGCGCTGCACTCCGCGCAGGAGCGCATTGCCAAGTGGGCCGAGAAGAACGATATCGACCTGGTGCTCATGCACGGTCGCGGCGGTGCCGTGGGCCGTGGCGGCGGTCCGGCCAACAAGGCCGTGCTGGCGCAGCCCAAGGGTTCGGTCAACTGCTTCTTTAAGCTCACCGAGCAGGGCGAGGTCATCTTTGCCCGTTACGGCAACCGCACGCTGGCTCAGCGTCATGTTGAGTCCGTTGCCGCCGCAACGCTTTTGCAGTCGGCCCCGAGTGTCGAGAAGACCAACACCGAGACCACGCAGAAGTTCTGGGATATGGCCGAGAAGCTCAACGCCGCAAGCCACGAGCGCTATCTGGACCTGCTGAACACCGAGGACTTTACACCGTGGTTCTCGACCGTGACGCCGCTGACCGAGGTCGGTCTGCTGCCGATTGGCTCGCGTCCCGCCAAGCGCGGCCTGGGCGCCAAGTCGCTTGATGACCTGCGTACCATTCCGTGGATCTTCAGCTGGAGCCAGGCGCGCATCAATCTGGCCGCTTGGTACGGCCTGGGCACCGCTTGCGAGCAGCTGGGCGATCTGGACCAGCTTAAGGCTGCCTACCAGGAGTGGCCGTTCTTCCGCACGTTCATCGACAACATCGAGATGTCGATCGCCAAGACCGACCAGCGCATCGCCAAGATGTATCTGCACCTGGGCGATCGCCAGGATCTGTCCGAGAAGGTCTTCACCGAGATGCAGCTCACCCGTAAGTGGGTCCTTGCCATCGTCGGTGACGAGTGGCCGCTGCAGCGCCGCCGCGTGCTCGGCTGCGCCGTTCGCGTGCGCAATCCCTACGTCGACGCCCTGTCCATCGCCCAAGTCCGCGCCCTTCGCGAGGTGCGTATGAACCAGGACGAGATGGCGGAGGAGAAGAAGGCCGAGTATATGAGCCTGATTCTTTCGACTGTGACCGGCGTCTCGGCAGGACTGCAGAACACGGGGTAATCGATAGCCCTGTAGTCGTCCGGGCCCGCCATCAGCTTACTTTTAGGCACGTCCTCGGACATGCAAGAAGCCCTCGCTGCGCACTTCGTGCGGCGAGGGCTTCTTGCGTCCTTCGGAGTGTGCCTAAAAGTAAGCTGATGGCGGGCCCTACGATGTCCGGTCTTCGGTGGATTACTGGCTGGGGGAATAATGGCGCGCTTCTCGACTTACGACTGTAGCGGCCGCGGCTCCGTTTGGGATCGTGGCCGTTTTGTTGTGGGTCAAATATGAACGTTGTGTTAATGAGTCGGTGGACGGTGGTGTTTTTCGGTGAGCGGCGTATCCTTCCAACGGTTTGACTAGTGTGTCAGTTGAAAGGAAGAGGGCGCTCGTCAATGTTTGAATGTGAACTACCGTTTGACCACAAGACGTTACATCTGGAGCTCGAGGACAAGAACTTCGCGGGTGTGATGGAAGGTCATCAAAACGAGTTTAAGACTACGAAATCGCAGGAAGAGCTGGTAGAGGAGTCGCTTGCCAACCCTTATGGCTCGCCTTCGCTCGAGGAGCTTTGTGCTGGCAAAAAGGATATCGTCATTATTAGCTCCGATCATACGCGCCCCGTTCCCTCGCGTGTGACGATGCCTATTCTGCTGCATCACATTCATGCCGCTGCGCCCGAGGCTCGTGTGCGTATTCTGGTTGCTACGGGTATGCACCGTCCGTCGACGCACGAGGAACTCGTCAACAAGTATGGCGAGGAGATCGTTGCCAACGAGGAAATCGTCATGCACGTCGCGACTGACGACAGTATGATGAAAAAGATCGGCACCCTGCCTTCTGGTGGCGAGTGCATCATCAACAAGATCGCTGCCGATTGCGATCTGCTGCTTGCCGAGGGCTTCATTGAGCCGCACTTCTTTGCCGGTTTCTCTGGTAGCCGCAAGTCCGTCCTGCCCGGCATCGCCAGCTACAAGACCATCATGTACAACCACAACGGTCAGTTTGTGAACGATTCCCACTCGCGTGCCGGCAACCTGTGCCACAACCACGTGAGTGAGGACATGTTTGCCGCCGCCGAGATGGCTCACCTTGCCTTTGTGCTTAACGTTGTGCTCAACGGCAAGCACGAGGTCATCGGCTCCTTTGCCGGCGACATCCACAAGGCGCACGAGGCCGGCTGCGAGTTCGTGAAGAGCCTTGCCGGCGTTGAGCCCGTCGAGTGCGAGATCGCCATTACCACCAACGGCGGCTACCCGCTCGATCAGAACATCTACCAGGCCGTGAAGGGCATGTGCGCTGCCGAGGCCACGCTTCCCGAGGGCGGCGTGATCATCGACGTCGCCGGTTGTGCCGACGGTCACGGTGGCGAGGGCTTCTATCACAACATCGCCGACAACGATCCGGCGGAGTTTGAGCGCGCCTGCATCGATCGTCCCAAGGACGAGACCCTGCCCGATCAGTGGACGAGCCAGATCTTTGCCCGCATCCTGGCGCATCACCCCGTGATCATGGTCACCGACCTGTGCGATCACCAGATGCTCAAGGATATGCACATGACGCCGGTCAACACTATCGAGGAGGCGCTCAAGCTCGCCTTTGAGATGAAGGGTGCCGATGCCAAGGTTGCCGTTATTCCCGATGGCCTGGGCGTTGTCGTCGCGCAGCACTAGCACGCGGCCTAAACGAATCGTTTTTAACTGACAAGAAAGATAAGGTTTTATGCTTACCAAACTCCTCTGCGAATTCGGCGCAACGGCCCTCATGATCATCTTTGGCGTGGGCGTGCACTGCGATACCGTGCTCAAGGGCACCAAGTATCAGGGCTCCGGCCATATGTTTGCCATCACCACCTGGTCTTTTGGCATCTCGGTCTGCCTGTTTGTCTTTGGCGGCGCCGTGCGCATGAACCCCGCCATGGTGCTTGCCCAGTGCATCGTCGGCTTGGTGCCGTGGGGCAGCTGCATCCCCTTCATGATTGCCGATATGCTCGGCGGCTTTGTGGGTGCCGTAATCGCCTGGTTTATGTATGCCGATGAGTTCAAGGCTTCCGAGGGCGTCGTCGACCCCATTGCCCAGCGCAACATTTTCTCGACCAACCCCACCACCGAGGGTACGAACTATGCCCGTAACTTCTTCTGCGAGGCTATCTGCACCTTCGTGTTCATCAGCGCCATCCTTGCTGCCGCTAGCCGCGCCGGCGAGAACGTTCTGATGCTCGCCATCTGCGTTGGCCTGATCGTTTGGGCCGTTGGCATGGGCATGGGCGGCATCACTGGCTTCGCCATGAACCAGGCCCGTGACCTTGGTCCTCGCATGGCCTATCAGGTGCTGCCGATCAAGAACAAGGCCGACAACAACTGGAAGTATGGCCTGCTTGTTCCTGGCATCGCGCCGTTTGTCGGTGCTATTGTGGCCGCGCTGTTTGTGCATGGTTTCTTGGGCATGTTCTAGTCCAAGGCTACATAGTTGTCCGCTGGCCGCATGGGGTAACTTCCCAGCGCGTCCTCGGACATGAAAGAACCCCCGCTGCGCACTTCGTGCGGCGGGGGTTCTTTCGTCCTGCGGAATGCGCTGGGAAGTTACCCCATGCGGCCAGCTGCGGGATCTTAGTCGCGTTGGAACAAGCAACCCAACATATATATCTGAATATGGATGGGAGGGGCGCTTTGTTTTTGGGTGCCCTTACAAGAAAACGTGACTTGGGGAAGGGATGGGCGCTTTGCTGGGATGGCGCTTTGGGATGGGGGGCTTACTTAGCTGAAGAGGGGCTGTATGGCTGATAGGTAGTCTTTGGCTACTTCGGCCCTATCTGCTTGGAAGTTGTGCCAGGCCCACCATTGGACCATTCCTACGAAGCTTGAGGCTATGTGGTGTAGTAGGAAGCTTCGGTCCATGGTGGCGGCGGGGCCGTTTGGGTCGGTGGGGACGGTTTCGGCTGCTCGTGACATGATGGTCTTGCGTAAGCAGTCGGCGAAGACGCGTGAGCCGGCGCCGGCTACGAGGGCTCGTACGCCCTGGCGGCGTTCCCAGAGGTTGTTGAGGATATGCTCGACTTGTACGAGCGGATCATCGAGCGGTGTGCCATCGTCGTCGAGGGCGTGGGTGCAGATGTCGCTCACGAGTTCGGACAGTAGGTCATCTTTGCTCTTGAAGAGGCCGTAGAACGTGGCCCGACCCACATGGGCGCGAGCGATGATGTCGCCGACGGTGATCTTGCCGTAGTCCTCCTCGCGAAGGAGCTCGGAGAATGCTGCAACGATGGCGGCGCGGCTTTTTTCCTTGCGGGCATCCATGGCTATGCGTCCGCGTGAACGAGCAGGCAGCGGAGCGTGCCGGAGCAGCCCTCGTAAGGGCGCTTGCCGGCGCCGTAGCCGACGGCCTCGATGTGGTAACGGACCGGCAGGTGCTCGGACGTGCGCAGTGCGGCGACGACGGCAGCGCCCGTGGGCGTCACGAGCTCACCAGCGACCGGTGCAGGCGTGAGGGCGATATTGCCCGCCTGACACAGGTTGACGACAGCGGGGACGGGAATGGGCATAAGGCCGTGGGCGCAACGGATGGTTCCGTGGCCCTCGGAGAGCGACTCGACCACGATATCCTCAATACCCAGATCGTCGAGGCAGATGGCAACGGAGCAGACGTCGACGACGGAGTCGACGGCGCCCACCTCATGAAACAGGACGGTGTCGGGCGTTTTGCCGTGAGCCTTTGCCTCGGCATCAGCGAGTACGGAAAAAATGGCGAGGGCGCGACGCTTGGCGCCATCGCTTAGCTGCGAGCCATCGATGATGGCGGTGACGTCCGCCAAAGAACGGTGGTGATGGCCGTGGGCGTGATGGTGACCCTCGTGGCCATGACCGTGGGCCTCATGGTCATGCTCGTGGCAGTGCTCGTGCTCGTGCTCGCCATGATCATGATGGTGGTGCTCATGCTCGTGTGTGTGCTCGGCAGCCGCTTTGTTGCCGTAGAGCCAGGCCATATCGTGATCGTGGTTCTCGAGTTCCTCTGCAAGCTGGACGTCAAAGTCGCAGGCGTCGATGCCATGCTTGCTTACGCGTGTGACGGCGATCGTAAAGCCGTCGACCGGCAGCGTGGCGAGCTGCTCGCGCAGGTGCTCCTCGCTGGCGCCTAGGTCGAGCAGGGCCGCGACGGTCATATCGCCGCTGATGCCCGAGGTGCCGTCGATGATAAGCGTGTGCTGATGATTGGACATGGAATGCTCCTTAACGGGCGCAGGGCGTGCCGGCGCCCAGATGATTGATAAGACTTGCCTGGTAGGCGGCACCAAAGCCGTTGTCGATGTTGACGACCGAAACGCCGCTGGCGCAGGAGTTGAGCATGGCGAGCAGCGCGGCTACGCCACCAAAGCTCGCGCCGTAACCCACGCTGGTGGGAACGGCTATGACCGGACAGCTTACCAGGCCGCCGACAACGCTCGCCAGTGCGCCCTCCATGCCGGCGATGGCGATGACCACCTGCGCCTGAGCAAGCTCCTCGGCATGCGCGAGTAGGCGGTGCAGGCCGGCGACACCTACGTCGTAGAGGCGGTCGACCTCGTTGCCATAGAACTCGGCCGTCAACGCGGCTTCTTCGGCGACGGGCAGGTCGCTCGTGCCGGCGCAGGCGACGACGATGCGTCCGTTGCCGGTGGGGGAGGGCTTGCCGCCCACGAGGGCGAGCTGGGCGTCCGGGACATATCCCAGGTCGATGCCGTTGCCGAGAAGCTCAGCGGTGCGCGCGGCTTTTTCGGCATCCAAGCGCGTGACCAGGATGCGCTCCTGGCCGGCATCGCGCAGTGCTTCGATAATGGCGGCAATCTGATCGGCGGTTTTACCGGCCCCGTAGACAACCTCGCCGGCTCCCTGGCGCACCCCGCGCGAAAGATCGAGCTGCGCAAAGCCCAAATCGGCGGTCGGAGCCGTCTGGATGCGCGTGAGGGCGTCGGCAGGGGTGACTGCTCCGCCGGCAACATCGCTCAGCAATTGCTCAAGATCTCGCTTATCCATATATGTTCCCTTCGACGGCGCAAAGTCTAGCACTCAAAGGGTATGTTTCCGAACACTAAGACAAAATTGTTCGGAAACTATAGGACAGACTGATTCACTTGTTAGATGGATTGACTAGTCGCGCAGGATGATGTCCATGGCGAGCATCAGGTTGCGTTCGTCGATGGCAAACGGGGCCGCCTCGCGCGTCTTGGGCTTGGCGCAAAACGCGATGCCCGTGCCCGCGGCCTGAATCATGGGGATGTCGTTGGCGCCGTCGCCGATCGCGACCGTGTGGGCCATATCGACGCCGCACTCAACTGCCCAATCTAGCAGCTGGATGAGCTTGGACTCCTTGGTCACGATGTCGGCCGCCAGCTTGCCGGTGAGCTTGCCGTCCACGACTTCCAGGCGGTTGGCCAGGCAAAAATCGATGCCCGCGGCGGCCACGATCTTGTCGGCGACCTCGTGAAAGCCGCCGCTTACCACGCCGACCTTCCAGCCCTTGCTGTGCGCTGAGCGCACAAGCTCCAACGCGCCGGGGGTAAATGTCACGCGCTCAAAGGTGCGCTCGAACACGCTCTCGTCCAGGCCGGCGAGCAGCCCCACGCGCTCCTCGAGCGCCTGCTTAAAGTCAAGCTCGCCGCGCATGGCGCGTTCGGTGATCTGTGCCACCTGCTCGCCCACGCCGGCCTCTTCGCCCAACAGGTCGATGACCTCCTGGTTGATGAGCGTGGAGTCGATATCCATAACGATGAGGCGTGCAGTCATGGCGGGCCTTTCCGAGTGCTGTTTTATTGGGGCATATTGTCGCACGTGACGAGTGCGGGCGGGTGCCGCGGCGTGTCAATTGTTTCGTCTCCGTCAAGTCTTTGGGCAAGAGCTACTTTTTCGCGGCACATCGACACAGGTGCGATAAGATAGAACGCCATGTCTGGCTGCGCGGTTTACGCAGGCCAGGCAAATCTGTACGACGCCGCCCGGAACGACACGGGGCGGCACAGATCCATAAAGGAGGATCACTGGTATGAGCCAGACCCGTCCCATCGACGAGCATTCCATGCACACCCGTACCTGCGGCGAGCTTCGCCGCGAGAACGTGGGCGAAGAGGTCACCCTCACCGGTTGGGTGAGCCGTCGCCGCGACCACGGCGGCCTTATCTTCTGCGACCTTCGCGACCGCGAGGGCATCACGCAGCTCACCTTCGACCCCGAGCACTCCGACGGCGACGCCTTTAAGATCGCCGAGACCATGCGTCCCGAGTGGCCCATCAAGATTCACGGCGTCGTGCGCGCCCGTGGCGAGGAGACCACCAACACCAAGCTCGCGACCGGCGAGATCGAGGTCCTGACCGACCACGCCGAGGTGCTCAACACATCCGTCACCCCGCCGTTCCAGATTGAGGACGGCATCGAGACCAGCGAGGACACCCGTCTGCGCTATCGCTATCTGGACCTCCGTCGTCCCGAGATGATGGCCAACCTCAAGCTGCGCTCCGACTTTACCTTTGCCATTCGCGAGGCGCTGCACAACCGTGAGTTCATGGAGGTCGAGACGCCCTCCCTGTTCAAGTCCACGCCCGAGGGCGCCCGCGACTTCATCGTTCCCAGCCGCATCCAGCCGGGCAACTTCTACGCCCTGCCGCAGTCCCCTCAGCTCCTGAAGCAGCTGCTTATGGTCGGTGGCGTCGAGCGCTACTACCAGGTTGCCAAGTGCTTCCGCGACGAGGACTTGCGTGCCGACCGTCAGCCCGAGTTCACCCAGGTCGATATCGAGATGTCCTTCGTGGACCAGAACGACGTTATGAGCGCGCTCGAGGAGGTCCTGGCCGACGCCTTCGGCCGCATGGGTGTCGAGATGCCCACGCCGCTGCGCCGCATGGACTATTGGGAAGCCATGGACACCTATGGCTCTGACAAGCCCGATACCCGCTATGGCATGCACCTGGTCGACCTGACCGACATCTTTGCCAACTCCAAGTTCAAGGTCTTTGCGACTGCCGCAAACGAGGAGGGCTCTGTCGTCAAGGCTATCAACGCCAAGGGCGCCGGTGCCTGGGCACGTGCCAAGATCGATAAGCTCGCCGGCGTGGCCTCCACGTTTGGCGCCAAGGGCTTGGCCTGGATCGCCTTCCGCGAGGACGGCTCCATCAACAGCCCCATCGTCAAGTTCTTCTCGGACGAGGAGATGGCGGCTCTGCGCGAGCGTATGAACGTCGAGCCCGGCGACCTCGTGATGTTCGCCGCCGGCCCGCGTCTGCTCTCCGACGAGATCCTGGGCGGCATGCGTTCCCACATGGCTAACGCGCTCGAGATCAAGCGCGAGGGCCACGACTTCCTGTGGGTCGTCAACTTCCCGCTGTTCCACTGGGATGAGGACCGCAAGGCCTACGCTGCCGAGCACCAGCCCTTCACCCTGCCGACCGAGACCGACATCGCCAAGATCGAGGCCGACCCGCTGGCAGCCGGTTCGTGCACCTACGACTTTGTCATGGACGGCTTTGAGGCCGGCGGCGGCGGTATGCGTATCCACAACGCCGAGATGCAGATGTCCATGCTCAAGCTCCTGGGCTTTACTGAGGAGCGTGCCGAGTCTCAGTTTGGCTTCCTCATGGAGGCGCTCAAGTTTGGTGCGCCCCCGATGGGCGGTTTCGCTCTGGGCCTGGACCGCGTGTGCATGCTGCTCACCGGTTCCGACTCCATCCGCGACGTCATGGCGTTCCCCAAGACGGCCAGCGGCTCCGACCTCATGTCGGGCGCCCCGAGTGCCGTTAGCGGCGCCCAGCTCAAGGACGTCAGCCTGCGCCTGATGTAGGCAAGCGGCTACATATTGCCCGTAACGAGGGAAGGACACGTGCCTTCCCTCGTTTTTTATACGCCGAGATTGTGAGGGCATGGGATGACCGGGCGTTGCGGAAAGTGCGTCCCGGAATCTGCGTCCAGAACGGGTCGCGCTTTCCCAAAGGGGGTCCTCTGGGAAAGCGCGACCCAGAATTCGGCAAAATAATGGGACACAGTTTCCGCTTGAGCGGTCTAACGGAAACTGTGCCCCAGAATGAGCGCTCAAAACGGGGCAGGCTTTCCGCAACAACTGTCTGGCGAAAAGCCCGGCCCAGTTTCCTACAGCGAGTCTCTCTGAACGAGCTGCATGTGCATCACGGAGGTGGTGGGCTCGGCGCCCTTGATCATGTCGAGCGCAATGTTGGCGGCCATGTGGCCTTCTTCGCGCAGGGGCTGGCGGACGGTCGTGAGTGCGGGGACGCAGCGCGCCGCAATCTCGTGATCGTCGAAGCCGACGACAGAAACGTCCGCCGGAACGGATAGGCCTGCCTCGTTGAGTGCGGTGATGACGCCAGCCGCGATACGGTCCGATCCGCAGAGCACGCCATCGAAAGCAATCTCGCGCGCGAGGATCTGGTGCATGGCCTGATAGCCGTCTCCGCTGTTCCAGCCGGTATAGATAACGTTTGCGCCTGGGAGGTCTTCGCCCAGGACGGTGCGGTAGCCGCGCAGGCGGTCGACAACAGCGGGGTTGTCTTGCGGTCCCAACACGGCGACGATATCTTTGCGCCCGCGCTCTTTCATAGCGAGTGCCGCAAAGCGTCCACCCTCTTCGTCGTCAGAGTAGACTGTCGAGAACACATCGCGATAGGGGTGGCCCTCGAGCTGGCCGCACAACACGGTGGGTACGCCCAGCTCGCGCAGCACCTCGAGCAGCTCGCTGCCCTTGTAAGGGGAGACGTCGATCACGGCGTCGAACGAGCGGCGCTCAAAGTGCTCGCGTGCGCGGTTGCGCTCATGCGTAGAAGACGCCTGCAAGATAACGGGCAGATAGGACGACTCCGACAGTTCCTCGGTAATGCCGCTCAAAAATTCGCTATAGGTGGGGTCGCTGAAGAGCTCACTCAGGGGCTCGGTCACGAGCACGGCGATGATTTCCGTGCGCCCGACAGCGAGCGCTCGGCCGCGAGCGTTGGGGACAAAATTGACTTTCTTGGCCGCCGCACGGACGCGCTTTTTGGTTTCCTCGCTAATGCGGGGCGAATCGTTGAGGGCGCGTGAGGCCGTGGAGCGCGACACGCCGGCAGCTGCGGCAACCTCGGCAAGCGTAGGTGCGGTGCGAACTGGCTGGGTCATGGCGTCTCCTGGAAAATGCGGTCGATGTTGTCACTGATACGGGCTGGTTCGGATACAGCTTACTATAGTGCACCTGAACAGCGTTCATGATATCCGGTGACAGGTGTCGTTTTGCAACCAAGCCGCAATCGAATACGTCTCGTGTGGGTGAGATATCAGCGGGCGTGGCGGTTGCCTACGAGCTTAAGAACGATGTTTTGCGTTGAGTTTCGATATTCAGGGTGACATAAGTGTCGCGGTTGTACAACCGGTTGCACCGTTAATCCGACCAAATCGACCGTTCAGCGGACAACCGGTTGCACAGTTTTTTGCATCGCCCGTAAGATAAGGACAACCGGTTGCACAAGAATCACTACGATGACGAAGGAGCATCACCATGGACGCCATTAACGATTGGGAAAACCAAGCGCTCACCCACAGGAACCGCCTGGCACCCCATGCGTACTTTATGGGTTATGAGACCGCCGATCTCGCCGCTACGTACAGCCGCGAGCTGTCGCGCGGGTTTGTCCAGCTGTCTGGCTCGTGGCAGTTCCGCCTCTTTGAGGGGCCTGCTGCCGTCTCCAACGAGGAGCTCTCCACGTACAAGTCCGAGTGGGATCACGTGGAGGTTCCGCACCTGTGGCAGGTAGACGGCTATGGCAACCTTGCCTATACCGACGAGGGTTTCCCGTTTCCGGTGGATCAGCCGTTCGTTCCCTCCGACGACCCCACGGGCGTCTACCAGCGCATCGTCAACCTTCCCGCCGTTCCTGCCGGCGCCCGCGAGATCATTCGCTTCGACGGCATCGAGAGCTATGGCGAGCTGTACGTCAACGGCCAGTTTATCGGCATGACCAAGGGCTCGCGTCTGTCCGCCGAGTTCGACGTGACCGACGCGCTCGTCGAGGGCGACAACCTGTTTGCGGTCAAGGTCCTGCAGTACAGCGATGGCAGCTATATCGAGGATCAGGACATGTGGTGGGCTTCGGGCATCTTCCGCGATGTGTACCTTATGCAGCGTCCCGCCGCGCACCTGGTCGACTTTAGGTTCCGCACGCACCGCGAGGGCGATGCCGCTCTGATCACGCTCGATACGGTGGCCGAGGGCGCTACCCGCGTCGTGTTTACGCTCAGCGATGGCGAGAACGTGGTCGCTACGGGCGAGTGCGTCGACGGCCATGCCGAGTGCAGCGTTGCCGATGCCCACTTCTGGAACCCCGAGGACCCCTTCCTCTATGACCTTACGTTTGAGGTCTACGACGGTGACGAGGTCAGCGAGTACGTTCCGCATCGCCAGGGCCTTGCCGAGGTGACGGTCGAGGGCAATCATATCTACCTCAACGGCACCTACTTTAAGATGCATGGCGTCAACCGCCACGATCACGACGATCACAAGGGCCGCGCCGTGGGCCTCGATCGCATGCGCCGTGACCTGGAGCTCATGAAGCGACACAACATCAACGCGGTGCGCACCTCTCACTATGCCAATGACCCGCGCTTCTACGAGCTGTGCGATGAGTATGGCATCATGCTGGTCGCCGAGACCGATATGGAGAGTCACGGCTTCGAGAATATCGGCAATATCGCCCTGGTCACCGACGACCCGGCATGGGAGCCGGCCTACGTCGACCGCATTGAGCGCCTGGTGATGCAGGAGCGCAACCACGCCTGCATCATTATGTGGTCGATGGGCAACGAGAGCGGCTATGGCTGCAACATCCGCGCGATGTACGCCAAGGCTCACGAGCTCGACGGTCGTCCGGTCCACTACGAGGAGGACCGCAACGCCGATACCGTCGATGTCATTTCCACGATGTACTCCCGTGTGTCGCAGATGAACGACTTTGGTGAGCATCCCTTCCCCAAGCCGCGCATCAACTGCGAGTACGGCCACTCCATGGGCAATGGCCCCGGAGGCCTGTCCGAGTACCAGGAGGTCTTCGATCGCTGGGATTGCATCCAAGGCCAGTTTATCTGGGAATGGTGCGACCACGGTTTGGCTGCTGTGACCGAGGACGGCGTTGCCTACGACATGTATGGCGGCGACAATGGCGATTACCCCAACAACAGCAATTTCTGCATCGACGGTATGGTGTTCCCTTGGCAGCAGCCGAGCCCGGGCCTTACCGAGTACGGCCAGGTCATCTGCCCGGTTCGCATGGCTTATGACACCGAGGCGGGCGAGCTGACCGTCACGAACAAGCGCTGGTTTACTACCCTCGAGGATGTCTGCCTGTCGGCGGAGACCCTGGTAGACGGCGATGTAGTGTGCCGCAAGACGCTTATGCCCGGCGCGGTGGCTCCCGGCGAATCCGTCCAGCTGCCACTGGTGATTCGCGAGGCCGCGGTAGGCGAGACCCTGCTGACCGTGCGCGCCTACACCATGGCGGCTCACGCCTGGTGCGAGCCGATGTTCCAGCTGGGCGCAAGCCAGTTTGCCATCGCAAACCATCCGGCGCCGGCCATCGCCGCCCCCGCTCGTCCTGAGCTTACGGTCGAGGAGACCGAGCAAGAGATCCGCATTCACTCCCTCAACGGCGAGCTGACCTTCAGCAAAGTCAACGGTACCGTGAGCGAGTGGAAGGCATCCGGCCGCGACGTAATGGCCTCTGGTCCCCAGGTTGGTTTTTGGCATCCGCTCGTCGACAACCACGCTCAGGAGTATGACTCCCTGTGGAAGGACAACTTCATCGATGTGATGCAGACGTCTACCCGCAAGGTTTCTTGGAAGCAGGACGGCAATGCGGTCGTCGTTACCGTGAGCCAGCGTATCGCTCCTCCCGTCCGCGCGTTCGGCATGCGCGTCGAGCTCGTCTACACCGTGCTTCCGAGCGGTCGCGTCGACCTCAAGGTTTCCGGCGAGCCCTACGGCGATTACTCGGATATCATCCCGCGCATCGGCATCTCCTTCGAGGTCCCCGGTTGCAATCGTGCCGTCGAGTGGTATGGCCACGGCCCGGGCGAGAACTATCCGGACTCGCTGCGCGCCAACCCGGTCGGTCATTACCGCACTACGGTCGACGACATGTTCACGCCCTACGTTATGCCTCAGGACTGCGCCAACCGTGAGGGTACCCGCTGGGTTGCTCTGCGCTCCAGTCACGGTGACGGTCTGGTCGTGACGCGTCCGAGCGACGCCGCCTCCAACCCGTTCTCGTTCTCGGCATGGCCCTATAGCTGCGAGGCCATCGATAACGCCAAGCACGTCTACGACCTTGTCAAGGGCGACACGGTCACGGTCAACATCAACGACCAGCTGCTCGGCCTTGGTTCGAACTCTTGGGGTTCCGAGGTGCTCGATTCCTATCGCACCCGTTTTGAGAGCTTCAGCTTTGAGGTGTCCCTGCGACCGCTGACGTCTGCCGATCTGGCTCAGGCGCTGGCACCCATTAAGGAGGCATAAGTCATGCATGTCTTTAACTCGCGCGCCGATTTCGACGCTCAGATGAAGTCCGTCAAGAAGTGGATGCGCACCGGCCAGGCGCTCGATGGTGTTGCCGACCTGCAGCACGACGTGGCTTACTCCATCGGCGACTCGTTGGTGTACTGGTGGGTGAACGCCCACGAGGCAGCTACCGCCGATCTGGTCGGCCACCGTCGCTACCATGCCGTGCTCGCCCCGCTCGACGGCGACCTGACCGTCGAGGTGGCTTCCAAGACGGATCTTACCCGCACGCGCGCCTACAGCGATATCGACGATCGCGAGCGCTTTGAGGGTACGGGGGAGACCGTGGCGATTCCCGCCGGCGGCGTTGCCGTCGTCGAGATCGACGAGGCCTACCGTGTCGTGGCCGATGCCGCGGATCCCCGCGTCGTGGTACTGCACGTGACGGTTGAAGGTTACTCCTTCCCCAACAAGTAGTATTCGTCCGTTTGGGCGTTTGCTTCGCGCCGTTAAGGGGGATGGCTTTGTTGACTCCCTTTTCCCCATTCCCCTTAGCAGGTGTGTCGTCCGTGATTGCGTTTGCAGCCCGGACGGTTTTAGATGACATATACGGATGATTGGGAGGGCTTATGAGCTCTGAAAAACGAGGAACGATCGGTTCGTTCGCTCTGCTGGGCATGACGGTCGCCGCCGTGTTCGGTATCAAGAACATCATCAACAACAACGCGGCCATCGGCTTGGCAGCTGCGCCGTCGTTCTTCTTCGCCACGCTTTTGTACTTTGTCCCCTATACCCTGGTTACCGCTGAGTTCGTCGGCCTCAACAGGGACTCCGAGTCTGGCGTGTACGCATGGGTTAAGACCTCGATGGGTGGTCGCTGGGCGTTCCTGACGGCATTTAGCTACTGGTTCGTTAACCTGTTCTACTTTGCGTCCGTCCTGCCCAACGTCATCATCTACGCGAGTTACGTGTTCTTTGGTGCCAATGCCGAGCTTTCGCAGCTGTGGATCACCATTATCGAGATCGTCGTCTTTGCTATCGCCACGTGGGTTTCGACCAAGGGCGCTAAGTGGATCGGCTCCATTTCCTCCTTCGGCTCGACCGCGGCTCTCGGCCTGACTGCCGTGTTCATCTTGCTGTCCCTGGCTGCTGCCTTTGGCGGCGTCGAGTTCGCTACGGCTCCTACCCCCGCTAACATGGCTCCCGACATGAGCAACTTCGCAACTATGTGGGGCTTCTTCGGTACGCTTGCCTGGATCATCCAGGGCGTTGGCGGCGCTGAGTCTGTCGGCGTGTTCCTTAACGACCTTAAGGGCGGCGTCAAGGCCTTCGTGCGCACCGTCGTTATCGCCGGCCTGACCATCGGCCTTCTGTACGCAGGCGCTTCGCTGCTGGTCAACCTGTTCATTCCCGAGGGCGGCGTTGCCATCTCCACCGGTATCTTCGACGTATTCGGCGCTGTCTTTGCCCACTTTGGCATTCCCATGGAAGTGTCCACGCGCGTCATTGGCCTGATCCTTCTCGCTGCCACGCTGGGCTCCCTCATGATGTGGACCTCTGCTCCCATCAAGGTCTTCTTCACCGAGATCCCCAAGGGCGTCTTTGGTAGCAAGATCGTCGAGCTCAACGAGCACGGCATTCCCGCCCGCGCCGCTTGGCTGCAGTTCGCCATCGTCGTCCCCATCCTGATCATCCCGGCCTTGGGCTCTGGTAACCTCGACGACCTGCTCATGATCGTCACCAACATGACGGCTGCCACTGCTCTGCTCCCGCCGCTGCTGATCCTGCTTGCCTACTTTATGCTGCGCAAGAACTTCGACGCCGCTCCCCGTGACTTCCGCATGGGCTCGCGCAGCTTTGGTCTGGTCGTTGCCGCATTCCTGCTTGTGGTCTTCTGCTTTGTGCTTGTCTGCGGCACCATCCCGCTCGATCAGCCGCTGTGGCTGACGCTGGTCTACAACGTTGGCGGTGTGGTTGTCTTCCTGGGCCTTGCCGTGATGTGGTACAACCGCTATATCAACCGCCTGCGCGAGACCGATCCCGAGGCCGCCGAGAGCGAGCTGCGCCCCTCCGTCCTCGACATGATGGAGTAGCGGCTAGGATTAATCTACAGCTGTGGAATAAATCGATTCCCTTTCCTAAGGAGGGGCCTTACGAGGCCCCTCCTTTTGTGTTTTGGGGCATGGTTTTGGACCCCGTGGTCAAAAAATGCCAAATATGAGTACTGTTGCAAAAGAGGTGACATATTTTTCGGCCTGTTCTGAGCAAAAACGGGCTCAAAATCAATTTATATAACCCCCTTTAAAGGGCGTTTGACGGCTTTCAACCTCTTCGAATCGCTCAAAGGAGGCAATTCGCTCTCGATTTTGCTGCTACTAAATTGGTGACAGTACTCATATTTGCCACTTTTTGCCCACGAGGTGTTCAGAGGAGCTCTCGACAAGCATCTAACGCTACAATAACTACCACGTGGCTGGGTTTGCCGGCCGAATGTGCGATGCCGTGGGAGGGGACATGGTCGAGTTTACAAAGACGATTAAAGATCCGTTGGGACTGCATGCCCGCCCGGTTGCACTGCTCTATGACATTATTGCCAAGCATCGTAGCAACGTATCGGTCAGCATCGGCGATCGCCATACCGACGGCCGCGATGTAATGGGGCTCATGGCTCTCTACGGCGAGTGCGGCGAGGACATCATCTTCCGCATTTCGGGCGTAGACGAGGCCTCGTGCGTCACGTCGATCAGAAACCTCTCCCTCTAAACGCAACAATGTGACAAAGGGGCTGTCCCCTTGTCACACCTGTTTCATATGGGAAACTTTTTCGAAAACTGAATAGGAACCCTTTCCAAAAAGTTAACCACGTGCTAGTTTACTGTAGCGAACATAGACGTGGTTAACTTTTGCTGCGTCGATGTTGAGGACGAACTGACGTTAGGAGCACACTCATGTCTTGCGGACCGCAGATGCCGGCCATGCCGCTTTCGATGGTGAAAGCGGGCGAAACCGTGCACGTGTCTCGTGTAAAGGGCAATGAGGACATGAAGCACCACCTCAAGGACCTCGGCTTTGTCGAGGGCAGTGAGGTTCACGTGGTGAGCTCGAGTGGCGCCAATATCATCGTCACCGTGCTGGGCGCACGCTTTGGTATCGATACCAAGGTCGCCATGCACATCATGACCGTCGGTTAGTTCGCAGCATTTCATAAAAGCTGAAAGGGGGAAAAGAATATGAAGACGTTGGGTGACGTTAAGGTGGGCGAGAGCTCTACCATCGTCAAGCTTCACGGTGAGGGCGCGCTGCGCCGCCACCTCATGGACCTGGGGCTCATCAAGGGCACTTCGTTCAAGGTCGTAAAGGTTGCACCGCTCGGTGATCCGGTCGAGATCAACGTGCGCGGCTACGAGCTTTCCATCCGCAAGGAGGAGGCTGCCGTCGTCGAGGTCCAGTAAGGGCCGACGGCGAATATTTCTGCAGATAAAGTTAGGATTTTCTAACTTAAACTTGCAACGTTGAAGCACATTATCCAGCCCGCGCGGAGAAAGCAGCGCGGGCACACAAGGAAGAAGGATTGAATGGCGGATTCTCAGATCCATGTCGCGCTGGCGGGTAACCCCAACTGCGGCAAGACCACGCTTTTCAACCTGATCACCGGCGCCAACGGCTACGTTGGCAACTGGCCCGGCGTCACGGTTGAGAAAAAGGAAGCCAAGCTCCTGAGTGACAAGAACGTCACGATTACGGACCTCCCCGGCATCTACTCGCTTTCCCCCTACAGCCCCGAGGAGCAGTGCTCGCGCGACTACCTCATGAGCGGCGAGCCCGATGTGGTCGTCCAGGTCGTCGACGCCACCAACCTGGAGCGCAACCTGTACCTGGCACTTCAGGTCATCGAGACCGGTCTGCCCGTGGTCGTTGCCCTCAACATGGCCGACCTCGTGGAGAAGAACGGCGATAAGATCGACACGGACAAGCTTTCCAAGAAGCTCGGCTGCCCGGTCATGATGATCTCGGCCCTTAAGAACAAGGGTATCAAGGAGCTGTTCGAGCAGGTCAAGAAGTCCGCTGCTTCCAAGGGCCAGGTGCCGGAGCACAAGTTCGATTCTTCTATCGAGGACGTTCTGACCCACATCGAGAACAACCTGCCGGCGAGCGTTTCCGCCAACAAGCGTCGCTACTACGCCGTCAAGCTGTTTGAGCGCGATGCGGACGCCTGCAAGCTCATTAACCTCACCAAGGAGAAGGCCGATCGCGTTGAGCAGCTGGTCGCCCAGTGCGAGCAGGATTGCGACGACGATGCCGAGTCCATCATCACCGGCGAGCGCTACGGCGTGATTGCCCACATCATCGACGAGTGCCTCACCAAGGCTCCGGCCAAGATGAGCACTTCCGAGAAGATCGACCGTGTGGTTACCAACCGCATCCTCGGTCTGCCGATCTTCGTCGTGATCATGTTCTGCGTGTACTACATCGCCGTTTCTACCCTCGGCGGCACGGTGACTGACTTCACCAACGACCAACTCTTCGGCACCGACGGCTGGTACGTGCTCGGTCAGGGTCGCGACGCCTATGACGCAGCTGTTGAGGCTGCGGGCGACAATGCCGACTCGGTCGACCCGGCACAGTACGGCCCCTATGTCCCGGGTATCACCACCATGGTGCACGACGCCCTTGTGGCGGGCGGCACCGAGGACGGCGGCCTGGTCGATTCGCTGGTCTGCGACGGCATCGTCGGCGGCCTGGGTGCAATCTTTGGCTTTGTGCCGCAGATGTTCCTGCTCTTTGTGATGCTGTCTTTCCTGGAGGACTGCGGCTACATGGCCCGCGTCGCCTTCATCATGGACCGCGTATTCCGCCGCTTTGGCCTGTCCGGTAAGTCGTTCATCCCCATGCTCGTGTCCTCGGGCTGCGGCGTCCCCGGCGTCATGGCCACCAAGACCATCGAGAACGAGAAGGACCGCCGCATGACGGTCATGACCACCACGTTTATTCCCTGCGGTGCCAAGCTGCCGATCATTGCCCTGCTCATGGGTTCCATCATCGGCGATTCTTCCACCACCGCCGCGTGGATCAGCCCGCTCTTCTACTTCCTGGGCGTCTTTGCCGTCATCGCCTCGGGCCTCATGCTCAAGAAGACCAAGCTCTTCGCCGGTCGCCCGACGCCGTTCGTTATGGAGCTTCCCGCCTACCACTTCCCGGCGATCCGCTCTTGGGCGCTGCACGTGTGGGAGCGCTGCTGGGCCTTTATCAAGAAGGCCGGCACGGTCATCTTCGCGTCCACCGTCGTTGTTTGGTTCCTCTCCAACTTTGGTAGCTATAACGGCTCCTTTGGCTTCCTGCCTGCGATGGACGGCATCCCCGAGGAGTTTATGGACTACTCCGTGCTCGCCATGCTGGGCAACCTGGTCGCCTGGATTTTCGCCCCGCTCGGCTTTAGCACCTGGCAGGCAACTGCGCTGACTGTCTCTGGCCTTGTCGCCAAGGAGAACGTCGTCGCCACCGCCGGCTCGCTGCTGTCCGTCGCCGACGCGGGCGAGACCGATCCGAGCCTGTGGACCGCGTTTGCCGGCATGTTCCCCACCATGGGCGCCTGCGTTGCCTTCGGCGCCTTCAACCTGCTGTGCGCTCCGTGCTTTGCCGCCATTGGCACCATCCGCAACCAGATGGACTCCGGCAAGTGGACCGCGATTGCCATCGGCTACGAGTGCGCCTTTGCCTGGGTCATCGGCCTGTTCATCAACCAGTTCTACAATCTGCTTGTCCTTGGCCAGTTTGGTATTTGGACGATTGTGGCCATCGTTCTGCTGGTTGCGATGCTCTTCCAGATTTTCCGTCCCATGCCTAAGCACGCTTGGACCGACGAGGACGAGACCAACACCGCTTCCGCTGCAGTTTCCGCTTAAGTCCGAATAAGGATCAGCCCCTTTCCACGAGCCCGGGTGTCCCAGCGACACTCGGGCTTTTTGGTGAGGGAGATGTGGCGTTTCCGCAGATAAAACCGACCAAAATATACCTGTCCCTTTTTGGCAGATGGAGAATGGGGTAAAGTAAGTGGTGGTTAACTAGAGGAGGCTTGCTATGGCACCTATCGATATTGTTGTGCTGGCCGTTATCGCCATTGCGTTTGTCGCCGTGTGCGTGCGCATTTATCGCAAGGGCACCTGCGCCGACTGCGCTCAAGGTGGCGTTTGCACGGGACATTGTTCCAACAAAAAAACCTGCGCCGCGCTTAAGGGTGTGGACAAAATTGCCGAAGACTTGGGCCGCGGTATCAAATAAGGTCCAGGCACCCAAGCGTCCCGCGAGCATCCGTTCGCGGGGCGCTTTGCACATTTGGGGGAGAGCGCGGCGAGTTGAAGAGTGATTTTGGGGTATCGTTACCTGTACTGTTAATTGGCAACTTATCTATAACGGAGTAACCCCATG
The DNA here is from genome assembly GCA_959606035.1 of uncultured Collinsella sp. Lineage (GTDB taxonomy): Bacteria > Actinomycetota > Coriobacteriia > Coriobacteriales > Coriobacteriaceae > Collinsella. Next base: position 20,340 of record CAUHHB010000002.1, read on the forward strand.
AGCGCTCGCGTAACCATGAAGGACATAGCCGCCGAGCTTGGCGTTTCCATCAATACCGTGCACAAGGCCCTGACGGGTAAGGCCGGCGTGAGCGAATCCGTGCGCTCCAAGGTGAATGCCAAGGCCGAGGCCATGGGCTACCATCGCAACACAAGTGCTTCGAGCCTGCGCCGCAAGGATATCAACTTGGTGTTTTGCCTGCCCCGCGCATCGCGCGAGGGGGCGTACTTTTTCCGTTACCTTTGGGAAGGCTGCAACCGCTTTGAGCAGGAGGTCATCGATCAGGGCATTACGGTTGAGCGCGTTGAATTTGGCGTGGGCGGCTACGCCGATGCGCTCGAGCAGATTGATGAGCGTCTGCAGATAGGGGAGAAGATTGATGGCCTGCTTGCCTATGTTCCGGGCGATGATCGCGCGACCGAACTCTTGAGGCAGATTGCCGAGGCGGGCGTGACAATCGAGCTCGTAGACGGCGACCGCCCGCACCTCGATCGCCTGGGTGCCAGTCTGGCGGACTATTCCGCGGCGGGCAGTCTTATGGCAGAGCAGGCGGCAAATCTGGTCCACGCTTCTGGGGCTGACGCCCGCGTGCTCCTGTTGGCGGGCGACCCCTATACCGATTCACACTACCTGACCGCCCGCGCCTTTCATAATTACCTGCGCGAACACGATATTCCATGGCAGGTTGAGGACCTTGCCGGCGCCCATGCGCAAGTCAAACAGCTCGAGCGCGAGCTTGAGCAGCGCTTGAGTGCGCCGGATGCTCCCGAGCTCATCTGTAGCGTTTTTGCCGTTGGTTCCGAGGTGGTCGCCGACGCGCTTGTTTCAAGCGGCAAGGCCGGCAAGGTCATGGTAATCGGCAACGACCTGTTCTCCGAGAGCGCCTTGGCCTTGCGCCGTGGCATCTTTACCAATATTGTCTATAAGGACCCGGTGAGCCTGGCTTACCGTGGCGCCAAGACCTTGGGCGAGTATCTGCTGTGGGGTAAAACTCCGGCGGAGCCCGTGCAGAAGGGTGCTGTGGAGATGGTGTTTGCCAGCAACGTCGACCGCTACTGCGAGCTTGCGGGAATTTAGCCGTTTGGTCAGGTACCCCCTCTCGCGACGTGCATTTTTTGGAGTATTCAGCAATGGCGTGTCCCGAAAGAGGCTAGGACGACTGTTTTAAGTGCCCCCGATGGCGTAATTCGCCATCGGGGGCACTTATTTATGCCGATTGGGCGCAATATGAGCATCAGATAGGGCTTCGAAGACGGTGCGCGGTGCGCTCCGATGCTGAATACTCCCAAAAATGCACGGCGGAACATGACCCACCTGGCCAAAGCGCTCAAGTTCGGTATTCGGGGACGCCTGCCAATTCGCAATACATACAAGTCACGGCTCCAGTAACCGTTGAACGGGCAAAATCAACCGTTCACCCCATGGTGGTTAGGTGAACGTTCACCTTTTAAGGCGCAATGAATTAGTATAGTGAACGTTCACCTAGAGGATAACGAGCGCATCGTGCGCCCGCTCCGCCAACAAAGGGGTTGTTTGATGAAAAACTTCATGGACGATCAGGATTTCCTGCTGAGCACCAAAACCGGTGAGGAGCTGTTCCACAACTTTGCCGAGGGCATGCCCATCGTTGACTACCACTGCCACATTTCTCCCAAGGAGATCTGGGACGACAAGCGTTTTGAGAACATCACCGAGGTTTGGCTGGGCGGTGACCACTACAAGTGGCGCCTGATGCGTGCCAACGGCGTCGACGAGCGCTTCATTACCGGCGATGCCCCTGCTCGCGAGAAGTTCCAGAAGTGGGCCGAGACCCTGGGCCGTTGTGTGGGCAACCCCGTCTTTGAGTGGAGCCACCTGGAGCTTAAGCGTTACTTTGGCTACGAGGGCGTCCTGAACGGCAAAACCGCTCAGGAGGTCTGGGACCTTGCCAACGCCAAGCTCGCTGAGGCCAGCTTTACCTGCCGCAACCTGATCAAGCAGTCCAACGTCCGCATGATCTGCACTACCGACGACCCCGCCGACAGCTTTGAGTGGCACAAGAAGATTGCCGCCGACGACAGTTTTGACGTTCAGGTCGTTCCCGCCATGCGCCCCGATGCCGCCCTGCGCATCGAGCGTGGCCAGGAGTTCGCCGACTACTGCAAGCATCTCTCCGAGGTTGCTGGCGTTGAGATCAGCGACTTCGAGGGCATGAAGGCTGCCATCTCCAAGCGCTACGACGTTGCCCACGAGCTGGGCTGCCGCGCTTCCGACCACGCGCTCGACTACGTTATGTACGTTCCGGCTACCGCCGACGAGATCGAGACTATCTTTGCCAAGGGCCTTGCCGCCGAGCCGCTTGCCGAGGACGAGGTCCTCAAGTACAAGACGGCCTTTATGCAGTTCGTCGCCGGCGAGTATGTCCGCCTTGGCTGGGCCATGCAGCTGCACTTTGGCTGCAAGCGTGACAACAACCGCGCTATGTTCGCCAAGCTCGGTCCCGACACCGGCTACGACTGCATCTCCAACTACACGCCGTCCGACCAGCTGGCCGATTTCCTCAACTCCATCCAGGAGGCCACGGGTCTGCCCAAGACCATTCTGTACAGCCTGAACCCCATCGACAACACCATGATCGATACCGTGATGGGCTGCTTCCAGGAGGCTCCGACCGCCGGTAAGATCCAGAACGGCTCTGCCTGGTGGTTCAACGACAACGAGATCGGTATGCGCGAGCAGCTCACGGCTCTGGCTAACGAGGGCGTGCTGGGCAACTTTGTGGGCATGCTTACCGATTCCCGCTCCTTCCTGTCCTACCCGCGTCATGAGTACTTCCGTCGCGTGCTGTGCGGCGTGATCGGCGAGTGGGTCGAGCAGGGCAAGTATCCGGCCGACATGGAGCTGCTGGGAGCCATCGTGCGCGACATTAGCTACAACAACGCGGTCCGCTACTTTGGCTTTGACCTGGATACCGTCGAGGCCTAAACCCGCATCGAATCACACCGAACTCGGGAGCGCCGTTGCCACACGCGGCGCCCCCGTTTTGCCTGCACGCTAACAGCAATCTAAGGAGAGACATCGATGGAGAACATCAGCTACGAGACGCTCGAGAAGATCGGCTACAAGGGCTACCTGCTGCCCAAGGACGCGCCCGAGAAGGTTCTGCAGTTTGGCGAGGGCAATTTCCTGCGCGCCTTCGTCGACCGCTTCTTTGACATGGGCAACGAGGCAACCGGCTGGAACGGCAAGGTTGTCATGGTCCAGCCCATCAGCGGTGCCTTTGGCTTTGCCGACGGCATTAACGCTCAGGATGACCTGTACACCGTGCTGGTGCGCGGCAAGGAGAGCGGCAACACGGTCGACGAGTCCCGTGTGATCAGCGCCTGCAGCCGCTGCCTCAATCCGTATCGCGAGGACGACTACCGCGCCATGATGGAGGTCGCCGTCTCCGACGATTTGGAGATTATCGTCTCCAACACCACCGAGGCCGGTATCGCCTACGATCCGTCCTGCAAGGCCGACGACATGCCGCCCGCGAGCTTCCCCGCCAAGCTTGCCCAGGTGCTCCACACCCGCTGGGCCGCCGGCAAGCCGGGCGTCATCGTGCTCGCCTGTGAGCTCATCGATCACAACGGCGAGGAGCTGCTGCGCATCATGAACCAGTACGTGAGCGACTGGGGCTGGGAGGACGAGTTTGCGCAGTGGATGGCCAACGACTGCACCGTCTGCACCACGCTCGTCGACACTATCGTCCCCGGCCGCATCCGCGACCCCAAGGAGGCCGCTGCCGTGGCCGAGCGCCTGGGCTACGAGGATCCCTTCCTGGCCGTGCGCGAGCCCTTCCAGATGTGGGGTATCCAGGGCGACGAGTCGCTTGCCGAGAAGCTGCCCTTCGTGAAGGCCGGCCTGCCGGGCGTCTTTGTGACCCCCGATGTCACCCCGTACAAGAAGCGCAAGGTCCGCATTCTCAACGGCGCCCACACTGCCTTTGTTCCGGGCTCCTGGGTTGCCGGCTTTGACATCGTGCGCGATTGCATGCATGACGAGACCGTTCGCGGCTTCATGAACACCATGCTCTACGACGAGGTCATCCCGACGCTTGCCGCCGACCTGGACGTCGAGGACTGCAAGGCCTTTGCTGCCGCCGTCGAGAACCGCTTCGACAACCCGTTTATCGACCACGCGCTGCTCTCCATTTGCCTCAACTCAACCGCCAAATGGCGTGCTCGCGACCTGCCCACGCTCAAGGACTATGTTGCCGAGACCGGCAACCTGCCCAAGTGCCTGGCGACGAGCCTCGCTACGCTCATTGCCTTCTATACGCAGGAGCTCGTTGCTCGCGAGGGCGATGGCCTGCACCTGCGCCGCGTCGACGGCACCGAGTACACCGCTCAGGACGATGCCTTCGTGCTCGACTTCTACGCCGCCCACGCCGGTGCAGACGATGCCGAGCTGGTGCACGACGTGCTCAGCAACGAGCAGATGTGGGGCGAGGACCTTACGCAGATCGCCGGCCTTGAGGAGTTTGTCGTCAACGCGCTTGCCGTTGTGCGCGCCGAGGGCGCCAAGCAGGCATTTGCCAACGCCCAGGCCTAAATCCTTCTGTGCGCCCGCCGGGCAACTGGCGGGCGCCCGCTGACTTCTGCTCAACCTGTAGGGTTAGGACTCTTTGTAATGAATACTATCCAGATCAATCCGGCCGACAACGTGATCGTCGCGCTGTCGCCGCTTGCCAAGGGCACCGCCGTCGCGGTTCCCGGGGTGGGCGAGGTCGTTGCCGCGGAGGATATTCCGCAGGGCCACAAGATGGCCGTGCGTGCCATTGCGGCGGGGGAGGACGTCGTCAAGTACGGTCTTCCTATCGGTCACGTGACGGGCGACATCCAGCCCGGTCAGTGGCTTCATACTCATAACGTCAAGACTAACCTTTCGGGCGAGGTCGAGTACGCTTACAACCCGACGCATCCGGTCGTTGAGCCGGTTGAGCCCGAGACCTTTATGGGCTTCCGTCGCGCCGATGGCCGCGCCGCCACGCGCAACGAGCTGTGGATCATCCCCACGGTCGGCTGCGTCAACGAGGTCGCACGTGCCATGTGCGAGCAGGCTCAGGATCTGGTCGAGGGCTCGCTGGAGGGCGTTTACTACTTCCCGCATCCCTTTGGCTGCTCGCAGACCGGTGCCGACCATGCCCAGACGCGCCGTCTGCTGGTGGCGCTCTCGCGTCACGCAAACGCTGCGGGTGTGCTGTTCCTGTCCCTCGGTTGCGAAAACTGCACGCACCAGCAGGTACTCGACGAGCTCGGTGACTTTGATCGCGAGCGCGTTCGATTCCTCGCCTGCCAGGATGTAGCCGACGAGCAGGTCGAGGGTCACAAGATCCTGTCCGAGCTTGCCGACCTGGCCAAGCAGGCCAAGCGTGAGCCCATTCCGGCCTCCGAGCTGGTCATTGGCCTTAAGTGCGGTGGCTCTGACGGTCTTTCGGGCATTACCGCCAACCCCACGATCGGTCGCGTGAGCGATATGGTCGTCGCCCGTGGCGGCACGTCGGTGCTCACCGAGGTGCCCGAGATGTTTGGCGCGGAGAGCATTCTGCTCGATCGCTGTGAGAGCCAGGACGTCTTTAACGCAGCTGCCGACATGCTCAACGGCTTTAAGGACTACTTTATCAGCCATGGTGAGGTCGTCTATGAGAACCCGAGCCCCGGCAACAAGGACGGCGGCATTACCACGCTCGAGGACAAGAGCTGCGGCTGCGTGCAAAAGGGCGGATCTGCCCCCATCGTCGACGTACTGCCGTATGCCGGTCAGGCTACCAAGCATGGCCTGAACATGCTGTGCGGTCCGGGCAACGACATGGTATCCACCACGGCCCTGACGGCTGCCGGCTGCCACGTAATCCTGTTCTCGACCGGCCGCGGCACGCCGTTTGGCGCACCGGCGCCTACCCTCAAGGTGTTCACCAACCAGCGTCTGTGCGACCACAAGGCCAACTGGATGGACTTTAACGCCGGCGTGATCGCCACGGGCGAGCGTACGCTCGACGAGGCTGCCCACGACCTGTACCAGCTGGTGCTAGAAACGGCGAGCGGCAAGCTTACGAGTGCCGAGCGTCGCGGCTGCCACGAGATCAGCATTTGGAAGGATGGCGTCTGCCTGTAGCGGTAAATGGGTTCGCATAGGGCGCTATTGACCATGGCCCCGTCGGGAGTGTTCCCGGCGGGGCCATGTTTGTTCTGTCTGTTCGGGCGTGTCTTCCTGAGGGTACGGGAGCGGCGAAAACAATAAACGTTCACCTAATCGACCTCAAATTTAAACCCACTCAATACCCATGTAATCGTGATTCTTTTTCAAGTCAGATATCCGTTTAACGGCAAAAAACGACCGTTCAAGGATAATATACAAGTGAACGTTCACCTATCATATGCAATCGCGCATAATCTAGCTAAACGTTCACCCTACGAGTGGGCGATATGCAGACAGACATCGGTATGGACTCCAATGTCTTGTTACAAGACAATCGAGAAAAGAGAGGGAGCTCGATGACTAACAAGATCGGTAAAAAGCGCAAGATCACATTCTGGACGCGCTTGGGCTTTGGTATGGGCGGCATGCTCAACTCCGGTGCCCTGAGCTTTACGCACAGCTACATGGTGCTGTTCCTGTCCACGGAGTGCGGTCTGTCCGCAGGCGAGGCTGCGCTGATCAGCTCGTTCGCCATCTATCTCAACGCCATTCTGTGCCCGCTCATGGGCTTTGTGGCCGATAACTTCTACGCTACCAAGATCGGCCGCATCTTTGGCCGCCGCCGTTTCTGGATCTTGCTGGCTATCCCGATGATGGTCGCCGAGCCGCTCATCTTTGTGGCTACGCCGTTTGGTTTCCCGTACTACTTTGTGTTGTACCTGATCTACAACGTCGCGTACACGTTCTGCACCGCCAACCTGTCGCCGCTTACCATCGAGATGACCGATGACTTCAAGGAGCGTACGTACCTCACCGGCTACAAGCACCTCTTTGGTAACGCCGCCGGCTTCCTGATGGCAGCACTCGTCGGCTTTGGCTTTGGCACCTTCGGCGAGACCAACCCGTTCAGCTACTTCATTATTGCTACGATTAACGCTTCGGTCATGGCAATCTCGCTGCTCTGCGTGTACCTGTCCACGTGGGAGCACACCCCCGAGGAGGTCGCTCAGGAGAAGATCGAGAGCGTCGGCGAGGGTATCAAGAAGTTTTTCATCGACGTTATCTCTACCTTCCGCAACAAGTCCTTCCGCAAGGTCCTGTATGCACAGGTCTCCACGAAGCTCGCTGCTGCCTGCTGGTCTGCCTGCCTGTCCTTCTTCATCGTCTACTGTCTGCAGATTCCTAAGTCCTACGAGTCCGTGATGGAGATGCCCGGCAAGGTCGTCGCTATCGTCTGCACCGCCATCTGGGTCGCCCTCATGGCCAAGAAGGGCTTCCACAAGTCTTGGTACCTGGCAAACGTCGGTTGCGCCGCGTGCATCATCGCCTACAACTACTTCGCCTTTGGTCAGATCAACGGCACCTCCACGGTCGCCATCGCCATGATCGCCTATCCCATCATCTTCGCCATCTGGAAGTTCTTCTACGTTGGCTTCCAGTATCTGCCCGATGTTCTGCTCAACTACATCCCCGATGTCGATGAGCTCATCACCCTGCGTCGTCGCGAGGGCATCTACAGCTCCGCACAGCAGCTCTGCCAGCAGATTGCCCAGGCTGTTGCCGTCAACGTATGGGCTATCGTCCTTGCTGCCTCCGGCTTCATTCAGACCGCCGGCAACAGCGACGCCGTGACCCAGCCCGCCACCGTGCCTCTGTACATCTGCGGCTACATGCTCATCGGCTGCGCCGGCTTCTTCCTGCTCGCGGCCGTCCTTGCCCGCGGCATCAAGATTGACAAGGAGCAGTGCGACATCCTTTGCGACGAGATCCACCGTGTCAAGGAGGGTGGCAAGATGGCCGACGTCAAGCCCGAGGTCAAGGCGCTTTGCGAGGAGCTCTCCGGCTTTAAGTACGAGGACTGCTTCGCCCACAACAATGTTGGCTTCCAGGACGGCAGCGTAATTCCCGCCGAGTAGGGCAGGCGCATCGTCCAAACCACAGGGCCGTGCCACCGGAGATCCACCGGCGGGTACGGCCCTTTTTTAAAAACGAGTAGTATGAACTTCTGATTACATTTGAGGGAGAGACCCATGGAGACGAACGTTATCTGGCGCAATGCCCGCGCGGCCGTTATCGAGCTCGACGATGGCGGCTACTTTACCTGTGCCGATACGTGGGAGATCTTTGTCAACGATGAGCCCGCCGGTACCACGAATACGGTCGAGACCTATGTCGATGGCCTGACCCCCGGCAAGCGCAACCTGATCCGCTTTGTCTGCGGCGAGCGCGAGCTGAGCGTAGGCGTCACCACGCCGGCGGAGCCCTTTACCATCAACGTTCGCGACTGCGGAGCCAAGGGCGATGCCGAGCACGATGACACCACCAACATTCAGGCTGCCATCATGGCCTGCCCCAAGGGCGGGCGCGTGCTGATCCCCGCCGGCAACTACCGCATCAAGTCCCTCTTCCTTAAGAGCAATATCAACATCGAGCTTGCCGAGGGCGCGGTGCTGCTGGCCCGCCACGACCGCGCCGCGCTTGCCTACATTCCGGGTACGGTCGCGGGCGACGAGGGCGCCGGGAATGCCATGCTGCCCCTGGGCCGTTGGGAGGGCGAGAGCTTCTCGACCTACTGTTCGACCTTTACGGGCCTGAGCGTGCACGACGTGTGCATCTATGGCCGCGGCGCCATCGACGGCCAGACCGATTTTGCCGAGGACAACTGGTGGAACAAGGACTTTAAGAACATCTTCCGTCCCGAGGAGGGCCGCGAGATCGCCCGCCCGCGCATGATCTTCCTGTCCGAGTGCGAAAACGTGAGTCTTGCCGGCTTTACCGTGCGCAACAGCCCGGCGTGGAATATCCATCCCATTCTGTGCGAGCACGTCGATGCCCTGTGCCTGTCCATCGAGGGTCCCAGGAACTCCCACAACACCGACGGTTTCGATCCCGAGAGCTGCGGTCTTGTCCGCATCCTTGGCTGTCAGTTCTCGGTGGGCGACGACTGCATCGCCATCAAGAGCGGCAAACTGGGCATTGAACCCGAGCTCCGTCCCGCCACGCACGACGTGCTGATCTCGCACTGCTACATGCACGACGGCCACGGCGCCGTGGTGCTGGGATCCGAGGCCGCCGGCGGCATCAAGGACCTCACCGTGAGCAAGTGCCTCTTTGAGCGCACCGACCGCGGCCTGCGCGTCAAGACACGCCGCGGACGCGGCAAGGACGCCGTCAACGAGGGCATCACCTTCGAGCACATTCGCATGGATAAGGTGCTCACGCCCTTCGTGGTCAACTCGTTCTACTTCTGCGACAAGGACGGCAAGACCGACTACGTGCAGTCTCGCGAGGCGCTGCCCGTTGACGACCGTACGCCCGGCTTTGGCGCCACGACGTTTTGCGATATCGAGGCCACCAACTGCCATGCGGCCGCGGCCTATATCACGGGCCTTCCCGAGAGCAAGGTGACGCGCCTGACGTTCCAGGATGTCCATGTGACCTTTGCCGCCGATGCCGAGCCCTTTGTGCCGGCCATGGCCTGCGGCGTGGAGCCCATGGTGCGCCAGGGCATCATCGCGCAGAACGTGAAAGTCCTCGACCTGCAGAACGTGCGCATCGAGGGTCAGGATGGCGACGAGCTGCAGCTGCAAAACGTCGACAAGGTTATCCGCGCGTAGGGTAGTGCTCCTGCACAAGTGAATACGGCATGTTGAGGCGTGCGACGGTCGGGTCTGCCCGGCTGTCGCACGCAATCTATAGGTGCCGGTATTGCATGGTAGGTGTTCTGTGACAGAAAGCGTAATGACAGATGAGTGGTAAAGAACAGCTCTTTGAGGTATCGCTCGAACGTGAGGGCGCGTATCGCAGCATTTCGGCGGCGCTCGAGGCGGCGGAGCGGTGTGTGCCCGATACGACCGTGCCGGTGCGCGTGCTGGTGGCGCCGGGCGAGTACCGCGAGCAGGTCGAAATTCGTCGTCCGCATGTGACGCTCGAGGGCGAGACGGCCGACAGCGTACGTATCGTGGGCGGCCTGGGTGCCAAGATGCCTTCGGAAGATGGTAGCGGCCAGGATGGAAGACTCGGCACCTTCCGTACGTACACGGTGCTGGTCGATGCCGACGACGTGACGCTTGCGGGTCTAACAATCGAAAACAACGCCGGTGATGGGCGCGAGGTCGGCCAGGCGATTGCCCTGTATGCCGATGGTGACCGCCTGGTTGTCGATGCCTGCTGCATTAAGGGACACCAGGACACGCTCTTTTTGGGGCCGCTGCCGCCGCGCGAGGCCAAGCCGGGCGGCTTTATAGGCCCCAAGCAGTTCGCCCCGCGCCGCGTGGGGCGGCAGTATTTTCGACGTTGCCGGATCGAGGGCGATGTCGACTTTATCTTTGGCGGCGCGCGTGCCTACTTTGAGGGGTGTGAGATTCGCTCGCTCAACCGCGATATGGATGTCAACGGGTATGTAACGGCAGCCTCCACGCCCCAGGGCGAGCCGTACGGATTTGTGTTTCATGGCTGTTCGTTTACAGCCGATGAGGGCATTGCCCCCGGATCGGTCTATCTGGGTCGTCCATGGCGCGAGTGGGCCCAGACCGTTTTGCTCGAATGCTGGCTGGGCCCCCATATTTCACTCGAGGGTTGGTGGGATTGGAATAAGCCAGCGGCACATGACGGCACCCTGTATGCCGGCGGTGCCCTGTTTGGCCCGGCGGGTGATACTGCCGCTTGGGTGCCGTGGGCGCATTGCCTGACCGGTCAGGATTCCGAACGCTATGCGCGTGACCGAGTGCTTGCCGGCACGGATGGTTGGGATCCCGAGGGCGGCGACGGTGATGCGGTAGAGACGGCCGGGCTATCTGCCAATGGCCGCACCGTGCACATCGAGACGTACTACGAGGACGAACCTGCGCTGCGCGCCCGACTGAAGCGCGAGGGGCGCTCGGCCGCATTTACGGGCAAGACTCCCACAGACTTTGAGGCATGGAAGGCTGCGACCAGGACTCGTCTGTACGATATTTTGGGTCTTTCGCTTATGGACCGCGCCCCGATTGAGATTCGTGAGCTCAATCGCGTGCGGGTTGCCGGCAGCATCGTGCGTACTCATGCGGTGCTGCAGGTTGAGCACGATGTGTGGATGCCGTTTTACCTGTTGGAGCCGTCCCGCCCCAAGCTTGACGAGCGGGGACTCAAGCGCTGCTATATCTGCCCGCATGGTCACCAGGGGGCGGGTGCTGCAAGCATAGCCGGCGTTGCGGGCGTGCCGGCGGTCGACGATGCCGTGCGTAAGTTCAATTACGACTACGGTCTGCGTTTGGCGCGCATGGGTTATGTGACCGTCTGCCCCGATGCGCGTGGTTGGGGATACCGTCGTGACTGGAAGGGTCAGGGCGACGACGAGAACAGCTACCTGCGCGGTACGTGTCTGAATCAAGCACGTATGGCCGAGCCGCTGGGTCTTACGGTCGCGGGCCTCAACGCCTGGGACAACATGCGCTTGATTGATTACTTGGAGACACGCGGTGACATTGCCATGGACGACCTGGGCTGCTTTGGTTTTTCGGGCGGCGGTTACATGACGTTGTACCTGTCCGCGCTCGACCCGCGCGTGCGCAAGGCGTTTGTCTCGGGCTATCTGTACGGCGTTGATGATTCGTTACTGCACCTCAACGGCAATTGCAGCTGCAATTACACGCCTGAACTCTGGCGTCTGCTCGACATGGGCGACATTGCCTCGCTTATCGCGCCACGGCCGCTCTTGGTTCAGAGCTGCGAGAAAGACCATCTCAACGGCGCCCGCGGGCTTGCGAACGTAGACGAGCAGCTCGATATCGTTCGCGACGCCTACGCGCTGCTGGGCAAGGACGAAAACCTTCTGCACGAGGTCTGCCCGGGTGGACACCACCTGGGCGTGGCGCATCTTGCCGAGGATATCGAATGGCTCGATTCGCAAGTTGCGGAATGCGCCCACGCATAGCCCCTCGGATGTTGCGAATGAACGGTATGTACCTGTATGACCGCCGGTGTGCGGGTGAGGAGAAGAATATGGAAACGAAAAACTTGAGCGAATCGACCATCTGCTGCTTTGGCGATTCGACCACCTGGGGCGATAACGGATGCGGCGGGGGAGGCAACGACATCTCCTGGACTTCGCACCTGGGTGCGCTGCTGGGCGGCGCTACGATCGAGAACTTTGGTATTAAGGGTTCGCGTATTGCCGTCAAGGCTGACCGTAGCGATTCGTTTGTCGAGCGCTTGGACGGCATCGATCACACGGCAGATATCTGCATCGTCTTTGGCGGCGTTAACGACTTTAGCCGTAACGTGCCGCTGGGAGAGCTGGGCAGCACGGACGTGCACGAGTTCTACGGTGCGCTCGACTACCTGATCCGCACCATCACGGCGCGCTCGCCTCAGGCAAAGCTGGTGTTTATGACGCCGTGCAAGACGAGCGGCAAACACGAGAAGGATATCCCGGCAAGCAACGAGGCCAACCATCTGGGCCTGACGCAAGACGCCTATGTGCGCGCGATGCTGGAGGTCTGCGATCGCTACTCGGTGCCGGTGATCGACCTGTATGCGCAAAGCGGCATCAGCCCGTTTTTGCCGGAGCACCGCGAGCTCTACATGCCGGACGGTCTGCATTACAGCCCTGCCGGCTATGAGCGCCTGGCGCATCGCATCGCTGCGGGCCTCACCGCCGTTTGCCGTTAAAAGTTTGCCGTTCACGGGGATTATAGGGTTAACGTTCACCCTATAATCCCCGTTCGCGTTACACTAGGGGAAACGTTCACCCATCAATAACGTCAGAGGGGACAGCAATGGGTTGCAATCAGATTCTGGACCGTTATATCGAGCAGTTGATCGAGACCTCTACGCCTCAGGCGCCGGCCTGGAACATCGAAAAGCTTCGAGCCGGCAAGGAGAACACCTGGAACTACATTGACGGCTGCATGATCAAGGCACTCATCGAGCTGTACGAGATCACCGGCGAGCAGCGTTACCTGACCTTCGCCGACGACTATATCGACTTCTTTGTCCAGGATGACGGCACCATCAAGCATTACGATCCCCAGGAGTACAACCTCGACAACGTCAACGCGGGCAAAACCCTCTACAAACTCTATGACCTGGTGGGCAAGCCCAAGTACCGTGCCGCCATGGATACCATCTATCGTCAGCTTGAGACCCAGCCGCGTACCAAAGAGGGTGTGTTTTGGCACAAAGCCGTCTACCCCAACCAGATCTGGCTCGACGGCATGTACATGGCGCAGCCGTTCTACATGCAGTACGAGCTGAGCTTCCACAACCGCCGTGCCTGCTCGGATAGCTTCCATATGTTCCAGGTCGTGCATGACCTGATGCGCAACCCCCTCAACGGCCTGTACTATCACGCTTACGACGCGAGCCGCAAGCAGTTCTGGTGCGATCCCGTCACCGGCCTTTCGGCCAACTTCTGGCTGCGCGCCGAGGGCTGGTTTGCCATGGCGCTCATCGATACCTGGGAGCTCATGCCGCCTTCGATGTCGGCCGAGAAGGACGAGATCCGCAAGATGTTCCACGACCTGATCGACGCCATGCTGCCGTATCAGGACGAGAAGACCGGCATGTGGCACCAGGTCATCAACCTGCCCAATATCGCCCCCAACTATCTGGAGGAGTCGGGCAGCGCCATCTTTGCCAACGCCATCATGAAGGGCGTGCGCCTGGGCGTGCTGGGCGAGCGCTACTACCAGTACGGCCGTCGCGCTTTTGATGGCATCTGCGACACGTGCCTGTCCGAGCGCGACGGGCAGTTGGCGCTTGACAATATCTGTCTGGTGGCGGGCCTTGGCAACACCGCGCACCGCGAGGGCACGTTTGGCTACTACATGAGTGAGCCCGTCGTCAAAAACGACGCGAAGGGCGTGGCGCCGCTGGTGCTCGCCTATATCGAGACCATGCATCATGACAAGCTTGCCGGTAAGCGCGATCCGCTTGCCCCTTCGGGCGTGTGCTCCATCGACGACCCGTTTGGCGGCTACACGCCGGGCATCAATGCTCATAAGGGGCGTGAATAGCGTGGGGGCCATTACTCCGGGCGTGCGTTTACACGACCTTCCGCAGGGGACCGTCGAGGAACGCATTCGCATGGCAGGAGAGCTGGGCTTTTCGTGCATTCAGCTGCCGAGCAAGGTGCTCTACGCATCAATGGGAATCGATCGATGCGGTCTGACCCGCGAGCTCGCCGAGCATTTGCGTGCGGTGCTCGATGAGGCGGGCGTCTCGGTCGCCGTGCTCGGCTGTTATAAGAATCTGGCGACGCCCGATCGACAACAGCTCACGGATAACTTTGCCGAGTACGAGGCGTGCTTGAACTTTGCTCAGATGCTCGGCGGCTGTCCGGTTGGCACCGAGACCGGTCGTCCCAATGCGCAGAACTGCGTTGCTGACGACCGTATGACCGACGAGGCACTCGATGCGTTTATGGATGGACTCGCGCGCGTCTGCGAGTGCGCCGAGGCCGTGGGTGGGCAAATACTGATCGAGCCCGGCTGGAACGAGACGGTCAACACGCCAGATCGCTGCCGTGAGGTGCTGGAGCGCGTCCCGAGCCCGGCGCTCGGCGTGATCTACGACCCGGTGTCGCTGCTGCATCCCAGCGTCGTTGGCGAGGCGCAGGAAATCACCGCGCGTATGCTCTACTTATGCGGCAGTAAGATTCGCGTGCTGCACGCCAAGGATTTTGAGGTCGCCGACAACGAGGACGAAGCCGGCTGGTGCGATGGTACGGGTTCTCGCCTGGTGTGCCACGGCGTGGGCGAGACGGGCCGCTATGACTTTGAGCCCGTGGTGGCCTGGGCGGCTGCCGCCTGTTCGGGGATTCCTTGTGTGGTCGAGAACAGCGTGCCGGCGACGGCGGCTAGCTGCCTGGCGACACTCGAGCGCATGTCCGCTCGCTGCGGGGCTCCGCATCGCGAGATATAGCATTGGCTTTTGCCGTGGCGGCATATTGAGTTTGCTTGACTGGGGGCGGCGGTGAAGGGTTTTTATCGTCGCCTCATTGGATTACATCAAAAAGGGGAGTTGCGTGGCTATCCACATTGTCGAAGAGGCGAATCGTTGCCTAGGTTGCAAAAGGGCGTTCTGCCAGCTTAAAGGCTGCCCGGTGCAGACGCCTATTCCGCAGGTCATTGACTTGTTCAAGCAGCGTCGTCTGGAAGAGGCAGGTGAGCTGCTGTTCCAGAACAACCCCATGAGCGCGGTCTGCTCCATGATCTGCAACCATTCGGGCCAGTGCGAGGGCGCGTGCATTCAGGGCCGCAAGGGCGCACCGGTGCATTTTTCGAGTATCGAGAACTATATCTCGACGGCATATTTGGACCGTAAGGAGTGGAAGCCCGCGCCGTCGTGCGGCAAGCAGGTTGCCGTGGTCGGTTCCGGTCCTGCCGGCATTACCGTGGCCATTAAGATGGCCCAGCTGGGCTGTGCCGTCACGGTGTTTGAACAGCGCCCCGAGATCGGCGGTGTGCTGGAGTACGGCATCCCCGAGTTTCGCCTGCCCCGTGCTCTCGTGCAAAAGTACCGTCACGTGATGTGCTCGCTTGGCGTGCGCGTCCGTCCCTCGACCACCATCGGTGGTGCGCTGCATATCGACGACCTGCTGCGCGACGGCTACGATGCGGTCTTTGTCGGTACCGGTACCTGGCGCGCCCGCAAGCTGGGTATTCCCGGCGAGTCGCGTGGCAACGTACTGTTTGGTATCGATTACCTGGTCGATCCCACGAGTGTGGCGATCGGTCAGAACGTGGCGGTTATCGGCGCCGGCAACGTGGCCATGGATGTTGCCCGCACGGCTCTGCGCTCGGGCGCTCGCAAGGTTACCGTGTATGCCCGATCGCGCCATATCTCGGCCATCGATGACGAGGTGGAGCTGACCGAGCTTGACGGTGCCGAGATCGTGCGCGGCAAGGCGATCTGCGCCATCGACGATAACGGTCCGGTGTTCGAGACGGCTATCTTTGACGAGGACGACAACGTGGTGGACTACGAGGAAGAACTTGACCATGTGCCCGCCGACACGGTTGTGATTGCGGCCTCGCAAGTGCCTAAGGACAAGCTGGTGCTTACGACGGGCGGTCTGGAGACCGACCATCGCGGTCTTCTTTCGGTCGATGAGTGCGGCATGACCACCGTGCCGGGCGTCTTTGCCGCCGGCGACGTGGTCAACGGCCCGCTCACCGTGGTCCATGCCGTAGCCGGCGCCAAGCTCGCCGTCGAAGGCATGACCAGCTATCTGGGCCTCTAACCCACCCCGCCCATCAGTTGCGGTGGAATACGGACTGTTTTGGCTGTCAAAGGCCTTATCTACTCCGTATTCCACCGCAACTTTTTGTGGGTTGAGTAAAAGCCGGGGGAGCGTGTACGGTCGGGTACAGCGCGGTTGCTGATACGATAGGTACGTTAGCAACTGCCGCCGAGCGGCTCAAATGAAAGGAACCCTGTATGGAGTCCTCCGCCTACCCGATGCTCTTTAGCCCGATCAAGGTCGGTACGACCGAGGTCAAGAACCGCGTCTTTATGCCGCCGGTGTCTACCAACCTGGCCGATCACGGCTATGTGACCGACGATTTGGTCGACCATTACCGCGCCCGTGCCAAGGGCGGCGTGGGTCTGATCATCACCGAGGTCGTGACGGTCGAGCCTACCTATACCTATCTGCCGGGTGACATGTGCTGCTACGACGACACGTTTATCCCTGGCTGGGAAAAGCTCGCCGCCGCCGTCCACGAGTACGGCTGCAAGATCATGCCGCAGCTCTTCCACCCCGCCTACATGGCCTTTAACATTCCGGGCACCCCGCGCCTGATCGCTCCGTCCTTTGTGGGCCCGTCCTATGCTCGCGAGGCGCCGCGCCCCATTACGGTAGATGAGATCCACGAGCTCACGCATCAGTTTGGCGACGCTGCCGTGCGTATGCAGAAGGCCGGCGTCGATGGCGTCGAGGTTCATGCGGCGCACGCCCACGGTATGCTCGGCGGCTTTTTGACTCCGCTCTACAACAAGCGCACCGACGAGTACGGCGGCTCACTCGACGCCCGCATGCGCTTCCTGCTCGAGGTCATCGCCGAGATTCGCGAACGCTGCGGCAAGGACTTCATCATCGACGTCCGCATCTCGGGCGACGAGTACACCGATGGCGGTCTGACCCTCAACGACATGATCTACGTCTCGCGTCGCCTGGAGAAGGCCGGCGTCGACATGATTCATGTGTCGGGCGGCACCACCATCAAGCGCGGTTCCGCCATTCCCGCCGCCGGCACGCAGCAGGCCTCGCACGCCGCCTGCTCGCGCGAGATCAAAAAGCACGTCAACATTCCCGTTGCCACGGTCGGCCGCATTAACGAGGCATGGATCGCCGAGGAGCTGATCGAGGACGGCGCTGCCGACATCTGCATGATGGGCCGCGCCAATCTGTGCGATGCCGAGTTCTGCAACAAGGCTGCTGCCGGCAACGCCGACGACATCCGCCCCTGCATCGGTTGCCTGCGCTGCCTGAACGGCATCATGTTCGGCAAGCGCATCTCCTGCACCGTCAACCCGGATGTGGAGCGTGACGAGGCTGGCTACGAGCCTGCCGCCGAGGCAAAGAACGTGCTCGTTGTGGGTGCCGGTCCCGCGGGCATGGAGGCAGCCTACATTGCCGCCAAGCGCGGTCATAACGTGGTGCTCGTGGATAAGCAGGACGAGCCGGGCGGCGAGATGCGCATTGCGGCCGTTCCGCCGGCAAAGCAGGAGCTCACGCGCGTGATCAAGTATCAGTACCGTCGTCTGGCCGAGGCCGGTGTCACGTGTGTCTTTGGTACCGAGCTTTCGGCCGAGGACATCCAGCGCGATTACGCGGGCTACGAGGTTGTCCTGGCTTATGGCGCCGAGCCCATCGCTCCGGCTTTTATGCAGGGCTTTAAGCAAGTTATGACGGCTGACGACCTGCTGGGCGGCAAGGCTTTCCCGGGCAAGAAGATCGTCATCGTGGGCGGCGGCACCGTCGGCTGCGAGACGGCCGATTACCTGGCCCCGTTGGTCAACGACCTGTCGCCGGCCAATCGCGACGTCACCGTCATCGAGATGACCAAGACGCTTGCCGCTAACGAGGGCGGCGCCGGTCGCGCGGTGCTCATCACGCGCATGCTCTCCAAGGGCGTTCACGTGCTGACCGAGGCCAAGGTGACCGAGATTACCGAGGACGCCATCAGCTACGAGAAGGACGGCGAAGTCCATACCATCGCCGACGCCGATACGCTGGTGCTTGCCATGGGTTACCGTCCCAATACCAAGCTTGCCGACGACCTTGCCGCTGCCGGTGTCTCCACCCACGTGCTGGGCGATGCCCAGAAGTGCGGCAACATCCGCGACGCCATCGGCGACGGCTACAAGGTCGCCTGCGAGCTGTAGGCTCTTGGCAAATAGGGGAGCGGCCGCCTTGCGGTGGCTCAAGCGATAGCCAATCAAATAAGGCGCCGCGACACATAGATTGTCGCGGCGCCTTTTGTCTGGCGGCTTGTTGGGGGGGCGGTGCGCCCCGTGGGCCTTACTACAGCCCCAAGAGCTCCTTGACCTTGGCGATGATGGCCTCGTCGGTGGCGTTGGCAAAGAAGTACTCCTGGAAGTGCTCGCCGGCAAGTGCGCCCTTCACCAGGCCCTGATCGATCTCGCCCAGGACGTCGACGAGCGGACGCATGGTCACAGCGCGCACGCCATCGAGGATCTTCTTGTTGCGCTGCTCGGGCTCAACGCGCTCGGCGGGGTAGCCGTTACCCGAACCAAAGCCAAAGAGCTTCTCGAAGGTGTACTCGAGGTTGAGCTCCTGGCCCCAGCCGTTCTTGAGCGCGAAGGGCATGGCGACGGCGTTGCCATCGTTGACCTGGGCAAAGGTGTAGGCATCCAGCGGGTCGGCAACGTGGCCGCACAGCACGCCGGGGAAGGAGTTGCAGGCGAGCATGGCGCCCTCGCCGGTGCCGCAACCGGTCACGACGTAGTCGGCAGCGCCGGAGTTGAGCAGCACGGCGGCAAGAATGCCGTTCTGCACGTAGGTGAGAGGCTTGGAGTCGGCGTCGGCATACATGCCATAGTTAAAGACGGTGTGCCCCATGGGCTCGACAACCTTCTTAAGGGCAGCCTCGATCATAGGGTTCTTGGAGTTCTGAGAGTTCTCGTTGATCAGAGCGATCTTCATTTGAGTTAACCTTTCAGTTTTTCAGTTTTCTTACTGCGGTTGCTTGCCGATGTAGGCCAGGATGCCGCCATCGACGTACAGAATGTGCCCGTTGACAAAGTTCGAAGCGTCGGAAGCCAGGAACACGGCGGGACCCTTAAGGTCCTCGGGCGTGCCCCAACGGGCTGCCGGCGTCTTGGCAATGATGAACTGGTCAAACGGGTGACGGCTGCCGTCGGGCTGCGTCTCGCGCAGCGGTGCGGTCTGCGGCGTGGCGATATAGCCGGGCCCAATGCCGTTGCACTGGATATTGGCCTCGCCAAACTCGGAGCAGATGTTCTTGGTGAGCATCTTGAGTCCGCCCTTGGCGGCGGCATAGCCGGCGATGGTCTCGCGACCCAGCTCGCTCATCATCGAGCAGATATTGATGATCTTGCCGTGGCCCTTGGCGATCATGCCGGGCAGGCAGGCCTTGGACACGATAAACGGTGCGTTGAGGTCGATATCGACGACGCGGCGGAAGTCCTCGGCGCTCATGTCGAGCATCGGGGTGCGCTGGATCACGCCGGCGTTGTTGACCAGGATGTCGGGCGTGGTGCCAAAATCGGCCTCGATCTTGGCGATGAGCTCGGCGACGACAGTCTCGTCGGTGACGTCGGCAACATAGCCGTGCGCATCAAAGCCCAGCTCGCGGTAGTGCTTCTCGGCCTCGGCGACCTTGTCGGCGTGACGGGCGTTAAAGGCAATCTTGGCCCCGGCCTCACCGAGCGCCTCGGCAATGGCCATGCCAATACCGTAGGTGGCACCGGTCACGAGCGCGACTTTGCCATCTAGGCGGAAGCTGCCCATAAGATCAGACATAGCAATCCTTCCTAAAGAAACGTTCATCTTTATGAGTCCTACTTCTAATACAAGCTCAGTATAGGAGAAGCAGAGGAATTTACTCGCAGCTTTTCCTAGAATCAGGTGAACGTTCACTTTTAAAAGGCGAACGGTTGTGGCCGATTGTCGCGATGCCCGCCATTCGCTCTGTGCCTGTGCACTCTCCGCAATCATGTTGCGGTTGTAGGGCAGGTGCAAACACATCGCATCGTGTGCCGCGGTGGGCTTGCGCGCTTTGTGCCATGCTTGCCATCTGCGGATCGAAGGGGAGGCGACATGCTCATAACCTGTGCGGGGAGCGCCGCAGGATGCGATAGTATTACGTGGAGAGATATTCGACAAACCGTGGGCTTCATCCGAGGGCTTTATGGAACAACACCAGCATTATCAGAGCCTGCAAGACCAGGCATACAACGCATTGCGCTCCAAGATCATCTATGCCGAGCTCAGGCCCGGCACGCGCCTTTCGGCGATTGGTCTGGAAAAGGAGACGGGAATCGGGCGCACGCCCATTCGCGAGTCCTTTGTGCGCCTGCGTGAGCAGGAGCTGGTGGAAACGCGTCCCAAGAGCGGCACCTACGTCTCTAAGATCAGCATGGAACACGCCGAGAATGCCTGTTTCTTGCGCGAGAAACTCGAAAGAAGCGTACTCATAAAATGCTGTTCGGCCGCTTCGTCCGAGCAAAAGCATCGGCTCGAGCAGATTCTTGCCGAGTCCGAGTCGCTCGACCATAGCGAAACGCGTCGTTTCTTTGACCTGGACAACCTGTTCCATGAGACGTGTTTTGAGATCGCCGGCCGCCATATGTTGTGGGATTGGATGAAGAGCGTCAATACGCACTTTGAGCGATACAACTGGTTGCGTATGGTGTCGCAGGACCTAGATTGGGAGCCAATTCGTCGACAGCATCGCCGGATTCTCGAGGCCATTAAGAGGGGCGATACCGACACGGCGAGCTATCTGGCGGAGACGCACTTGCACCTGATGCCCGAGGAGCAGGGCCCGGTTATCGCCCTGCATCCCGACTATTTTGAGCTGTCCAAAGACTCGGCCATCTAATCGTCTCCCCCATAAGTCGCGATGAAATAGGGGTTGTTGTGCTGCCCAGGTGGTGCAGACGCCCCTCCCAGTTCACTCACGAGCTCGGGGCCTTTTTCGTCCGGATTGTTGACGTATTGCCGAACGAAAATAGTTTGCGTTTGGTAATAAGCGTACGAAAGCGCAGTTTCCATTCTCATTTCGGACGCAAATCAAGACGCAAACCATTTGCGTCGTGGATAAATCAGTACGCAAACGGTTTTCGTCTTATAATACGGTCATGAATGGTACGAAACGAAGAGGTTGGGCGTATGGTTGTTAGAGAGAGCCCTACAGTCGAATACAAGGAAAGCGTTACGCCGACGTTTCTTAAAACGGTTAGCGCTTATGCAAACTACGGGACGGGCAAGATTGAGTTTGGCGTTGATGACGAGGGCGTGGCTGTCGGCCTTGCAGATCCGGTCGCAGAGTGTCTCCGCATTGAGAACATGATTAATGACAGCTTGGATCCCGCTCCCCGTTACACGCTCGACCCCGATGAGAAACACGGGACCGTAATCCTTACGGTTTATGAGGGACAGGACAAACCCTATCGAAGCAAGGGAAAGGCCTACAGGCGAAACGATTCGGCAACGGTGGAGGTCGACCGGTTTGAGTATGGCAGGTTGACGCTCGAAGGCAGCAACGTAACGTTCGACGCGCTCACGTCGACTCGCCAGGGCTTGAGTTTTTGCACGCTCGAGCAAAAGTGTGTTGAACATCTCGGCATTTCCGAGCTAACGCCGGATATTATGCGCACGCTTCGCTTGCTCGGCAAGGACGGCTATACCAACGCTGCGGCGATTTTGGCGGATAAGAATGATTTTCCTGGCATCGACTGCGTCCGTTTTGGTGATACCGAGGATGTGATCTTGGATCGTGAGTCGGCGACAAATGTATCCGCAATTGAACAGGTGGACAGGGCGGTGGCTATGTTTGCACGCTACTACCGTTATGAACGTATCGAAGGGATGGAACGCGTCCAAACCGATCGAATTCCTCTCGAGGCGTTTCGCGAAGCCGTTGCAAACGCTTTGGTGCATCGGACGTGGGACGTTCGAGCGAATGTTCAAATTGCCCTGTACGACGATCGCGTCGTTGTCACTTCGCCCGGATCGCTGCCTGCCGGTTTGACGACGGAACAATACCTGTATGGGCAGATATCCGTGCCCAGAAACCCAATTGTCGCCGAGGTCTTTTTAAAGCTGGATTACATCGAGAAATTTGGCACGGGAATCGCGCGAATCAGGCGTGCGTATCGAGATTCTTTAAGCCGACCGGTATTTGATGTTCGCGGCGGCATGGTGACCGTCACATTGCCCGTTATCGATGCCTTTGAGGGGTCTGAGGAAGAGGCCCAGGTTCTCAAGGCTTTGTCGGTCGGACGAATAATGTCGCGGGGCGAGATTGAGCAGCAGACGGGGTTGAGCCGCGCGCGTGCGTTGACGGCGCTTGAATCACTGATTGGGCGGAACGCGGTTGTAAAGCGGGGAACTGGGCGTTCCACGAAATACGAGCGCGCATAGGCCAAAAGAACCATATTGCAAGACAGGCCCCAAGCCTTTGCCCGCTTGAGGCCTGTTGTATGTTGGCTGGCAGCGGTCGATTTATAGCAAGATATAGCAACGTTAGTGAGATATAGCAACGTATAGCGCTGTTCGCGGGTTCTTACGGTGGTGCTATTATCCGAATGCCGCGCGGATAAAGTGCTGGGCGAAGAGCTTGTTGGCGACGTTGATGACGTGGCCCAAGAACAGCGCCGAGATGGCTGTGGTCACGCCAAAGCCGCCTAGGTTGTGCATGAGCGCGAGCGACAGAATGAGGGACACGGCGACATGTGAGCAGTCGAACACGACTTTTACGTCGCCAAAGCGGCGTTTAAGCTTTTCGGCAATGACCTGCACCAAGCCGTCGGGCGCGTTGGGGACAACGCCCATGTTGACGACGAGACTTACGCCAAATGCGGTGACAGCGAGGGAGAGCAGCATGGTCGCAACCTGTGCGGGGAGTGCCGTGGGATGCAGTTGGTTGACCGCCATGAAGAAATCGGTGAAGCCGCCGATGAGCGTCGAGAAAAAGATTTCGAGAAGAATGCGAAGTTGAAACTCGCGGCGGAGGATAACAGCCTGCGCGGCGATGTAAGCAACGTAGGTCGCAATGATCCAAAAACCGAGTGTTTTGCCGGTGAGCATGGACAGAGTTGTGGCGAAGCAGGTGAGCGCTGCCACCCCAAGCCCCGATGCTGTCTGGATGCTCATGCCGAGTGCCAAAATGGCAACGCCGGCAAGATACATGAGCATCCTGATGACTGTGTGGAACCAATCTATATTCTCGCCATTCATTACGATGAGCGGCCGCATGTCGTGACCTTCCTTTCGGAATTTGGGAGATGCAGTAAAGGCTGCGGCGCCGCTTGGAAGAAAAGACCGGAAGCAAGGGTCCATTCCCCCAGACGGCGCCGCAGCTGTTTAGGTGACATGGTTTTTGTCGCAGCGGCCTAGTCGGGCGCGGCTGCCAGCCGCGTAAACAAAGCGGCTCGGGGGCGTGTCGCTTCCGTCACGTTCTATCAGCATACAAGACGGTTTCGGTTCTTGTTCGTGACGGAAACGGCGCGCTTCCGAGCCGTTTTAAAGGGGCGCGGCCTCGGTCGCGCCCCCACGATAGAGAGCGAGTCAAGCGGGGAAGTCAAGCAGAAAATCCACCATTTCACCCCGTCTCAGGCGGCAGGGTTAGCCGCGGACCTTCTTGACGACGTCCATGGCCTCGCGGGCGATCTGCTCGACCTTGGAGAAGTCGCCGTCGGCGAACAGAGCCGGCTTGACCATCCAGGTGCCACCACAGGCGATGATGGCGCTGGAGCTCAGGTACTCCTCGACGTTGGCGGTGCTCACGCCGCCGGTGGGCATAAAGCGATGACCGACAAACGGAGCGGCGAGGGCCTTGATGGTGTTCAGGCCACCATACTGAGCCGCGGGGAAGAACTTGGTGATCTTGAGGCCCAGGTTCTCGGCCGCGGTGACCTCGGAGGGGGTCACGGTACCGGGAAGGACGGGCAGGTCGATGTCGATGCAGTGCTTCACGACGTCCTCGTTGTAGCCCGGGGAGACGATGAACTTGGCACCGGCGGCGCGGGCCTGCTCAACCTGCTCGACAGTCAGGACGGTGCCGGCGCCCACGCACATCTCGGGCTCGGCCTCGGCCATGGCGGCGATGCACTCGGCGGCGCAGGCGGTGCGGAAGGTGACCTCGGCGGACTTCATGCCTGCTGCCATAAGGGCGTGGGCGAGCGGAGCGGCGTCCTCGACCTTGTCGAGCACGACGACCGGCACGATGCCCAGGGACTCAAGCGTGGTGTAGAACTGATCGAACATGATGTTCCTTTCGATGTGAGGCGCGCACGGGCGCGTGATTGCCAAAGAAGATTGGCCATGAGCCGGTTCCGGATTGGTTATCGGAGGCACTGCTTGGGTCACAAGCAATTTCGGAACCGGCTACGAGGCCAGTCGTGAAGGAATGCCAGGCAAAACCGGAATGGGACTGGTGGTTTTGCCCGACCGGAGGAATCGGGGAGCGGGCCGCAGAGGTATGGGTATGGAAAGCTGCGGCCCGCGGAATGGGGACGGCTTAGCGCGCGACGCGAGTGCCACCGTCGGCGGCGGATGCCACGGCTGCGATCTCGTCTGCGGTCACCAGGTTGGAATCGCCCTTGATGGTGAGCTTGAGGATCGAGGCCGCAATCGCGTAGTTGACGGCGTCCTGCGGGTCGAAGTCGTTGATGAGGGCATGGACGAGGCCGGCGTTAAAAGCGTCGCCGGCGGCAACGCCCTCGAGCACGTGCACATCGTGAGCAGGGGAGAACCAGTGCTCGCCGCTCTCGGCGTCAAAGAGCATGCCCATCCAGATGGAGCGCTCGACGCAGGAGATGTTGCGGACGACCGAGGCAACCTTCTTGCAACCGTACTCGGCGCAGATCTGACGGGCCATCTCGACGTAGGTGTCGCGCTCCTCGATGCCGTGGGCAAGGGAGCCGGAGACGCAGGTCATACCGAGACCGGCAGGAGCGTCCTCGTCGTTGGCAATGCAGATGTCAACGAGCGGCAGGAGTTCCTTCATGGTGGCCTGCGACTTCTCGGGCGACCACATCTTGCCGCGATAGTTCACGTCGCACACGGTGGTGATGCCTTTGGCGCGGCAGGCGGTGAGGGCATCCTTGCAGGCGGCGGCCATCTCGTCGGAGACGGCGGGCGTCACGCCGGAGAAGTAGAAGACGTCGATGCCCTTGAGGATCTCGTCCCAGTCAAAGACGTCGCGCTTGGCCATGTTGATGGCAGAGTACTTGCGGTCGTAGACGCAGCCGTTGCCGCGCTGCGAGGCGCCGACCTCAAACACATAGGAGCCAAGACGGTCGCCCTGGCGCACGACGCGCGAGGTATCGACGTCGTAGACCTTCAACGAACGCAGGGCGCACTCGCCCAGACGGTTGGCCGGGACAACGGAGACGTAAGCGGCCTTGTCACCCTGGTAGGCCAGGGAAAGGGCGGTGTTGGCCTCGGCGCCGCCGTAGCGGACATCAAACTCGGTGGCCTGCTCAATGCGCAGATGATCTTTGGGCGAGAGCCTCATCATGATCTCGCCGAAGGTAAGAACCGTTTTACCCATGGTCGCGCAGCTCCTTCTTGCTCGTGCGTTCACCTTTGATATAGCGTTGGCACGGAGGTGCCAAGACGGTAGGGTGCATCTTTGCACCTCCGTGCCAACGCTTGCCGAAATCGGTTTACGAAATCGGTTTCGTTTCGAGTTGTAGTATACTCACCTACAGCGTTTTGCAAGCGAGATTTTTAAAAAAATGCCTAAAATGGCTCAGACTGCCGACAATTGGGAAACGGGGTGCGCTATGGCGCAGATGAGAATCAAGGACATTGCCGCCGAGGCGGGCGTGAGCCCGGCCACGGTTTCGCGCTATCTCAACAACCGCCCCGGGCAGATGACCGAGGAAACCCGCGCTCGCATCGCGGCAGTTATCGAGCGCACCGGCTATCGTCCACGTGCCGCCGCGCGCAATCTGCGCAGCTCGCGTACCAACCTCATCGGCGTGATTTTGGCCGACATCGCCAACCCGTTCTCGAGCGCCATGCTCGAAGGGCTTTCCGCCAGTGCCGCCGCGCGCGGCTGCTCGCTCATGACGGCCATTAGTGGCAACGACCCCGCCAAGGAGGCAGAGTCGCTCACCAGACTTATCGATGCCGGCGTGGACGGCCTGGTCGTCAACACCTGTGGCGGCAATGACGAGGCAATCGCCGCGGCAGCGGGACGCTTGCCCGTCGTGCTGCTCGACCGCGATATTGCCGCCGGCGGTGTCGATCTGGTGACCTCCAACAACCGTGAACTGGTCGCCGGCCTGGTAGACGCCTTGGCTGTCGCGGGCAGCGAGCGCCTGTGTCTGCTCACCGAGGCAAGCGACGACAGCCCTGTGCGTCGCGAGCGTGCCGAGGCCTTTGTCGACGAGCTTTCGCGCCGCGGCCTTGCGGGTGAGGTCGTCACCCTGGCCGATGGTGGCGTCGAGGGTGTCAGTCGCCTGGACGAGACCATCCGTGACTATGCGGGAAAAAAGCTCGGCCTCATTGCCGTCAACGGTCTGGTCTTTCTGCGTCTGACCGAGGCACTGGCACAGTTGGGACCCTCGTTGCCGGCTGGCCTCAAGATTGCGACGTTTGACGACTATCCCTGGAACCACGTGCTCTTTGGCGGTGTGACCACGGCCGCGCAAGACACCCTTACCATTGCCGAGCGCGTAGTCGAGCGCCTGTCCGAGCGCATCGACATCGTTACCACTACGGTGGGCGATGCCGCAAAGCTCGCCCCCAAGCGCATCGAGATCCCCGGCCACATCGAACACCGCGCCTCGACCTCGCGCTAACTACTCGTTCGCAACTGCCTGTTCGCGCACGTTTTTTGGGCGCTTGATACGCTTTAACCCTGCGGAAACATTTTTCTGCGATAGTATCTGCGATATAGACCAGTCGAAACCCGCCCGAAAGAAAGGGGAGCGACATGAACCAGCAGAACATCGATTACGTACTCCGCTCCGTAGAGCAACGTGACATCCGCTTTGTTCGTCTGTGGTTTGTCGACATTCTCGGCCGCCTCAAGAACTTTGCCATTAGCCCCGAGGACCTCGAGGTCGCTTTTGAGGAGGGAATTGGCTTTGACGGCTCCGCCATCGAGGGTTTTGCCACGCCCGAGGAAGCCGACATGCTGGCGTTTCCCGATGCTTCGACCTTCCAGATTTTGCCGTGGCGCCCGAGCCACAACGGCGTCGCCCGCGTGTTCTGCGACGTGTGCACTCCCGATCGCAAGCCGTTTGCCGGCGACCCGCGCGATGCCCTGCGTCGCATGTTCCGCAAGGCCGAGAAGGCTGGCTATCTGCTCAACGTGGGTGCCGAGCTGGAGTATTACTACTTCCCCGACGAGCATACCCCCGAGCCGCTTGACAACGTGGGCTACTTCGATCTTTCGGTGAGCGATGCCGCCCGCGACTTGCGTCGCAACACGGTCCTCACGCTCGAGAAGATGTCCGTGCCCGTGGAGTACACCTTCCACGCCGCCGGCCGCTCGCAACACGGCATGAGCCTGCGCCACGCCGAGGCCCTGAGTATGTCCGACGCCATCACTACGGCCAAACTCATCATTAAGCAGCAGGCCTACGAGAGCGGTTGCCACGCCTCCTTTATGCCCAAGCCGTTGGCGGGTGAGGATGGCAGTGCTATGTTCCTGTGCCAGTCGCTGTTCGACCATGACGGCAACAACGTCTTTTGGGGCGAGGACGACGAGAAGTACCATCTCTCCGACGTCGCCAAGCACTACATGGCAGGTATTCTGGCACACGCGCGCGAAATCAGCGCCATCACCAACCCCACGGTCAACTCGTACAAGCGCATCACCACGGGCGGCGACTCCGTGCCGCAGTACGCCACGTGGGGCCTGCGCAACCGCGCGAGTATGGTCCGCATCCCGGTCTACAAGCCCGGCAAGCCGCTGTCCACGCGCATCGAGCTGCGCAGTCCCGACCCCATGGCCAACCCGTACCTGGTCAACGCCGTCACGCTGGCGGCTGGTCTGGACGGCATCGAGCGCAAGCTGGAACTCCCGCCCGAGGCCACGGCCGAGACGCTCAAGCTTACCGACCGTCAGATGGTCGAGGCCGGCTACGCGCCGCTGCCGCGCTCGCTCAAAGAGGCGCTCGACGTGTTTGAGGACTCGCAGTTTATGAAGGATGCTCTCGGCGAGCACATCCACAGCTTCTTCCTCAAAAAGAAGCGCGACGAGTGGCATAAGTTTGAGTCTACGATCACCGAGTGGGAGATCAAGCACTACCTGGCGAACTCCTAATCGTGCTGGCTTGTTCCAGTACGATTGAGCTCATTTCTTTGGAGGCCGATATGTCCGAAAAGAGTGCCCTATTCATGGCGCGCACGACGCGCTTCCACGAGTTTGCCCGCAGCTTGACGACTACCCTGGGTGTCGAGGTGAGCCTGGCAACCCCCGATTCGCCAACTGCGGCGCACGACTTTGACCTGCTGATTCTCGATTCAGATGGCATCCGCAGCGACCGCATCGATCAGATTGCCAAGTGGCTTGACGATCGTGGTGGCGTCCCCATGTTGGTGATCGTCGACGACGAGGCGCTCGGCACCCTGCGCCTGCCGAATCATGCGCATGCCGACTTTGTATGCCCCACGGCGACACCCAACGAGCTCAAGGCTCGCGCGCAGCGCCTGATGGGCGAGGAGGAGACCGTCACCGCCGACGATGTGCTCAATATCGATAACCTCGAGATTAACCTGGCCACCTACCAGGTGACACTCGATAACGAGCCCATCGACCTGACGCTGATGGAGTACTCGCTGCTGAGCTTTTTGGCGACGCACCCCAACCGCGCCTACAGCCGCGAGGTGCTGCTGCACCGCGTGTGGGGCTTTGAGTACTGCGGCGGCACGCGCACCGTCGACGTGCACATTCGACGCATCCGCTCCAAGGTGGGCCCGCAGATCGCGGCGCACATCACCACCGTCCGCGGCGTGGGCTATCTGTTTAAGGACTAGATTTCCACCACAAAGGGGACAGGCACCTTTGTGGTGGCTTTGACGCAGGTGCGGGTTCCTCTCGAATCTGCAACAGAACTTAAGCCTTCCTAAAAGATTGCGTTCTCATACACTTGTGCCCGCATATTGGGGTACAACTCAACGTGAACAACGATGGCCCGCCACGTGTTTGGCGGGCCTTTGGTTATTTGACGAAAGGATCGCAGCCATGAGCGAGAACGATTCCCAGCGTCCCCAGGATGCGGGCAACGCCGGCGAGACCCAGCAGCAGCCGCGTGTGCAGGTGGAGTCGACGCCTGCCGACAGCAACATTCCCTACGTGCAGGCATACGACACGCAGACCGGCAAGCCGCTGGGCAGCCAGCAGGTTGTAAACAAGCACACAGTGGTCAAGACCAAGACCAAAAAGCTGCCGATCTTTATTACGGCGCTCGCCGGCTGTGCCTGTGGCGCCCTGCTGGTCATTGCGCTCATTATGAGCGGCACGCTCAACATTGGCGGCGGCAAGAATGCCGTGACGGCGGGTGCTTCGGGTTCATCGACGCAAAAGATTACGATTGATTCCGAGGACACCACGCTGGCCGAGGCCGTTTCTGCCAAGGCGTTGCCCTCCGTGGTTTCCATTACCGCCACTTCGAGCGGTGGCCAGAATGGCTCGCTTTCGCAGTCTGCCGACGAGTCGGACAACTCGGGCAGCGTCGGTTCGGGCGTGGTGCTCGATACCGAGGGCCACATCCTCACCAACAACCACGTGGTCGATGGCTATGACCAGTACGTGGTCACCATGGACGACGGCACTACCTACGAGGCCGAGTTCGTGGGCAACGACGCCTCGAGCGACCTGGCCGTCATCAAGCTCAAGGACGCCGACGCCTCCAAGCTCACGCCGATCGAGATCGGTGATTCCTCCAAGCTCAACGTGGGCGAGTGGGTCATGGCGATCGGTTCGCCCTTCGGCAACGAGCAGTCTGTCTCCACGGGTATCGTGTCGGCGCTGTATCGCTCCACGGCCATGAGCTCTACCAACGGAAACACCATCTATGCCAACATGATCCAGACCGATGCCGCCATCAACCCGGGCAACTCCGGTGGCGCGCTCGTTAACGACAACGGCGAGCTGGTGGGTATCAACTCGCTCATCGAGAGCTACTCGGGCTCTAGCTCGGGCGTGGGCTTTGCTATTCCCGTTAACTACGCCAAGAACATTGCCGACCAGATCATCGGCGGTAAGACACCGGTGCACCCGTACATGGGAGCCACGCTTTCGAGCGTCAACGCGCTCAACGCCCGCACCAACAAGCTGAGCACCGATAGCGGCGCGTACGTGGCGAGCGTCGTCGAGGACGGTCCCGCCGCCAAGGCCGGCATCCAGGAGGGCGATGTCATTACCAAGCTGGGCGACGACGAGATCACGAGCGCCGATGGCCTGATCATCGCACTACGCAGCCACGAGGTGGGCGAGAAGGTCGAGATCACGCTCATGCGCGGCAAGGAAGAGAAGAAGGTCACGGTCGAGCTGGGTTCCGACGAGGAGTTGCAGAACCAGCAGCAGAACGACAGCGCGACCGATACCGGCAACGGCGGTATTACCGACGAGCAGCTGCGCCAGTACCTGGAGGAGCTGCTCGGCCAGCAGGGCCAGGGTCAGGGCAACGGCCAGGGTTTCTAACGAGCTGTATCGCACATATCGAAGCCAGAGGGGCTGTTCCGCCAGCGCGGGACAGCCCCTCTTTTCGCGATGATCCCTTGGAGACGGAGGAAAACGGATCATTTAGAAACGGCAAGGGCATGGTTTGAACGCGCGATCCACTCCAGTTTGATGGCTGCCGATTCGGTGCGGTTTGAGACCGCTATTCGGCCCCATGGTGACCGGTGGTACTCTTGTATCCGTTTGAAATCGAGCGAAGGAGTGCCGCTATGGAGCAATCGAGCCTGTTTGGTGACGGCGTGGACATCGATACCGAAACGCCCGCGAGCACGGATACCGCTGCACCGGCCGATGCCCGTGCCCAGGCGGCAGCGCGTGCGGCCGAGCTGCGCCACGAGCTCGATTACCACGCCTATCGCTACTACATGCTCGATGCGCCCGAGATCACGGACGCCGCCTTTGACAAAATGCTCGTTGAGCTGCAGCAGATCGAGGCGACCTACCCCGACCTGGTGACGCCCGACAGCTATACCCAGCGCGTGGGCGGCTACGTGAGCGAGCAGTTTACACCGGTCACACATATGGCGCGCATGTATTCCATGGACGATGCTATGGATCTGGACGAACTTGACGCGTGGCTCCAGCGCGCCGAGGATGCGCTCGGTGCCGGCAGCGTCACCTATACCTGCGAGCTTAAGATCGACGGTCTGGGCGTGGCGCTTACCTATCAAAACGGCACCTTTATGCGCGCCGCCACGCGCGGCGACGGTACCACGGGCGAGGATGTGTCGCTCAATGTCCGTACCATCAAGGATGTGCCCATGCACCTGTCCGAGCCGGCGCTCGCCCACATGGGCGCCGACCGCGAGCGTACCATTGAGGTACGCGGCGAGGTGTACATGCCCAAGGGCAGCTTTGTTCGTCTGAATGAAGAGGCCGATGCCGAGGGTCGCGACCCCTTTGCCAACCCGCGCAACGCCGCCGCCGGCAGCCTGCGCCAAAAGGACCCCAAGGTCACGGCGCGCCGCGACCTGGCTACCTTTATCTACGCCATTGCCGATACCGATCCGCTGCACGTCCACAGCCAGCGCGAGTTCCTGGACTGGCTGCGTAGCGCCGGCTTTAGCGTCAACCCCAACGTTGCCCGTTGCGCCACACCCGCTGAGGTTCACGAGTTCTGCGCCCAGGCGCTCGAGCATCGCGGCGACTTGGACTACGACATCGACGGCGTGGTCGTAAAGGTGGACAGCTTTCAGCAGCAGCTCGACCTGGGCTTTACCGCCCGCGCACCGCGCTGGGCCATTGCCTTTAAGTTCCCGCCCGAGGAAAAGCAGACCGTCCTGCGCGAGATTCGCATCCAGGTGGGCCGCACCGGTGTGCTCACGCCGGTCGCCGAGTTCGACCCGGTGACGGTTGCCGGCTCCACCATCGCGCGCGCCACGCTGCACAACATCGACGAGATCCGCCGCAAAAACGTGCGCGAGGGCGACACTATCATCGTGCACAAGGCGGGCGACGTAATCCCCGAGGTCGTGGGCCCGGTGCTCGACAAGCGCCCGGCCGACAGCGTTGACTGGCAGATGCCCGAGGTCTGCCCCGTGTGCGGTAGCCCCGTGGTCCACGAGGACGGTGAGGTGGCCTACCGCTGCGTGTCCATCGACTGCCCCGCACAGCTCAAGGAGCGCCTGCTCCACTGGGTGAGCCGCGGCTGCATGGACGTCGACGGCCTGGGCGACGAGATCGTCGACAAGATGATCGCCGCCGGTCTGATCCATGATGTCGCGAACTTCTACCAGCTCACGGTCGACGATATCGCCGGCCTGGACACAGGGCGCACCTATGCCAGCTCCAACAGCAAAAAGGGCGTCAAGAAGGGCGACCCCATTCCGGTGGGCCTCAAGACGGCCGAGAAAATCATCGCCGAGCTCAACAAGTCCAAGAGCCGGCCACTCGGTCGCGTGCTGTTTGCCCTGGGCATCCGCCATGTGGGCAAGAGTGTGGGCGAGGTCATCGCCGAGCGATTCCTGTCGATCGACAAGCTCATCTTGGCGAGCGAAGAGGATATCGCCGAGTGCGAGGGCATCGGTCCCAAGATTGCGGCGAGCGTCAAGCAGTTCCTGGCCGTGCCCGAGAACCTCGCCGTGCTGGAACGTCTGCGCCAAGCGGGCCTTTCGCTCGAGGTCGACTTGGGCGCCGCTCATGCGCAAGCCGCGGCCGAAGCTGGCGTGGCGGGCGAGCTCGCCGACGCACAGCCGCTTGCGGGTCTGACCTTTGTGCTCACCGGCACGCTCGTCAATCGCACGCGCGACGAGGCGGGTGCGGCGCTCAAGGTGCTCGGCGCCAAGGTTTCGGGCAGTGTTTCTAAGAAGACGAGCTACCTGGTCGCCGGTCCCAAAGCGGGCTCCAAGCTCACCAAAGCCGAGCAGCTGGGCGTACCCGTGCTGGACGAGGACGCACTCGAGCAGATCTTGGCTACCGGCGAGGTGCCCCAGGCTTAGCGCATCGATAACCAAATTGAAGATCCGCCCGGAAAGCATGATGCCTTCCGGGCGGATCTTACTTTGCTGGGGCAACCGGCACCGTGATCTGCGTTACGTAGGTTGTCGGGTCGTCGCTGATGATATCGTCGATGAGGGCGATCTCGCGCGAGGGGCCGGCGGGCGTCAGGTTGTGTTCGTGCATGTAGCCGAGCAGCCGCTCGTAGCGCGGGGCTGCTTGTCCGTGCGTGCCACGGAAACTTATGGTCAGGCAGTGCGCGGCAGGCCGCGTCTCGATTTCACCCAGGTAGTCGTCGGTGTCGTCGAGCAGCAGAAAGACCTCGTCGTAGCCATCAAAGTCGCCGGCGGCCAGGCGTTCGGGCGCGATGCCCACACCTAGATTGCCAAGATAGGCAAAGGTTTCGTGCTGTCCCTGCTGAAGCTGGCGGATATGCCATCCCAGCGAATAGGCGTCGGTGGGATTGACGCGCTCGTGCAGCGCGGCGCAGCGAAGTTCGGGTTCCTCGATTTCGCTAATGGTGTCGAGATCAGCATTCAAAGCGCCGTGAAGCAAGGCAAGCCGCTGGTCAATCTTGCGCGACATGCGCTCCAACTCACGCCGCCTGTGCTCAATTAACTCCTGTTGCTTGGTCAGTTGCCGTTGCATCAAATCCATATCGCGCGTGGTGACAAACTCGCGAATCTGCGCCAGCGGCAAGTCGAGAACGCGCAGGTTGCCGATGGTGTTGAGTGTGGAGAGCTGTCGCGTTCCGTAGTAGCGGTAGCCACTCGCCTGATCGACATATGCTGGCTCTAACAGCCCCATCTGCTCGTAATGACGCAGTGTGCCCACGCTCAAATTGAGCAGGCGCGCCACCTCGCCAATGCGGAGCAGGCCCTCGGTGTGTTCGCTTGGCATGTCGGTCACAGGACCACTCCTTTCGGTAAAAACAGGGGAGAGGTGCTAGGCATGCGTCGCCTCGCTACGCCACCAGCTTGTCAAAAGTTCCGCGGCGGTTGAGCACGGTAAATGCAATCACGCAGATGACCGCCGACAGAATCGACCCGCACGGCGAGGCGATACCCATGGGGAACAGCGTGTCGGAATAGGCGTTCGACAGCAGCCAAGCGCCGGGCACGCGAATGAGGGCCACGGCCAGCACGTTGTGCGCAAAGCCGATGTAGCTCTTGCCGTATGCGGCGAAAAAGCCGCTAAAGCAAATGTGGATGCCGGCAAAAATCGCGTCGAAAATATAGCTGCGCATATAGCCGGTACCGGCGGCGACTACTGCAGCGTCCTTGGCAAAAAAGCCGATAAACGCCGGCGCCACCAGCCACATCAGCACCGTGATCAGGCAGCCGTACACCGCCGAGATGGTCATGGCGTCCTTGAGTACCTGACGCGCGCGGTCACCCTTGCCCGCGCCGGCGTTTTGCGCCGTGAGCGCGCTGACGGTAGCGCCCATGGAACTCGGCACGATAAACAAAAAGCTGATCATCTTTTCGACCAAGCCTACGGCGGCGGCGTCGACCAGACCGCGGTGGTTGGCGATGACGGTGATGAACATAAACGCCACCTGGATGCAGCCGTCCTGCACGGCCACGGGCACACCGATCTTAAGAATGCTGCCGAGCACCTCGGGCTGGGGGCGCAGGTCGCTGCGCTTGAGGTGAATGTGCGTACGGCGGCTCTTGAGCCACACAAGCGCGAGGGCCACGCTCGCCGTCTGTGCGATAACCGTGCCGAGTGCGGCGCCTACGGGGCCGAGCCCCATGTGGCCGATAAACAGAAAGTCGAGCGCGATGTTGATGATGCACGCCACGCCAATCACGTACATGGGCGAGCGCGAATCGCCCAGCCCGCGAAAGATGGCCGAGAGGATGTTGTATGCGGCGATAAAGGGAATGCCGACAAAGCAGATGCGCAGGTAGGCGGCAGTGCCTTCGACGGCTTCGGCGGGAGTGCCAATGAGCGCCACAATCTGCGGACACAGTGCGAGCAGGACAGCGGCCAGCACCACCGAGACACCCATAAAGAGCGTGATGGTGTTGCCGATGGCGGTCTCGGCTCGGTCAAACCGGCGCGAGCCCACGGCGTGGCCGACGATGACCGTCGTTCCCATGGCCAGGCCCACGAGCGTTACGGTAATGATATAGAGCGTCTGCGCGCCATTGCCCACGGCGGTGATGCCGGCGGCGCCGCTAAACTGCCCCATCATGTACAGGTCGGCCATGCCGTAGAGCATCTGCAAAAAGTACGAGAGCATATAGGGCAGGGCAAAGACCGCGATGGTCTTGAGGACATTGCCGCGTGTGAGGTCGTGTTCCATGGGCGGGGCTTTCTGGCTGGGTTCGTTTTGCTACCAGTGTAGTGAAAACCCTACAACGATTGTAGAGTCAAGGTTTATGTTGGCAGCGGGGCGAAAAAAGTCGCGCTCGCGTTCATTTCCAATTGAATACAGAGATGCACCTTGCGAGCTTAGCGCCTGCACTAGCCTTGCAGAAATCGATTTCGGAACACTTGACACCGCCGCACGGCGCGCCATAATACGTGGGTTTGCGAACAACGTTTGATGGGGGATGAACCTGCGTGCGCAATCTCAAGATTCTGTTTTCCTATCTGGGGGCATACCGCCGCGATGCCATACTCGGCGTGCTCTTTGTGACGGCCGAAACGGCGCTCGAGCTGTTTATCCCGGTCATCATGGCAAATATCATCGACGTGGGCGTGCCCGCGGGCGACATCAACTACATGCTGTTGCAGGGCACGTATATGTTGGCATGCGCCGCATGTTCGCTGGTACTTGGCTTGGGCTATGCACGCACGTCCGCCCGCGTTGCCTCGGGGCTGGGCGCTAACCTGCGCGAGGCCGAGTATCGAAAGATCCAGACGCTCGCCTTTGGCAATCTGGATAACTACGACGCCAGCTCGCTCGTCACGCGCATGACCACCGACATCACCGTGATTCAAAACGCCGTAGGTAACGGCTTCCGCCCCATGGTGCGCGGGCCCGTGACGCTCATCGTCGGCTTGGTCTATGCGTTGGTGCTGTCGCGTCCGCTTGCTACGGTATTCGCGATTATTCTGCCGGTGCTGGCGATCGTACTGGGCGTTATCACCTGTCGCGTCAGTCCGCTCTACCGCCAGCTGCAGACCTCGATGGACCATCTCAACGGTGTGGTGCAGGAGGACCTCACCGCCGTGCGCGCCGTCAAGGCGTACGTGCGCGCCGAGCACGAGGAGGCCAAGTTCGATGCCGTCAATACCGAGCTTGCGCACACGGCGACGAAGACCTTTGGCAACGCCGTGTTCAACCTGCCGGTGTTTCAGCTGTCGATGTACGTGGCGGCGCTTTCCATTCTGTGGATCGGCGGGCGCATGATTCTTGCCGGCGAGCTCGGCGTGGGCTCGCTCACGGGCTTCATGAGCTATGTGCTGCTGATCATGAACTCGCTCATGATGATTTCCAACGTGTTTTTGCTGCTCACGCGCGCACTTGCCAGCGTGGAGCGCATCTCGCGGGTGCTCGACGAGCGTTCGCTTATCCAGGCGCCCGACGCTGCCACTGCCGTGCACGGGGTGGCCGACGGAAGCATCGAGTTTCGCGACGTGTCGTTTAAGTACCGCGAGGATGCAGCCGAGGATGTGCTCGAACATATCGACCTTCGCATCGAGAGCGGCTCGACGGTGGGCATCCTCGGCGGCACAGGCTCGGGCAAGAGCTCGCTTGTGCAGCTGATCGCGCGCCTGTACGACGCCACCGAAGGCGCCGTGCTCGTGGGCGGGCGCGATGTGCGCGATTACGACCTGGCCGCCTTGCGCGACGCCGTGGGCATCGTGCTACAAAAGAACGTGCTGTTTACGGGTACCGTGCGCGAGAACCTGCAGTGGGGCGCGCCCGATGCCACCGACGAGGAGCTGCTGCGTGCCTGCCGAGCGGCATGCGTGGACGAGTTCCTAGATCGCATCGGCGGACTCGACGGCTATCTGGGCCAGGGCGGTGCCGGCGTCTCGGGCGGACAAAAACAGCGTCTGTGCATCGCGCGTACGTTGCTCAAACATCCGCGTGTGCTCATCTTTGACGATTCGACCAGCGCGGTCGATATGGCGACCGACGCCAAGATTCGTGAGCATATTGCTCAGATTCCCAATACGACGGTGATTGTCATCGCACAGCGCATTGCGAGCGTCATGGATGCCGACCGCATTATTGTGTTGGACGACGGTCGTGTCCACGGCGTGGGCACGCACGAGGAACTGCTGGCGGGCGATAGCATCTACCAGGAGATTTACGCCTCGCAGATGGAGTTCGCGGGGAACGCGGACACCGGCGACGGCTGCGACGATGGCTGCGACGATGGCTGCGCGAATGATCCGTTTTCCTGCGTTCCCAGCGGATCGCCCTTGGAAGGGGGTGAGCGCCATGCCTAAGACATCCGCTCAGGCCCGCCCCGCCAATCTGACGCAGACGCTCCGCCGCCTGCTCTCCTACATGGATCACGCCAAGTTCTCGTTGCTCGCGGTGGGCGTGCTCGCCTCCGTCGCCGCCATCGCGAGCCTCGCCGGCACCTACATGGTGCGCCCTATCGTTAACGGTTTGGCAACGGGCGGCGAGGAATTGCTCACCAGGCAGGTTATCTTTACCGCTGCCATCTACGCCGCGGGCGTGCTCTCGGCCCTGGGCTACTCACAGATTAT
Source organism: uncultured Collinsella sp. (assembly GCA_959606035.1). GTDB lineage: Bacteria > Actinomycetota > Coriobacteriia > Coriobacteriales > Coriobacteriaceae > Collinsella. The sequence goes on from CAUHHB010000002.1 coordinate 58,520, forward strand.
GGTGCGCGCGGCCCAGCGCGTGGTCTCCGATATCCGCCGCGACCTGTTTGCGCACATCCAGATGCTGCCGCTGAGCTACTTCGACAGCACGCGCTCGGGTGACATCATGAGCTTCTTTACCAACGACGTCGACACCGTCTCCGAGGCGCTCAACAACAGCTTTGCCAACGTGATTCAGGCGAGCATCCAGGTGGTCGGCACCACGGCCATGCTCATCATCCTCAACTGGCAGCTCACGATTATCACGCTCGCGTGCGATGTGGCCATTGTGCTGTACGCGCGCTACTCGGGCGCGCGTTCTAAGCGTTTCTTTGCCGCCCAGCAGGCGTCGCTGGGCGATTTGGACGGATACATCGAGGAGATGGTCTCGGGCCAAAAGGTCATCAAGGTCTTTAATCACGAACAGGCCAACGTGGCTGGTTTTGACGTGCGCAACCAAGAACTGCGCCGCACCGGTGGCGCCGCGCAAGCCTACGCCAACTCGATGGTGCCCATGACCGTGGTGATCGGCTATGCCAACTACGCCATCGTCGCCGTGGCGGGCGGCATGCTCTGCATCAAGGGGCTCGCCGACGTGGGCGCGCTTGCAAGTTACCTGGTCTTTGTGCGTCAGGCCGCCATGCCCATCAACCAGTTCACGCAGCTGGGCAACTTTTTGCTCAACGCGCTGGCCGGTGCCGAGCGCCTATTTGCCGCCATGGACCTTAAGCCCGAGGTGGACGAGGGCTGCATGGAGCTGGTGCAGACGGGCGACGCCGCGTGGGCATGGAAGATTCCCGAGGGCCAGGGCGTGGGCGCGTACGGGCACCTGCATGATGTGGCTGCCGTTGATGAGTCGGGCCGTGCGGTGGCTGCCGACGGCACCGAGCTCACGTGCGGCTTGGTCCCGCTCGCCGGCGACGTGCGCTTCCATGCCGTGGACTTTTCCTACGTGCCGGGCACCCGTGTGCTCACGGACCTCAACCTGTTTGCCAAGCCGGGGCAAAAGATCGCGTTTGTGGGCTCGACGGGCGCCGGTAAGACGACCATCACTAACCTCATCAACCGCTTCTACGAGGTCGATGACGGCGAGATCACGTACGACGGCATCGACGTCAAGCACATTGCCAAGGCCAGCCTGCGCGGGTCGCTCGGCATTGTGCTGCAGGACACGCACCTGTTTAGCGGCACCATTGCGCAGAACATCCGCTTTGGCAAGCTCGACGCGACCGACGAGGAGGTGCGCGCCGCTGCCGAGGCAGCCTGCGCCGACTCGTTTATCCGCCGCCTGCCTAGAGGCTACGACACGCCGGTCACGGCCGACGGCGCCAACCTGTCGCAGGGCCAGCGCCAACTGCTCGCCATCGCGCGCGTGGCCGTTGCCGACCCGCCGGTGCTCATCTTGGACGAGGCCACGAGCTCCATCGACACGCGTACCGAAAAGCTCATCGAGCGCGGTATGGACCGCATCATGCGCGGACGCACCACGTTTATGATCGCGCACCGCCTGTCCACCGTCCGCGACGCCGACGCCATCATGGTCCTCGAACACGGCCGCATCATCGAGCGCGGCACGCACGAAGAGCTGCTCGCTCAGCACGGCGAGTACTGGCAGCTGGCGCATGGCTTAAAAGAGTTGGATTAACCCGTTCGAGCACGATGCTTTGACCCCTCCGTGCTCCTCACCTCGCCTTAAACCATCACAACATTCGGCGTTTTTTGCCAAAATCGGGAAAAGCATCGAATGTTGTGATGGTTTTTCTGCCACTTGATCGGGTGGAATCGCTTTCTTGCGCACGAAGGTGTGCGGACCCGTGGGCAGGGGAATAAGGTTGGTTATCCGACTCCATTGGAGGGCTCATGGACCTGCCGATCGTCCTGTCCCATAAGACTGCCTGGCTGTATCACAACGTGGCGCGCCCGTGCGAGCCGCTCTCGCGGGCGAGCAGCCTATACGATGAGGATTCGTTTGCTAACGAGGCGGAGCCGACTGCTGACCTGCTCAAATTGGGACTCGATGCCAAGGGGCTGAGGGCTTCAACGGCAGTTGGGATCGTTACCGACTATCTGGTTTCGCTTGGTATTCCACGAGAAGAGCTCGATCATATCGATACGCTCGTCAACTTCGATTTTGAGCGCTCGACGCCGGCTGGATTTAGGTGCCACGTGTTTGGGGCGCCGGTGCCTCCAGGCCATCTTATCGAGGTTGCGGAGGGCCTTCTGGTGGTTGATGAGGCCATGTGCTTTGTCCAAGCGGGTTCGTGGATGAGCGAACCCGAGCAGCTGGAATATGGGTATGAAATCTGCGCCCGATACCATTTGAATCATCTGTCGACAGGCGATTATATCGAGATGGGGCAGAGGTATACCGTTGCCGACTTGATTGCCTATTGCAATGAGAACCGATCTCGTCAGGGGGCTATACGCGCGGCCGCCGTGCTCAGGCGCGTGCACGATGGCGCGCGGTCGCCCATGGAGACGGCCACCGCAATCATGGTCGTAGCAAAACGTTCCCAGGGAGGACTGGGATACGCCAAGGTCGAGCTCAACCATCGGGTGGATGTTCCCAACGAGTTCAAATACCTCGCTAAGGCCGGGTATTTCGAGATCGACGTATATGCACCTGCGAGCGGAACGGGGGTTGAATACAACGGCTCGGACCATCTTGATAAACAGCGCAGCGCGTCGGATGCGGAGCGTATGACCGTGCTGAGCGCGCTGGGCTTTAGGATGATCGTCCTCACCGGGACTCAGTTTGCCCATCAGCTGCAATTGCACCGGGCGATGAACGCCATCGCACTCGCTATGGGTCTCAAGCGCGACCGAAGCGAAGCGTTCCAGAAACGTCAGAACGACCTGCGAAAATTCGTGATTCGGTACTGGGACGGCGGTCTTTAGGGGCGTTTCGGCCCTTCTACGAGGTGCCGTGGGCAGGCAGACCATCACAACATTCGACGTTTTTTGCCAAAATCGGGAAAGGCATCGAATGTTGTGATGGTCTGTGTTGAGGATGGGCTTGGAAAGTCCGTTTTGCTCGAAGCGACTTGTCCTGTCGTACGGGTGTCGGCATGATTCTCCCGTGGGGTATTATGTTTTCCGAAGAATAAAACGCCGCGTGAGGGGAGGGCTGCGTGGACGGGCACGTGCAACATGACGGCTTTGGCCGCGATATCAACTACCTGCGCATTGCCGTTACCGACAAGTGCAATTTCCGTTGCATTTACTGCATGCCGGCCGATGGCGTGGCACCCCGCGCACACGATGAGCTTCTCAGCGCCGAGGAGATTGCCCGCTTTGTGCGCTTGGTGGCGGGGGAGGGCATTCGCCGCGTGCGCCTGACGGGCGGCGAGCCGCTGGTCAGCCGCCGTATCATTCCGCTCATTCGCGACATCCGCGCGATTCCGCAGATCGAGGACATCTCGCTTACCACCAATGGCGCCCTGCTGCCCAAGCTGGCACCGCAGCTCAAAGATGCCGGCCTTAACCGCGTCAACATCTCGCTAGACACACTCGACCCTACGCTGTTTGGAAAGATCACGCGCCTGGGTCGGCTCGAGCAGACCATGGCTGGCATCGACGCGGCGCTGGCTTGGGGCTTTGAGCCCGTTAAGGTCAACTGCGTTGTGGTGCGCCGGCTCAACCAAGATGTGGCGGCCCTCGCGCGGCTCACGCTCGACCGTCCCATCCACCTGCGCTTTATCGAATACATGCCCATCGGCGACGAGCGCACGAGTTCGCATTGTGCCGTGGATCCGCATGCGCCCGCGCTCAATCCCGAGTTGTGGGACGCGAGCGATACCGTGCCGAGTGACGAGCTGCGGGCGCGCATCAATGCCGGGGCCGCCGCGGCGGGACTGGGCGAGCTCGAGCCACTCGACATCACCGACGCTCCTGCCGGCGCGGGCCCTGCGCGCTACTGGCACTTTCCGGGTGCGGCGGGAACGGTCGGCTTCATCAGCGCCATGTCCAACCATTTTTGCGCGAATTGCAACCGTCTGCGCCTGACGGCCGATGGCAACGTGCGTCCGTGCCTGTTCAGCGATGCCGAGTATTCGGTGCGTGAGGCGCTTCGCCGTGGTGATGATATGCAGGTACTTTCGATTTGGCGCGATGCCGTGGCCCACAAACCGCGGGAACACGCGATAATTGAGGGCACGCAACGATTTATGTCCCAAATCGGAGGATGATCATATGGCCAAGAGCAGGTACGCCGATGCCACCAAGGCCGCTCGCAGGGCCGCGATGTCTGCCCACAAAGTCACGGCTGCGACGAATGCTGGCAGCGCCGACGCGTCCGTGCAGCCGACTGCCAGTGCTGCCACCGAGCTCGTCCGTGACGCCCGTCGCGACGAGCTGACGCACGTGGACGCCAAGGGCGAGGTGCGCATGGTCGACGTGTCCGACAAGGCCGAGACCCATCGCATCGCCATCGCCGAGGGCACCATCCTCATGCACCCCGAGACGCAGGCCATGGTGCTGCAGGACCGCGCCAAAAAGGGCGACGTGCTTGCCTGCGCACGTGTGGCGGGCATTATGGCCATCAAACGCACGAGCGACATCATCCCCATGTGCCATCCGTTGCTCATTACCAAGAGCAAGTGCGACATTGCGCCCATCGCTCCGGCGGGGACGCCGGCCGAGGACGTGCCCGAGGGCTGGGCGCCGGCGCGCGCAGACGGGCAAGTTGGCTTTCACGTACTGGTTACGGCTGGCGTGACGGGCAAGACGGGTATCGAGATGGAGGCTCTGACCGGCGCGAGTGCCGCGTGCTTAACGATCTATGACATGTGCAAGGCCGTCGATCGCGGTATGGAGATTGTCGACGTGCGCCTGCTGCACAAGGAGGGCGGTCGCTCGGGCGTGTGGGATCGTGCAGAGCGTCAGGCCGCTGCCGTTGAGTCCGTGGGAGCCGCTGGCGACGCGTCCGCGAGCGCACCCGTCGTCGTCGCGCCCGCAGCTCCCACTCCGGCCGTCCCCGCGATCGCGTTTATCGGCTACCAAAACTCGGGCAAGACCACGCTCGTCGAGAAGGTTATCGCCGAACTCACCCGCCGCGGCCTGCGCGTGGGTTCGCTCAAGCATCACGGGCATCACGGCTTTGATATCGACGTGCCCGCTAAGGACACCTGGCGCCATCACCAGGCCGGATCCAAGCACGTGGGCCTCATCTGCGCCACGCGCTGGGCGGAGTACGCCGACACACGCGAGGAGGACGAGATGCCCGCGCGCGAGCTGCTGTCGCGCTACAACGATGTCGACGTGGTGATCATTGAGGGCTACAAGACCGAGGGTTTCGACAACATCGTGGTCGCGCGCTCCGGTGTCGACCGTCTGCGTGGCAAGAGCTCGCTCGACCTGGTCGACGGTCACACGCTGGCCCTTGCCTGCAACGAAGCCCTGGCGCGTCAGGCCTTCGACGCCGGCTTCGCGACCCGAACCATCAACATCAATGACGCCCGAGCCATCTGCGATCTCATCCAAGATCATCTGGCCTAAAACCTACCAAAAAGGGACAGGTTTATTTTGGCAGTTTTATCTGGGCAAACGTCATTTCCGCCACAAAGGGGCCAGGCACCTTTGTGGTGGTTTTTGCTTTGGTAGATGTGTGGGACATGCCTTACAATCTACCAAGTAGTTCATGACGGGCGAAAAACGGAGAGAAGGGTCCTGATGCGTCCTTAATGTTTCATGCGGATAGATTGATTTGACAGACGGTGGCGAATGCCCGCCGTCCGCATTCGTATGAAACAAGGAGTCTCCATGCTCGTCTCTCTTTTCTCAAAGCCTCAATCGTCGCTGTCCGCGCAGGCCAAGCGCCTGGTGGCGATGCGCTTTCTCATCTACACCGGGTTTCAAACCAGCTACTTTATCGGCGTTATCGGAACACTCACCTATGCGGACGGCGCTTCGGTCATCGCGACATCGCTGGCTGTCCTGTTTATGAATGTATTTGTGATCCTGGGATCCTTTGCGGGTGGCGCGGAGCTCGACGCCTGGGGTCCGCGCCGCCATTTCTTGCTGAGCATCGTCGGCGCTCTCGCAACTGGCACGGCAATCATCGCTTTTGGTAGCGCGACCGGCGTCGTCCTGCTCGGCGCGGTGTTCCTAGGCTTTACGATGGGATTCGCTCAGCCCATTGCCACGTCCTATCCGGCCTATCTCACCAATGACCCCGTCGAGCTCAAAGACATCAACTCCGCCATTGCCATGTTCTCAAACGTGAGTATCATCGTCGGACCCACGCTGGGCGGCTTTGTCGCGGCGGCTGCGTCGTCGCGCGCGGTGTTCGTGCTCATGATGCTCTTTACAGTGCTGGCGCTCATTGCCGGTTGGGGCTTTAGGCCGCAGACCAGCCATGTCGCCGGGGATGCGGATGCCGATTCGGCAGAGGAAGGGGAGCGCGCGGGACAAAGCTCCAACCCCAGCGCATCCTCCCGCGCCACCTTCGCAGCCAGCATCAAGACAGTCTTCACCAACAGCGTCCTCGCCCTGCTGTTTTGCATTATCTTTCTTTCGAATTTTGGCTATGGAGCCTTCGACCCGCTCGAGTCGTTCTTCTATCGCGATGTCCTGCATGTCGGCGTTGAGTGGATGGGCTGGCTCTCGTCGGCCTCGGGCGTGGGCGCGGTGCTGGGTGCCGTGCTCGCGCTCCGCTTGCCGCCGCACCTGGTCAACCTTAAAACGCTGCTTGTGGCGCTTATGTCCGTGGGCCTGGGAAGCCTGCTCTATGTGGGGACGCCGTACGTGGGTGTGGCCCTTGTCGGCCAGGTCGCCCTGGGCATAGCCTGGGGTGTCGTCAACCCGCTCCACAACACCATTGTGCAGACGACGGCGCCGCTCGAGCAGCTTGGTCGCGTCAATTCGGTCATGGGCTTTGGCAATATGTTCGCCGGCGTGGCCCCTCTGGCGGTTGCCCCGTGGCTGGCGGCAACATTTGGCGTACAACGGACACTTGTGGGGGCGGGCATGGTCGTGACGGCGGTTCCCGCGGCGTTGCTGCTGCTTGGCCGCTGGCACTTGGATCGTGCCGCAAGGCAGTAAAAACCATCACAACATTCGATGAAAATTGCGATTTTGCCGAAAAACGTCGAATGTTGTGATGGTTTGCGCCCCGGGCCAGGCCATCCTGCGAGTCCGGCCACCACAAAGGGGCCAGGCACCTTTGTGGTGGTTTTTGCTTTGACGGGCCGCGCCTGCGCCTTGGTATACCATGTACGCCGTTTGCGAATACACCCCACACCGCCGCACAACCCAGAAAGGCTCCCATGGACACCACCTTCAGCCACATCAAAGCCGTGTTCTGCGATATCGACGGTACGCTGCTCACGAGCCAGCACACGGTGTCCCCGCGCACCGTGGCGGCGATCCGCGCCCTGCGCGAGCGTGGCGTGCTCTTTGGCCTGTGCACCGGGCGCGACGCCCATGCGACCGAGGCCATGTACGAGCTCTGGGGCATCGAAGGCCTGGTGGACGTGCTCGTGGGCTGCGGTGGCGCCGAGGTCATCGACCGCGCGCACGACATCAACGAGCTGAGCTATCCGCTGCCGGGCGAGACCATCGCGCGCATCTGCAAGCACATGGCGGACCTTCCGGCAACACCCGTCTGCCCCCGAGACGGCGTGTTCTACGTGCCCGAGAGCAACGCGTGCGTCGAGCACCTGTCACGCGTCGACGGCGTGCCCTACCAGGTGGTCGATTTTGCCGAGTTCTTGCGCGAGCCGCAGCCCAAGGTGATGTTTACCATGGCGCCCGAGGTAATGCCGCGGGTGATTGAGCGGGCGTCGACGTTTGCCGATAACACTGTTAAGGCGGCGGCTCTGCAAACCACGCAGCGGCTCTACGAGTTCATGGATCCGCGCGTGTCCAAGACGCGCGGCCTTGTACGCGTGGCAGAGCTCAACGACATGGAGCTTACGAACATTTGCGTGTTTGGCGATGCCGATAACGACACCTGCATGGTGGCTGACGCCGGCGTGGGCGTGGCCATGGCAAACGGCAGCGACGCCACCCGCGCCGCCGCCGATTTTGTAACCGCCAGCAACGACGAAGACGGCATCGCGATCTTTATCGAGGAGCATCTGCTGTAGCGCCGGGGGAGAGCCACCGCAAAGGGGGCAGGCGCCTTTGCGGTGGCCTCAGGCGATTTGGTCGAATTGATACCTAAAATCTGTGTGAAAATTCAAATATGGTTGTCTGAACATCATGCTTCTAACCACCGATGGGTTTTTAGATATTCTCATCAATTTGGTAGGATATTCATCCCGGTTAATGACCCCCGCTCACGGTCGATTTTCGACCGTTCACAGGATGCTCGCTCTTGAGCAAAATGTTGTGCAAATAAAACTAATGCCATTAAAAAATAATACGCAACTAAATTACCAGCAGAAACAAAAAATAGATAGCGAATAAACGAAGGTAAATCTGAGCAAATGTCAAGAGAATTGAGAACTCGCTAAAAAAATGTCGGTTTTGTTGCTCAGATGTTTAAACAATCGTTATAATTGCATTACTAAACGAGCGCAATTACAGATTGCGCAGATACGTTTGATGGTGAAAGAGCAAGATCGCGGTCTCTTGGGGAGGAGACATCGATGAAAGCGAATTCGGACAAATCTAAGCAGAGTAATAAAGCGACGCGTCGTGTACTGGCAGGCGTTTTGTGCGGAGCCTCCGTGTTGAGCCTGGTACTGTCGCTCGTCATGCCTCCGATCTCGCAGGCCATTGCCAACGATGTCCAGACAGTTTCTACTGAGGAAACTGTAATGGGGGGGGGTTCCTCAAGTGAGTCTACTGATGTAGAAAACACCAACAACGGGGATACCGAAAACCAGAATAGTGACGACGCCGAGGCCGATGAGACTGGCTCTTCAAATGACGTTGAGCAGAATCAGGCTGAGGATCAGCTCGAGGACGAGCAACGGGGTGAAGACGGTGAGACGTCGGATGACAATGCTGTAAAGGCGGCCGCGGAAGGCGGGCAGACTGAAACGGCATCCGACAAGATAGATAGCGCGGAAAAGCTGAAATCTGGACTGGAGGCGGCAAGCGGCGCAGCCAACTTCGAACTTGTGAGCGATATTAATATCAGCACGAATATTCTGCTCGACGAAGACGGTAGCAATATCACGCTGGATCTAAACGGCCATAAGATTAAGTATTCGAATAAAGATCAGCCTCTGTTCAACATCACTAAAGGTGCAACGTTAACCGTCAAGGATAATGAGCAGACTGCAATGGATATTCCGACTGGCGACAAATTCGTTTGCCAGAATAATTCGCTCAGCAAAAATGGTAACCCTGCTTCCATGATCTACGACACTTCCAATATCCCTACCAATCTCACCTATTATGTAACTGGATCGTCTGTTAAGGCGGGCGACACCAGTACTACCGAGACTCTGTATAAACATGAAACGAGTATCGGCGGTGCCATCGTGGCATGTGCTGACAAAGACAACCTGAATCATGACTACCTGAAACTCATTAATCTCTATGCAACCAACGACAAGGGTGGTACGTTCAATCTCAAGAGTGGCGTGATTACGCAACAGAAAAATATCAGTGTTAACAGTTTGGTTTATGCCGAGAAAGGTTCTACCGTCAATATGAGCGGTGGCTACGTTTGCGGTGCAACCTCTAATAGCCAAGGCGCAGGCATCGAACTTGGCGTCAAGGACGGCAAAGGTGCCACTTTCAACCTCACCGGTGGCGTGATTGCAGGTAACCGCGCTCCCAATGGCGGCGGTGTATACGCTAACGGCGCCGATGTGTACCCTAAAGACCCTGAAACCAACATGACCAAAATCAACATGACCGGTGGCATAATCTCCGGTAATAGCACACTCAACGCGGGACTCGGTGGCGGCATTATGGCCAAGGGCGGCATCGTGACCGTTTCTGGTGGCTATATCACGAATAATAGAATGGTTCAGTTCTGCGGCCACGATGGCTGGGGTGACCATGGCGGCGCTGGGCTTGCTGCCAATAACGGCGCCCATGTCACCATTTCCGGTGGCCAGATTACTGGCAATTATTCTGAAGAAGCTGGTGGTGGCGTTTACGTTACCGATGTGGATCGAAATGAGGAGTCTTCTCGTTCTGGAATGGCGTGGCTGAATATCACGGGAGGAATTATTGCCTCTAATGTGAGCAACCGATCCGAGGGTGCCGGCATTCGTGTGGGCCAGATGGTTGACGCGATGATTAACGGAACTACGAGCAGCAAGGTCTACATTACGAATAACCATTGCATGTCTCGCTTTGACTGGGGCGGCGGCGGCATCTTTGTCCAGGGAAACTCGAATGCGGGTAAGGAATATACTGCTGGTAGATTATTTGTATACAACTCGTACATTAGCAGCAATACCGCCGGTGGCTATGGTGGTGGCGTTGCAGTCTGCCCGACGGGCAAGACGCTGGTGACGAACACTGACGGCACTGCAATCTTTGGCAATATATCTGCTGGCAATGAGCAAAATGCTGATGGCGATGAGCAGAATGCCAACGGTTACGATCCGGCAACTAACAGTGGTAATGAAGGCAAGCCCCATCTTTCAAGTGGCGGTAGCGAAAAGAATCAAGATCAAGATGCATACAACTCGGAGAAGTTCCGCGAGAATGGCCATGCCGATTTCTTCCTTGCGGCAAAGGATGGCCATAAGGAACCGCTTGCGGCAATAATCGGCAAGATGCTCGGCGGCGGAGACGCCAAGTATTCGGGAAGCAAAGAGCTCAATGAAGCTATAAAAATTCCTGCCGATGGCGGCGTGCAGATTTATCGGAGTATCGGATTGACTTCGGATGTTCATGTTGGCGACGCTGAAGCAAATAATGCACAGGCGGCTGCTACAACCTTCATCACGGGCAACTATTCCTGGGACCATGGCGGCGGCATCATGTCGAACGGCGACCTGTACCTAGGCGTGCCTGCGGATACGTACGTCTACCCAAGCCTTAAGCTAAAGGCGTCAAAGGCGCTGAAAAATAAGCAAACCGAAAAAGAAGAAATGCTCACAAAAGATCAGTTTTCTTTCGCGGTTTATCGCAAGGATTCGGATACTGCGACGGCGCCTTCTTGGAAAAATGACTCTTTCAGCGATGGTGACTGCACCTTAGTCGGGTCTGCCAAGAATGACGCTGAAGGTAACATCACGTTTGACCTTGGTGAACAGTTCGTAGATAAGACTGTTGTGGCTAACAAGATTACATACTACTTGGTCGAACAGACCGGTGGAGACTCTGACATTGAGTACGACCACACTGTGTACGAGATCGAGGTGCAGCTCACGGACAACGAAACTTTGCTCATGAATGTGCCGAAGAAGGATGATTCAAGTCAGAACGTTCCGCTTTACGTCCATAACTATACGATTACAAGCGTGAGTGCGACCAGGCGCTCCGGAGGTTCAACAAAAGCGCTGGGCACTATGGAAAGAGACGGCGAAGGCTATTATTCGATTATCGACTCCAACGCGGAAAAGACCTTCACCAACAAGTACACTCCGTACACCTCCAGCGGCTCCTGGACTCCTAAGGCGACTAAGGTCGTTAAGGGTGGCGAGATGAAGGAGTTTACGCTCGAGTTTGCGAATAACCCGGACTTCAACAACGCTCAGACGGTTAAGACTTGGGTCGATGGCGACAAGTCCCAGACGCTTTCGTTCTTAAATGCGTCTGGTGAGGGGATTAAGTACTCGCTCTCTGATATCACGAAGAATCCCTTCACTGCCGGTGATCCTACGGGCCGTGGCGCTTCCAAGACCTTTACGTACTACGTGTGCGAGAAGAATGAAAGTTCGATTTTCTCGCATTACAAGTTCGATCAGTCGGTCTATAAGCTTGACGTCACGATGACGGATCAGAAAGATGGCACGATCGCTGCCACGAATGTGACCTACACCCAGACCAAGGACGCTGACGGCAACCCCATCGACGAAGCCGTTCAAACTCCGGTGAAATACAACGACGGATCCGATACTTCTAAGCCGACCTCCATCCCCACCTTCACCAACACCTACTCCACTTCATTGCCCCTTTCTGGTATGTCGGGCGTCACTCTGACGTACCTTGCCGGCGCGGCGGTGCTTTGCGCTGCTGCGGCCTGGATGCACATTCGCCGCAAGGCGAATGCGAAGGGAGGTGAGCGTCGTGAATAAGAAAGTCTGCTCCTTCCCGATCCTGTTTGCGCTGCTTGCCCTCCTGATCGGCACCTGCGCGGTTGTGTTCCCCGCTTCCGCGCAGGCCGCGCCGACCTCGACCGGTTCCATCACGGTGAGCGGCAACGTAGCGCGCAGCTACGACGCCTACCAGATCTTTAGCGCCAACGTCGTCGACGGCGACGGCGACGCCAAGATCGCCACCGACCTCGCCTGGGCAAGCGACGCCGTGCGCGACGCCGCGCTGCCCGTGCTGCACAGCGCCGGCATGCCCAATTCCCAGACCACCGCGCAGGAAGCTGCCGAGTGGCTCAACACCGATTCCCACCTTACGAGCGCGCTGAGCGCACAGCTCGCTCGTTCCCTCCAGAGCTCTGGTGCCGTGTCCGTGGCCCTTAACGCGGGCACGACGGCCGAGCTGCCCTGCGGCTACTGGCTCATCGTCGCCGACGACGACGTCATCGCCCAGGGCGAGGCCGGCACCGCGCCGATCATGGCCCTGGTCGGCGGCAGCGCCGTCACCGTCAAGCCCAAGGCCGCGACGCCCAAGGTTGCCAAGCACGTGCTGGAGGACAGCACCGCCGCATGGGGCAAGGCCGCCGACGCCACGGTCGCCGACGACCTGTACTGGCGCCTCTCGGCCACGGTCCCGGCGGGGCTCACCGCCTACGACACCTATACGGTGCGGTTCGTCGACACCATGAGCGCGGGACTCGAACCCTCCAAGGTTGCCGCGAGCATGCGCGTGTACGTGGCGGCGGGCACGGACGGCGGCTTCGACGCCGTCTCGGCCGGCAAGGACGGCCGCGCCGGCACCGAGTCCGCGAAGGGCTGGACCGACATCACGGCCCAGTGCGCCACCAAGGTAGCGACCGACGGCAAGACCTTCACCGTGCGCACCGGCGACCTGATCGCCGCGCTCGGCGGGGCCGACGCCTTCACCGCGGGCGCCCGCGTGGTCGCCGTGTACAATGCGCCGCTCAACAGCGCGTGCAACCACGGCATCGCGAAGGGCGACCCCAACGAGGTCTACCTGCGCTACCCGCGCTCTCCCTTTGCCGACCAGTCCGGCGATGCCGGCTTCACCCGCACGCCGAGCGACGACGCGTGCGCCTACACCTGGGATCTCGCGCTCACCAAGCGCGGCAGCGACGGCGACAAGCCGCTTGCCGGGGCGGTCCTGAGCATCGCCGACGACCGCGGCCGCACGCTGTCGGCCGACGGCACGTGGGATGCGGAGGGCAAGGCCACCGTCACCACGGGCGAGGACGGCCGCGTGACCGTCTCGGGCGTGGACTCGGGCAAGCTGGAGGTCCGCGAGCTCAAGGCGCCCAAGGGCTACACCGCCTTTGAGGGTACGCGCTCCGTGACGGTCAAGGCCGAGGGCCTGGACGTCGACCAGGTGGCCGCCGCCAAGCCCAAACTCACCATCACGGCCGAGTCGCCCCTGCGTGCCGACAGCGCGGACGGGTCGACGGGCAGCCTGGAGGCGTCGCTCATCAACACGCCCACCGGCACACCCCCTAGCATTACCACCGGAGGCTTTATGCCCTCGACTGGCGATATGGCAATGTACGCCGCGGCCGCCGCAGCGGTCGCCGGAGCCGCGCTCATCGTGGTCGCGCTCCTGGTCAAGCGGGGAGGTGGCAGCCATAAAGAATAGCTGGCAGCCCCACAGAGAGCGGGGCGAGACGTAGCGAAGTAGATGCTAAGACGCAGACAGATGATGACCGATCGAATGAGAACCAACCGGAAAACGGAGGAAAAGAAGATGAGCATGAGCAAGAACATCGCACGCCTGGCAGTAACCGCCGGCCTCACAGCAGCCCTGAGCTTCGGCGGCGTTATGGCCCCGGTGACCATGGCGTTTGCTGATGATGGCGACAACAGCATCACCATTACGCAGTCGGAGGGTAACGCATCCACTACGTTCAAGGCATATCAGATCTTTAAGGCCGATGTCGTAGATCCTACTGAGGAGGGGACGGCTGATAAGATCGTCTCCAACGTCAAGTGGGCAGACGACGTGGAGCCGAGTGTTCAGAATGCCATTATCGCGGCTATTGAAGCGGATTCGAAGTATGAGACTTCTAATCCTAAGCTGCCCAATAAGGCTACCGCCCAGGACGTGGCCGATTGGTTGACTAAGAACGTTACCGGTACTAATGCTGAGACTGCTGTTAATAAGGATCACCTTCTCAACAAGATTGCCGGTATTGTGAAAAGTGGCGTTACCGCTACGGGCAGTTCGTTCTTGGCAGGCAATAGTTTCACTGTGCCTAACGATGAGAATAATTCCCCCAAGACGGGTTACTACCTGTTCCTGACCGATGAATCTTCACTGAGCACTTCCGAAGCGGCAAAGAAGAACACGGGCACCTCGCCCATCTTCGCCGTTGTCGGCGGTAGCAGCGTGACCGTTACCGAGAAGACCAGCATTCCTACCGTTGAGAAGGAGGTCCTCGAGGGCGGTAACTGGGGAAAGGTAAGCGACTCGTATATTGGCGAGGAGGTCGAATATAAACTGACTGGCCACGTTGCTAGTAACATCGACACCTTCACCAAGTACGAATATACGTTCCAGGATCATCTTTCTGTTGGACTGGAGGCTATCAAGAGCTCCGTTGAGGTGAAAATTAACGGTCAAGTTATCCAGCCTGCAAATGGCTACACGGTAGACCTTGTGGACACTAAGAACGCTTCTGGGAACCTTACTGGCGGTCAAGACCTGACGATTTCCTTCTCCAATCTTAAGGATGCTGCAGCAGCTGCAGGCGTGACGCTTAGGGGCGACTCTAAGGTCGTTGTGACCTATAAAGCAAAACTGACCGATAAGGCTGAATACACTGCCACCGGCAACACCAATGATGTCAAACTCGTCTATTCGAATAACCCCATGGTTGAAGGTACTGGCACCTCCACGCCGGAGCGAGTTACTGACCATGTCTTCCGCCTGGATGTGACCAAGGTCGAAAAGGACAACCAGAATCAAAAACTTGAAGCTACCTTCCAAGTCAAAATGACCAAAGAGGGAGATACTTCGCTTAAGACTAATAGGTGGCTGACCCAAACTGGCGGCATTACCGAAAATGAGAAAGATGCCGGAAAATTCAAGACCGACAAGGAAACTGGCAAGATTTATATCCCTGGTCTTGTTGAGGGAACGTATGAGATTACCGAATGCAATACTCCTGCTGGTTACAACACCCTTGCTCCGTTTACCATTACGGTGAAGCCGAAGTACAACGCAGACGGTAGCCTGCAGAGTCTCGATGTAACGTCCAGCAATACCGAAATGGTTACTTCCAGTGCTACAAATGACGCGACCATTCCTGTCACCATCCAGAACAAGAAGGGCTCCGGCCTCCCGCTGACCGGTCTCAATGGCGTGACCTTCACTTGGATTGCTGGTGGCGCGGTGCTGTGCATCGGCGTGGCGCACCTCATCCGCAGCCGTAAGCAGGCTGAGGAGTCCGAGCAGGAGTAACGCTCGCTCACCCATCCCTTTGGCAGGTGGGATGCGATGGCCATGAGACTTGCGGACACTTTTCTCGTCCATCCACGTTCTTGCTTTGCCATTCTCTTTTCGGGGCAGACTCCGCACTGGAGTCTGCCCCGTTTTTTTGGGACAACGCAGCCAGCCTCCACCGTCCGATGCGGGTACGTTCGTCATCGCGTTTCTTGACTCGTATGAGGTTCGGATTAAGGTCCGTAGGCGCACGCGCGGTGCGGACGGTAGAAGGCATTTGCGCCGCGCGTGCAAATTAAAATGCCCGTGGTTCGGAGTCCGGACATTTAACAACACCGGAAACTGCTCACTCGCGCTTTCGAACACTTACGCGGGGCGTGTCGTTTCCTGTAACGATTGTATCCCGAATCGCCCCGCCGATTCGGGACATTTGAAAACGCAAACACGTCGGGCAAACCCGGACAATGCGGCCAGGCTCCGCTGGACGAGGAACCGTGTGTGTAACTATCGAACAAATGTTTGCAATTATTGCGTTTAGCAGCTGCGGGTGCATGCACTCGCAGTAAAATACCCTTGCGACGCATCCCGTGCGCGGGCGGCCGACGACTCGATCGGAGGTCCCCAAATGCTGAAATTCCTTAACGCGCTCGCCGCCCTCGCGGCGGTGGGCTCGTTCGTCATCGCGTTTCTTGACTCGTATGAAGTTCGGTTTAAGGTCCGTAGGCGCACGCGCGGTGCGGACGGTAGAAGGCATTTGCGCCGCAACAAGCGCAAATAAGAATGCCCGGGGTTAGAGGCCCGGGCATTTAACAACACCGGAAACTGGTCGCCCGCGCTTTCGATCACTTACGCGGGGTGCGTCGTTTCCTGTAGCTATTGTATCCCGAATCTCCCCGCCGATTCGGGACATTTTGAAAACTCAAATGCTGGCTTATCCTCGACTGGACGGTGCGGTCTAGCTGTGTTGTCGGGCGGGGGAGCCTGCTAATCGGCTATTATTTGTTTAGACAACTTGAGCTGTAGAGGAGTGAACGGCGATGGTGCAGGGCGCCAAACATATGAAGAACAATAACGCCGCGGCCAACGGCGGCTCAAGCCCCCAGCCCAAACCTCAACCAAAGCCCAAGCGCCGTCGCAAGCGGCTGCCGCGCTGGGCCGACCGCCTCATCACCATCGTTATCATCCTTATTGGCGTGGGCCTAATGACCTGGCCGTGGATCTTGGACCGGCTCGAGGCCTCGGGCGTGTTCAACCAGATCAGCACCGTGTCCAGCACCGTGGACGCGCTGTCTGCCGAGGAGCGCGAGCGCATCCTGCTCCAGGCGCGCTCCTTTAACGAGCAGCTTGCCGGCGAGGCCACCGAGCTTCCCGCCGACCAGATCGAGCCCTACGCTCAGCAGCTCATCTTTGACCGCGACCCCATGATGAGCTGGGTCGAGATCCCCTCCATCGATGTGAGCATGCCCATCTACCACGGCACGAGCGAAGAAGTCCTTATGGCGGGCGTCGGCCACCTGGAAGGCACGAGCCTGCCGGTGGGCGGCACCTCGACGCACTGCGTGCTCACCGCGCACTCGGGCATGCGCAACCTGAGCATGTTCGACGACATCCATTCGCTGGAGCCCGGCGACCTGGTGCTGCTGCATACCATGAACAAGACGCTCGCCTACAAGATGGTGGACTCCGAGGTGGTGCTGCCCGAGGAGATGGAGTCACTGACCATCGAGCCCGGCGCCGACAAGGTGACGCTCGTCACCTGTACGCCCTACGGTGTGAACGACCATCGCCTGCTGGTGCATTGCGTGCGCACCAAGTACAACAAGAAGGACGTCGACAAGCAAAAGTCGCTGGCCGGCCGCCACTGGGGCAAGCGTGAGTTTGCCGTGCTTATCGTGGTCGTAGCCATTGTGCTGTTGCTGCTGGACATCGTGATCCACGCGGTCCGCAAGCGCCGCAAGGCCAAGGCCTCGGCATAAGACATTCTCCAGAACCACCACAATGGGGACAGGCATCTTTGTGGTGGTCGGGACTTCCAAACCATCACAACATTCGATGAAAATCGCGATTTTGGCGAAAAGCGTCGAATGTTGTGATGGTCTTCGTTGCGGACGGCGCGGTTTTCGCTATGGACGGTGCGGTTTTGCCGCAGAGCTGCCAGCCCGTCGCCCGCCAATCCGCCGCCCTCGTTACGTTTTCGCTGCATTTGGGTAAAGCACCTGCTCCAAGCGGCGTTGCCTTGTATACTAGAGCGGTTTATCTGTTATGCGGAAGGGAGCGCCTATGGCACTCAGCGAGAAAGACGTGCGCGGCATCGCCGAGTACGCAAAGATCGCACTGACCGATGACGAGCTCACCCAGATGACGTCCTACATGAACGACGCCGTCCAGATGCTCGAGCCCGTCCTGCAATATGACTTACCCGACGTGGAGCCCACATTCCATCCTATCGGAAGCCTGTCCAACGTGATGGGCGACGACCTACGCGAGCCCGAGCGCGACCTGCCGCTCGACGTTGCGCTGGAAAACGCCGGCAGCGCGCGCGACCGCTACTTCCGCGTGCCGTCCATTTTGGGAGAGGGGGAGAGCGAGTAATGGCTCAGAGCTTCGATTCCCTTACCGCCGCCCAGATCGCCGCAGGCGTTGCCGCCGGCGAATTTACCGCTACCGAGGTGGCCCAGGCCTCCCTTGCTGCCATTGAGGCGCGCGAGGGCGGGGTCCAGGCATTCCTGCAGGTGTCGCCCGAGCTTGCGCTCGAGGCCGCCGCGCGCGTGGACGCCGACCGTGCCGCAGGCAAGCCGCTGCCCCCGCTTGTGGGCGTGCCGCTGGCCATCAAGGACAACATGAATCTCGTGGGTACGCGCACTACCTGCGCTTCTCGCATGCTCGGGGACTACCAGAGCGTCTACACCGCTACCTGCGTCCAGCGCATGCTCGATGCCGGCTGCCTGCCCATGGGCAAGGCCAACATGGACGAGTTTGCCTTTGGCAGCTCCACCGAGAGCTCGGCGTTCCACCGCACCAACAACCCTTGGGATACCGAGCGCGTGCCCGGCGGCTCCTCGGGCGGCTCCGCTGCCGCCGTCGCCGCGGGCGAGGTCGCGCTCTCGCTGGGCTCGGATACCGGCGGCTCCATTCGCCAGCCGGCGTCGCTGTGCGGCGTGGTGGGCTTTAAGCCCACGTATGGTGCCGTGAGTCGTTACGGCGTGGTTGCCTTTGGCTCGTCGCTCGACCAGGTGGGCCCCTTTGGCCGCACGGTCGAGGACGTCGCGCTGGCCATGAACGCGCTTACCGGCGCGGGCCACGATCCGTACGACTGCACCAGCCAGGATTGCGCCGTCGACTTTACCGAGCATCTCAACGACAGCATCGAGGGCAAGCGCGTGGGCATCATCCCCGCATTTATGGAGGCCGAGGGCCTGACGCCCGAGGTCAAGGCCGCCGTTCAGCGCGCCGCCCAGGAGCTGCAGAACCAGGGCGCCGAGCTGGTCGAGGTCGACCTGCCGCACCTGGATGCCGCCATCGCCGCCTACTACGTCATCGGCCCGGCCGAGGCGTTCTCCAACCTGGCCCGCTTCGATGGCATTCGCTACGGCTACCAGGAGGAGGGCTGCGCCAACCTGTCCGACCAGAGCTCGCTGTCGCGCGCCCACGGCTTTGGCGCCGAGGCCAAGCGCCGTCAGATGCTCGGCGCCTACCTGCTGAGCTCGGGCGTGTACGACAAGTACTACTACGCCGCGCAAAAGGCCCGCACGCTCATCACGCAGGACTACGACGCCGCGTATGCCAAGGTGGACACCATCCTCATGCCCGCCTCGCCGCGCACGGCCTTTAAGTTTGGCGAGATCAGCGACCCCACGCAGATGTACCTCTCCGACCTGTACACCATTTCGCTCAACATTTGCGGCAACGGCGGTATCTCGGTGCCGCTGGGCCTGGGCGAGGATACTCATCTGCCCGTTTCTGCCCAGCTGGTGGGTCCGGCCTTTAAGGACCGTCAGCTGCTCACGTTTGCCCGCGCCTTGGAGCGCGGCTTTGCCGATGCCGCCACGGGTGCGCCCGCGCTTTCCGTCGCGCCCGATTTTGCCGGGAAGGGAGGCGAGCTGTAATGAAGGAGCTTTCCGAGGTCCTGCAGGATTGGGAGGCCGTGATCGGCCTGGAGATCCATACCGAGCTCACCGCACTCGATACCAAGATGTTCTGCAACTGCAAGCTTAGCCACGATGACGAGCCCAACGCCAACGTGTGCCCGGTGTGCCTGGGCCTGCCCGGTGCGCTGCCGGTGCCCAACAAGCGCGCCATCGAGAGCATCGTCAAGGCCGGTCTCGCCACCAACTGCGAGATCCAGCGCCACTCGATGTTCTACCGCAAGCACTACTTCTATCCCGATATGGCCAAGAACTTCCAGACTACGCAGGGTCCGGTCGCCTTTGCCATGTACGGTCACCTCGATCTGGATGTGACCGGTCGCGGTGCCGCCGAGCGCCCCGATTGCGCGTTTGGCGAGGCCGAGGCCCAGAGTCTGGCGAGCGCTTCGGCCAACGCCGAGGGCTTGTCCACGTCCATGACGTCGACCATGCGCGAGGGCAACCAGCGATCCGGTCACCTGGCCAGCTATGACGCGTCCAACCTGCAGATGCCCGAGCGCCGCGAGGACGGTTCCTACACGGTGCCCATTCGCATCCTGCGCATCCACATGGAGGAGGACGCCGCCAAGATGGTGCACGTGGGCGGCGCCGAGGGCCGCATTACCGCCGCGGCCGAGTCGCTCGTCGACTACAACCGCTGCGGCACGCCGCTGATTGAGCTCGTCACCGAGCCCGATCTGCGCACGCCCGAGGAAGCGCGCCTGTTTATGGAGAAGCTCCGTCGCATCTTTGTGACGCTGGGCATTTCGGACTGCTCCATGGAGAAGGGTTCCATGCGCTGCGACGGCAACGTGTCGCTGCGCCGCCGCGGCGAGACCAAGCTGGGCACCAAGACCGAGCTCAAGAACCTCAACTCGTTTAAGAGCCTGCACGACGGCCTTGCCTACGAGATTTGCCGTCAGGCCGAGGTGCTCGAGGAGGGCGGCATCATCTATCAGGAGACCCGCCACTGGGAGCCCAGCCGCAAGCGCACCGTGGTCATGCGTGTGAAGGAAACGGCCGACGACTATCGTCTGTTCCCCGATCCCGACTTGGCGCCGTTCGACCTGGACGACGAGTTTATCGATCGTTGCCGTGGCGAGATCCCCGAGCTGCCCGATGCCAAGCGCGCTCGTTTTGAGGCCGACTTTGGCATTAAGACGGCCGACGCCGAGCAGATTGCCGGCGACCCGGAGTTTGCCGAGTTCTTTGAGGCCGCCGCTGCCGGTATGGCTGGCAAGGAGGCCCAGACGGTCGCAAACCTGCTGGTCAACGAGATGATCGCCTACCTTAAGGGAGCGGGTGTGTCGCTCGCCGAGTCCGGCATCGCGCCGGCTCAGGTGGCAGCGCTGGCTAAGCTGCTGGCGACCGACGCCATCAGCTCCAACCAGGCGCACGAGGTCTTTGAGGCCATGGCCCAGACCGGCGACGACCCCAATAAGATCGTCGACGAGCGCGGTATGCGTCAGGTGAGCGATGCCGGCGCGCTGCAGCCGATCGTGGACGAGGTGCTGGCAAACTGTGCCGATCAGGCACAGCAGTATCGTGACGGCAACCAGAAGGTCATCGGCTTTTTGGTGGGCCAGTGCATGAAGGCGAGCCGCGGCAAGGGCAACCCGAAGCTCTTCAACGAGTTGCTGAGAACGTCGCTCTCGTAGCTGCGAGGCCGGGGAAGCCCCGAGTCGCCGGGGTATTTCCTCCAAATTTCAAACAGTCCTATGCAAGACGAAGGCCACATTTAGTGGCCTTCTTTGCATGCGGAACTCATTTGGAGGAAATACCCCGGCGACTCGGGGCTTCCCCGGCCAGACGACTCGGCCGTTCGGGTCAGGTGGGCTGGATTGAATTTGGTGAATGAGGGCGCCGATGGCGCCCTCATTCTTTATATATGTTGGGAGCGCCAAGCGGTGGGGGTGGTGCCGGTGTGTTGCTTGAAGGCTTGGGCGAAGGCGGCCTGCTGAGGGTAGCCTAGACGCTCTGCGACCTGCGCTATCGTGAGCGAGCTATCGGCCAAAAGGTCCTGTGCTCGCTCCATACGGCGTCTGCGAATGTAGGCGCCCAGGGACTCGCCAGTTTGGGCCTTAAAGGTGGCGCATAGCTTGGAGCGGCTTGTGTAGAGCCTCTCGGCCACCTCGTTGATACCCACACGTCTGCCTTTGTCGAGCGCGCGCTCAATCATTGCCGTTGCTTCTTCGGCAATGGTTATGCTGACGCGTGTGTCTGCCGCCTGCCGCGCCTGCTTGTGGGCCGCGCGCGAACAGGCGAGCTCCGCGACCATGGTCTCCACGATGCCCTGCATATAGACATGTCCGCCTACGGCGCGAGCGCGGTCCTCGTTGATTCGGCGTAGTGTGTGGCAGATGGCAGACGCTGCCTCCTCGTGCCATGGCTCGGCAAACGCCTCAAAGACCCCTGCGAACTCGGTGGGATAGCGGTGCTCCAGTTCGTCAAAAAATCCAGGCAGAAAGAGCACCGAGCGCGAGTGATAAAGCTGCCCTGCAAACAGCGGACTTAGCTCCTCGCCGCAGCTATCTTGGATAAAGCTGCACACCGCGCTGTTCGGCCACGGTCCATGCAGGGGTTTAAGGTTCGCAGGCGTTATGCCGGCTTCGGGCATGCACATGAGCGTGGGCGCGCTGACCTCGCTCACGCACGCGTACGGTTCGGGTGTGTATTCGGCCAGGTACATATCGTGCGTCGGGGTAATGTAATGCTCCATGACGATGCAGGCAGGGGAGAGGGGCATGATCCATGCGCGTCCGTGCGCCCGATCGTTTGCCACCTCGCCGGTAAAGACGGCGCCCTTGCCGGTAAGCTCCAGGCCAAACTGCTCAAACTGCGGTGCATAGAGCTCGGTTATGTCGGTCGCTGCCCGCCGTATTTGCAAAAGCGTCCCTTTCCTTTGCAGAAACGTCCACGCCTGGCTCGATTGTGAGCCATGGCTAACACATCAATGATAAGTTCATTACGGTTAACTCTCAAGCCGTTAGAAAGGAATCTCATGGCAAAGGGATCAAAAAAGGAAGGTGGAGGCATCGGCGAGTTGCTCGCGTATGCCGGTGACCGCAAATTCCTAACGTATTTGGGCATGGCGCTCTCGGCGCTCTCGCAGCTGCTGAGCTTTGGCCCGTACGTGTGCATCTGGCTTGTTGCGCGAGACCTGATCGCCGTGGCGCCCAACTGGAGCGAGGCCGCCGACATCGCGATGTATGGTTGGTGGGCTGTTGGTTTTGCCCTGGCAAGCATCGTGGTCTATTTCGTGGGACTCATGTGCACGCACCTGTCCGCGTTTCGCTGCGCATCCAATATCCGCAAGGCTACGAGCGAGCATCTGCTTAAGCTGCCGCTCGGCTACTTTGACACGCACGCCACCGGTGAGCTGCGCCGTATCGTAGACGGCTGTGCCGCCTCCACCGAGACGCTGCTCGCGCACATGCTGCCCGATATCGCCGGTGCCACCGCCATGGTCGTGGGCCTGCTTGTGCTGCTATTTGCCCTCGATTGGCGTTTGGGTGCGGCATGCTTAATCTCGGTCGTCGTTTCGTTTTGTGCCATGGCCACCATGATGAGCGGCAAGGGCGCCGAGTTTATGAAGGCTTACATGGGCGCGCTGGTCAAGATGAACAAGACCGGCACCGAATACGTACGCGGCATCCCCGTGGTCAAGGTATTCCAGCAGACGGTCTACTCCTTTAAGGCTTTCCACGATGCAATCGCCGAATACGCCGATATGGCGCAAAACTATGCGGGTACGTTTTGCCGGGGTCCGCAGGTGCTCAACCTTACCGCGCTCAACGGCCTTGTGGCATTTCTTTTGCCTGTGGCGCTGCTGCTGGCGCCGGGCGAGACGGCCTTCGCGCACTTTATGGTCAATTTTACGTTTTACGCGATCTTTTCGGCCGTGGTGCCGACGGCCATGACCAAGCTTATGTTTGTGGGCGAGGCGTCTCAGATGAGTGCCGATTCGCTGGCGCGCATCCGAAGCGTTATGGATTCCAAGCAGCTCTCCGTGCCTGCCCAGCCCAAGCATCCTGTTGGTAGCGATGTGCGCTTTGAGGACGTGAGCTTTACCTACGAGGGTGCCGAAGCGCCTGCCGTCGATCATGTGAGCTTTAGCGTTCCCGCAGGTAGCACCCTTGCGTTGGTTGGTCCCTCGGGCGGCGGTAAGTCAACCTGCGCAAGCCTGATCCCGCGTTTTTGGGATGTTTCCGCGGGTCGCGTGCTCGTAGGCGGCGTAGACGTTCGCGACATGGATCCCCACGAGCTTATGGACCAGGTTGCCTTTGTGTTTCAGACCAACCAGCTGTTCCGACAAACACTTGCCGACAACGTGCGCGCCTCCAAGCCTGGAGCCACTGACGACGAAGTGCGCGCGGCCCTCTCCGCGGCCCAGTGCGACGATATCGTGGCCAAGCTCCCGCAGGGCATCGACACCATGCTCGGCGCCGGCGGGGCGTACCTTTCGGGTGGCGAGGTCCAGCGCGTGGCACTCGCCCGCGCAATCCTTAAAGACGCGCCTATCGTGGTGCTCGATGAGGCCACAGCGTTTGCCGACCCCGAGAACGAGGCGCTCATCCAGCGCGCCTTTAGCAAGCTGGCGGCGGGTCGCACGGTCATTATGATCGCGCACCGACTCTCGACTGTAGTGGGCGCAGACCAAATCGTGGTGCTCAACCAGGGCAGCGTGCAGGAGGCCGGCACCCATGCCGAGCTGCTGTCCCAAAAGGGTCTATACGCCAAGATGTGGGCCGAATACGAACAGGCCGCGAGCTGGAAAATCACTGCAGCGACCGCGGATGCCGCCGTCACGAAGGGAGGCGAGGCATAAATGTTCGCCTCATTCCAAAAGAAGTATTTCCTATCCGATAAAGGCGTCGCCGGCGTAAAACGCGGCATTTTCTGGACCACGCTCACCAATCTCATTACCATGGCCGGCATGGGCTTTTTATTCCTGGTCATGGCCGGCTTTGTCGAGCATCTCGCCAGCGGCGCCGACCTGCCGGATGCCCTGCCGATTGTGGGCGGCCTCCTGGTCTTTTTCGTGTTGCTCTTTGCCTCTAACTGGCAGCAGTATTACTACACCTACTGCATCTTTTACGAGGAGTGCGGCAAGCAGCGTATGGAGATCGCCGAGCGCTTGCGCAAGCTGCCGCTGTCGTTTTTTGGCCGTCGTGATCTGGCCGATTTAACCGAGACCATTATGGGCGACGTCCAGGCCATGGAGCACGCCTACAGCCACGTGCTGGGAGAGCTTTGGGGTGCCATCATCGCAAGCGCCATTGTGTTCGTGGCGTCGCTGTTCTTTTGCTGGCAGCTGGCGATCGCGGCGTTTTGGAGCGTGCCCGTGGCCTTTGCCGTGCTGTATCTAACGCGCGGCCCCATGACCCCGGTGTTCGACCATGTGCGTGCCGAGAAGGTCAAGGTTACCGAGGCGATCCAGGAGACGCTCGACTGCGTGCGCGAGATCCGCGCCACCAACCAGGAGGCTCATTATCTTGAAGGGCTCAACGCCGTGATCGATGCCGAGGAGCGCGAGACCACCAAAGGCGAGCTCGCCAATGGGCTTTTGGTCAACTCCGCCTTTGCCATCCTGCGCCTGGGGATTGCCACCACGTTGGTCACGGGCGCTGCGATGGTCGCCTCCGGCCAGGTCGACTTTTTGATGATGTTTGCCTTCCTGCTTATGGTGAGCCGCATCTATGCGCCCTTTGATCAGGCGCTGATGCTGATGTCCGAGCTGTTTGCCGCCGAGTCGTCGGCCAAGCGCATGCGTTCCATCATGGAAGAGCCTGTGGCGCGGGGCAGCGAGAAATTTGAGCCCGTGGGCCACGATGTGGTGTTCGATCATGTGGCATTTGGCTATGGTGCGGGCGAGGACGGCCGCGCCGGCGAGAAAGTTCTTACCGACGTGAGCTTTACCGCCGAGGAAGGCGAGGTCACGGCACTGGTCGGTCCTTCGGGCTCCGGTAAGTCCACGGTGAGCCGCCTGGCCGCGCGCTTTTGGGACGCCACCGAAGGCACGGTCACCGTGGGTGGCGTGGATGTTGCGAGCGTGGATCCCGAGGTGCTGCTGCGCGACTACGCCATTGTGTTCCAAGACGTGCTGCTCTTTGACGACACGGTGATGGGAAACATCCGCCTCGGGCGTCGTGGCGCCACCGATGAGCAAGTGCTTGCGGCTGCGCGTGCCGCCAACTGCGACGAGTTTGTGAGCCGCATGCCGCAGGGCTACAACACCATGATCGGCGAGAACGGCTCCAAGCTGTCCGGCGGTGAGCGCCAGCGCATCTCTATCGCCCGTGCGCTGCTCAAAGACGCGCCTATCGTGCTGTTGGACGAGGCGACGGCGAGCTTGGATGTGGAGAACGAGACCGTGGTTCAGCAGGCGCTCTCCCGTCTGCTTGCAGGTAAGACGGTTATCGTTATTGCCCACCGTATGCGTACGGTGGAAAATGCCGACAAAATCGTTGTACTCAAGGATGGTGTGGTTGCCGAGCAGGGCACTCCGGCGCAGCTCAAGGCGGCAGGTGGAGAATTCGCCCGCATGGTGGCGCTGCAAAAGGAAGCAGCTACCTGGCAGTTGTAAGAAGGGGCAAAGGGACAGTCCCTTTGTCACATTGACAATCGGTTACTCCGCATCGTTAATTTTCAAAAGGTTAGCCATGGCTGACCTAGATAGTTAGATAAAATTGAGATATTTCAAAAGTGTGCTCGAGCGAACTTATTTACTCGGGTGCTGAGGCACCGTGCCGCGTCCAATGCGGCAAAAGGGAGAAGCAACATGAAGAAGTCGACGTTTAACACTCTGCTTGTCGGTGGCGGTTTTCTGCTTGGTACGGCTGGCATCAAGCTGCTTACCAGCGCTCCGGTAAAGAATGCCTGCGTGCAGGGTATCGCGTGCGGCATGCGCATCAAGAACGGCTACCAGGACATGGTCGAGCAGGCCAAGGCCGAGGTCGACGATATGGTTGCCGAGGCTGCCTATCTCACCCAGAGCGAGGCCGCTGCGGACAAGGCAGCCGAGTAGCACTCCCAGGCACAAACTATGAGATTCTCGATTATTAGCGAGATCCCCGGCAGGACCCGTCTTCAGTTGGCGGGTCCTGTGCCAGAGAGCGATCTCGATGCGCTTCTTAAACTCAGCGGTGACATCGACGGCGTGCGCAAGGTGCGCGTCTATGGCCGTATTGGCCAGTTAGCGCTCGAATATGATGAGCCGTGTCGCGATGCCGTGCTGGCCGCCGTCGGTGCGCTCGACGCTCAGGCCATTGCCGACGCAAAGACGGGTTACGTGATGCAGCTTGAGCCGCGCAAGCACAAACTCGTTATGGACCTGGCGACACTCGTCGGTGCCCATTACGCGCGCCGCTGGTTCTTGCCGACGCCTCTGCGCGCGGTGTTTGTCGTGGCCGGTTACATGGCATTTTTGCGCGCTGCCCTTCGTGAGCTGGCGCAGCCACGCCTGACCGTTCCTGTGCTCGACGCTTCGGCTATCGGCATTTCGTTCGTCAAGCGTGATGTCGACACCGCGGGCCAGACGATGTTCCTACTCAACGTGGGCGAGCTGCTCGAGGACTACACCCGCGCCATGAGCGAAAACGAGCTCATCAACTCGCTGCTCGATGTGCCCGACAAGGCGCAAAAGGTCGTCGGCGACACCGAGGTGAGCGTTGCCGCCACCGAGCTTGAGCCCGGCGATCTGGTAGCCGTGCGCACTGGCATGTCCATTTGCATCGACGGTGTTGTCGAGCAGGGGAGCGCCATGGTCAACCAGGCGACCCTGACCGGCGAGCCGCTTGCCGTCGAGCGCAGCGTGGGCGACGACGTGTTCGCCGGCACCGTCGTGGAGGACGGCAGTATCCTGGTGCGCGTGCGCGCCAACACGGCACAGACCAAGCTGCGCTCGATTGTCTCACTCGTGCAGACGGCCGACTCGCTCAAGTCCGAGGGCCAGTCGCACATGGAAGACCTCGCCAACAAGATCGTCCCGTGGAACTTCCTGCTCGCGGGCCTGGTTGCGCTTACTACCCGCAGTCTCATCAAGACCTCGGCGGCGCTGATGGTCGACTACTCGTGCGCACTCAAGCTCACGGGTTCCGTCGCCGTCATGACTGCCATGAGCGATGCCGCCAAGATGGGCGTCATGGTCAAGGGCGCGAAGTACTTTGAGTCGTTTGCCAAGGCCGATACCATTGTCTTTGACAAGACCGGTACGCTGACCGAGGCCCAGCCGCGCCTAGCTTGCGTACTGACGACTGACGGCTGGAGCGAGGATGAGATCCTGCGCCTTTCCGCTTGCTTGGAGGAGCATTTCCCGCATCCGGTGGCGCGTGCCGTGGTCAACGCTGCTCACGAGCGTGGGCTCGAGCACCGCGAGCGCCATGCTGCCGTCGAGTACATCGTGGCGCACGGCATCGCTTCGTCCATCGAAGGGCGTCGCGCGATTATCGGCTCGGCACACTTTGTATTTGAGGATGAGAGCGCGCAGCTCGAGTCCGACATTAAGGAGCGCATTGAGTCCCAGATGCAGGGCCTGTCGCCGCTGTATCTGGCGGTCGACGGCACCGTTGTGGGCGTGCTCGGTATCGAGGACCCGCTTAAGCCCGGGGTCCGCGAGGCCATCGCCGACTTGCATGCGTTGGGCGTTAAGCACGTGGTCATGCTCACGGGCGACTCGGAGCGCACGGCCGAGCGCATTGCGCGCGAGGCGGGTGTCGACGAGTTTAAGGCCGAGCTGCTGCCCGAGGACAAGTACGCGTATGTGGAGCGCATTAAGGGCGAGGGGCGCCACGTTGCCATGGTGGGCGACGGTGTCAACGATTCGCCGGCGCTCGGTTTGGCCGACGTGGGCTTGGCGATGGGTGGCGGAAGCGACATCGCCAAGGAGGTTGCCGACATCATCCTGACCGATACGGATCTTGCCGCGATCGTGCGCCTGCGCCGTATGAGTCAGGGGCTTATCGATCGTCTGACGAGTTCGTATTCCAAGGTGATGCTCACCAACTCGGCGCTCCTGGCGCTGGGCATTACCGGCATGATCACTCCGCAGACGTCGTCACTGCTGCACAACGGCTCAACGATCGCCTACAGCCTGGGCAACGCCAAGGCATATCTGCGTTAACAGACGTGTTCACCCACGTTATCTGGCCTGCGCCCAGACGGCATCGGTGTCGTCCGGGCGCAGGCCTTTTGCATTTGACCATGTGCTAGCTTCTTTATATAGTGGTGCTAGCAGGGCTAGCAATTGAAGGGAGCGGGTCAACGTGGGTGCTGTTAGCGGCATGGCGCAGGTGAACGTTCGCGTGGATCGCCAGGTCAAGGACCATGCGGAGGAAGCGTTGCGGCTTTCGGGCGGGTCACTGCCCGAGCTCATCAAAAAGGTGGTGGCCAAGGTCGCGCAGGGCGGCGGGCAGTGCGAGGAAGTGCTTGCGGCCATCGGCGACCGGCGGCAGACCGTCGCGTCCGATACTCCGTTCGCCGCATCATGGGCGGTGGCAGACCGGCTTTATGCAGATCTGGGCATCGCTACGTCGCCCGTATCCGACGATCGCGATTGGGACACAATCTATTCCGAAGCCATGGACGAGCGCTATCGCCAAAAGGGGATGATCCTGTGAGCGGAGCCCCTCTTAAGATCATGGTGGATGCCAACGTTTGGGTCGATTCGTTTTGCGCCGACCATGCCGAGTCGCTCGCTGCTCGTGCCTTTATTGGGCAGGCGGCGGAGGCAGGGGCATTGATGTTCTTTCCGGTGCATATCGCCAAGGACGTGCTGTACGTTGTCCAACACGAGCTGAAGCGTAGCGTTCTTGCCAGTGGGGGAGCGCTCGACGAGGCATCTGCCCGTGCAATTGGCGATGCGGCGCTGGCGTTTGTTCGGAACATGACCGAAAACGCCACGGCCGTGGGTGCAGATGCGTCGGACCTTTGGCTGGCCGACAAATACTTAGCGCTCCATCGCGATTACGAGGACAACTTGGTACTCGCCGCATGCAAACGCGCGCAGGTCGATTACTTGGTGACCAACGATCGCAAGCTGCTCGAACATGCCGATCTTGCAGCAAAGACCCCGCGCCAAATGATGCCGATTCTTGCTTTGGCCAAACGCGGCAGCGCGGTTATCGGTTGACGCGAACTGTTTGCGGGCCCCTTGGACGACGATGCGCCAAGGGGCCCGCGTCTGCTATTTACAAAAGCTCGGCCTTGATGGCGGGACTTTCTGCGAGCTGCTCGGCTGCCTTTTCGTCGGAGCTGTCGAGTGCTGCCAGACTGCGGTAGACCCACTCGTTGACCTGGGTGTTCTTGACGCCTGCGGTCTGCATAAGGGCGCCTACCTCGCGGATTGCTGCGAGCAGATCGGCTTTGGGACCCGCGAGCTCGACCTCGATGCCGTGGTAGGCGGCCACGCCGCGGTTCTCACTCACGTGGTCGATAAAGCCCTCGACGGTCTCAAGCTGCTGGGCGAGTGCTGCATCATCGTCAGCGTCCAGCGCAACAAGGGCGTTCGAAACCGTGAGGGCGGGATGTCCGCAGGGGACAAAGCCTTCGATGACATCCATAGCTTCGGTAATGGTTGAGCCCAGGCCTGCGAGGGCATTGACGAGTTGCTGCTTGGTATCCATAACGGTCCTTTCGACGGGTCAATTTTGCTTGGCGAAAATATACGTGACGCGATCGGTAACAAAAGTGCGAAGTATGGTGCACATTAGGGTCTTCACAGCTCGTGCATAGAACAGCTGTCCGCTTTCAGAACGTGGTAAGATAACACTCCACAAGCGGGGCTTGCCCTGCATGTTCCTTGAAAAGTCGACGGGTGTTGGGTACTCGTGCCCAATGCCATCCAGACTTTCCCAACATTCGGGGGCGACTGGTTTCGACACGATAGCTCTGAGAGAGGAAGCAAGCCGAGGTCTCCTCGCCTCGTTAAACAGGGGTACCGTCAAATTGAATTGACAACAACTCTTCTTTTGAGCCTATGGCTCTCGCTGCTTAATTTATAGCGGCGCGTCAACCCGGTGATTTCCCCGACACCGGCGCGACGTCATGTTAGGGGAATGCTCCTGCGCACGTAATCGGTATGGCGCGGGCTAAGACCGAACCGGTTAGGACGCCGCGAGCGTGTCGCTGCGCGCAAAGCGTCCGAGACTAAACCAGCGACTGAGCTTGGAGATGCCAATCAGGGGGCTTTCGTGGACCGGAGTTCGATTCTCCGCGCCTCCACCAATAGTTACAGGCAGGTAGATACTTATATCTACCCGCCTTTTTATTTCTAGTCCGTACCGCGGAGAATCGAACTCTATGCAGGGCGCGGGCGTTAAGCAAACGCAAAGCGTTTGTAGCGAGCGGGCGAGGACGCCGGCAGGCGGCCGAAGCCGGTGCGTATTTGCGAAGCAAATATGCGGATTCTCCGCGCAATGCCTCAGCCCAAAACAGATGTGCTGCCGACGGCATTTCTGCTGGCTGTGCCCCGCGCCGACAGATCCCCTTCATCCGCGGAGAATCGAACTCTGCTCCAAAACCCATGCGCCCTCCATTCCAAAACTGGGTAGAAGAAAGCCAAAACGCAATCGCAGGAGGTCAATATGACTGCAGAAGATAAGGCAAAGAACGCCGGCAAGGTCGCGCTCGTCTTGGAGGGTGGCAGTTTTCGTGGGCAGTTTACCGCCGGCGTGCTCGACGTTCTCATGGAGGCCGGTGTCGATATTCCGGCGGTGTACGGCGTTTCGGCCGGTGCGCTCAACGGCGTCAACTACAAGTCGCACCAGATCGGTCGCGTCAATCGCATCAACCTGACCTTCTGCAATGACAACCGCTACATGGGTGCCGCATCCTTCGCATCCACGGGCTCCATCGTGGGTTACGACTTTATCTTCAACGATATCCAGGACCGCCTGGATCCCTTTGATAACGAGACGTTCGACGCCAGCCCTATCGAGATGTACGCCGTCGCGACGGACATGCTGTTTGGAACCGCTGCCTACCTGCCGGTCAAAAGCGCCGTGCTCGACCTCGATGCCGTGCGTGCCTCGACGTCGCTGCCGCTGGTGACGCCGCCGGTCGAGATCGACGGGCACAAATACGTCGACGGCGGCGTAGCCGATTCGGTCCCCATCGAGCACGTGCTGGAGGAGGCGGGCTTCGATCGCGCGGTTGTCATTGTCACGCAGGACCGCTCGTACGAGAAAAAGCCCTACGAGTTTATGCCTGCCGCGCGCGCCCGCTATGTCGACTACCCCTATCTGCTCGAGGCTATCGAGACGCGCCACGACCGCTATAACCTCCAGCGCATGCACCTGTGGAAGTATGAGCGCGAGGGCCGCGCGCTGGTCATTGCTCCGCAAAAGCCGGTCGAGGTCGGCCATGTCGAGCACGATCCGGCAAAGCTTTTGGACCTGTATATCCAGGGCCGTCAGGAGGCAAAGCGCTTGCTGGGAGATATCGAGGCGTTTGTCGAGCGTCAACGCTGCGACATCACGGCTCGTGGATGACATGTGCAGAAACTCTGGTCGGAGCCAAAATACCTGTTGACTCGTACGGCGAGCGGGGTAATATGGACGGGTTACTTGCAGAGCCCCGTGAATCTCTGTAACAACACGTACTGTACATGGAGGAGTCTAAGTGATTTCGAAATCGACTCACTACGCCAAGCAGGGCGAGGTCCAGCGCAACTGGGTTCTCGTCGACGCCGATGGTGCTGTCCTGGGCCGTCTTGCCACCCAGATCGCAATGATCCTGCGCGGTAAGAACAAGCCCCAGTTCACGCCCAACAGCGACTGCGGCGACTTCGTTGTCGTCATCAACGCCGATAAGGTCCAGCTTACCGGTAACAAGGCCGACACGAAGACCTATTATCGCCACAGCGGCTACAACGGCGGCCTCAAGGCTGAGAGCTTCCGCCAGGCTATGGAGAAGCACCCGGAGAAGGTCATCGAGCGCGCCGTTCGCGGTATGCTGCCCAAGACCACCCTCGGCCGTGCCCAGATGACCAAGCTTAAGGTCTACGCTGGTGCCGAGCATCCGCATGCTGCCCAGAACCCCACGAAGATTGAGCTGGAGGCTTAAAGATGGCTGAGAACACCGTTGTCTACCAGGGTACCGGCCGTCGTAAGAACGCCGTCGCCCGCGTCCGTCTCGTCCCCGGCACCGGCAAGGTGACCATCAACAAGCGTGACGCCGAGCAGTATTTCGGCCGTCATCAGCTCGTTGAGAACGCCCTTGCTCCCTTCAAGGTGACCGACACCGCCGGTCAGTTCGACGTTATCGCTCTGTGCGATGGCGGCGGCATCTCCGGTCAGTCCGGCGCTCTGCGCCTGGGCATCGCTCGCGCTCTTCTGAACGCTGGCGACTACCGTGCTGACCTCAAGAAGGCCGGTTTCCTTACGCGCGATGCTCGCGTGGTCGAGCGCAAGAAGTACGGCCTCAAGAAGGCCCGCCGCGCTCCCCAGTTCTCCAAGCGCTAAGGTTTTATCTCCTTACGAGATACAATGTACAAGCGGGGCCTGCCGATTCCTCGGCGGGTCCCGCTTTTCTTTTTCGACTAGGGTGGGCGGTTGCATATCGCCTGCTAGGGAAGGAGCGATCCTATGCCCCAGAACATCTTCGGTACCGACGGCGTCCGTGGCGTCGCCAATGCCGACCTCTCGTGCGACCTCGCGTTTCGCCTGGGCCGCGCGGCGACCAAGTTCCTTGGTCCGGATATCTGCGTCGGCCGCGACACGCGTCTTTCGGGCACCATGCTCGAGAGCGCTCTGACCGCCGGCATTATGGCCGAGGGCGGCCGTCCGCACTGCTGCGGCGTTATCCCTACGCCGGCCGTGGCGCTGCTCACCGTCCAAAATGAGCTCGACGGTGGCATCGTCATCTCCGCTTCGCACAATCCGCCGGAGTTCAACGGCATCAAGTTCTTTAGCCGCAAGGGCATGAAGCTTCCCGATGCTGTCGAGGAAGAGATCAGCGCCTGGGTCATGTCCGAGGAGGCCATGGCTGCCGACACGCTGCCGACCGGCGCCGGCGTGGGTCACATCATCAAGATGAAAGACGCCCGCAAGGCCTATGTCGATCATGCCATCAGCACGCTCGACGGCCTTAAGCTCGATGGCCTGGTTGTTGCCGTCGACTGCGGCCACGGTGCTTCCTGCCAGACCACGCCCGCTGCGCTGCAGCGCCTGGGCGCCACGGTCCATGCCATCAACACCGATTACTGCGGCACCGACATTAACGTTGAGTGCGGCTCCACTCACCTTGAGCCCCTGCGCGAGCTCGTGCTGCGCACCCACGCCGATATCGGCTTGGCCCACGACGGCGACGCCGATCGCGTGCTGTTCGTGGACAGCGAGGGCAATGAGATCGACGGTGACTACATCCTGGCTATCTGCGGTTCCGACCTGGCCGCTCGCGGCAAGCTCGCCAACTCCGAGATCGTCTCGACCGTCATGTGCAACCTGGGCTTCTCCATCGCTATGAAGGAGCAGGGCTTCGAAATGGTTCAGACCGCCGTGGGCGATCGCTACGTTCTGGAGCGTATGCTCGCGGATGGCGCCGTCATCGGCGGCGAACAGTCCGGCCACATCATCTTCCTGGAGCACAACACCACCGGTGACGGCCTGGTGACGGCTCTTCAGCTGCTGGCCGTGCTCAAGCGCACCGGTCGTACCCTCACCGATCTTGCCGGCATCATGAAGAAGTACCCGCAGGTACTCGTCAACGTGCATTCCGACAACAAGGCTGGTCTGGACGATTGCCAGCCCATCTGGGATGCTGTCGCTGCTGCCGAGAAGGAACTTGACGGCCGCGGTCGCATTCTGGTGCGTCCGAGCGGTACCGAGCCGCTGGTCCGCGTTATGGCCGAGGCCGAGACGCACGAGCTGACCCAGCGCGTTGTTGACGACATCGTCGAGGTTGTCAAGCGCGAACTTCCCTAATGGTCAAAAACGAGTGCCAAGTGGTAAACTGTTAAGGCTATTTTGGTCGATTGGTATGTCCGAGGGGGAGCATGTTCACTAAAGTCCTAAGGTCTTTTGGTATGCGTGGTCGAGTCCTTACGCTGGATGCTCCCATCTCGGGCGACGTCATTCCGCTTTCCGAGGTAAACGACCAGACATTTGCCACCGGCCTTTTGGGCCAGGGCGTGGCGATTCAGCCTACCGGCACGCGTGTGATTGCACCGGCTGATGCCAAGGTCGAGGCCATTTTTCCCACGGGACACGCTGTTGCGCTTAACACGGTCGATGGCTTGGACGTGCTCATCCACGTTGGTTTGGACACTGTTCAGCTTGAGGGCAAGCACTTTACCGTACATGCGCAAGTGGGCGACATCGTCCATAAGGGCGATGTGCTCATTGAGTTCGATCGCGAGGCAATTGCTGCCGAGGGCTACGATGTGACGGTTCCCATCTTGGTGTGCAACTCTGTTGAGTTCTCGAGCATCAAGGGCTCCGTTGGCGTGCATGTCGAAGAGATGGACCAGCTCATCGTTGCTCGCGAGCGCTAGCAAGTGCACGTGGCCATTAGCCTACAATTCAAACACGTTTACGGAGGGCGCCCTTGAAAGAGGACGCCCTCCGTGGCAAGATGGGATTTGTCCGAAGCTAAAAGGCTTCGGGTCACCGTGGACGGGCAGGGGCCTCGACGCGGCTAGACACGAGACACATACATTACGCGACCTCGCCCTGGTGGCCGCACACGTTGGTTGCGGCCGACGCGGGCCGCGGGCAAGTGCTTGTAAGGGGAGCCTTGCCTCTCTTGTACGAGAAAGGACGCGTAATGAAGATCATTAAAGCTAAAGACTACGAGGATATGAGCCGCAAGGCCGCCAATATCATCTCGGCGCAGGTTATCCTCAAGCCCGACTGTGTGCTGGGCCTTGCCACCGGCTCCACCCCGATCGGTGCCTACAAGCAGCTCGCTGCTTGGTACGAGAAGGGCGACGTCGACTTTGCCGAGGTCAGCACATACAACCTGGACGAGTATCGCGGCCTTTCGCACGACGATCCCCAGAGCTATCACTACTTTATGCGTGAGAACTTCTTCGATCACATCAACATCGACCTGAACAACACGCATGTGCCCGACGGTTCCAACCCCGACGCCGCCGCTGCCTGCTCTGAGTACGACAAGATCGTCGCCGCCGCCGGTTACCCGGATCTGCAGCTGCTCGGCATTGGCAACAACGGCCACATCGGCTTCAACGAGCCCGATGACCACTTCTCCAAGGGTACGCACTGCGTCGACCTCACCGAGAGCACCATTCAGGCCAACAGCCGCCTGTTCGACAGCATCGACGACGTTCCCCGTCAGGCCTACACCATGGGCACCCAGACCATCATGTATGCCCGCATGATCCTGGTCGTCGCCAACGGCGAGGCCAAGGCTCAGGCCGTGCATGACATGTGCTACGGTCCGGTTACGCCTGCGTGCCCGGCTTCGATCCTGCAGCTGCACACCAACTGCGTTGTCGTTGCCGACGAGGCCGCCCTTTCGCTCTGCGAGTAGCGCGAATCCTGCACCTCGACATAGCCTTGCCTAAGGCCTCCGCTTTGCGGGGGCCTTTTTGCTATCCCTTTCCGCCCGCTTGACCAAAATCTTGCCGCAAGCTTGACGAATGCCGGATGTCAAACAGCTTGATTCATTCCATACAAGATTCTATGCAAAAATGCCACTAAAAGGTCGTAGACGGTAGCGGGTGCTAGGCGAGTTGAATGACATGGCTGAACCTTGTTCATTTGCGTTACACTGCCGCTTGGATGGGACAAGCTGACAAGCTCATTTACCTGCTTAAAGACCGATTAGTCGGGGGATTAATAACAATCGGCCCTCGCTGTACAAAAACTTGCCGCTTGCGTACCAAAAGACAACCTCAAACACAAGGTCGCTCTATTCATAGCGCGGCTTGTATGGTCTTGCGGTTACAGTGTCCATACGGTCGAGTTGAGGAGCGGGCATGGTAAACGATTTGAGCAGTATAGACGACCTCGAGCTGATGCCGCTGGGCGGAGGCTATATGGTGCGACGCGAACGCTTGATGAATGAGCTTCTCGCCAAGGGCCGAAAGGCCGGCATCGTGGTTCTCTATGCGCCCGACGGGTTTGGGAAGACCTCGGTGCTGCTGCAGTACACCCATGAGGTTAAATGCGACCCGACGCGAGGCCCTGTGCGGATTATCGAGGCCGATCGCGCCACTGGGCGCGAGGTGTTTATGCAGCTCGAGGTGGTTACC
The DNA here is from genome assembly GCA_959606035.1 of uncultured Collinsella sp. GTDB lineage: Bacteria > Actinomycetota > Coriobacteriia > Coriobacteriales > Coriobacteriaceae > Collinsella. The sequence continues at coordinate 95,462 of CAUHHB010000002.1, forward strand.
GAAGAACTCAAAGACAAACCGCACTCCCTTATCGCGATTGATAATGTGCCAAACCTCGATCAGCACGATACCGAAGACCTCATCGACAGGATTCGCGGCCTGCGCGCTATGGGGGTAGGGGTCTTTATCTCCTGCCGTCCTTCAAATCGTCAACTGATTCATGGGCTGGGCGATTCGGTTAAGATCAATGCGCAGATGCTCAAGGTGCATGCCTATGAGTATTCGGCGTGGGCATCGGCGTTTTCGATCAGCACATCGCTCGACTTTTATCAGCTCACGCAGGGCGTGCCCGAGCTCGTTTCGGCATTGCAGACGGGTCTGTATGGCCAAGGCGACGTAGCCGGTCTGCTCGAAAACGAGATTGTCAACGTATATGGCGCGGCACTTGTCGATCTGGCTTCGCTCGACAATAATGCGCTGTTTTGCGTGGCATGTCTCATGATTTTGATGGGCGAGGGCAATATCGCAGAACTCGAGGCTTGCGGGGTGAGGCTGTCGATGGTCGACCAGTCCTACTTTGTACGCGACTACCCGATCTTTGGCTTGGACCCCGCCGAGCGGAGTTTTACGTGTCTGGGCACGGAGGATAACGGACGCTTGCGCTTGCGTAAGTTGGTGGCCGAGGTTCGCCCCGAACTTGTTCCGAGGGCGGCCCGGATTTTGCTTAAGGCGGGTAGATGCGATGCGGCGATGGGCCTGGCGGACGCCTTTTTGGACCGTGATGCGGTCCTTGAACTTGCTGGGCAGTATGGGGTCGATCTGGCTCTGACGGGGCACGGGGCCGATATCTGCCGAGCAGCGCTGGGCACGATCGATGCCGAGGATCCGGCTCCAGAGCCAACGCCTGCCGAGGCGCTTGGCGTATATCTGGCAGCGGTCAGCGTGTCCAATACAAAGCTCGCTCGCTATATGGCATCGGTCATCGAGCGCGGGGGCGAACGGGCGGCCTGCGAAATAGACCCTGTTTCATGGAGGGTGGCCCAGACACTGACGGCTGTTTGCTATGGGGACAACGGGCTTGGGCTTCCTACGAACCTGGCCGTGCCAGAAATCGAGACATCCCATACCGCACTCGATATGTTGTCCGCACATATCGAGGTCAAGCGCTGCCTGACCGAGCGGGGAGATGACGGCGGCGTTCTACAGCAGCTCAAAACGAGCAAGGCCTACGACTGTGAGCTCGACATCGCGGGGATTGTTATACGGGCCGATAGCATGCTGGTGGAGCTTTTTGACGGGTCGTTTGCGGGAACCGACGAGCGCGACGACGAGATGACGGTGGTGCGGGAGGCGCTCGACGTACGTGGGCTTAAGGCGATGGCTATCTGGGTGCGCATGGTGTTGGCGGCACGGCGGCTCCTTTCCGGCCTGCCGGTAACCGACGACGCGGCATTCAACGAGCTCGATCGTTTTGCCGTGCGCATGCGCGACAACCAGATTCAGCTGTTTGGCCTGTTGCTAGAAGGCTGGCAGTCGCTGGCAGAGGGACGGCCGGTTAATGCAAAGTTTCGTGCGGTCCAAGTGCTCAAACTTGCCGAGGAGTCGATTGCGTACATGCGCGATAACGCATTGCTGCTGGAGCGCGCGGCGTATCTGCGTAACACCTCGATGGTTTCGGTGCGCGAGGAAGCGGAGTTGCTCGATATAAGCCAGACGCAGGTTGGTGGAGCGGAGGCCTGGATGGTGGCGCTGCATTTGGCCTGTGCGGGCCGAGACAGCGATCTTGCGGCCTGGATGTCCATGAATCGTGCGGGGATTCTGGAGCCATCGTATCGGCTCTTTGCGCGCCTTGCCATGCATTGTCTGGGCGAGCCGGCGACCAGGATTCGCAAGAAGCTTCCCGTGCGCGAGCTGTCGCGGTACTCGCTGCGCGATGATCTGGAAGGGGAGGGCGAGCGCTTATTTCAGGCCGGCGAGGTTGAAGCCGTTGATACCATCGACCATATCGAGATTCGCATGTTTGGTGCGTTTCGCGCCGAACGCGACGGGTTTCCCATCACGGACAAAATGTGGCGCCGCAAGAAGGCGGCGACACTTGCCGAGCGGCTTGCGCTGGGCATGGATGCGCTCGTCGATCGTGAGACGCTGGCTATGGAGCTGTGGCCCCATGCCGAGTTCAATAGCGCCCGCAACAACCTGTACTCGACGATATCGCGCTTGCGGTCGGCTTTGGGACCGACGCCGGATGGCAAGTCGTGTGTGCTCATCCAAAATGAATGCATCGGACTCAACGGCGACTACGTCAAGACCGATGTACGGCTGTTTGACCAGATAAGCCGCGAGGTTTTGGGAAATCGAACGGGTGCGCGCGGGCCCCATTTAGTTGAGCTGTGCCTTAAGATTGAGCAGCTTTATGCCGGACCGCTGTATGTTCCCAATGGCTGTAATCCCACCTACTTTTTGCGTATGCGACGCATTATGCAGTCAAAGTATATCGATTGCATGATTAAGGGAGCAAATGCCGCTCTAGAAGAAAACGACCTGCAGTCGGCGATTTGGCTGGCGGAGTCGGGTCTTCGACAGGAAACGGCGCGTGAGGATATGGTGCGCTGCGCCATGCGTGTCTACAGTGCGGCGGGGCGGCGGCGCGATATCGTCGAGCTGTACAGCGGGCATATGCACCATCTGAGGGAGCAGGTCAATGGCGTGCCCGAGCCCGAGACGCGGCGTCTATACGAGCGCTTGGTGGAGGGGCGGCTCAATCGCGTGCTGGTCGAGCGATAAAAACGGGCGCCCGAAGTACTTGGACACCCGTAAGCTCGCTATGTGTTGGCTCGCCGATCATTGGCTCTTAGACGAGCTTGATCTTCTCGATGTCCTTGCGCGAGGACTCGCGATACAGCGAGAACTTGCGGCCGATAACCTGAACGACCTCGGCGTGGCAACGCTCGGCGAGCTCCTCGGCGGCCTCGCGGGCGGAAAGACTGGAGCCATCGAGCACGGAGCACTTAACGAGCTCGTGCTTCTCCAGGTAGGCGACCGTCTGCTCGACGGTGCCCTCGTTAATATCGGACTTGCCGATGATGATGGCGGGGTTGAGGTGATGGGCCATGCTGCGAAGCTGCTTGACCTGGGCTCCTGTCAGTGCCATGGGTTCTCGCTTTCTATGTATGGGGCGCCCCGCGACGGGGCCTTAATCTACGTGAGCTGTCCCACGATAGCGCAGGAACGGCGCGGTGTGGGGCGCGTTTGCCCAGTTCAAAAAGAATGCGGATGCCGAGTGAGTGGGCGGCGTGGGCTGCGAACAAGCTATGAGCTGGGCGCAGAGACTGGCTCCCATGCAATAAATGCCCAACGGACCTTGCGGACGTGGTCGAGCATGTAGCGTCCCTGCGGCACACCCTTGGAGCCTGGCTCACCGGCATGGGGGTTCTCGATCATGTGCTGGGCGATGTAATCGCGCAGGCGGTCGATCTTATCCTCGTTGCCATGTTCGAGCATACGGGAAAAATCCGCCACACCTGCCTCAAGGCTATCGAAGGTGTCGCGTCGAGGCGATTCAAAGTATGTAACCTGCGGCAGGGCACCCATCTGAATGAGGATATTAAAAGCATACACAAAGCCATTACCGCAGGTAACCGAGGCACCGATGGCGTTCATCAGGTGCAGATCATAGCGCGGGCTGGAGTTAGCGACCATCGTGACAGCACAACGCCGACGAGCCGTTCGATCAAGCTTGGCAAGCGCATCTTTTAGGTTGGTCGTGGTGACAGAGCGACTGGCAAAGGCAGCATCTACCGCTTTCGCGACCGGTCCAACCAAATCCCAATCATCATCCCAAGCAAGCTCAAGCGGCGTTATGCGCCCCTCGAGCCCGTAATACTCAATGCCGGCATCAAGGGTGCCCAACATAGCGGGGGAGAAGTCGGCTGCAATCACAGGATGCCCAGCCTGAGCAAGCGGAATAGCAATCGACCCAGCTCCACACCCCATATCAAGCACGGATTCACCAGGCTTTAACGCCAACAGCTTAATAAAGTCCCGGGCATACGGAGCAGTCTCAAGCGGCCGAAAATGCCGAGCCCTTTTATCCCACTCAAAAGAATCATCAGCCCGCCGCCGACTAGCTTGCAAGCGCATCCATTCGCCATTCCAATCCGCAGAAAGCAGCTCAGAACGAATCAAATCATCAGCCACGGGCCATCCCCCTCACAACAAAAAGCGACTCCCCCCCAAAAAAGAAGAGCCGCAACCAGCATATATCAGAAAGAACCGATCCAACGCCAAACCGCCCTCACAACCAAGGCGGGCAGGAGCGAAGCGACTGCCATACGGGATAGAACCCAACTGAGGTCCCGTTGTGCGGGAGCCCCGGGGAGGGCAAATATATAAGGTCGATCGCGAGTTCCGCACGAGCCGGAGAGCACTTAATGTGCTCTCCGTGCGAGTCAGGACTGTCCGGGCAGGCGACCTTATATATTTGCCCTCCCCGGGGCTCCTCGCCAGTCCCCCTCAGCTAGTTCTTCAGCGAGTTCAGCGGTGCCGGGAAGCGTCCACCACGGTGGGCAAGCACGGTGCCGGCGTTGGGGTTCACCGGCATGATGGGCGCACGGCCGAACAGACCGCCGTATTCGACGCAGTCGCCCACGCCCTTGCCGATGGCAGGAATCACGCGGACGGCCGTGGTCTTGTTGTTGATGACGCCGATGGCCATCTCGTCGGCGATGATGCCGGCGATGGTCTCGACCGGGGTGTCGCCGGGGATGGCGATCATGTCCAAGCCAACGGAGCACACGCAGGTCATAGCCTCGAGCTTCTCGAGCGAAAGCGCGCCGGCCTCGACGGCGGCGATCATGCCGGCGTCCTCGGACACGGGGATAAAGGCGCCGGAAAGACCGCCCACGCTGGAGCTGGCCATGACGCCGCCCTTCTTGACGGCATCGTTGAGCATGGCGAGCGCGCAGGTCGTGCCCGGGCCACCGCAGGTGCCCACGCCGATGATCTCGAGGATGCGCGCGACGGAGTCGCCGATGGCAGGCGTGGGAGCCAGCGACAGGTCGACAATGCCCTTCTCGACACCCAGACGATGGGCGGCCTCGCGGCTCATGAGCTCGCCGGCACGGGTGATCTTAAAGGCGGTCTGCTTAATCTTTTCGGCGACTTCCATCATCGAGGCGGAATCGGGCAGCGTCTCCAGGGCTGCGGCCATAACGCCGGGGCCCGAGACGCCTACGTTGATGACGGCGTCGGCCTCGCCACCGCCGTGGACGGCGCCCGCCATAAACGGGGAGTCCTCGACCATGTTGGCAAAGCAGACAAACTTGGAGGCGCCAACGGAATCCTGGTCGGCCGTGAGCTTAGCGGCATCGATGATAGTCTGGGCGGCCATGAGCACGGCGTCCATGTTGATACCGGCGCGCAGGCTGGCGACGTTGACACTGGAGCAGACACGGCTCGTGGTAGCGAGCGCCTGGGGGATGGACTGGATGACGCGGCGGTCGGCGTCGCCGATGCCCTTCTGGACGAGCGCGGAGAAGCCGCCCAGGTAATCGATGCCGAGGGTCTCGGCCGCGCGGTCGAGGGCATGCGCGATGGGGGTGAGGTCCTCATCCTTGCAGCATGCGGCGATCTGCGCCACCGGGGTGACGGAAACGCGCTTGTTGACAATGGGGATACCGTACTCGCGCTCGAGGTTCTCGGCGGTCTCGACCAGATGCTCAGCCGTGTGCGTCACGTGGTCGTAGATCTTCGTGCACATGCGGTCGAGGTTCTCGTCACCGCAACCCATGAGCGAAACACCCATGGTGATGGTCCTGATGTCGAGGTTCTGCTCCTCAACCATGCCGCGGGTTTCCGCGATTTCTGCGGGCGTGATCGCCATCCTTGCGCTCCTATCTGCCAAAACGAGCATAATCTTTTCTATTCTAACGTGCCGCACGCGCCAAGTGGCACATGCGGCACGTTTTGGTGCTCGGTTGTTTCCGTTGTGTTACTGCCCAAAGACCTCTTCGGCGATACGGGCGCTTTCGGCGGCGTCCTTGGCGTAGTAGTCCGCGCCGATCTGCTTGGCGTATTCGGGGGTGAGTACGGCGCCGCCTACGATGATCTTGACGCCTGGAACCTCGGCATGGAGCAACTTGATGGTCTCTTCCATGGCGACGACCGTGGTGGTCATAAGCGCCGAGAGGCCAACGAGCTTAATGTCGCGCTCCTTGACGGTCTTGAGCACCTCTTGCGGGTCGACGTCGCGGCCTAGGTCAAAGACGGTATAGCCGTAGTTATCGAGCAGCATCTTGACGATGTTCTTGCCGATGTCGTGGATATCGCCTTTAACGGTGGCCACGCAGATTTTGCCCTTGTCGGCAATCTCGCCGGCGGGCATCAGGCGCTTGATGGTGTCAAAGCCCACACGCGCGGCCTCGGCCGAGGCCATAAGCTGCGGCAAGAAGAACTTGCCCTGGTCAAAGAGGACGCCAACCTCGTCGAGGGCGGGGATAAAGTGATTGTTGATGAGGTCCATGGCGTCATGGTCTGCCAGCAGACGCTCGGTCTCGGCCGCGATTTCGCCCTTGCGGCCCGAGACGACCATGCGACGAATCGGGTCGTCGTTGCCGTCGGTGCCGGTGGTGCCAGCAGCGGGCGCGGCGTCGGTCGATACCGCCTGAGCCGCCGCCGGATTCGCGGCGATCTTGTACGGATCGGTCCAGCCGGCGTAGCGCTCGATGTATCCGGTCGAGCCCTCGTCCTCAACGCTCAGCACGCGATAGCTGTAGACGGTATCCATAAAGCGCTTGGAGCCCGGGTTCATGATGGGGGCGTCCAGGCCCGCGCCAAAAGCGGCAGCCAAAAAGACCGAGCCCAGCAGCGGGCGGGCAGGCAGACCAAAGCTGATGTTCGACACGCCGAGCGCGCATTTGACGCCCAGACGCTCCTTGCACAGGGACATGGCACGCAGGATCTGTTCGGCCTGGCGTTGATTGGTCGAGGCGGTCATGACCAGACAGTCGATGAGGATGCGGTCCGGGCCGATACCGTAGCGGGCGGCCTCGGCCACGATGCGCTCGGCGATGGCGAAGCGAGCTTCGGCGGTATCGGGGATGCCGCCTTCATCGAGCGTGAGGCCGACGACGTTGGTGCCGTAATGGGCGACCAGCGGAAAGATCTCATCCATGATTTGCTGTTTGCCATTGACCGAGTTGATGATGGGCTTGCCGGCGTAGCGGCGCACGGCTGCCTCGACGGCTGCGGGGTCGGTGGAGTCGATCTGCAGCGGCAGCAGCGTGGAGCCCTGGAGCTGCTCGGTCGCCTGCTGGATGATCTTGACCTCGTCGATCTCGGGCAGGCCCACGTTGACGTCCAGGATGTCGGCGCCCTGTTCCTGCTGGCTGATGCCCTGGCTCACGACGTAGTCCAGGTCGCCGTCGCGCAGGGCCTGTTGCAGGCGCTTTTTGCCGGTGGGATTGATGCGCTCGCCGATGACGGCGATTTTGTGGCCGTCACAGGGAAGGTCCACGACCGTCTGGGCGCTCGTGACCGACATGCTGGGCTTGCGGCGGCGCGGGCTGGGCGTGTGGTTGTCGATAAGCGTGCGCAAGGCCGCCATATGCGCCGGCGTGGTTCCGCAGCAGCCGCCCACGACGCTCACGCCGTCCTCGATCATGCCGGCGACGGCCTCGGCGTATTCGGGGGCCTGGATATCAAAGACGGTATTGCCGTCGTCGTCCACGCGGGGCAGTCCCGCGTTAGCCTGCACCATAACGGGCTTGTCGGTAACGGTGAGCATACGTGCGGCGAGCCCTCGGAGCTCGGCCGGGCCCTGGCTGCAGTTGATACCCAAAACGTCGGCGCCGATGGCGTCGAGCGTGATGGCGGCGACCTCGGGGCTCGTTCCCAAGAAGGTGCGACCGTCTTCCTCAAAGGTCATGGTGGCAAAGACGGGCAGGTCGGAGTTCTCGCGGCAGGCGAGGACGGCCGCCTTGATCTCGGCAAGGTCGGTCATGGTCTCGATAATAAAGAGGTCCACGCCCGCGTCGACGCCGGCGCGCACCTCCTCGGCAAAGAGGTCATAGGCCTCGTCGAAGCTCAGGGTGCCCAAGGGGCGAAGCAGCGCGCCGATGGGGCCGATATCGCCGGCGACGTAGCGGGCGCCGGCCTCGCGGGCGCAGGCGACAGCGGCGGCAAAGACATCTGCCACGGTGGCGGCGCCGTCGAGCTTGTGGGCGTTGGCGCCAAAGGTGTTGGCGGTGATCACGTCGCAGCCGGCCTCGACGTACTGTCGCTGAATGTCGGTAATGACCTGGGGCTCCTCAAAGTTGAGCAGCTCGGGCAGAGCGCCGGCCTTCATGCCGGCCGCCTGCAGCATGGTGCCCATGCCGCCGTCGAACAGCAGGTGTCCCGTGCCCTCGATGGCGGCGCGCAGGCGATCGTCCTTAACGCGAAGGTCGTCGATCGTGCGCGTCTTGTATGCAGCGCCATTGCGGCGTGCGGCATCAACGGGCGCCGCCAGCGCGGCGCCGTCCAGATCGTGAGTGATAAGCGGAGTAAACATCGATGGCTCCTAATGGCTGGAATAGCAGGTGGTGTGGGCGGCGCGGAAGCGGCAGTGCTCACGCATGCGGCAGATATTGCAGGTGGGGCGGCTCTGGGCGTCGTGGACTTCGCCGTCAAACAGACCAATCACCGCGGTCACGCTCTTGGTGGGCATGAGCAGGCTGGTCGGCGTGACGGTAAGCCCGATGAGCCGCGTGGCGTTGAGCGCATTCACGATTGAGCGCTGGGCCGTAAGCGGGCAGTCGCCATAGCCGGGACTGAAGCGCCAGTTACCGGCGAGTCCGTGTGCGGCGGCCGCAGCCTTGACCTGCTGGTCCATCTGCTCGACGGCGGCTTCTACATAGGCAGAGCATGCGGCGTCGAGCACGGCTCCCTCCAGGGGCTGCTGGGCTCCCGTGGTGCGCAGACGACGCTCGGCGTCCATGCCGAGTGTGCATGCTATGAGCGCGGCAAAGCGGGCGTCTTTGAGATGGCGATAGATATCGCGACCACGCAGCTCAACGTTGGTGCCGACCAAGCGAATGCAAGGCTCTCCCTGCTCGTCCACGCCCATGGCATCGATGGCAAATGCGCGGCGCACGCCACGGGGCTCAATGTCCAGTTCCAGACGCTCAACGACAAGCTCAATACGCTGCGACAGCTCGGGCTCAATCTGCTGACCGCCGTAGCCCAGATAGCGCAGCATCTCGGCACGATCGACGCGGGGATGGTGGGCATCATCGATACGATAAAGCGCCGGCGACGCAAGGTCGGCCGGCACTTCGACAGCGGTTGTATCGATGTGCGGTTTTTCCATTACCCCAAGCGCTCCATAATGGTTGCGGCGATTGCAGGACGGTTCATAGTGTACAGGTGCAGACCGGCGGCACCGTGCTCCTTAAGGTCGCAAAGCTGACGGGCGGCATAATCTACACCGGCTGCCTGCAGACTCTCGGGGTCGTTCTCGTACTTGGCGAGAATCTTGATGACGGGGGAGGGCAGTGACGCGCCGCACATAAAGACCATGCGGCTGATCTGCGACTTGCCCATAAACGGCATGATACCTGCGGTAATGGGCACGGTGATGCCGGCCTTGTCGGCAAGCTCGCGAAAACGATAGAAGCACTCGTTATCAAAGAAGAGCTGCGTCACAAAGAAGCTCGCGCCGGCGTCCTGTTTTTGCTTGAGGTGTTCGACCGAGAGGTTGAGATCCTCGCAGGCAATGTGGCCCTCGGGGTAGGCTGCGGCACCCACGCAAAAGCCGGCGTCGACGAGCTCGGGGATGAGGTCGCGGGCGTAGGCGTAGTCGGAGGCGGGCTTGTCGTCCTCGGTCGCGCCGGCAGGGAGATCGCCACGCAGGGCCAGGATGTTTTCCACGCCGGCGGTGCGGTACTCATCGATCTTGGCGGCGATATCGGCGTGGGTACGGCCCACACAGGTGAGGTGCGCCACCGAGGGCGTATCGAATTCGCTCGTAATCATATGCGCGATGGGGGCGGTGGTGGCGCCGTTGCCCGAGCCGCCAGCCGAGCAGGTGACCGAGACAAAGCTCGGCGAAAGCTTGCACAGATTGCCTGCCACTTCGCGAGCCGTGTCGAGGGTAAGCTCGCCCTTGGGCGGGAACATCTCAAACGAAACGGGTGCAGTGCCCTGGGATGCTGCCTGCTTAAAAACCTCGTCGACGCGCATATCGTGCTCCTTTAGATATTTAGTGCGATGTATTGTAAGGATTCTACAGCACCACTGTGTCACGGTGGAGTTTTACTCGCTATCTAGGGATACCAATCAAAGATGCCTTGCTATCGGCATTCCCTATAACAACGCAGCTCATTGGGTGCGGGGTTATAAAGACTGGTATCTGATGCGAAATACCAGTCAATTTAGCCCCGTCCTAAATTGACTACCCTTAAACCATGCGGGGAGGTCTGCAATTTATACAGTTCATTGGCTGTTAAGGGTGGCAATACTGCCGCGATGCGGTAACCTCATTGATTGGTTTCGCGACAGCAACACAACGGTAATGTCGCGGAAACACGGCGAGCCTAAGCTATGACTCGTTCGTTAGTAATCAACACCGCTTCTCACGCGGTGCCGATACGAAGGGAGTTCCGTATGGCCGATCTTACTGACCGCTTCGGGACCATGGTGTTCTCTGAGGAAGTCATGAAGGACTACCTCCCCAAGGACATTTGGAAGCGCCTTGCCGCAACCCTCGAGGAGGGTGAGCCGCTCGACCTGGATGTGGCCAACGCCGTCGCTCACGCCATGAAGGTTTGGGCCATCTCCAAGGGTGCTACGCACTACGCGCACTGGTTCCAGCCGCTTTCGGGCATTACTTCCGAGAAGCACGACAGCTTCCTCGAGCCCAACCACGACGGCACCGCCATTACCAAGTTTACGGGCAAGAACCTCATTCAGGGCGAGCCGGACGCCTCCAGCTTCCCCAACGGCGGCCTGCGCGCCACCTTCGAGGCCCGTGGCTACACCGCTTGGGATCCCACCAGCCCCGCCTTTATCAAGGACGATGTCCTGTGCATCCCCACGGCTTTCTGCTCCTACACGGGCGAGGCCCTGGACAAGAAGACCCCGCTGCTGCGTTCCATGACTGCGCTCTCGCGTGAGTCCAAGCGCGTTTTGGCGCTGTTTGGCAAGACCCCCAAGAAGGTCGTTCCTTCCGTGGGCGATGAGCAGGAGTACTTCCTGATCAAGAAGGACGCTTACCGCAAGCGCAGGGACCTGGTCATCACCGGTCGCACCCTCTTTGGCGCTGCCCCCTGCAAGGGCCAGGAGCTCGAGGAGCACTACTTTGGCGCTATCCGCCCCACCGTCTCGGCCTATATGAAGGACCTGGACGATGAACTGTGGGCGCTTGGCATTCCTGCCAAGACCAAGCACAACGAGGTCGCTCCCTGCCAGCATGAGCTCGCTCCTGTCTATGGCGAGGTGAACGAGGCCATCGACCAGAACCTGGTCATGATGGAGAAGATGAAGCTCATCGCCTCCCGTCACGACTTGGTCTGCCTGCTGCACGAGAAGCCCTTTGAGGGCATCAACGGTTCGGGCAAGCACAACAACTGGTCGCTTGGCACCGAGTCCGAGAACCTGCTCGACCCGGGCGACACCCCGCTCGACAACCTGCAGTTCATCGTCTTCCTCACCGCGGTGATCGAGGCCGTCGATAACTATCAGGAGCTCCTGCGTGCCTCCGTTGCCTCGGCCGGCAACGATCATCGTCTGGGCGCCAACGAGGCTCCTCCGGCGATTATGTCCATCTTCCTGGGCGACCAGCTTACCGAGGTCGTCGAGAAGATCATCGATGGCAAGGCTTCCGTCCATGCCACGCGCGGCGTGCTCGACCTGGGCGCCGATACCCTGCCCAAGCTGATGCAGGACAACACCGACCGCAACCGCACCTCCCCGTTTGCCTTCACCGGCAACAAGTTCGAGTTCCGTGCCTGCGGCTCCGAGCAGAACGTCTCCGACTCCAACCTGGTGCTCGATGCCGCCGTGGCCAAGTCGCTCAAGTCCTTCGCCGACGCACTCGAGGGTACGCCCGAGGATAAGTTCCAGGACGCCGCGCTCGAGTACTGCAAGAAGGTGCTGACCGATCACCAGCGCATCCTGTTCTCCGGCGACGGTTACTCCGACGAGTGGCCCATCGAGGCCGAGAAGCGCGGCCTTGCCAACAACAAGACCACGGCCGACGCTCTTCCCGCCTTTGTTTCCGATAAGGCTATCGCGCTCTTTGAGGAGACGGGCGTTCTGACCCGCGCCGAGGCCCAGTGCCGCTATGACTGCAAGCTCGAGAAGTACAACAAGCTCATGAACATCGAGGCCACCACGATGGTTCGCGAGGCGCGTCGTACCTATCGTCCGGTCATTACCGCCTATGCCACCAAGGTCGCTAAGGGCCTTGAGACTATTCGTGCCGCCGGTGCTGAGGCCGCCATGCAGTGCGAGCAGAACACGCTCAACAAGCTCTGCAACGGCATCACCGCCATCAACGACTCCATCAAGGCGCTCGACGCCGTACATCAGAAGGCCGAGGCTCTCGATGGCCAGGAGCAGGCCAACGTGTACGCGCACGAGGTCGTTCCTGCTATGGATACGCTGCGCGCCGCCGTGGATGCCATGGAGGAGATCGTGGCAGCCGACTACTGGCCGGTTCCGACCTACGACGACATCCTGTTCTACGTGTAGGGCGTAACTGACATATCGTCACGGTATTGAGCCGGGGTCCGCATCGCGCGGGCCCCGGCTATTTGTTTGCGAAGGACGCTTTGGAGTCCGTTTTGCCGCCGATTTGCCGGGATCCGCACCCTGTCGGGTTCGAATCCCGGCATATCGGTAGCAAAAAGCCCGCTACCGAATTGGTAACGGGCTTCTCAGATTTTGTGGTGCCCCCAGCGGGATTCGAACCCGCGATATCCACCTTGAAAGGGTGGCGTCCTTGGCCGCTAGACGATGGGGACAGCGGGGAAGAGTATAGCAGACTTTTTTGCCGGCGCGTATATCGTTGGCAAACTGGAAAACCACCACAAAGGTGCCTGTCCCCTTTGTGGTGGTGAGGTGCTAGGAGAGGAGCTTCATGGCGGCGTCGTGGGCGGCGTGCTCGTAGGTGTCGTCGAGGGGTTTGAGCGGCAGCAGGGCGGCGGCCTGTGTGTCGCCACGGCGCTCGAGGGCGTGCGCGATGAGCCAGTCGGCGAGTTCGGGGTTCTTGGGCAGCGCCGGGCCATGCAGGTACGTGCCGATGACACCCTTGTAGATGAGACCCTCAAAGCCATCGTCGCCGTTGTTGCCGGTGCCCGTGACGACGGACGTTCCGAGCGGCGTGGCATCGGCGTCCAAAAGCGTGCGGCCACCGTGGTTCTCGAATCCCACAAAGGGCTCGGGTGCCAGGTCGGTCTTGACGGCGACGTTGCCGATCAGGCGGTCGGAGCCGCGTACGGTCTCGGCGGCAATGACGCCCAGGCCCTCGATGCGATTTTCGCCCATATAGTACGAACGGCCGAGCAGCTGATAGCTGCCGCAGATGGCGAGCAGCGAACCGCCGTCCTCAACATAGGCTGCGACCTTGTCTTTTTGGGCGAGCAGCTCGTGTGCCACGGCTAGCTGGTCGCGATCGGATCCGCCGCCCATCATGACGATATCGGCATCATGCAGATCGAGCACCTCGCCCATGCGGACCTCATCCACGCGAACGGGGATGCCGCGCCAGGCGCAGCGGCGCTCGAGGGCGATGACGTTGCCGCCGTCGCCATAGAGGTTGAGGGCATCGGGATACAGGTAGACGATGCGCAGCGGGCGCGAGAGCTCGACTGGCGCGATATCGGTGGGGACAGCGCTACCATCGGCGCGCGTTACGGCGTGGGAGGCGACCGAACTTGCATCGGTGCCTTTGAGCCCGTCGAGTTCTTTGACCAGCGGCGGGAAGGCCGTGTAGTTGGCGACGGCGTAGAAGGTGTCATCGGCGGCCTCGTCTGCCATGGCGCCAATTGCCTGCGCGACGTCCGAGATAATGGCGGCGTCGATGCCGGCGTACTTGAGGCGCACCTGCATATCGTGTGCACGCGTGCCGCCGGCAAAGGCGACAAGCCCCGAGGTATCGGCGATGCGCTCGAAGTCGACGTCGTAGATCCACGAGACATCGTGGCCGTCGGCGTCGTTGTCATTGAGGAAGAAAGCGCAGAGTCTGCCGTCTGCCGTCTTGATGGACTGGATTTGTCGATCGAAGCCTACGGGATTCTTGGCCAGGTTGGCCTCGACGGTGCGGCCGGCGATATCCCAGCGCCCCATACGACCGCCGGCAGGCACATAGGCATCGAGCGTAGGCTGTAGAAGCGCCGTGTTCACGCCCAACTCGTGTGTGGCAAAGAAGGCGGCGGCAACGTTATAGACCATGTACAGACCGTTGTAGCGCGTGGCGATGTGCGTTGCGGGTGCGTCGGTATCGGGTCCAAAGACAAGGTCAAAGCCGTAGCCGTCGCAGCCGAGTTCCACGCCCGTCACGCGACGGACAAGCGCAGGGCGGGCCCAGCCGCACGAGGGGCAATGGTAGGCGCCGAGTTGACCATACTGTACGTAGTCGTACTCCAACGGGGCGTTGCACTGCGAGCAAAAGCGCGAGTCGCTAATGCGGTCGGACTCGGTGCCCGTGGCGCCGTCGATGCCAAAGGCAATACTCGCGTTGGGAACGCGCGCGGCAATCGAGGCGCACAGCGGGTCGTCGGCGTTGTAGATGAGCGTCGTTGCCGGCGAAAGCTCCAACGCGTGGGCGATGACCTCCTGGGTGTGATCGATCTCGCCATAGCGATCTAGCTGGTCACGGAACAGGTTGAGCAGCACGAAGTACGTCGGCTTGAGCTTGGGCAGGACGCGCACAGTGTAGAGCTCATCGCATTCAAAAACGCCTACGCGCTTGCCACTGCTGGTGTGCTTAAGGCCGCCGCGGGCCTCGAGCAGAGCACCCACCACACCAGGCTCCATATTGTTGCCGGCACGGTTGCACACCACGGTAGCACCGCTGGCAGCAACGGCGTCGGCGATGAGGTTGGAGGTGGTGGTCTTGCCGTTGGTGCCGGTGATCACCACGCTGCGGTCGACCAGGCTCGCGAGGTCGCTTAGCAGCTCGGGGTCGATCTTCATGGCGATGCGGCCGGGGAGTACGCCGCCCTGGCGCTTAAGGACGGAGCGCAGCCCCCAGCGGGCGATATCGCTCGAGGCACAGGCGAGAGATGAGCGGAAGTTCATGAAGCCGTTCCTAACGTGAATGACATGGTCGTGGCGTTTGCGCCGTTAAAAGCCGTAACGGCGCGCAAATTCCTGGGCAAGCTGCGATACATCTTCGCAGGCGTTGGCCCAGGGGGCAAAGTCGGGGGTGTCCGAGATGATGCCGTCGGCTTCCCAAACTGCCTGATGCGAAAGGTCCCAGGGGTCGTGCGGTTCGGGCCGGCAGGGAAGGTACGGTGTCTGATACATGGGGTTCAGCAAAAAGAACGCGCCGCCCTCGCAACGGTTAGCGAACTCACGCAGCGCGCGCGTCGCCGGGCGCATCTTGTTTGTTTTGAACAGCAGAATCGTGCGGGCGAGCAGGTACCAAGGAGAGTTTTCGAGTGCGTCTGCCCCCATCTGTTCCTCGAGCTGGTGGGCTAGGGCAAAAAAGCCGTCCTGGTCTTCCAGGCGAGCGAGAGCGAGCAACACGGTGCCGGCAGCTCGGGTGGGATAGCCTTCTGCCTTAAGGACGCGGCGGGCGTAGTTGGCAGCAGCGCGGTAGCGGGCGCTTGCCATGCACAGCTGCGAGATGGCCTCGAGTGTGTGGAGCCACCCGATAAGGGCCGGCTCGCTCACGGTAAGGTCCGCTGCGGTGACACCGTCGGCCAAAACATTATTGGCCCAGTAGTGTGGGGCCTCCATGTCGAACCCGGGCACGCTTTGCCGCAGGTAATCGGTCGTGGTCGCTTCGAGCTTCATCAGGTCGCCCAGGCAGGCGTCGACGGGTGTGTCCGCCAAAATGATGGCGAGCAGCTGGGCATCGACCGCCAGCGCATCGACGCGAACGATCTTGAGCAGCTCATCGCGCATATCGTCGAACAGGCGATTGCGCGTCTGCTCGAACTCCTCGTCGCTGCCCATGTCCTCGATGCGATGGAGCTCGTCGAGCAGGTGGCGATGAACACCGGCATAGGACAGCAGCGCCTGGGCATGCTCGGACTGCGCATACTTTTGGGGATTCGCGCTCATGTCGTTATGGACAAGCTCGCGTGCTGCATCGGTGAGCTCGGGGTGCGACGCCAGATAGGTGCGCTCCAAGTAGGCGGGGATGTAGACGCTCGGATCCATTAGAGGTCCCCTCCCTTAAATGGAAGCCCCTGCTCGGCTGCGCGCAGGATGCGCTCGTCGATCTGGGAACGCACGATGTCGTTGGTGGCGACCCAGGCGGCAAAGCTGGCGTTGTCGGGAGCGCCCAGGCCCTCCTGCAGTACCGGCGTCGCCTCGGACAGCGCAAGGACAAGCTCGTCGGTGGAGCCCACGCCCACGTTGACGCGGGCATAGACGCCATCGGGAAACTCGGTTTGGAAGTAGAGCGCCTCGGCCGCGTGCGGACACGAGCGCGCAAGGATACGCAGGTAGTGCTCGGCGCCCTCGTAGTCCAGCTCGCGCCAGGCTGCGCTCATCAGTGCGATGAGCGTCCACGGGTCCAAGTCGCGCTCCGGATCTTTGGGGCGGCGGCGCAGCGGGGTATTCGCGAGATAGGGTACGGAGTGGGCGGAGCGAAATCTTTTGAGCTCCTCGGCGGGGTATTCGAGCTTTGCCATGGCGAGCATCGCGGTGTGGCGGACGCCGGCCGGATCGTTGGGGGCAAAGTCGAGGCTGCGGTTTGCGGCTTCGAGCGACATGCGATAGCGGCCGCTAATGAGGGCGCGCGACGCAAGGGCGGCAAGCCAGCGCAGGTAGGGGCGGCGCATAAGGTCGCCAGCGGCCTCGCGCTCGTAGGGGTCCTGCGCCGAGGCGATTTTGAGTGCCAGGTCGTGCTCGACTTCATCGCGCTTAGATACCAAGTACTGTACGTACTCCTCGTTGGAGTTGGCGGTGAGGGCGGTCAGCATGCGCTGGGCGTCCCAGTTGGTGGGGTCGAGCGCGGCTGCCTCGCGAAGCATGTTCTCGGCAGCGCCCTCTTCTTGCTCTGCCTGGGTATCGTCAGGGATAAAGGGAATGCGGTAGTCGACAGCCTCGACCACCTTGGCAATGAGATGCCCGGCGCGGTCACGGTCGTGCACGATGAGCGGCGCGGGGTTGCGGGTGAATTGTTCCATCAGACGTTCTACGGCGGTGCCGTCGGTGAGCGGGATATTGTCGCGGCGCAAGGCCTCAAGAACGAGGCGATGGCAATCCTCTTGAATGGGATCGAATGCCATGGGGCCTCCTTTGCTGCGGTTAGGGTTCAAATGTCTCTATATAAGCTTCTAGTTTACCCGCATGTGGCACACCGGGGGTGCCGCACTTGGACTTGCACCTTTGCACCACGAAGACGGATGTCGCACAAATGTCGACACCTTGGACGACCGAGTGGTATCACGGTGCCGCAAACGGTCGATTTTTGGCGGCGAACGGGGCGCATTTTGGAGGGGCACCGTCCTGCCCGGGATATGTGGTCAACCTTGATAAAACGTTTGCCCAGCTTGGGAGTATGAATGCCCCACAAGGGTCTTCAGGGATAGAAAAAACGTTTCATCATTGTCGGCTTTAGGTGAATAACTGACCAACCAGAACGGTAAAATAGTGTTTGTCTGAGCGTTGAGACGTTTAGACATCGCGCATTGTCATCGCCGGCAACGCGCAAAACGGTCCTAACGGAGCCAATTGGGTGCTCCGTTATATACACAAGTCTAAGAGGGGCTTGTTTAGGAGGCACAGTATGGGACGTTTTACCAATCCTCGCGATCTGTACTTTGGTGAGGGCGCTCGCCACGAGGTGAAGAACCTCAAGGGCAAGAAGGCCATCATCGTTTCTGGCGGCAGCTCTATGCGCCGTGGCGGGTTCTTGCAGGACGTTGAGGCCGACCTTAAGGAAGGCGGTTTCGAGGTCAAGCTGTTCGAGGGCGTCGAGTCCGATCCGTCCATCGAGACGGTCATGAAGGGCGCCGAGGCCATGCGCGAGTTCGAGCCCGACTGGATTATCGCCATCGGCGGCGGCTCGCCCATCGATGCCGCTAAGGCCATGTGGGTCTTCTACGAGTATCCCGAGGAGTCCTTCGATAACATCATCCAGCCGTTCAGCTTCCCTGAGCTGCGTCAGAAGGCTCACTTCTGCGCCATCTCCTCTACCTCCGGTACCGCTACCGAGGTTACCGCCTTCTCCGTCATCACCGACTACGCCAAGGGCATCAAGTACCCGCTGGCCGACTTCAACATCACCCCTGATGTCGCCATCGTCGACCCCGAGCTCACCTACACCATGCCCGCCAAGCTGTGCGCTCACACCGGCATGGACGCTCTGACCCACTGCATGGAGGCCTACGTTTCCACCTTCGCCTCTATGTTCACCGATGCCAACGCCCTGCACGGCATCCGCGAGATCGTCGAGTGGCTGCCCAAGTCCTATGCTGGCGACCATGAGGCCCGTCAGCACATGCACGAGGCTCAGTGCATCGCCGGTATCGCCTTCTCCTCGGGCCTGCTCGGCATCGTTCACTCCATGGCTCACAAGACCGGTGCTGCCTTCGAGAACGGCCACATCATCCACGGTGCTGCTAACGCTATGTACCTGGGCAAGGTCATCCAGTGGAACTCCAAGGATCCCCGTGCTGCCGAGCGTTACGCTTACGTGGCCAAGGAGATCCTGCACCTTCCCGGCGAGACCAACGAGGAGCTTATCGCTGCGCTCGTCCAGAAGATCCGCGACCTCAACGACCAGCTCAACATTCCGCAGTCCATCAAGGATTACGCGAATGGTGGCGTGAAGGTCGACGCCGAGAACCCGCAGATGGTTTCCGAGGAGGAGTTCCTCGCCAAGCTCCCCGAGATCGCCGCGAACGCCGAGCAGGACGCCTGCACGCCCGAGAACCCGCGTGAGACCAAGGCTGCCGACTTCGAGAAGATTCTCAAGGCCTGCTACTACGACACCGACATCGATTTCTAATCGACTCTTGTTATCGTAACGAGGGGCTCCGCACGTATCTGTACGGAGCCCCTTTCTTTTTTCTTTTAGAGAATGGGATAGTTATGGCTGCAATTTTCAATAGCCCCAGCAAGTACATCCAGGGTCCGGACGAGCTCGCCAAGCTCGGCTCCTATGTCGAGCCGCTCGGCGCTAAGGCCCTCGTCATCGTGACGCCTTCGGGCAAGAAGCGCGTCGGTGCCAAGATCGAGGGCGGTTTTGCCGAGGCTAAGGCCGAGCTGCTGTTTGAGGACTTTAACGGCGAGTGCTCCAAGGGCGAGGTCGATCGCCTGGTTGCGCTCGCTCGCGACAACGGTTGCGACATCATCGTCGGCGTCGGTGGCGGCAAGATCCTCGACACCGCGAAGGCCGTCGCCTATTACCTGGAGTCCCCGGTTATCATTTGCCCCACCATTGCTTCGACCGATGCCCCGTGTTCGGCACTTTCGGTGCTCTACACCGACGATGGCCAGTTCGATAAATATCTCTTCCTTAAGGCAAACCCCAACATTGTCCTGATGGATACGACGGTTATCGCGGCGAGCCCGGTGCGCCTGACGGTTTCCGGTATGGGCGATGCGCTCGCAACCTACTTTGAGGCCCAGGCGACGCATGATGCCGACGGTGGCACCTGCGCTGGCGGCAAGGGCGGCATGGCCGGTCTGGCGCTCGCCAAGCTCTGCTACGAGACGCTTATGGCCGATGGCGTCAAGGCCAAGGTCGCGCTGGAGAAGGGTGCGCTCACGCCTGCAGTCGAGCATATCATCGAGGCCAATACGCTGCTCTCCGGCATTGGCTTTGAGAGCTCGGGCCTTGCTGCTGCTCATGCCATCCACAATGGCCTGACGATGCTGCCCGAGTGCCACGGCATGTATCACGGCGAGAAGGTCGCCTTTGGCACCATCGTTCAGCTGGTACTCGAGGATGCTCCGACTGAGAAACTCGAGGAAGTCTTGGGCTTCTGCATTGAGCTGGGCCTGCCGGTCACGATGAAGGAACTTGGCGTTGCCGAGCTTACGCGCGAACAGGCCATGATTGTTGCCGAGGCCGCCTGCGCGCCCGATGACACCATGTGCAATATGCCGTTTGAGGTGACGCCCGAGATGGTCGCAAACGCCATCCTGGGTGCCGACGCGCTGGGACACTACTATCTCATGGATGAGTAAATCAAGCTAAGGAAGGGGCAAAGCCAGCAGACGGCTTTGCCCCTTTTTGCTATGGTGCAAACTAACCTGACCCCATCGCACCAAGTTGGTGCAAAGGGGTCAGGTTACTTTGCACCAATCGTTGTTTGATGAAGGGCGGATTCTCGTATGGCGCTTCCTATGGTTTACGGCGGTCCCGGCCGGTATGTTCAGGGGCCGGGCGAACTTTCGCGTCAGGGCAGGTATTTGTCATGGTTGGGCTGCGCTGCCTATGTCTTGTTTGACCAGGGCACCGAGGATCGGCTGTGCAGGCAAATCGTCGATGGATTTCTGGATGAAGATCTAAGCGAGCCGTTCTTTAAGATTTACAACGGTCCGTGTACGGAAGATGCCGTTGTCGAAATGGCCAAGGAAGCCCAGGCCGAGTATTGCGACATGGTGGTGGGCATTGGCGGCGGCAAGATGCTCGATATCGCAAAGGCCGTTGCGTTTTATGCTGAGCTGCCGTTGTGTGTATGCCCCACGGCGGCTTCGATGGACGGTCCGTGCAGCGCGATTTCGGTGCTGTTCACGAGGATGGGTCGTTCGATCGCTATCTGATGCTCGAGAAGAATCCGGACCTGGTCGTGGTCGATACCAACGTGGTCGCGGCGGCCCCGCTGCGCATGACGGTCGCCGGTATGGGCGACGCGCTGGCAACGTACTTTGAGGCGCGTTCGTGCGCCGCGGCGCACGGCGCGAACGAGCACGGTGGCGCGCCGGGGCACTTGGCACTGGTCGCGGCACGTGCCTGCTACGATACGCTTATGGAATGCGGCGTCGCTGCCAAGCGCGACATCAAGAAGGGTCGCATGTCACCAGCGGTTGAGCGCCTGATCGAGTGCAACATCCTGCTTTCGGGCGTTGGCTTTGAGAGCGGTGGCTTGGCGTTGGCGCATGCCATCGCCAACGGCCTGACGATTTTGCCCGAGTGCAAGGCTATGCACGGCGAGGCCGTGGCGTTTGGTCTGGTGGTCCAGCTTCGTCTGGAGCGTGCGCCCGGCTTGAACAGGTGCTCGAGTTTTGTCAGCGCGTTGGTCTGCCGACGACGCTCGAGGAGCTGGGCCTTGGCGAGATTTCCGATGCCGACCTGATGAGCGTTGCGGATGCGGCCTTTAGAAACGAACGCAATATGGCCAACGAGCAGGCCAAGGTGACCAAGCAAAAGCTCGTCGAGCTCATGCGCGAGGCATAGTTTGGCGCTTGATCGACCTTGTGCAATCGGGGCGGCGATAGGCCATAGGCTATTTGCCGCAAAGGTGCTCCGCGTGTAATTTGCCCGAGGCACGGGCCGATAGCGTATCATTATCTCTTGCTTGTTTGCACTGCTCAGGGAGGGGCCGCGCATGGCGCAGGAACACGATCTATTTGATGACATTATCGAGATCAGCAAGGGTTTCGACTTTCTTAAAAACCCGCTTGGCGGCGTGACCGATGCGCTCGATCCGTCGGCGCCGCAGTGGAATCCTGCCGACTACAAGGAGCGTCCGCGTGGCAACACCATTCCGTGTCTGACCTGCAAAAACGAAAAGAGCGGCTGCACCGCGTGCATGGACGTGTGCCCGGTCAACGCTATCGAGGTCGAGGAAGACGCCATCGAGATCCTCGACTCCTGTCGCAAGTGCGGCCTGTGCGCCGCTGCCTGTCCGACCGAGGCGATCATCTCGCCGCGCCTGGCGCCCAAAAACCTGTATGACGACATCGTCTCTGCTGCTACGAGCCACGAGACCGCCTACGTCACTTGCACGCGCGCCCTTAAGCGCATGCCGCGCGAAAACGAGGTCGTCGTCGCCTGCGTGGGCGATATTACGGCCGAGACCTGGTTCTCGGTGCTGGCGGACTATCCCAACGTGAGCGTGTACCTGCCGTTGGGCGTGTGCGATAAGTGCCGCAACACCGGTGGCGAGGATATTCTGGGCGAGGCCATCGCCACCGCCGAGGAGTGGGCCGGTACGGGCATGGGCCTGGAGGTCGACCCCAAGAGCCTCAAATGTCATAAGCGCCGCGAGTACGAGCGCAAGGAGTACATGGATAAGATTGCCCGCGCCACGGGCCTTACCGTGACCAAGCTCAACCCGGCAACGGCGGCGCTGGCCTCGGTGACGCAGAAGCTCAAAGCCCACCGCCACCAGATTACCCAGCTGGAGCGCACGCTCAATACCATGTGCGGCGCCACGACGGCAAAACGTCGCCGTACGCTTACGCACGGGCGCCAGCTGGTACTCTCGACGTTGCAAAACCACCCCGAGCTTGCCCAGAACATGCAGGTGAGCACGCCGGAATGCGATTTTGACAAGTGCACGTCGTGTGGCGAATGCGTCAACGTGTGCCCCACGTTTGCCTGCGATTTGGTGGGAAGCGGCCGCTTTGCACTGGAGTCCACGTATTGCCTAGGCTGCGGAGCCTGCGTCAAGGTGTGCCCCGAGCATGCGCTTAAGTTGGTTGAACATGATGCATCCAACCTAGTCGTCGTCGATCCCGAGGCCGAGGAAAAGGCCGCCCAGAAGGCTAGGGCCCACGAAGAAGCCCAGAAGGTCAAGGCTGAGGCGAAGGCCAAGCTCGACAAGATGCTCGATCAGGTGGAGAAGCTCGCGGACTAGTCAGCGACCCCTATCTCTGCTTCATTCGTGCCGCCGTGGCGTCCGGGTTAGCCCAGATGCTGCGGCGGCGCTATACTTATGCAGTTTGAAATGCTTGTACCAAAAGGAGCTGTCGTGTCCCTTTCCATCGGTATCGTGGGCCTGCCCAACGTGGGCAAGTCGACGCTGTTCACCGCGCTTACAAAAAAGACCGGCCTTGCCGCCAACTATCCGTTCGCCACGATCGACCCCAACGTGGGTATCGTCGACGTGCCCGATAGCCGCCTGCAAAAGCTTGCCGACATCGTTAACCCGGGTCGCATCGTGCCGGCGACGGTCGAGTTCGTCGACATCGCAGGTCTGGTGAAGGGCGCCAACGAGGGCGAGGGCTTGGGCAACCAGTTCCTGGCCAACATTCGCGAGACCGACGCCATCTGCGAGGTCGTGCGCTACTTTAAGGACCCCAACGTCATGCGTGAGGTGGGCCGCACGGGCGAGTTCGTCGATCCCGCCGGTGACGCCGATACCATCATGACCGAGCTCATCCTGGCCGACATGGACACGCTCGAGAAGCAGCTGCCCAAGCTCGAGAAGGAGGCCAAGCGCGACAAGGAGCTCATGCCCAAGTTCGAGGTCGCCAAGCGTCTGCTTGCCTGGCTCAACGAGGGCAAGCGCGCCGCGTCCATGGAGATGACCGACGAGGAGCGCGCCGCTGCCAAGGGCCTGTTCCTGCTCACCATGAAGCCCATCCTGTATGTGGCCAACGTGGACGAGGATATGCTCAACGACGATCTGGCGCCCATCGATGGTGTTAAGCCGCTGCCCATCTGCGCCAAGATCGAGGCCGAGCTTTCCGAGCTCGATCCCGAGGACGCCGCCGACTACCTGGAGAGCTTGGGCTTGGAGCAGCCCGGCCTGGACGTGCTCGCACAGGCGGCCTATAAGCTGCTTGGCCTGCAGTCGTTCTTTACGGCCGGCGAGATGGAGGTCAAGGCCTGGACGGTTCGTCAGGGCGCGACCGCCCCGCAGGCCGCCGGCGTCATCCACACCGACTTTGAGCGCGGCTTTATTAAGGCCGAGGTCATTGGCTATGACGACTACATCGAGCTCGGCGGTGAGCAGGGCGCCAAGGCCGCCGGCAAGCTGCGTATTGAGGGCAAGGACTATGTCATGGCCGATGGCGACGTCGTGCACTTCCGCTTTAACGTGTAAGGACGACGCGCATGTTTAAATATGGTAAAAAAGCCGGCTACATGGGTATTGCACTGCTCGTACTTGCGGTGATTCCGCTGGTGGTCGCAGCGTGTGTTATCCCCAACATTGGTCCCGAGGTGGCAACAAAGTTTAATGCCGCCGGCGAGGTGACGCGCTGGGGCAAGAGTTACGAGTTGCTGGCACTGCCGGTGCTCAACCTGCTGCTGAGCGTGGCGACGTACTTTACGGCAGGACGCCAGGCTAAAAACAATGATGACTCCGCCGCCATGGCGCGCATCGTGTGCGAGCGCTACCTGCGTAACGGTTGCATCACGGGTGTGTTCCTCAACGTGGTCAACGTTTACTTTATGTACTCGGCGATTACCGGAACGGGCTTTGGCTTTGGTTTCTAGCTTGTCCTTTTAGGCAACGAGCCTGCACGCATATTCAAGGGCTGCTGCGAGGCCGCCGCTCGATCGTGGTTTAAAGACCATGTCGGCGGCGGCCTCGTTTTCGTATCCGGCGCCGCGAAGGGCGAGTGCGATACCGGCTTCCAGGAGAAGGGGCAGACCACGTTGGCTGGTTGCGATTACGGCAGCCTGATTGAGCGAGCGGCTGTGCGCTTGGCATTGGATGGCAAGTTCACCTTGCGCCGGGCAAGGGACCAGAACGGCGGCGACGCGACTTGATAGCAATGCAAATGCTGTGCGCTCATCGGGCGAAAGGCAATCAGCTTCAACGACGACGAGCTTGGGCGGTGCGCTGTTTGTGCGAAGCATGGCTCGGTACATGCGGACCGAAGAACCCGACATAGAAAACTCCTGTGTATTCGTTTAAACGTAAACTATAGTTTACGTTTTTGTTCAGCTCCATTTCAAACTCGGCTGCATGGACGAACGTGCGAAACAGATTCTTGGCAAGCGAGTCGAGCAGACGCGCAGGGACCTTGGTATCTCCAAGGTCGATTTTTGTGTGGCGACAGGAATCAGCCGACCCTACCTCGACCGAATCGAAGATGGGACGGCAAATTTCACGCTCAAGGTTCTATTTAAGATCGCGCCCGCACTCGGCATGACGGTATCAGAGCTTCTCGAGGGCATCGAATAGGGGATACCCGTCGACAACTGAATTACGCCATCGGGATGCGGTCGTGGTTGACTTGGCTGTAGAACAGGCGCTGGATCTCGGCGGCATCACGTGACTGGCCGAGTGCCCACATGGTTTTGGCCACGAGCGTCTCGGTTGTCATATCGTCGCCGCGCAGAATGCCCGGATGATCGGCGTAAGCACGGCCGACCTCGTAAACGCCCAGATCGAGGCCCTCTTCGGGGACCTGCGTGGTCATAACGACGGTGCGACCCGAATCGACCCAGCGGAAAATTGCCTCTTGGAACGACTCGCCCGACTCACCAAACTCGGGGATACCGCCAATGCCAAAGGTCTCCAGAATCACGGCGTCGTAGCTATCGGCAAGGGCGTCGAGGATGCCCGGGTTTACGCCGGGCGTAAGCTTGAGTACAAATACGCGCGGGTCGATGCTGTCGTAGAAACGAACCGGGTTCTCGTTCTGGTGAGTGCCGTGGAGTCCGTTGCGAACGATGCGGTCGTTGCGGATATAGGCAATGGGCGGATAGTTGACGCTAATGAACGCATTAAAGCTCATGGTGCGCTGCTTGCGGGCACGCGTGCCGGCAATGGCTACGCCGCCAAACACGATCGAGACGTCGTGCGAGTGCTCGTCGAGCGCATAGAGCAGGCTCTGGTACAGGTTGAGCTTGGCGTCGGTAAATGGATTGCCCATGGGCTTTTGCGAGCCGGTGAGCACGATGGGCTTGGGGCTGTCCTGAATCAGGTAGGAAAGCGCTGCCGCGGTGTAGCTCATGGTGTCGGTGCCGTGCAGAATCACGAAGCCGTCGTGGTCGGCATAACCCTCGACGATGACGTCGCGGATACGCATCCAGTCGCTCGGGCGCATATTGGTGCTGTCGATGTTCATG
Organism: uncultured Collinsella sp.; assembly: GCA_959606035.1. Classification (GTDB taxonomy): domain Bacteria; phylum Actinomycetota; class Coriobacteriia; order Coriobacteriales; family Coriobacteriaceae; genus Collinsella. Next base: position 121,542 of record CAUHHB010000002.1, read on the forward strand.
GGCTGCACGACGTCGAGCTCGCAGAGGCCCGAGATCTCGGGGACGCTCTGGGCGAGCTCCTCACCGGTCAGGGCGGGGGAGAGGCCGTTGCCGTCCTCGGTCGATGCGATGGTGCCGCCCGTGGCGATGAGAAGGATGCGCTTCATGCTGGTATTCCTATCGTATTTGCCGCCGCAAAGGCGGAGTCGTTCGGCAGTATTGTGGCACAGGGCGTCCAATGTTCAAACGTATTACATCATCTGTAACGTTTGGTAACACTTCAATCGCCGTCAAATAGGGCCCCGGTCGTGCGTTTGCCGTGCGCTGATGGCTGCGAGGGACGAGAAACCCCATATAACGTGTACACTATGAAAGTTATTTTCGTTCATTCACGCGGGTGGGCACCGGCTCCCCGCCAACAAGAGGGGGAAACCATGGATCAAAAGGCTTCCGCAAAGGTCCTCGTACTCGACTTTGGTGCGCAGTACGGTCAGCTCATTGCCCGTCGCGTCCGCGACCTCAACGTGTATTCCGAGATCGTTCCCTGCGACATCTCGGCCGATGAGATTCGCGAGATGAACGCCTCCGCGCTCATCCTTTCTGGCGGCCCGGCCTCCGTGTACGCCGAGGACGCTCCGTCCATCGATCCCGCCATCTTCGACCTTGGCCTTCCCGTCCTTGGCTTTTGCTACGGCCATCAGATCACGGCCGTGACGCTCGGCGGCAAGGTCGGCCATTCCGAGGTGGGCGAGTACGGCCGCGCCACCATCACGCGCACGGCCGGCGCCAAGCTCTTTAACTCCACGCCTATGGAGCAGACCGTGTGGATGAGCCATCGCGACGCCGTTTCCGAGGTGCCCGAGGGCTTTACCGTTACCGCCAGCACCGACGTGTGCCCGGTTGCCGCCATGGAGTGCGTCGAGCGCAAGATTTTCACCACGCAGTTCCACCCCGAGGTCAAGCACTCCGAGTACGGTCAGCAGCTGCTGAGCAACTTCCTGTTTGAGATCTGCGGCCTGGAGCCCAACTGGAGCATGGACAACCTGGTCGAGACCATGACGGCAGACTTCCGCGAGAAGGTCGGCGACGACCGCGTGATCCTGGCCCTGTCCGGCGGCGTCGACTCCTCCGTCGTGGCTGCGCTGGGCGCCCGCGCCGTGGGCAAGCAGATGACCTGCGTGTTCATCAACCACGGTCTGCTGCGCAAGGGTGAGCCCGAGCAGGTGGAGGAGGTCTTCACCAAGCAGTTTGACGTCGACTTTATCCACGTCCACGCCGAGGACCGTTATGCCGAGCTTCTGGCCGGCGTGACCGAGCCCGAGGAGAAGCGCCGCATCATCGGCACGCAGTTCTGGAAAGAGTTCTTCGCCGTGGCGCAGCAGCTCGAGTGCGACGGCAAGCCGGTCAAGTACCTGGCTCAGGGCACCATCTACCCCGACATCATCGAGTCCGGCGCTCGCAAGACAGGCGGCAAGACGGCCACCATCAAGAGCCATCACAACCTGATCCCGTTCCCCGAGGGTGTACACTTCGACCTCATTGAGCCGCTTGATCACTTCTTTAAGGACGAGGTCCGCGCGCTTGGTCTGGCGCTGGGCCTGCCGGGTCACATCGTGTTCCGCCAGCCTTTCCCGGGCCCGGGTCTGGCCATCCGCATCATCGGTGCGGTCGACAAGGAGAAGCTCGAGATCCTCAAGAATGCCGACGCTATCGTGCGCGAGGAGCTCGACGCCTACAACCAGCGCCTGTTTGAGCAGACCGGCGAGCGCAACTCCGAGCACAGCTGCTGGCAGTACTTTGCGGTCCTGCCCGACATCAAGTCCGTTGGCGTTATGGGCGACGAGCGCACCTATCAGCGCCCGATCATCTTGCGCGCCGTGGAGTCCAGCGACGCCATGACCGCCGACTGGGCCAAGCTGCCCTACGACGTCCTGGCCCGCATCTCCGGCCGCATCGTTGCCGAGGTCCCTGGCGCCAACCGCGTCTGCTACGACATTACGTCCAAGCCGCCCGCGACGATTGAGTGGGAATAGTAAATTCCTAAGTTATGGGGGTAGAATTTTGATTTCCTATAGGATATGCTCCCATTAATAAATGAATTGATCTGCTGCCTCAAATAGTAGGGCAGACGTTCGATATAGATTTGATAATGCAAGATAGCGGGCACGGTTTCAATAGAATCTGTGCCGCTGCTGTATATGTGGTGGTGCTTGTGATCGGTGCCTGCAATATTCTTGCCTGCGCTTCGGCCCTCGCCGCTCGAAATGCATCGCAAGGGGTTCCTCGCCGGCAATCTGTCTTCTCGCTGGAGGAGGGGTGGCCGTTCTTTTGGAGTCTCGAAACCAGCTAAAGTTGCTTACTGCGGGCTTGCTTGAGCCAGTTCCTTTTGAAAGGGCCGACACCGCCGAAGAACTTGCCGTACGTCTCGCCGCCCTCCCCGCCATCGAACTTGACCAGGGCGAGTTCGATGGCGGGGGAGATATCGCGCCCATGCGTTCTATTAGCCTTACCAGGTCGTTGAGCTGGCTACGGCGGTAGACGAGTGCGAGCAGATAGTAACGAGCCTTGCCGCCGCGGTCACTGCTCTCATCGACAAAGATGCTGAGCTCCTTGGCCAATGGAGACGCCTAAAGGAATAAAAAAGCCGGGGGACTCCCCCGGCACTTGGAGGTAGCTTAATGTGCCACCAATAACCTTATAGCCTGCGCTGGCGCTGAATACAAGAGGGAAGTGGAGAAAGACGCCCATACGAGCACCTGACTAGTAGCTGGCGGGCGTTGTCGAGGGCGGGTGCCCTCCAGCGTCTGGGCGTGAGCCTGTCGGTAGTTTCAGGCGGCGTCGCCTGCACGTCGTGCACCGCGGGATAGCCCTCCTGCGCCTCATTGGGACAATTATGAAATCGCCCTCGATCACACTGTTCTCGATGACGGTGCGCTCGAGTTTGGGCACCTTTTTGAATAGACTGTTTCTTATGGAAGCGCGTCCTTCGCGCGCTCATTTTCTTAGTCGGAAGATGGTGATGCGGAGGCGTGCCGCTGCTGCTAGGCGGGTGCTTTCGACGGGCGCGCACCCGCGCAAATCCCATAGTGCCTTATTGACCGCTCCTTTCGGCATATCTTCACTCAAGTCCCTACACTGCTTTTGCTTTCGTCGTCTCTATCCGCACACGATGAGGGTGACCAGTTCATCGAGTCGTTGTTCATCGGCAGCTGTTGGCTCGATGCCGCTGTTAAAGCGTTTTCCCATCTCGCTGAGTTCAGCCATTTGTTTATCGTTGGCGTCGAATTTTGGAACAGTGAGATAATCGACTACGCTCGTTCCGAGACTTAACGCCGATGCATACGCCCCGATTGCTCCCGATACCAAAGAGGAGTTAAGGAATGCTGTGAGATAAGCAGCCTCTGGTTCGGTTTGCACAGGGATGAAATAAACCTTGTGATCCGGAACAACCGTCTTCATCGTTCCACCGGGCATCGTCTCGGAGCCAATATAAGCCGCAACGAAGCTGGAGCCTGACATCTCCTTCCAAACCACCTTGTACGGAGCAAATGTGTACTTACCAACGGTCCATATGGACCAGAACGGCTTGCCTTTTTGGAAGCGGCGGTAGCTGGATCTGGTTTCAAGAACATTTTTGAAGCGGGCGAGATATTGAAAAAGCTGAGGTGACGTTGCGGGAAGCTTATCGTCACCAAACATGCCCGTCTGAGGTACGATGACGCAGCTTCCAGGGGATGGTGTTGCGTTAAAACGCGATATTTCACGACCCCGAAGGAGTGGATAGATATAGGAACTCTCAACATCGGCGGTTATGCGGGGCAGGCTGCGCCTCCCGTTTCTCGGATCGTTCGATATCCTCACAACATCAGGCACATTGGTCGCATGTGTGCTTACGAAGTAGATGCCATTTGCATCTGTTGTGACACCTTTTCGTGCGGAATAGCTCTTGTCGGATGAGGTGGCGTCCATTATCTGCGACCAAGCAGAGAGTTGGCCGTTCGACCCGACGAGCCACGGGCCATCGATGGTTCCGGGGATGGGAATGGCTTGTTTCTGTATGGGCATAGATAGAAGCTCGCCATCCACTGGCTTCCCTTGAGGCTTGCGATATTCGCGATATGTGACTGGATAAGCTGTATTTTCGCCATTACGTTTAATTATGAGAAGTGAGGGCCAATTTGCTACGCCTTCGAACGGGCGAATCGCTTTGTAGTCTTCAACGAGTTCGACGCTCATATTCTCTGAAGTTCCATTTTCATGGTGAAGAGTCCAGCGTCTGAAACCCTGGCTCGATTCATTTTTGAAAACCGTTCCTGTAATGAGGAATGCAAGCAATCCCCCTGGACGGACAAACCTATCCAAGGCGTGGTATGTGACAACGGTGGAGATGTCTGACTGAATGCCGCCAACCCAGTTATCCTCGCTAAAAATATCCATTCGTTCGCAGAGAGGTTTGATGAATTCAGCATACGGACGAGGAAGGTCGCTCCATTTGACCCAAGGAGGGTTGCCCACGACGTAGTCAACGTCATGCACGCAGCCTGCTTTAATTCTGTCGAAAAGAATGAAGCACCATATGCCGTTCCAGTGGTTTCTATGAAGCTCAACGAGGTCCGTTATTGTCTTTGCAAGGACATCTTTCATGTTGATGTCCAGGTACTTTACGGTTGGCGATATCTGTTCGAGTGTTACGGCTATGTCGCCGGCATCAAGGTCCGAGTCCACGCAAATGCGGAGATGGTCCATGACATCGTAGAAGTCTGGAGAGACTGCCATTTCGTAGGGAATAGCAAAAGTCTTCTCGCCCTTCTCTGTCAAGATGCTATGTGTGAAGACGCCGTCTTCAGGGTCAGCCGTATTTATGGCGTCTGCCAGAAATACGGGCAAGAGAGTTTTTCTGGATTCAGAGAAATGGCCTGCTAGGAACACGACGAGAGATGCTCGTGCTGTTAGAACGGCAAGCGGATTGAGGTCAAAACCGTATAAACCCTCGAGGATTTCACTGGCCGTATTCCGCGGGTGTGCATCTTCAAGTCGTCTCTTTACCGCTTCAAGTAGGAACGTTCCACTACCGCATGTCGGATCGAGAAGAGAGTCGTATAAATTCCACCCCGCGAGGTCGATCACATGTGCCGCTAGCCAGTCTGGTGTGTAGTACTCTCCCAAGGCATGGCGCATGGGAGTGGGCGTGAACTCCATATAGAGCCCCTTGAACAAGTCAATGACGGACTCGGAGCTTTTCCTAGCTACGTCAAAGTCCATTGAGCTTAGGCTATCCAGTAGGATTTGTAGTCCGCCTGCCAACGGCTTGAAGACGTCTGCTCCTAAGTACCACGAGAAGAAATCCGTGGTTAGCATATTCTGGATACCCTTTAGCTTGAAGTACATGCCGTTCTCGACATTCTTGAGGAATTCGAGTGACGTGGTATTTGGCTGGGCGGATTTATCGTCCATGTCAATTAAGGCGTGAACTGCACACACTTTAGCGACGATTGCGATGTAGGTGTTGAGAGCAAAGACATATGCCTGGGGGTACTCTTGGTAGTTGACCCCGTGCATCGCTGAGGCACTCGAGAGATAGGTCTGCAATCGCTCCGAGCCAGTACCATCCACCTGGCCAAAGAGGCGAGCCCACTCCGTGAATATCAATTTTGTTCGCGTCGTTCTCGAATTGTTTATCGCACCGACAATTGCTTGGTATAGCGAAGGAATGACGTTCTTGCCGACCTCTGTTTCCGGTCCAATAAACTGTTTGAGTGCCATAGGGCTAACGAGTGGTTTGCCTCCGCGGTCGATGAGGGTGAGCAGCCTGTGGAGGCAAACCGCATCGAATGACTCGGGGTCGTTCCAAAAGAAGTCGCCATCACGCACGTCGCCAAATGATATGGTCTCTCCATCCCAGACAACAAGGGAATAAGCGCCGTTGCGCCTGCCTTCTTCCTCTGCCAGGAGATTGCAATAATCTTCTGACTGCTGCCGCGCATGCCGAAGCTGAGCGCCTGCCATATGATTGAAAGACCTAGGGGGCTCATACTCTATGATCGTTGATCCATGTACCGCATCTAGGCGGAAGCTTCCAGAGCGAAATGAATGTTCATACGTATATGGATTCCAGAAGATACCGCAGGAGCTGCAAATCGTCCTTAGGATGTCTTCGACTTCAATCTTAAGTTGTTCCTCGTTCTGCGCTGCCTGAGCTGTACGGAGAATTTTCGAAGCATATGGTGCAAGTTCGGCAATGGGCAGTATGGAGGTTATTTCTGTGGCGTGGGTCATCTACATCCCGTCTTCCTCGTTATCCATGATTGCTACGTCAAGCGGCAAACCGTCGCGCCTTGCCACGGCTCGAAGGAAGATGTTAGCCGCTGTGGATAGAGACAACCCGAGTTCGTCGAAGATTTCACTGGACCAATCTTTTACTTCTGGGCCAATCCTAATCGCTGCAGTCGAACATTTAGCTATGGATCGTCTTTCGATTGATATGTGAATTACATTGTACATGATGCTGCCAGAGCGGTAGATATGTTGAGTAGCCTGGCCGAGTTAATGAGATTAGCTCTTGGGTCTCTGCGGCGTGGAGTTTTGACACTCCCAAAAGTGTAATTAGATTCGAGTTTTAGGAGTATTTCTTGAAAGGCGATAGGTCGAAGCGCCACAATAGATGTCTCGAGGAGGCGACGCTCTTTCGTAACGCCGGCTTCTCCAATTTAATCGCGGGCGCGCGAAGGTCGAAGCGCAGTGGCCGATCTCTCTCTATGCCACACATTACGACCTGCACGGCAAGGCGCTCCTCAAGACGAATCCAAATCAATGAGTGAGCGTCATTATCCCTGAGGACGATGTGAGACCGTTTCATGGGCAGTGAAACTGGATTTATTGATCCTCTTGATCCAATCCAAGTTCTTTCAAGTCTTTTTCGTTTTGGATATCTTCAGTGGTTTTCTTGCCAGTGATAGCACCGTAGGCTTCTTTTATGCCGTTTTTCACTGCCCATTTGATAACGAAATACAGCGCAATCAAAATAATGATAGCCGTTCCTCCGCTTATGCCCAGTTCATTCCACATGATTCAATTCTCCTAATTTCAATTTGCTGCTTATTTGTAGTCTTCGATTATAACTTGAACCCTGCCTGGGACAATCGCAGTCATTGGCCCTGAGCAGCTGCACTGAAAACCGGCATTCGCCGTTATGATTTGGCAGCCTCGTATTCAAGATGCATATATCGAATGCGAGTTGGATGGAGAACGACTGTCGACGAGTTATGAATGGATAGCCGCGTCGGTTTCGAGTGGAACCGGTGCCGCTTCTGCATAAGGCTTGCCGCAAATGGCGATTAATGCCCGCGATGCTTCAGCTTCCGCTGCTCGAAGCGTACCTCCGCCTCGTCAGCGCGGCGTTGGCTTCTTGTGTGGGCCGACTCCCGTTTCATTGTCTCCCGCTGACGCGCGAGCGCCTGCTGCGCCTTGGCGCCCATCGCCGGGTGCTTAAGGGCCTTCGATGCCTCGCGGGCGGGGCACTTGGGGGATTTCGCAAGATTTCTCGTCTCTGCGGGTTCGTCGCCGAAGAACGCGAGCTGCGCCCATTTGCTTGTAGCGAATTGCAGAATCTCCTCATCGGACAGTTCCGCACCGAAGACGATGCGGGTCGAGCATGATTGAAAAGCTCGGGCTTACAGCGCAAAACCCTCGCGATTTCCACGACAATGATCTTCATCACAACGCCTGACGCCATAAACCAAAAAAGGGGTTCTTTAGCCTGTTGCGAGCTGACCGCGCGAGAACAGCGCCGCGAGCGCATCATGAGCAGGCAGGACTACATCATGGCGCAGCTTGTCGGCACCGAGATAGCGGTGAGGCCGTCGTCGCGGGTCCAGCGAGCGCCGCGCGACTCCGTGAGGAGTCTGGCGGAGCGGCTCCTCGCCGTGTGAGAAGCCGACGAGCTCGATGCGGACCTCCAGAAGCAGCTCGCCCTGGTCATGGAGTTCTTCAACGGGCTCGGCGAGGCCCCGTCGGTCGGAAGGCGCGCAAAGCGCGAGAAAGGGCCCAGCGACGATCTCTTCGGGATGTCTCGATGCTAACCCCAGGCCGCGATTGGGAGACGCAACCGCTCCCGGGCGCACGCGCGCGTGCCGGCGCGGCGAGGGACCGCAGGCGCGATGCGTGGGCGGCCAAGGCAATCAGAGGCAATTTGATGAAAAAAGTATATACTATTTTCATCAAAAAGGAGGAACGCCATGACAGAAGCAGAGGCCATCGCTAAGCGCATAGAGAGCTTCGGCTCCGGTAGGGCCTTCACGGCCGCCGACTTCTCCGACGTCGCAGGCCGACGCAACGCTGCCAACGCGCTCGGGCGCTTGCATGCAAAGGGGGAGATCGCCCGCGCCGTCCGCGGCGTCTACTATGTGCCGGAGCGCAGCGCGCTCATGGGCACCGAGGTGCCGGCCAGCGCCGACGAGGTCGTGCGCGCCGTCGCCCGTGCCAACAAGTGGATCGTTGCGCCGTCCGGCGACGCGGCGCTCAACGCGCTGGGCCTCGACACGCAGGTGCCCGCGAAGCTCGTCTACGTCAGCAGCGGCCCGTACAAGCGCTACGAGTACGGGCCGTACGATATCGAGCTCCGGCACCGCGCCAACCGCGACCTGCTCGACTGCTCGCAAATCACCTGCACCATCGTGCAGGCCCTCAAGGCGCTCGGACGCGAGAACATGGGCGACGAGGAAATCAGAACGCTCGCGCGCAACCTCACGGAGGAGCAGGCCAGCGCGTTCCTGGAAGAGTCGGCGGGGCTCACATCCTGGGTTGCCGACGCCGCGAAGAAGATATGGGAGGCGAAGCATGGACAGGATCGCTAGGGCCTCGACCGGCGAGCGCAGACCGGTCTTCGAGGCCGCCGCGCAGAGGATGGCGCTTGCGCCGGCCATCGTCGAGAAGGACTTCTGGGTGTGCTACACCTTGGACCACCTTTTCCACAGAAGCGGCTTCGCCGAGTCCATGGTGTTCAAGGGCGGCACGAGCCTGTCGAAGGCTTTCGGGCTCATCGAGCGCTTCTCGGAGGACATCGACCTCATACTCGATTGGCGACTCCTGGGCTACGGCGAGGACGAACCGTGGGAGCCGCGCAGCAACTCGGCGCAGGAGCGGTTCAAGGCCGACAGCATCGAGCGCACGAACGCCTTCCTGGCCGACGCCTTTGCCCCGAAGCTCTGGGCTACGCTCTCCGAGTCCCTCGGCACCGAAGCGTCCGTTAGGTGCGGGGCCGAGGAGGAGACCGTGTACTTCGACTACCCGCGCTCCTACGAGTCGGCGGGCACGCTCGACACCATCAAGCTGGAGATAGGACCCATGGCGGCATGGTCGCCTTCCGAGGAGGCGGCGATAACCCCGTACGCGGCGGACGTGGTTCCGTTCGGGCCCGAGCTGTCGACCACGGTGCGCACCGCGAGTCCCGAGCGCACGTTTTGGGAGAAGGCCACCATCCTGCACCAGGAGGCCAACAGGCCCGAGGGCAAGGCTATGCCCAGGCGCTACTCCCGCCATTACTACGACATGTACCGCCTTGGCCACTCGTTCGTGCTCGGCCGCGCCGTAGCGCAGCCCGGCCTCCTCGAACAGGTCGTCAGGTTCAAGGAGAAGTTCTACCGCACGCCGTGGGCCAAGCTGGCCGATGCGAGGCCCGGCACACTCAGGCTCGCCCCTCCAAAGGACAGGCTCGACGAGTTGGCGGCCGATTACGCCTCGATGAGGCCGATGCTGTTCGGCGGCTACCCGAGCATCGATGAGATAGTCGCCTACATGGTGGAGCTCGAGGAGACCATCAACGGGCTAAGCTGATCAAGGCTGTCCCAATTCCGGGCGCCTGCCAGAATCGAAGAGGCGGAGCGGGCAACGCGATGGCTTTCCCGCCGAGAGCAGCGGAAGCCGGCTCGAACGCTACGCCCGTAACGACCGAGACGGCCGGCACGACTAACGAGGCGGAGGCGGAACCCGCGAGGCGCTGGGTCGAGGAGACGCGGCGCGTCTGGATAGTCGACCAGGAGGCGTGGAGCGAACAGCTGCCCGTCTACGAGATGCGCGAGCGGTCCATCTGCAGCATCTGCGGTGCCGACATCACGGGCGCTACCTTCCCACACAGCAAGCAGCACATACTCGCTGGCGAGGGATCTGGTTACCACAGCGAGGTGCAGCAGGTGCAGGTGGGCACAAGGACCGTGACCCACGACGAGGTTGGCCACTGGGAGACCGTCGTCACCGGCGGCCACTGGGAGTAACGCGAGTTTTTCGACTTTTTGGATGTGCCGGGACTCCATAGTCTTTCTGGGATAATGGCACTATCGAGAAAGTGGGTGGGAAATGGATTACCAGTCTCTGTACGACGAGTTCGCGGACAAGGCGTTGGCGGACATCAAGCTATCGAAGAAGTTCGCAGGCGCCAATGAGTTCAACAGCGGATTCCTTTTTGGAACCGATGATTGCAATTGCGCAAGCATGAAGCAGATGCAGCGAAACTGGGCTGACGCGGCGCCTGGCCTATTCGCTGACTTTGCAAGGAAGCTGGCATCTGGGCATTCCATCGAAACCTTCGACCTGCCATCCACGTCAAGATGGAAGAACGCCGGCTTCGGTTACATTGCGGACGGGGGGAAGCATGCATGCGTCATGCTATGGCCAAGCATCGACCATAGCCCGCTTAACCACACTAAGAGCAACTCCATGTTCTGGGCGTTCGAGTTGGTGGAGAACGGGGAGGTTGACGACGTCTACCTTGTATGGCTTGCGGATAAGGCCAACGTCAAGCTTCGCGAGAGGCTTGGCTGCTGGTACGAGTCTTCCTCTCCGCGCGGCGTCAAGCACGTCTCTGCAACAGATTGGTTCGAGAGGACTTTCGGAAAGGAAGAGGCCGACCGTTTGACCGACGTGGCTGGCAGGGTGAGAACGGAGGGCCGACTTGTCCAGGGGTTCACGGTTGTTGCCCTGCCCACCGAGCATGAGCTCGGCTCCTTCAGACAAGAGCGCCTTCGCGACTACGAGGCGATCGAGCTTCCTCTTATCAGGTACCGTCTGATGGGAAGAGGGATGTCGGAGCGCGACATCGATATCTTGTCGCGCAACATTCAGCGCAAAGATCTGTTCGAAATACTCTTCGGGCAAGCCAGCTTCGCCGTCAGCTTTCTGTCGTCAGAGTGGCGCTACAGGCTCAACACCCTCTCCGAGAATGTCGAGCAGACCGGAACGGTCGCTGGCTACATCAAGGCGATAGAGCAGATGATGTTCGACCTTCTTCCGCTTTGGGCGAACAGGGACTACAAGGTGGCGTTTGGCGCCGTAAAGGCCCGGAACCCTGCCGTCCCGCTCACCCCAGCCCTCCTGGCGGAGAAGGACAAAGAGGCAACGTTGGGCCCGCTTGCCTATCTATTTGCAAGCTACCAGCACGAATATTTCAACGCGCGCATCTACGATCCTGAGATTGATTACAAGTCCTTTCGCGAGCTCCTGTTCGGGCGGCTGCGGTCGTTCATGGACAACACCCGCAACGGGAAGCTCCATAAGTCCAACTTCTACGACCTAGGCAAGGTTAGGGAAATCAGGGACGAGGTTCTTGACATCATGTTCATGCTGCTCGGCGGCCTACGGCTTGACGAAGAACAGCTCAAGTATCTTGACGGCATGAGAGCCCAGGGCGAATCGAGTCCCGACGACCTCGCGGAGATGGCAAAGGCCCTCAATGAGGGACTCGATGGTTTAACCGTCAGCTCAATCGAGAGCGCGCATCTCATCGCTATAGAGCATCATGACGACACCCACCTCTGGTCCATCGCTCTGTCGATAATGGGTGACGGGATCGACAGCCATAACTCCTACTACTACTCTCCGCTGCGCGGGCTGTCGCAGGATGAAGAGCTGGAAAACATTGATCGCCTATTCAGAAGGTACCGCTCGGAAAGGTGCGCCTCTGATGCCCTTGCAGAGGTTCTGACCGAGTACGTCGTCTTTAGCGTTAAATCCGAGCCGTTTCATGTCCCCTTGCAATAGCATCTCGCTCGGCTCCCAGAGCGCTTTCAAGCATGGAGATATAGCCCTCGTGCGCCGCCTCGTAATCTTCGACGAACTGCCGAAGCGTATCGGCGCTGCATGACGAAAGGCCCCGAAAGGTCCTGGCCCAGGTGAGGCCTTTCGGCTTTGCAAGGAAAACGCCTCCTCCCATACCGAAAAGCCAACGGTAGAGGGTTGGAGACAGCTGCGTCCTCACGCAGGCGTAGCCATGGGGATTGCCGGCATCGTCCTCGGAGACGTGCGAAAAAACCAAGTCGTGACCGAACCTGTCGTAGGCATATTGGGCGCAACGCCCCTCGACTTTGAGGAAAAGCGTCCTGCTGGTCCCGTCGCCGTACATGTCAATCCGCTCTCGGACGTCGGCGGCCACCCTTCTCCTAAGCTCGTCAACCCTGCCGGGGTTGCGGAGCTTCTTCCCCGATACCATCGCGTTCGTCATATGGTCCAGCCTGCGGAAAAAGGATTCGCCCTCGGGAACCTCGTCAGTTGTCACGCAGGTCTCAAGATAGTAGTGTCCGAAGCTGTAGACGAGGCAAACGGGGTCTTCGGACGAGATCTGGCGGTCAATCAGCTCATCCCCGTTCATCAAGTGGCGGCGATAACGGAAGCAGAGCTGTTCGTTGTTGCGAATCGCGGAGGAGGCGGCGGCCATCGCCGCAAGTGCGTTCATGCCCTCATGGGTTTCGCGCTCATCGACAAAGATCGATTCGACCATCTCTTCCAGCTCGCGGTCGGACATGATTTCCTCGAGCTTCGCGCAAAGGCGAGCGCGCTGCTCCTCATTGACGAACTTGCTCGTTCTCACCATGCCCATCAGGAGCGAAGAGTCATGCGATGAAAAGGGCTTTGCCGCGCAGCGGTACCCGGTTTTCTCGCCCCGCCCAGGCTTTATGACTTCGGCTCCGAAGGGGCTGCATGATGCCAAAGCGTCGAGATCGGCGCGGACGGAGTTTTCGGCCACATTGCTCCCCGACAGTCGCGAGAGAACCCGAGCTATTTCCTGCGAGGTGAGTCCCTCGTTCTCGTCGGTGAAATCGCATAGCAGGCGCGCGACTGCCAGCAAGCGCTGTCGCGTTCCGCTCTCAATCGCGCCGCATCTCTCGAGAAAAGCCGCTATCTCAATGTCCGTCAGCTTCCTCGACATGGTTTCCTCGTTTCTATTGAATGACATTAAATATTGTAGGTCATTAGAGCGTCTGCATTCGAACGGCAGGGCTCTTATTCGAGAAACTGTCCTCAGTAAAACCCGTAGAGGAGGAGGAACTGATGACCGACAAGAGCCGTTTGGAAGATAAACACTTCGAAAAGGCGGGAAGTGGCCGCGACATGGACACGTGGTTCTTCAGGTTGATGGCTGCCGCCGTGACGTGCATGACCGTGGCGCTCCTCGCTGGAATGGCATGCCACATCGCCCTCACGTTCAAGCTGCTCGCCTAGACTAACCCCACGAAAGGAACGACCATGGACAGCAAGAACATCGCAAAGGCCGCCACCGAGCTCGTCGACTCGCCCGAGGGTGCGCTGAAGACCGTCAGGGAAGCCATCGGGTACGCGCTCGAGGTCAACCCAACGAAGGAGCAGGCCGCCATTGCGGTCGCCGCGCTGATGGCGTCGGTCGCCTTCTATGCGATCAAGAAGAACTACAGTTTCGCATACGACAAGCTGTCGTTCACCGCGCCGTCGGCCGGGTAGTGCGAGCGAGGGAAACGCCCAGAAGGAGGGACGGAGCCATAGGCCCCGGCCCTCTCTCGTGGTTTACAGGCTTTACCCTGTGCGGGGCGCGTAGCGCGCCGCATCAGAAACCACCCGCTATGCGGGTGGGGCCAAACGGCTTTACAAAGCCGCCCCCTCGCCGGACACTTGCGATTGTTCAGGCCGCAAGGAATCCGAGTCGAGAGGGCGGTGGTGGCGTATGGCCCAGAAGGCCTACAGCCTGTCGCACACGAAGTGGATGTGCAAGTACCACGTCGTGTTCACGCCGAAGTATAGGCGCAAAGTCATCTACAACCAAATAAGGTCCGACCTTGGGGAGATCTTCAGGAAGCTCTGCCGGTACAAGGGGATAGAGATCATCGAGGGGCACCTGATGCCCGACCACGTCCACATGCTGCTGGCGATACCGCCGAAGTACAGCGTGTCGAGCGTGATGGGCTACCTGAAGGGGGAAGAGCTCGCTGATGGTATTCGACAGGCACGCGAACATGAAGTACAAGTTCGGCAACAGGAAGTTCTGGGCCGAGGGCTACTACGTGTCCACCGTCGGCCTGAACGAGGCGCCGATCGCGAAGTACATCCGGGAGCAGGAGAGGGCCGACATCGCGCTCGACCGGCTGAGCGTCAAGGAGTACGAGGACCCCTTCGATAGGGGGCCGGGGCGTAAATAGCGCCGGTTTGACCGGCCCGCCACGGGTCAATCTGCAGTGCGGCCCGAACCCCGTGAGGGCCGGCGCCTTTAGACGCGTGCCGGAAATCCAAGGGTTATACCCTAAGAGCAAACCACCCCTTTTAGGGGTGGTTTTGATTACCTCGTGAAAACTATCTGAAGAAGATCCGCGGCTTCTACCTTCGGGCGAACTGACTACGAAGCTAACCGAGCGCTGCACCGAATTCGAGATGCATATATCGAATACGAATAAGGCGGAGATTGGCTGTTGACGAGCGGCGCAATAGACGGCGGTGTCGGTTTCAAGTGAAACTGACACCGCTTCTGTATACGGGTTTAAGGCTCGCTGCAAATGGCGATCAATGCCCACGATGCTTCTGCTTGCGCTTCAGCTTTCGCTGCTCGAAGCGCGCCTCCGCCTCATCCGCGCGACGCTGGCTTCTTACTTGAGCCGACTCCCGCTTCATCGCTTCCCGCTGTGCTGTGAGCGCCTGTTGTGCCTTGGTGCTCATCGCTGGCTGCTTGAGGGCTTTCGCCGCCTCGCGAGCGCGCCGCTTGGGGTTCTTCGCGGGCTTGCTTGTTTCCGTGGCCTCGTCACCGAAGAACGCGAGCTCCGCCCATTTGCTTGTAGCGAATCGCAGGATTTCCTCATCGGACGGTTCTGCGCCGAAGACGATGCGGGCGACGCCGTACCTTCCGTCCTCGACGTGCTCCGCCAGCCCGACCCAGAATTGCCCGTCGTGATATACGGTCAGGGTGGACGACACACTGATCTGCATGGCTGGTTCCTCCTTTATGTAGATGACCATGCAGAGAAGGGACAACCAAGGAGGTAGGTTACTGATGCGGACTAGCGCACGCCCACGACTACCCGACGGGGACTGTGTTTTCATCTCTGATGTCCGCATTGTAGCACGCGTGAATGCGCCCGGCATCGCTGCTGACATGGCGCGACTGGGAATTGCTCCTCGATGCATCCCTGTGCATATTGCCCCCCCCGGTTTCGAAACTTTAAAAAAATTCGAGTTTCGAAACCGAGGAGGACCGAATGATGGCTTGGGTAGACCGCAATACGTAGGAAGTTTCGCCATCGCCTATGCTGAACATGAGGTCGTCTTCCTCCAATCCGATCAGGCTGACCGAGCAATCAGCACCTGGATCGACATTCCCCTGCACATGAACCCGCTTATGCGCGCGAACGGGGGGCTACAAGGGCATGACCGCGCAGGAAGCGCTTGAGGTAGCGAACGGGGCCGAGCATCGCCCTGCGCCGGCCTTGGTATCAGGTCCTCGCGCTGGGCGGTAATCCGAGGATCGGGAGTAAGGATTTGCCCAGCATCGATAATGCTCAGCTATACCCTTATTCCGTCTCCCTGCTCTTGCGGTATTCCGCGAGCCTGTCGTTCAATTCGCGGGTCTCGCGGCTCAGCTTGGCGTTGAAAGCAAGAGTGAGGACCGCCAGGATGGCGAGAAAGACAACCGTGAAGGTAACCCACGCCCCGGGGTTGTTCACGGGAACCCAAGCAAAGACAAACGCCAATGCACAGAGGGCTGCGTAGAGGCAAACGTCGAACAGCGCCAGGCGCGCGGGATACGCCATCTGTCTGATCACCGCGGGCGTGAAGAACACGAACTGCAGCGCGGGGACGGTGACGCACGCGGCGAGAATCGACCAGCAATAGTTAATGCCCTGCTTGGCGGTGTCATCAGCGAAACAAGTCCCTAATGCCAAGAAGGCTATCATGGCAACAGTGAAGCCGATACAGGTGCTTTTCACGAGTTGCCTGAGGTTTTCCACGGGCGTCTTTTTATCGGTGTCGATAATGTCCCTGTTAATCATTTCGGTCTCCCTTCCTTCGTTTCGACTGCTTCAGACCGAGCTTCGATTTGACGTCGGGCGCATACTGGCGCGAGATAACGACCTGCTCACCGTTTTCCAAGGTGGCGATGATCCTGCCGTTGACGTCGGGCTTGAGGGCGGTGATCGCGCGGAAGTTGACGATGCAACCTTTCGCGATGCGCAGGAAGTCGCAGTCCGCCAGGCGCTCCTCCATCTCGTAAAGGCGCAGGCCCGTCTCGAGAACCGTGTCGGCCGTATAAATGAACGTGTGCTTGTCGACCGACTCGATGAACAGGACGTCTTCTGCGCTCAGCACACGCGTGCAGCCGTCGGCCGTGCCCGTCACCTTCCTGTCAAGCATGCGCAGCCGAGCCGCTATATCAAGCACGCGGCGATCGACCCTTACGCAGACGATCGTGACTTCTATATCTTGAGCTGCTTCTCGCTCTTCGATTGTGATCTTCATGCGTCCTCCCTTCGGGTTGCTCTCATGCTAGCTGACGAAGATAGCTGAACCTTCGGCGTTTAACCAAGCTGCGCAGTCGAGGAACCAAGATGCAGACTGGATTTGAATGACACCCGAGGGCCTTCGTGTCTATTTCTGAACGCATCCAGCTATTGAAGCTCAAGACCGTGATCCGCCATTCCATCAAGCCGATTTAGCGAAACGAGCGCCGCCGTGCGGTCCGGCTTTTGGGGTTTATCAATTGGCAGTCCGCGATGATCGAGCAGGCTGCCTGCCTCCCGGCAGGTGCGTAATTCCTTTAGTCGATTCATCTCGAGGTGCGTTCTTTGCTCATCTTGTGGCGCAGAGTTATGAAACTCCCAAAAGTGTAATCAGATTCGAGTTTTAGGAGCAGCTCTTGAAAGGCGATAGACTGAAACGCCGTAATAGATACCTCGAGGAAGCGATGCTCTTTCGTGATGCCGACCTTATCAGGGTAAGCACGGGCGCGCGAAGGACAAAGCGCAGGGGACGACCTCTCTATGCCACACGTTACGACCTGCACGTTAAGGCGCTCCTCAAGACGAATTCAAATGAATGAGTGAGCATCATTGTCCCCGAGGACAAAGCGAGGCCGTTTTAGGGGCAGTGAAACTGGATTTATCGATCCTCTTGATCCAATCCAAGTTCTTTCAACTCTTTTTCGTTTTGGATATCTTCGGCGGTATTCTTGCCAGTGACAGCACCGTAGGCCTCTTTTATGCCGTTTTTCACTGCCCATTTGATAACGAAATACAGCGCAATCATCATTCCGAGCAGTTGCGGTGAGTGTCGACATTCGCCGATATAACATGGACACAACGTCCCGTTTGTGTTCTTCAATCGCCTGCACGTTCTTCCTATTCTTGGGTTGTCGAACAAGCCATAGAGAAAAGGAAGAAAACATGGACACCGACAAGACCTGCGCGGAATCGATCGCCAAGCAATACGCGCCCAAAAGCGCCTCCAAGCTCACCGCGCTCAAGAAGCTCGATGCCAAAGCAAAGCGCCCCGCGAACGTCTTCGCCTACAGCTTTGGCATCGCTTCCTCGCTGTTGTTGGGTGTGGGCATGTGCCTGACCATGGGTGTGCTGGGACCTGGCGAGGGCACGTTGTTTGTGCTCGGAATCGTCCTTGGTATCTTGGGTATCGCAGGCGCAAGCGTGAACCTTGTTCTGTATCGCTGGATTCTGGAAACCTCTAAGAAGAAATACGCCTTTGAGATAATGGAGCTTGCCAAGGGAATTGCCGGCGAATAGCTTTTGGCATCAGGGAGAGGCAGGCTTGGGTGAACAGGCAGCAGGGCAGATACTTTACGACGGCGCAGCTTATGGACGAGGCTTTGCTCGACTTGCTGCAGAACAAGGGCGCGGAGTTCATAACCGTTAAGGAGATTTGCAAGAAGGCCGGGGTGGGGCGCTCTACGTTCTACCTTCACTACCAGGGTGTCCCTGACCTCGTGAAGGAGTGTTCGGAGCATGTGAACACCAAGTTCTTCGAGCGCTTTGAACAAAGCGCCGCAGACACGATCGGGGCTATCCGTACGGCTTCCCTCGATGAGCTCGTTTTCGTAACCGACGAGTATCTGAGGCCCTACCTCGAGTTCGTCCAAGACAACTGCTCCATCTATCGCGCGATGCTCGCAAACGGGCATACGCTGCAAGCTCAGGAGCGATTCGAGGCCCTAGCGAAGCACATCATCGACCCAGTGTTGGAGCGCTTTGGCTATCCCAGCGAGCAGCGGGCCTTCGTCATCAGTTTTTATGTGCATGGGCTCTCCGCCGTGGTACAGGACTGGATTCGGAGCGGCTGCGAAACGCCTATCGATGAGATGGTGCGCATTATCAAAACCTGCGTGCATCCGAACGGCACGAACCGACGTCTTGCCAACGCTAAAGAGAGGCGCGAATGAAACGATGTGACGGCGACGCCCCCTAGGCGCCATGCGCGCAGGCCGCGCACCTGCATTGAGAATACTGCGAAAGGAACGGAAAATGAAAGCAGCAATCTACCTTGGTAAAGGGCGTGTATCCCTTTCCGCTGCTCGCGCGGGCCGACTCCAGCCGTGCCGGGACCGCCAGCGCGGCCTCGAAGCCGTTTGCGGCGAGAACCAAGGAGGAGGGTTTCCCGTGATGGCGATAGGACGGAGGGGTTTCTGTAGGCGTGTAACCAGTAGGAGCTACTTATCGAAGCCCGCCGCCGCGGAGCTGCTCCTTGTAGTTCTCGCCCCAAGCTCTCATTGCGTCAAGAACGGGTCTGAGTGTCTGTCCCAGGTCGGTGAGCGAGTACTCCACCCGTGGGGGCACCTCTGCGAACGCTTCACGATGAACGAGCCCCGTTTCCTCCATGGTTCGTAGGTTGCTGGTCAGAACTTTCTGCGAAATCTTGCCGATCGAGCGTTGCAGCTCCTTAAAGCGCATCGTGCCTTTGAGCGAGAGTTCGCGCAGGATGAGCACCTGCCACTTGTTGCCGATGAGCAAAAGCGTTGTCTCCACTGGGCAGGCAGGCAGGTTCTCCAAAGTCGGTGTTGTCATGTTCGCGAAACCTCCGTCTGCAATCATGCACGTCATTTACATTAGTTTCCTTTTGGTGCTTACAGCACTTTTATGTGCCTACTTTCCATTATATACCTTTGACGCGTATCGTATGAGCTGCAAGGAAAGCGGCGTCGAGTGCCGCAGGTCGAAAGGAAAGCATGATGACCAAGAAAATCGCAGTTGTAGCAGCGAACGGCAGGGCCGGCAGCCTCATCGTTGAGGAGGCCGTGCGTCGCGGATTCGACGTGACCGCCATCGTACGCGGCGAGAATAGGACCGCCGCTCAGAACTCCGTCATCAAAGACGCACTCGAGCTCACGACGGAAGACCTCGAAGGATTCGACGCCGTGGTGGACGCCGTGGGCGGCTGGACGCCCGAGACCATCCCCGGTATCACCGACGCGGGCATCCACTTGGCTAATGTGCTGGTCGGCACCGATGTGCGCCTGCTCATAGTGGGTGGCGCGGGCTCGCTGTTCGTCAACCCCGAGCATTCGGTCACCGTCGATATGGGCCCGGACTTCCCCGATGACTGGAAGCCGCTGTCCGCCGCGGCCGGCAAAGTCCTTGCTCACCTTCGCGAAACGGACGGCCTCAAATGGACCTTCGTTTCCCCTGCTGCTGACTTCCAGGCCGACGGCGAGCGCACCGGTGAGTATATCTTGGCGGGCGAGGAGTTCACACTCAACAGCCGCGGCGAGTCAACGCTCTCGTACGCTGACTATGCGATCGCCATGGTCGATGAGATCGAGTCCGGTGACCACGTCGCCCAGCGCATCTCGGTTGTGAGCAAGTAGCTTCATGCCGTTTGGGAAACGGGAGGGTCGATTCCAGTCGCGTCGACCCTCCCGTTGCGTACCGGGGCAACCAGTCTTGTTGCCTAAGTTGTGACATCTTAAACAATGGTTGAGTTTCAGAAGGGGCGTTTTTGGTACTACCGAGCGTGAGCGTTCTCGTAGGCCTCTTTGATATCTTCTGGCAAACCGTCGGGAATCATGGCCCTCAGCTCAGTCTCATTCTCGCCCTGATTCAGCTGCCCGTAGAACCAGCATTTGTACTTCAGCATGTCCAGCGCGCGGTTCATGTTCGCGATCTCTAGCTCCATGTGGGCCTTCCGCTCCTCGAACATGGCCTTGCGTTTGGGGTATGTCGATGGACCCTCCGCGCACCATTCCATGAACAGCCGGATGTCCTTGAT
This sequence comes from uncultured Collinsella sp., assembly GCA_959606035.1. Taxonomy (GTDB): domain Bacteria; phylum Actinomycetota; class Coriobacteriia; order Coriobacteriales; family Coriobacteriaceae; genus Collinsella. The sequence continues at coordinate 142,014 of CAUHHB010000002.1, forward strand.
CTCCATCCCCGCTTTCTTGAAGCATTCGATGACCCGAAGCGCCTCGAGTTCCGTATCGCCGAATTGCCGAATGCCGGACGTCCGCTCCAATGCCGGGAACAATCCCTGCTTGTCGTAATAGCGCAGCGTTGAGGCGGGCAAACCGAACATCTCCGAAACCTGTCCGATTGTGTACATGGCTCCTCCGAATCAATCTCGAATTCATTCCTTGACCTAAAGTCAGGTTTAGGTATTACCTTCATTCTCGTCATTAGAACAGGGATTGCAAAGGGTGTTCCGTAATGAGGAAACAGATTTGCACCTAAACCATCGACAGGGGGAGATCGATCATGGCAATTAAACAGACGGCAGGCAGGGATGCCCTGGGGGAGTTCGCCCCCAAGTTCGCACAGCTCAATGACGATGTGCTGTTTGGCGAGGTGTGGAGTCGAGAAGACGGGCTTTCCCTTCGAGACCGCAGCGTGGTGACGGTTGTGGCCCTGATGGCGCAGGGACTGACGGACTCTTCGTTTAAATATCATCTGATGTCCGCAAAGAACAACGGGGTGACCAGGGCGGAGATAGCGGAAATCCTTACGCACGCGGCGTTTTATGCGGGATGGCCCAAGGCGTGGGCGGCCTTCCGCATGGCAAAGGAGGTCTGGGCGGATGACGATGCCGCTGATGCAAAAGCCGAGCACCAAAACGAGATGGCCTTTCCCATCGGTGCCCCCAACGACGCATTCGAGAAGTACTTTATCGGGCAAAGCTACCTCGCGCCTCTATCAACCGAGCAGGTTGGCGTCTACAACGTGACGTTCGAGCCCGGCTGCCGCAACAACTGGCACGTGCACCACGCCAAAAACGGCGGCGGACAGATTCTCATCTGCGTGGCTGGTCGAGGGTTTTACCAGGAATGGGGTAAGCCGGCGCAGAAACTGCACCCTGGCGACGTGGTCAACATTGCCCCAGGGGTGAAGCACTGGCACGGAGCCGCACCCGACAGCTGGTTCTCACATCTCGCGTTGGAGGTTCCGGGCGAGGAAGCCTCCAACGAGTGGTTGGAACCTGTGAACGATGAGGATTATCTCAAAGCGACTGACAAGGAGGCTTAAATACCTTCGCCGTCCGCGCCGCCGAGAGCAGGGCGCCCAAATCGGCCTGGATCGCCCCTGCCTTGCTTCCAAGCTGCAACGGAGCCGAGCCGCCCGAGATGTTTACGCTCAAAAGGTGCGCATCCGGCAGCTTCGCGGTCATGCTCCAGAACGGGAGCGTGATGATGCCGGGGGTCATCTCGCCCACGCCGAGCTCCAGCAACAGCACGCGGCGATCGCTGCGCTCGCGCACGAAGTGCTCGTATCGTCCGAGGCTCTCGCGCCAGGCCGCACCCTGCAGAAACGTGTCGTCGCGCACCCACGGCACAAGCTGCCAGCCGCAATGCGGGCATCGGGGGATATCCTCGCTGAGGACCTCGAACCCCGCCATGCCCGCGAGCATGCGCTCGACGTAGGGGCTCGCGTCGAAGAGCTCGTCGCAGCATGGCTGCTTGCACTGAAGGTGCGCGAAGCTTCCCTGATAGTTGCAGATCCTCTCGGTGGGAAACGTCTTCTCGACTTGGGTGTCCACATTGGTGCTCAGGATGAAGTAGTCCTTATGGCCGATGAGGGACCGTAGGTCGAGATAGGGCTGCGAGGCCAGCTCGCGCAGCATGAAGTCGATGTATCGCGCATAGTATGCCCATTGCTGCTCGAGGCTGGGGTAGAGGTGGTAGAAGCCGTCGAAAAGGCTCTTGACTACTTTCGATTGATGCTCAGTGCCCATTGTATTCGCTACGATTAAACTCGGCACAGGGGATACTGGTTTTCCGTGCGAAAACGCTCATGCCGCTAAATTGAGCGACCGCCTGTACTGCAGCGGGATCATCCGCCCGAGCGATCCCTTAATCCGTCGCCCGTTGCGCCAATCGGCAGAAGCCACGCGTGGACGCTGATCGCTCGAGCAAATCGTCGTCGGTTTTCGTTTAACGATTTCTTTTTCCGCTATTATCTGACCCTCGGACTTCCTCGTGATAGAAGTAGTCCACGATCACCGGATGCCCCTGGGGGACTCTGCCATAAGGCATTTCGTTGTCCACAAAGGGGCAATCGTACTTCTTGGCCATTTCCTCGGCTTTTACTTCAAGCGCTTCAAAATAGCTACGGTTGCGCTTGTTATAGATCTCATCGTAAAGCGGTACGAGATTGGGATGTTTCTCGGCGATATAATCCAGGATCGCTTTTTTGAAACCACCCCGAAGATTGAGATTTTCGAGCCAAAACAAATCGCACCGATCCTTTACTCGCTCAAAAATCATCTCAAAATCCGTGATGCCGGGAAATACCGGGGACACGAAGCAGACCGTACGGATACCTTCGTCATACACCTGCTTCATAGCAGCGATACGACGCTCGATGCTCGACGCGGAGTCCATATCGTTCTTGAAGTTCTCATCCAGCGTGTTGATCGACCATGAAACGGTCACTCGTCCAAGCCTCTTCAGCAGATCGATATCCCGTACCACAAGATCGGACTTTGTGCAGATCAGAATATCTGCATCGCTGCCAATCAGCTGCTCCAGGAGTTTCCTGGTATTCCCGAATCGCTCCTCCTGTGGATTGTAGCCATCCGTCACAGAACCGATAACCACCCGCTGTCCAGCGTATTTCTTCGGATTCTTGATTTCCGGCCAATGCTTCACATCAAGAAAGGTGCCCCATTCCTCCTTGTGTCCGGTAAAGCGCTTCATAAAGGAGGCATAGCAATACTTGCAGGCATGCGTGCAGCCTACATAGGGATTGACCGAGTAGCCGCCTACCGGCAGGCTGGACTTGGTCATGATGTTCTTTGCTTCCACCTCATTGATGAGGATTCCATCGATCACTTCCGCCATGTTCTCTGCACCTCCAGCACTCTTTCGAATTCTTCCGGCAATTCCTGAATCATGTTTTCGTCCCCTATGACAGAGACGAGGTCTTCCTTCATAAACATTGGAATGCCAAGCGCGTGCGCCTGGTCCGTCAAAGACCATGCCCACTCCGGTTCCGTATGAACCTTCCTGCTCTGCGCCCCGGTCATGGTACCGACGACGATCCAGTTGATTCCGGAAAGGTCGACCGTACCGGGATCGTCGAATAGCGGCTCAAAAGTAACGAAGAAGTGATTTGCTTTGACGTTTTTCCGAAGGGCGTCGATACGCCACAGCTCCGCTTTCCTCGTCACCGTAACGCCGAACCATGCGTTTTCCAGGTCGGTATCTAAATCCAGCAAATCGGGTCTCTTGGTCAGGAACAGGAACTGATGCTGTGGATTCTCATGGATCTTTGCAAATACCTCGTCTCGCCATTCCAGCTTCCACCCGGAGAGATCGCTCATGCCGGTAAGGAGAAAGATCTGCGGGCGTTTCTTTTCCATCATCTTGAGCTTGCTCGGGAAGAACGCAGGATCAGCGAAGTCGTCAATCATATGCCAACGTTTCACATTGTTACGGGCATAGCAATATGGACACCCCACCGTGCAGCCGATGACGATATTCATATTCTGAATCTGATTTTTGATGCAGATGCTCATAACGCCTGCCTACCTGCCTCTCCCGTAAACACACAATCAGCCTCCCCCACCTTGCGGACAAAAGCCTCGATATCTTGCTTGCAAGCAGCAGGCTCGCAATCGCTCAAATCGTATGACGTGCCGCCGTTTCGATAGACGGCCCGATGGGAAAACGATCGGCTGACAAGCCCGATGCCGAGCTTCTCGCACAGGGTCATCCGTGCTCCCTTTCAGCTATAAAAAACAGGTGTCTATAAACAGTATCCTTGTTGATTTTCGCAGGGGCAATGAACAAACGCGTGCACCTGTCGATAAACGAACAGCTACTGGACATTGTCAAACGACTCAGATTGGAGAGGCGATGGGAGAAACCAAGATCGACCGCCGGCGGCGCTACACCCTCTCGGTCATACAGGAGGCGTTCTTCGCGCTGCTGGCCGAGGTCGGCTTCGCGAAGATGACGGTGGCGGACATCTGCCGCCGCGCCGAGATCAACCGGGGAACGTTCTATCTGCATTGCGAGGATAAGTACGCGCTGCTCGATGCGCTTATCGACGAGGCATTGGCAGCGGCTCCCCCGCTTGAGGGGGTTGAATCGGCAACGCTTTGCCAGCGTCCGCCGGCAGACGACGATTATCGCCTGCTTTATTCGGACAGCGACGCATACGCTCGCGTAGCCCAGCGCGTCATAGAACGCGGAGCGGAGCAGATGGTTCCCTGGGTCATGGAGAAAACAGGGCTTTCACGCGAAGACGCCTTCCTGCTCTTCATCCACAACGTCCAGGGCAATCTGGCCGTCAACCGCCTGCTCGGCTGGAGACGAGGCCCCGAGTTCACCCATGCCCAGGAGCTGCTCAACGCCTATTCCGAAGGGGGCTTACTGGCGGTATCCGCTCTTCGCGATTCCGATAACCCATCGTGACCTGCGATTCAGGAATACCAGCCTCCGAGCCCTCTCGTTCGGAGGCTGCGGCTAAAACCTCATTGCGCGTCTACCGCTCCGCGTTACTCGCCACCTGCCCGCGCCACCGAGAGCAGGGCGCCCAAATCGGCCTGGATCGCCCCTGCCTTGCTTCCAAGCTGCAACGGAGCCGAGCCGCCCGAGATGTTTACGCTCAAAAGGTGCGCATCCGGCAGCTTCGCGGTCATGCTCCAGAACGGGAGCGTGATGATGCCGGGGGTCATCTCGCCCACGCCGAGCTCCAGCAACAGCACGCGGCGATCGCTGCGCTCGCGCACGAAGTGCTCGTATCGTCCGAGGCTCTCGCGCCAGGCCGCACCCTGCAGAAACGTGTCGTCGCGCACCCACGGCACAAGCTGCCAGCCGCAATGCGGGCATCGGGGGATATCCTCGCTGAGGACCTCGAACCCCGCCATGCCCGCGAGCATGCGCTCGACGTAGGGGCTCGCGTCGAAGAGCTCGTCGCAGCATGGCTGCTTGCACTGAAGGTGCGCGAAGCTTCCCTGATAGTTGCAGATCCTCTCGGTGGGAAACGTCTTCTCGACTTGGGTGTCCACATTGGTGCTCAGGATGAAGTAGTCCTTATGGCCGATGAGGGACCGTAGGTCGAGATAGGGCTGCGAGGCCAGCTCGCGCAGCATGAAGTCGATGTATCGCGCATAGTATGCCCATTGCTGCTCGAGGCTGGGGTAGAGGTGGTAGAAGCCGTCGAAAAGGCTCTTGAAGCCAAAGGCTTGCTGCCAGTCCGTCATTCCGGCGCGCGCCATGCCTGCGCGGTTGTAATGGTTGAACCCGGCGGCGCTTGACATGCCCGAGCCGATGCCGACGATGATGGCGTCGGCATCGTCGATAAGGCTTCGAAGCCTATACGCTTCCCTCTCTAGAGACGGCATTGGGCAATCTCCTCGAAAGCCGGGGCCATATCGCCGTCAACGAGAATCGTCTCGCACGATGCATCGGGCGCCATAGCCTGGCTGTAGTTGAACACGATGTAGGTGGCGTGCTCGCAGACGTTCGCGATCTGGGCGAGCATGTGCTTTATGATGCCGTTGCGCAGTCCCACGCCAAGTTCGAGGATGGCGACCCTGCCGTTGCGATGGGCTTGCACAAGGCGCTCGAGCTCCTCGAGCTGGGTCATGGCGAGGGCGTCTGGATGGGCGAGGCGCCGCTCGTCAACCGACGTGCGCGTGCTCCCCTCAGTCTCGAGCACGCGCTCCTCGTCGAACCCGGCGCGCGCGAAGTGCCCGTCGATGTTGCATGTGACCACGAAGGTGTCGGCGTGCTCCGTAAGACGCCGCAGCCCGTTCATGAGCGAGCCGGGCTCATATTCGAGATACTCCTTTTGATGGAACCGCTCGGCCCATCGGCGTCGCACGCTGGCATCCGGGGAAGCGAGCCCCTGCAGTATGCAGCCGATGCCGTCTGCCTGAGCGAGGTCGCCGTACGCCTCTTGGAAATGAGCATCGGCGCAGAAAAGGTTGAGCCCCTCCGCCATGTCGAGTCCGTTGCTAGCGCCGATGATGACAAGATCCGCTTCGGCTAGCGCCCTGCCTATGCGAACTGCTTTCGCCGTCTCCATGCGCTACCTCCCCAGCGTCTTGCGCACGTCGGCGAGCACGTCGGCGATGTCGGCGCGAACGGCGAGCCCCCGATCCTCGATCGCGCGGGGGAGAAACTGCGTCTTGTTGTTTACGGCGATGTAGCTGGCCTGCGGTAACTGCGCCGTGAGGGCCCAGAACGGCTCCTGGATAAACGCGGGCGTCATGCGGCCCACACCCAGCTCGAGGAAGAGGATCCTCTGCCGTGCGTGCGCGTCGAGCCAGTCGGACACCTTGCGGTACTGCTCCTCGTAGAGTTCGCCCTGCAGGAAGTTGCCGTAGCCGCGAACCCAGGGGAACGCCTCTGCTCCGCAGTGCGGGCAGCGCGGCACGAGCTCTGTCGGAACCTCCAGACCGTCTCCCATGGCCTCTACCATGTGGGAGACCGGCTCGACCGCGTTCCACACCTCGTCGGTGCAACAGTGGGAGCACTGAAAGAAGCGGTGGTCGCCTTGGATCTCTGCCACTTTCTCCCAGGGATAGAGCTTCACAAACTGCGTGTCCTGGTTGGTGGTGAGCACGAAGAAATCCTTCTCGGCGAGAATGGTGTCGAGGTCCCTGTAGGGCTTGCGCAGCGGGGCGTTGAGCGTGGTGTCGAGGAAGGTGGCGAGGTATCCCCAGCGCGCCTCGGCGGTGGGCCAGCGGTAGAACGACCCCTCGAAAGCGCCCTTGAAACCGTAGCGCTCGGCGAATTTGCCGAAATGCCTGCGATAGGTTGCGTTGTCCTCGTAATAGAAGTCGCCGCCGCCCGCCGCGGAGAGCCCAGAGGCCCCGCCCACCAGCACGCAATCGGCTTCCTCGATCATGCGGGCGAAGTCCCTGATTTGCTGGTCGTAGGGCTCGGGCTCGCGGTCACTCAGCTCATAGGGCGTGCCGCCGCTGCGGTAGGCGGCCTGAAGGGAAAACGATTGGTTGGTGAGCTCGATAACGAGCTGCTCGTACAGGGTCACTGGATACCTTCTTTCAGCTATTATAAACAGGTGTCTATAAAAAGTATCCATGTCGATTTGCTTAAGAGCAATGAACAGCTTCGGCCTGCTGTCGATAAACGAGCGTTTGCCGGGCATTGTCGAGCGTTGCAATTGGAGGGGTAATGGAAGCGGGGAAGATCGATCGTCGCCGACGCTATACACTCTCGGTCATACGGGAGGCGTTCTTCGCGCTGCTGGCCGAGGTCGGCTTCGCGAAGATGACGGTAGCGGATATCTGCCGCCGCGCCGATATCAACCGTGGCACGTTCTATCTGCACTACGAGGACAAGTTCGCCCTGCTCGACGCGCTTATCGACGAGGCCTTGGCGGCGGTGCCGCCGCTCGAGGGAACGGAGGCGGGTGCCCTCTGCCAGCGTCCGCCGGCAAACGATGACTATTATCTGCTCTACTCGGATGACGACGCGTACGCCCGGGTGGCACAGCGCGTCGTCGAGCGCGGCGCCGAGCAGATGATTCCCTCGATCATGGAGGAGACTGGGCTTTCGCGCGAGGACGCCTATCTGCTCTTCGTCCACAACGTCCAGGGAAATCTCGCGGTCAACCGCCTGCTCGGTTGGAGGCGAGGGCCCGAGTTTGCCCACGCTCAGGAGCTGCTCAGCGCCTATTCCGAAGGGGGCATGCGGGCGGTGTCTGCCCGCTATGATTCTCGTAGTTCATCTTGACCACGGGTTCATTTCAAGTAAGCAGTGCAGCTATGAGCTGAGGATAAAGCGCCACAGTGTGCCCCGCGTTCTCGACTTCCCGGCAGAAACGTGAGTCCTTTGGTTAACGCATCTCAAGATTGAGCGTTGGTTCCGCTTTTGATTTGGTGGCATGACGGAGTGGACGGCATGGCATTGTCGCATCGCCGTGCTGTCGCAGCGCCAGACGTCTTCGTGGCTGCCGTTCAGCCCTCGTCGAGCTCCTTCAGCCGGGAGAGGCAGCGGTCCAGAAACCCGCTCCTAGCTTGCGCGGCAAGGAGTCCGTCGCAAAAGCGGTCGCCACGAACGCACCACGTGATGCATGCACGTATCAGGTCAATGTCCCCATGGTCGATGTCGCAGCTGTCTATACCTTCCGAGGTGTCGATGCTATGGCGTTCAAGCGTCTCGAAGTAGCTGGTGTCCGCGAACCCGTCCAGTCCATAGAAATCGTCGACGAAATCCTCGAGTCCGAACGTCCCGCCCCCAAACTCGACATTCATGTTTCTGTCCGCCAGCTTGCCAGCGTACTTGGTTAGTCTTTCGAACATGTTCGCTCCTTAGCTCAAAAGTCCGTTGTCGCCCAGGTAGTCCACGAAGGCATCGATGATCCGTGCCGTGCGAGTCGCGATGTCTATTTCGGTGAAGTCTCCCATGACTTGTGCCAGGCGCTTGAGTTCCGTGATCTTTGTTCCGGCTTTGCGCTTGCCATTGCCGTCGGTGTATCCCTCATAGTATTTGCGTTTATCGCAGAATCTGTAGTCGGCCGCGCGGATGTTTACACGCTTCTCGAGCAGCGCCTTGTTACCCAGCGCCTCCAGGCTGGATTGATCGACGAGCGGGTCTATCTCGTTGCGCTTCTTGGCATAGATGTGCTCAATTTCGAGCGTGGTGTCTAGGTCCATGAGTGGTTGATCTGGGTCTGCGTACGCCCACCAAGTGAGTATGGACTTTGTTACAGGCCTGCCGTTGGTGAACACGTAGGTTCGGAATCGCTCAGCAATATTTGCGCGATTGAAGTGGTGGTTAGGAAACTCCACCGGGCGGTGCTCCACGATGTTGATCATCTCGGGATACACTGGCGAACGCAGCGCGTTCACGCCGGGTCGCTCAATGGCGTAGGCGAAAATGAATGCCGTGATCTTGTTTAGAAAGCCGTAGAGTGCCTCGTCATCGAGGACACCTTTGCTGTCGCTGTTGGCAAGGAACCAGACGCTTAGCAGATAGGTCCACATGCCGTTGGGGGCGTAGTTCAGCACGAAGAGCCTGCGGAGCACGCGCTCGCTGAACCCTTCCTGCGCGTCGACGCGTTTCCAGAAGCCGAGCAGCGCCTCGAGATCGGCGAGCGTGGCGTCCTCCTTGAGCATGGCGTAACCATCGGCACCGAAGAAGTCGCGCAACGATGCGGTGGTCGTGTCGCGGATGCCTTTCTTCGCGCGGCGGTAGTACATGTAGCGCGTAAATAGCTCATCGGTTGGTGTGCCGCGCATGGGCCGGAAGATAGCGTTCGCTCCCTCCTCGAGTCCCTTCCAGCGACGGATGAACTCGTCCTTGCGCCCCGTGTCGGAATAATGCTTGTAGAACTGGCTCTTGAAGATGTCGGCATCCGAGAGAGGCAACCCTCGGTCGTTTAGAGTCGAGAAGATGCGTAGCGCGGTGTCCTGCGATTCCGCTTCAATGGGCAACAGTATCACATTGTTGATGACGCGTGTGGCCATGTAGACGGTGTAGGTGGGCCACTCGCTCACCAGTTGCTCAATTTTCCTCTGGAAGAAAGCGAAGTTGCGGGCATAGGCGCTCTTCCAGCCATCGCCTACATTGCCCTCTCGTAAAATCTCGAGGAATTCATTCTTGTCGTTGTCCGATGCAACCTCGGAGTCGATCTTGAGGCGTTCCATGTCGGGCTCGTCGAACTCGTCGGTTTTCCATACACAACGGGCGATTGCCTCGCGCATCTTCACAGACTGCTTATCCTTCATGTTGGTGAACTTGTCGTAGAACGCGCGGAGCAGCAGCATGATGGTGGTGAGGCGCTGCTGGCCGTCAATGATTTCGAGTTGGCCAGAGAGGTTCTTAAAGGTGACGATGGGTCCTAGGAAGTATTCGTCGTTCTCGCTGTCGAAGCGCTCGTAGTCATCGCCCGGAAAAGCGAACGCGAATAGGTCATCCCACAGCGTTGCGCATTCGTCCTCGCCCCAGGCGTAGGGCCTCTGGTAGTCGGGGATGAGGAAGTCTGATCGCTTATCGGTGGGAAGATCGCGAATCGATCGCTGGTCGATGTTGAGCTTGGACATGAGCTGTACCTTCCGCGCGGGAACAATCAAGATGACACGGATTATATCGCCGAAGTCGTCATTCGCTCTATTGCTGCGAGCTACTGAATCTGGCAACCTCTGGCCAACCCTTACGGTTTCATGTCGTGATCCATATCGGCGCTGATTAATGTCCGTGATGCTTCTGCTTGCACCTTCTTTGGAGAGCGCGAGCGAGAGATGCGATCTACAGACGTCTGAATAGCTCCATCCGTTTTGGTTACAACAAAATGTGTGCCGCGCGCCTGCGGCATGAAGAAGGGAGATTCTTGTGAATATCGTTGTATTGAGCGGTAGCCCGCGTAAGGGCGCCAATACAGATACCATGGTCGAGGCGTTTGCCGAGACCGCGCGTGAGGGCGGCAATACGGTCGAGGTCGTCCGCGTTGCCAGCAAGAAGATCGCCGGCTGCTTGGGATGCCAGTACTGCTTCGCTCATGAGGGCGTCTGCGTGCAGAAGGATGACATGGTCAACGTGATCGAGTCGCTGAAAGACGCAGATATGGTCGTCTTTGCCTCGCCTATCTACTGGTTCGATATCACTGCGCAGGAGAAGGCTGTCATCGACCGCCTGTACGCCTTCGGTGCTACGGGCTTCCCGTTCACCAAGACGGCCCTTTTGCTCGATAGCCACAGCGAGGGCGTCTATGATGCGGCGATCGCCATGTACAAGTCCACGTGCGCATACTGCAAGTGGGAGGACCAGGGCATTGTCACCATCAGCGGTATGACCGAGCGCGACAGCATGGCCTCCTCGCCCAAGCTGGAAGAGGTGCGAGAGCTCGCTCGCAAGCTCGCCTAAGGGCAAGAAGAGCGCATGGCAATCGGTGTTGGTGGAAATGCTTGCTGTCCTTACCGAGAGATAGGGGCGCATTCCCTCAAGCGCCGTATAGAACAATTTTTAAACGCAGAAAAATAACTGAAAACAAATTAATCCGCGTTAAAATATTGTCAAACAGAAGTTAATGAGGGAAGGTTGCGTATGCGTCGCAAGGCAGACGAGCTACTTAGGGAATGGCGAGACAGAGCTGATAGAAAACCTTTGCTGGTCAAAGGCGTGCGCCAGTGTGGCAAGACCTATTTGCTCAGAACGTACGCCCAGGATCTTTTCGAATCGGTTGTCTACGTTAATCTTGAGAACGACCGGTCGGCGCGAGCGGATTTTTCGGGCGGTCTTGACCCTCATTCGATTGTGCGCGCGATCGAGGCTCGTACGGGACAGCGTATCGTGCCTGGCAAAACCTTACTGTTCATTGACGAGATCCAGGCATGCGAGGAAGCGCTCACTTCCCTTAAATACTTTTGCGAAGATGCTCCCGAGTATTACGTTGCGGCTGCCGGGTCGCTTCTTGGGGTTGCCATTAACCATCAGTCGTATTCGTTCCCCGTCGGAAAGACCGACTTGATCGAGATGACTCCACTCGATTTCGAGGAGTTTCTCTGGGCAATGGGGCACGATCAGCTGGTCGATGAGATACGCTCGTCATTCGAGTTAATGGGTCCTCTTGCGCCAAGCCTTCATGAAAAGGCGCTTAGGCTCTATCGACAGTATCTTGTTGTTGGCGGAATGCCCGAGGCGGTCCAAACGTATATCGATGATCAGTCAATCATTGATGTGGCCGAAAAGCATCGGATTATTCTCGACGGATATTCCGCCGACACCAATAAATATGCTGATGAACGCTTGAGCGCAAAGACGCGTGCGTGCTTCGATTCCATTCCACAGCAGCTTGCCAAAGAGAATCGCAAATTTCAATACAAGGTAGTGCGAGCGGGGGGCAATGCGTCTCTCTTTGGAGATGCTCTCGACTGGCTTGTATTGTCGGGTACGGTGGCGCGCTGCAGCCTAGTCGGGCAGATCGAAAGCCCTTTAGAGGCCTTCGTTAACCCTTCTGCTTTTAAAATCTATCAGGCGGATACAGGGCTGCTCGTCTCCAAGGCCGGTGCTCAACGCGCCGATATTCTTGCCGGCATCGGCGGCACATTCATGGGTGCACTTACCGAAAACTACGTCGCCCAACAGCTTTCAGCCATGGGCTATCCGCTGCATTATTGGGCGCGAGATAATCGTGCGGAAATCGACTTTGTAGTAGAGAAGCAGGGATGCTTGTCTGCGATTGAAGTCAAGGCGGGAGAGAACACAAGATCTCGAAGCCTGTCCTCACTTAAAAAGACCCATCCGGGCGTACGCCTTATCAGGCTATCGACTAAGCCCTTTGGAATGAATGATGGGCTTATGTCTGTTCCACTTTATGCGGCATTTTGTCTATAGGGATGATGCTGGTGTAATGCATGGGGCCCAGGGCGCAGCGTTTACTGCGCTCCGGGCCCCGCTGCTTAGTTAAACCATGACGGTTTGGTCGCCGTCGTCCTAGTCAAACAAACTCGGCATGTCGTTTTCCTTCATGAGGGCACCGGCAGAGGGCAGGCTCTGCGCGGTGAACTTCTCGGCCGAGACGCCGGCGCCAAGAATCTCCTCGGTCGTGCCGACAGTGGTGACCGAGCGGCCCTTCTTGGCCGTGAAAGCCTGGACGCCCTGCGTGTTGGTGGTCGTCTTGGTCTTGAGCAGCGACGTGTTGAAGTTCATCAGGCGGTAGTCGCTCGAGACCAGCGCGATGTCGCGATCTTCCTTGAGCACCTGGGCATACAGCAGCTTGCTGCCACCATAGATGGCGTTTTTGAGGCGCTTGCGGTTGGTCTTGGTAACGTATCCGGCAAGCGCGACACGCACCACGCGGCCGTTCTCAAAGACGAACAGCACGTCGGCCTTGTAGTCCTCGGGGTCGATGACCCAGATGACGTTCTCGTCGGGTTCCATCTCAAGATCGGTCGGCAGGTACGAGCCCAGCTGTGCCGACTTGGTGTCCTCAAACGCCGTGACCTTGCACTTGTACACCTGGCTCTTGTTGGTAAAGACCAGCAGCTCGTGGGTGTTGGAGGACGGGAACTCGATAAAGGGTTTGTCGCCGTCCTTGTACTTGAGCGTGGTCGCCTTCTTGAGCACGCGGTCCGTCATCTTCTTGAGGTAGCCATCGCGCGAGAGCATGATCGTAACCGGGTACTCCTCGACCTCGGGCTCCAAGCTTACCTCGATAACCTCATGGGGCTCGATCCTGCCCGTGCGGCGCGGCATCACGTACTTCTTGTTGACCGCGGCCAGCTCGTCGCTGATGACCTTCTTGATGTTCTCTTCGCTCGAAAGGATCTCCTCAAGCTCGGCAATCTCACCCTCGAGCTTGGCGATGTCCTTGGTGCGGTTGAGGATGTACTCCTCGTTGATGTTGCGGAGCTTGAGCTCGGCGACAAACTCGGCCTGGGTCTCGTCGATGTCGAAACCCTTCATAAGGTTGGGTACGACCTCGGCCTCGAGTTTGGTGCCGCGGATGATGGCGATCGCCTTGTCGATGTCGAGCAGGATCGCCTCAAGGCCGTGCAGCAGGTGCAGGCGCTCGGACTTTTTGCCCAGGTCAAAGTTAATGCGGCGACGCGTGGACTCAATACGCCACTTGACCCACTCGTGCAGAATCTGGCGCACGCCCATAACACGGGGATAGCCGTCGACGAGCACGTTGAAGTTGCACGAGAACGAATCCTGCAGCGTGGTCGAGCGATAGAGCTTGGCCATGAGCTTGTCGGGGTCGACACCGCGCTTAAGGTCGATGGCGATACGCAGACCCGAAAGGTCGGTTTCATCGCGGATGTCTGCGATCTCCTTGACCTTGCCCTCCTTGGAGAGCTTGACGATGCGCTCGATGATGACATCGGTCTTGGTGGTGTAGGGGATCTCGTAGACCTCGATGATGCGCTCTTCGGGAATCCAGCGCCAGCGGGAGCGAATCTGGAAGCTGCCCAGGCCGGTCTCGACGATCTTCTCCATCTCCTCGCGGCGGTAGATAATTTCGCCGCCGGTCGAGAAGTCGGGCATGGGCATGTACTCGAGCAGGTCGCAGTCGGGATCCTGCAGGTAGTGCATCGTGGCGGTGCAGACCTCGTTGAGGTTGAAACCGCAGATGTCGGACGCCATGGCGACGCCGATGCCCTTGTTGGCCGAGACGAGGATGTTGGGGAACGTGGTGGGCAGCAGGCGCGGCTCCTTCATGGCGCCGTCGTAGCTGTCGACGAAGTCGACCGGGTCCTTGTCGATGTCCTTGAAGATCTCGGCGCTGATGGGGGAGAGCTTGGCCTCGGTATAACGAGAGGCGGCGTAGCTCAGGTCGCCCGAATAGTACTTGCCAAAGTTGCCCTTCGACTCCACGAAGGGGGCAAGCAGCGCTTCGTTACCCGTCGCCAGGCGCACCATCGTCTCGTAGATCGCGGCGTCGCCGTGCGGGTTGAGCTTCATGGTCTGACCCACGATGTTGGCGCTCTTCTGGCGCTCGCCCTTGAGCAGACCCATCTTGTACATAGTGTAGAGCAGCTTGCGATGCGAGGGCTTAAAGCCATCAATCTCGGGGAATGCGCGCGAGACGTTGACGCTCATGGCGTAGGGCATGTAGTTGACCTCGAGCGTCTGCGTGATCGGCTGGTCGGTGACCTCGGAGTGCAGGCCGATGACGTTCTCGGCGTTGACCTGCTTTTTCTTTGGCTGGTTCTTCGTCTTCTTCTTTGCCACGATTTCCTCTTGAACTTCTTATAGGCCGTCGTTATCGATTTGCTGCTACTGCAGGTCCAGCTGGTCCAGGTATTCCTTGCCGTGCTCGGAGATATGGCGCTTGCGGCCCGCCTCGTCGTTGCCCAGCAAAAGGTTGAACATGGTTTCCATCTTGGTGACGTCCTCGGGCTCCACCTTGATCAGGCGGCGCGTCTCGGGATTCATAGTGGTGAGCCACATCATGTCCGGGTCGTTCTCACCAAGACCCTTGGAGCGGTTGATGGAGCACTTTTGGTCGCCGACTTCTTTGAGGATGCCGTTCTTCTCGAGCTCGGTGTAGGCAAAGTAGGTCTTCTCTTTGCAGTTGATCTCGTAGAGCGGCGACTCGGCGATATACACGTAGCCTTCGTCGATAAGCGTGGGCACCAGGCGATAGAGCATGGTGAGCACGAGCGTGCGGATGTGATAGCCGTCGACGTCGGCGTCTGTACAGATGATGACCTTGTTCCAGTTGAGGTTGTCCAGGTCGAAGGCACCGAGGTTCTTGATCCGCTTGTCCTTGATCTCCACGCCGCAGCCCAGCACGCGCATAAGGTCCATGATGATGTCGGACTTAAAGATGCGCGGATAATCCTCCTTTAGGCAGTTGAGGATTTTGCCTCGGACGGGCATAACGCCCTGGAACTCGGCATCGCGCGAGGTACGAATGGCGCCTGCTGCCGAGTCGCCCTCTACGATGTAGATCTCGCGGCGGCTCTTGTCCTTGGAGCGGCAGTCGATGAACTTCTGCACGCGGTTGGCCATGTCGGTCTTCTGCTGCAGGTTGGTTTTGATGCTCTGGCGCGTCTTTTCGGCGTTCTCGCGCGAACGCTTATTGATGAGCACCTGCTCCATGATCTTGTTGGCGGCATCTTTGTTCTCGATCAAGTAGGTCGAGAGGCGCTCCTTAAAGAATGCCGTCATGGCCTGCTGGATAAAGCGGTTATTGATGGCCTTTTTGGTCTGGTTCTCGTAGGACGTCTGGGTGGAGAAGCAGTTGGTCACCAGTACCAGGCAGTCCTGGACGTCTTGCCACTTAATGCCAGTCTCGTTTTTGTTGTACTTGCCCTGTTGCTTAATGTAGGCATCGATGGCGCTGGTCAGAGCGCTGCGGGCGGCCTTCTCGGGCGAGCCGCCGTTCTCGAGCCACGATGAGTTGTGGTAGTACTCCTGCATCGTAAGGGTGCGCGAGAAGCACATGCACGCGGTGATCTTTACGTTGTAATCGGGCAGGTCCTCGCGATCGCGACCGCGACGGTCGGCCTCGATAAAGAAGGGCTCGGTAAGGTAGTCGGCACCGACCTTCTCGAGCACGTAGTCCTCGATGCCCTTGGGGTAGCAAAAATCCTCTTCGGAAAACTCGCCGTCGTCGCCTTCGATGCGCAGACGGAAGGTCACGTTGGCGTTGACCACGGCCTGGCGGCGCATGGTCTCGCGATACCAGTCGTGGGGAATGCTGATCGAGGTAAAGACCTCAAGATCGGGGCGCCACTTGATGGTGGTGCCGGTGCGGTTCTCATCGCTGGGCTCAATCTCGAGCGCCTTCTTTTTGGTGCCGACGACCTTGCCCTTCTTAAAGTGCAGGGAGTACTTGTTGCCGTCGCGCCAGACGGTGACGTCCATGTACTCGGAAGCGTACTGGGTCGCGCACGAGCCCAGGCCGTTGGTGCCGAGCGAGAAGTCGTAGTCGCCGCCCTGGTTGTTGTTGTACTTGCCGCCGGCGTAGAGCTCGCAGAAGACGAGCTCCCAGTTAAAGCGCTTCTCGGAAGGGTTCCAGTCGAGCGGGCAGCCACGGCCATTGTCCTCTACCTGAATAGAGCCATCGCGAAAGGCGGTGAGGGTGATGAGCTTGCCGTAGCCCTGGCGCGCCTCGTCAACGGCGTTGGACAGGATCTCGAAGGCGGCATGCGCGCAACCGTCGAGTCCGTCCGAGCCAAAGATGACGGCGGGGCGCAGGCGTACGCGCTCCTCGTCCTTGAGCTGGCGGATACTGTCGTTACCATAGTTTGCGGTGTTTTTTGCCATGCTCGCTCTCTCGATACTCCTTTGCTGCGTTTAAGTCATATAGATAGTCAAGGTAGCATAGCCCAGCCCTTGGGCGATTCCACCCAACACGAAATCCATCGAACAATCGTTCGGATTAACGGGTAAAACGTGTCGTGCGGATTGTTGTTCCGAACCGAACATTGGGACAAGCGTCTCGTTTTATGGGCCACGGGCGTGCGTGTGCGAGTCCCTTTGGCCCATAAGGAACGCTGGCGGGTCGTTATTTGGGCCGTGGGTCACTTCGCCGGCGTCGTGTTTCGTCATACGCTCATAGTGGAAGCCGATGCCACGGGGTCGACTTGGGACTCGGGCAACGGATGAGCTGCAAGCCGAAAGGAGCGGTGAGGATGATGAAGCCCATGACGAAGAAGCTGCTGTTAGGAATTCCCACCGTGACGCTTTCGGCCGTGCTGGCATGTACGGTGGCCGGCTGCGGCGGTAATGCGCCGAGTGGCTCGGGCGGGAGCGCACCTGTGCAGGAGAAGGCCGAGAAGCCCAAGGCCTATGAGTCGCAGACGGTCGAGGTGGCAGGCATTACCTATGAGTCGGTGGCTCACGGTACGTTCTATCGCGGTGATGCCAAGAAGCAGGACGGCTTTTACCTGCACATCAAGATTACCAACAACAACACAAAGAACAGGACGTTCAGTTCCTTTAACGTGCATGCTGCCCAGGGCGATCTTGAGGCAGGCGACCCGTTGTTTACTTCCGGCAAGGCGGCCGTGCTCGACTACGTTGCAAGTGAGGCTCCCGATGAGCTTCACGAGGGCATCGATCTTTCCAAGAGGCCAGATATCGGCCCGGGCGAGACCGTTGAGTACGTGTATTTCTGGGCGCCCAAGACGGCGTACTACGGGCCCATCACTGTCGAGTTCGTAGACGCTTACGCCCCCGCCAAGAATCATGAGGCCATGCACTTTGACACCACGGGATGCGAGACCAAGGAGTTCAAGGCGGCCGGCGGCGTGGCCGATTCTGGCGAGAAGGCAGATTTAACGGGCATCGACTGCGCATCGTACAGCATCGAGGCCGCCGATGGGTATACGCTGGATTCGTCCGACGAAGAGCACGAAAAGGCAAACTTCTTCCACGACGAGACTGGAGGACGCCTGAACATCAGCATCTTCCTACGCTCGCCGGAGGAAGAGGTTGCAAGCCTAGAGCAGGTCTACGAAGGTAAGGAGACAACAACCGACCAGGTCGAGTACAACGGCATAACGTGGCTGCGCTTTACCGGTCCCGACAACGGCCATACACTGTTTGCGACGGCTCCCGCAACGGGTGAAACCGTCCGCGTGTCGATTGGCTGGAAGATCGATTGGGACGCCGCCGTGCCCATGATGGAGGCGCTGAAGCTCAAGTAACGCCGCGATTCTTACGTCAGGCGACTCAGGGCTGGCTCCGAGTTATCGGGGCCAGTCCTTTTTGGTGCTCGATGAGCCGAGCCGGCGTCTCTCACAAAAATAACTAGGAGCTAGCGAGACTTATCCGAATTGACCTCATTGGCGGTGTCTTTTTCGAGCGCCGTGCGGCGGGCGCTGTAGGCGATGAGGCCCGCGCCTGCCGCGGCGAGTGCTGCAGCGGCTGCCGTAAGGGGAGCGTTGACATCGCCCGTGCCCGCAAGCGCGCCCGCTTTTCCGGAGCGCTTGTTATTGCCGTGGTTCTTGCCGCTGCCGGAGCTGCTTCCGCCGGAGCCGCCGCCCTCGTCAGTACCGCTGCCACTCGAGCCACCATCGCCGTCTGCTGTCATCGGGGCGTCGTGAAGTCCTGTCGTATCCGCGCTGTCGCATACGCCGACCTGCACTTCTGAGCGTTCGCATGCCGCGTCGGGCACATGAAGCTCGTGCAATACGGCACCCAGCGCCGAGTTTGCGCCCGGTCGGATTTCCTTGAGCGTTACGGGATCGAGCGCCACCAGGTCACGCGCCTTCGCATACAGCGTTACGCGTTTGCCCACTTCGTCGCTCCAACTCTCGGGGATAGCGAAGCTCATGCGGAACTGTGCCGTGCAACCCGGTGCCAGCACGGCGTTGCCGTTGTCGGCTACCAGTGGGTGCGTTGCAAAACGTGTGCCCAGCGTCTCGAGCGCGTACTTCACGTGTGCCATGTCGTTGGCCGAAGCGTCTTCGGCAAGCTCTGGATCGTAGATCGAAGCCATGCGTGCGTTCGCTCCGAATCCGATGGATGCGCTGGAGAACGGCTGGCTGGAGCCCTCTCGGTACAGATCGATCGTGCCGGCGGTCAGCAAAGTGTTGCCGTCGTTTCGCACCGTGACCATGAAGGACTCGCCTGCTGCTCCGGGCACCACCGCGCCCGAGGTAGCGACCGCGCCCGTCGGAGTGGCACACGCCACCAAGGGCACTTCGATGCCGTGCAGCTCCGCCTTGCTCTGCTCCGCGCTCACAATGTGCGTGGCGAGCGCGGAGAGCATGCCTCCCGACGTCAAAAATGTCGTTATCTGATCGACGGGATGGTCCAGTTCGCACATCACGAACGGCTCCGTGAACAGATCGCCTGCCAAGGTGCTGGCGAAGATGCGGAAGTGCTTGCCCATCACTGCTACCGGGTTGCCTTCTTCGTCGTAGGTTTGTCCCACCTTGCCATCGGTGTTCTCTACATAGAGCACGCACCTGCCGTTGTTGCTCACGCTAAACGATGCCGGGCCACAGCCTGCGGCACCCACGGGCTGCGTTGCAAATGCCGATGCGCCTCGCGTCCAAGTAATGTGCTGCAGTTGCTCGTTGACGGTTGCCAAAAAGCCCGAGTGTTGTGGCCACGGCACCGCACGGGGCACCGTGGCGTCTGGTGACATAACGCCCCAGCCCGCAATGGACTGGCCAATCACGGCG
This sequence comes from uncultured Collinsella sp., assembly GCA_959606035.1. GTDB lineage: Bacteria > Actinomycetota > Coriobacteriia > Coriobacteriales > Coriobacteriaceae > Collinsella. The sequence continues at coordinate 161,646 of CAUHHB010000002.1, forward strand.
TACGATGCGCAGCCGCAGCCGTCTGCGGTCTCGTACGCAACGGGCACCACCATTTTGCCGTTGATATTTTCGGGCTCGCCCAGCTCGATACTCGACGGTGCTTGCGGAAAGCGGAGAACTTGGCGGAACGTCAGGCTGTCGCCCGAAACGTCCGACCACAGGGCAAAGCACTCCAGCGCAACCTCAGCCTCGTTGCCGAGCGCCTTTTCTGCGGTGGTTCCGCGGCGGTGGAGGTAGGCACCCGACAGGCGCCCGTCGACCAGCGTCTTGCCCACCGTGATACGCGGGCACTGAAGGCAATGGTAGCCATCCTCTTGCAGGCGGCCGCGCGAGATGCTGCGCCATGACGCATGCGACACCACGCGGATCTCGTCATTACTTATGCGCAGGCGCACAACGGACAGCATACCGGCTGTGCTTGCCGTATCGAAAAGAGTATTGTCGCCGGCGGGGCGCTCGCCCGAGACCAGCAGCACGTAGGCATCCTGGTTTCCTCTTCCGTCCGTATATTCCACCACGTCGAAGTCGTAATCGAATATGCCGTCGCGCTCCACGTCGCCCTCGCCAAACCCAAGGGGAAAGTCCACGGGCGTGGGAGCGGACCATGTGCCGTTTGCCTTTGTGTGCACCACCAGGCGCGAGCGGCCATTGTCGCCGTAGCGCACCGAGGCGATACGGAACAGGCATTCTACGCCGGCAATCATCGTTAGCTTCATGTGGGCTTCGCTGAGCACGCCGGAAAACAGCACGTTGTCGCTCGAGGGTTTTATGCCGCCACGCTCGTCCTCCGACACGCCGGCAGAATTGGCGTTCGGGTCCGCAACGGCGTTCGTTGACTGACCGATGTAGGTGTACTCATACATCGGCGCGGCGTTTTCGTCGTTCTCTACCAGTGCATGGACGAAATGCTCGATCTGTCCCGTGTCGTCGCTTTCTGAATCCGCCTCGAGCTCAATGCGCGTGACCGCTTGATCCCAATCGCGCACGACAGGCGCGGCGTTTACGGCAGTGGCCTTAACCTCGGCGCGTGCGAGCAACTCGGCGTTGGTGACGATGGTGGCCGATGCGATAAATTGCGGCACGCCGCCCGCCTCGATGCTGCCGGCCGAGCCGAAGCGGGCATCCAGCGTGTAAGGCGTATCCCCACCCAATGCGAGCTCGGAACGCTGGAGCACATACTGGTCGCCATTGTTCACCGACATATTCCACGAATCGATGAGTGTGGGCCACGACCCCGACCAAGCCTTGGTGGTCCACTTGAACATTACGAACTGGAGTATCACGTCGACATCGACGTCTGCACCTACGCGCAGCCGCGGAAGCTGGTGTCCATCTGCCTTCTCGTACCCAATGAACAGCGTGAGGGATGCGGCGCCGCGCACGGCAGACGAAGCGACGCCTGCAACGCCGGCGCCAAAGGTGACGGCAAGTCCGATCTGGATGGTGAACGAGCCCGACGTGTTGGAATAGTCGAGCGAAATGTTTTTAAAAAACGCCGCGCCGCTGCCGTGCGTGTGGGCGCCCACGGCGAGCGCCAGCTTCGCCAGCACCCAGGGGTTGACGTTTAGGAAAAACGGCACCGGTCCTAGGGTAAACTGCTCGGTCCAATTGAGGTCGGTTCTTACCTGGAAGAGGGCCTTAATATTGCCGTATGCGGGGTCGTTGTTGTTACCCCAGGTTTTGCCCACCCAATCGTAGGCGAGCGAGCCGTACAGCTGTGTGGCGATATCCATCGTGAACAGCGGCGTGCAATGGTGGCGAAGGAGCTTGGTGTTTCTTGGATCGGTGCCCGAACCGGCACTCATACTCTTGTACTGATTCCACTTCCCCTCCATCTCGTCGAGATAGCGGTTTGCCTGCTTGGCGCCCGACTCGCGCGGCGATTTCTTCCAGTATTCCGGATCAGGGTTGCCCGAATCGTTCATATAGCTGGCTGGTTTGTATCCTCCGCCAAACAGCACGTATCCAGCAAACGAGAAATCGAAGAGGATCGGAAATGTGGGCATCCAACACGTGAACTTATTGCCGCCGATGCCGGGAAACGCCGCGGGGAAATCAAACGGAGTGACCTCTTGGTCCATGGTAGTGGGGACGATAGTGGTCGAGCCCGATTCTGCCTTTGCGGCCGGCGCAGTGACAACGGCCATGGGGGAGGAGAGCGTGTAGGTTTTGCCCTGATAGTCGAGAACAAAGCGCAGCTTGCACCCTTCCTCCAGAAGGCCCGATGCCGCGTCGAGAAACTTGTCTTCGAGTGTGAACGTCGCCAGATTATCCGCGCCTGATGCGCTGGCCTTGATCTGGCCAATCTGCGTGACGGTTTCGGTTGAGCTGCCCGCAGCGGGCATCACTTTATTGATATGCAATGTTGCCTGCCCGCCCTGCGGCAGATGAGTCTGCACGGTAAAGGCGTGCGTATCGGGCTGCTCGTTTGCCGTGTCGTCCTTCGGCAATGCCATGAACGTGGCTTCAGCGTACTGGATGTCCCATTCGTCGAATGTGAGCTGTCGAAAGTACGGCTCGCCATCGGAGAGCGGACGTGTGGGTGCGGTAATGGCGGTGCCGCCCTGGATACGCGCAAGGGGAATCTCGACATCACGGTAGCCCGCCATGCTAATGGAGATGCCGCCGTTAAAGTCGTACGCGTCGAGAAGCGTTGCCTCGTCCACGTAGCCTTCCGAAAGAGGGGCGACCTCAAAGATGGCCGTGCCTTCTTCATCGGTCGTGGCGGCGAGCTGCTTGCCTGCGACGTAGCGCGACGTGAGCGTGACCTGCGCTCCCTTGATGGGCATATTCTTGTTGGCGACGTCGACCACGACCACACCAAACATGGTGCGCGAGAGAACGAGCACCCTGAAGGGATCTTTTTCGTCGGCATAGGCTTCGGTGGGCGCGAACGGCAGCAGGAAGGCATTTTCGCTTCCCGGCACGCGAGGCAACATGATGCTCGCTAGCGAGGACGCTCCGGCAACAAGTAACGAACGGCGATCAAGCATCTTGGGCTCCCATCCCGCAAATATCGGTGGAAATAATCCAATTGTGCGAGAAGGCGCCCCGTGGCGGTAGTGCCGTTCAAGGGTCAAAATGTCCAAATTGATCGAGCGAAGCGTCGGGTTCCGGAACGCGTTCGATGCGCTTGGCAGCCCGGTCGCTAACGCAACATATGCGCGACCAGCTCGGCGCGTGTGCCGATGCCAAGCTTTGCGTATACGCCGGATAGGCGGTTTTTGACGGTGCCCGGCGATACTCCCATATGGCGTGCGATTTCGGCGTTGGTCCACCCACGACAGGCGAGCATGGCCATGGTGAATTCCGTGGTCGTTAAATCGTCAGCAACGTCCTCGCCCGAATCGGGGTTGTGGATGCGCCGCCAGCCGTAGCTGAAGCGGTACGTGATCTCGATGATGTGCGCGAAGTCGTCAGGGTATTGCGTTTTTAGGCACGCCTCGATAAGCCCCTGCAAAAGGCCGTGGTGCTCGCCGATGAGCTCGATAAGGCCGTCGGGGCGCGCAATGTCCCAAGCGGCTCCAAAATGCGCTTTTGCGGCGTCGATGTCCTTGAGGCTCATGCATGCCATGGAAGCTGCCAGGTGCAGGAACAGTTCCGAGATGGGATAGCTTCCCTGTTTCATAATTAGGGCGTTTTCCGCCATGCCCAGGCTGCGGCCGTATTCGCCGCGCAGATACAAGGCGTGCGCCATCACGTAGCTGGCGAACAGTCGCAGGCCTTCGGGTAGGTGCGCCGCAAGTGGATAAAACTCTTCGGCAGAATACGGGGAAGGCAAGTGCAGCAGGACGCTCGCGGCCGAGGCGAACAGGATATGCGTGGCGTGGACGGCGGGCGATTCCTCGTCGGCCGGCGTATCGAGGATGCCCGCAAGGCACCGGCGGGCGTCGGCGATACGGTTGAGCGACAGACTGGCGTATCCGCAGATAAAGCATGCGGAATAGCGCAGCGCGGGATCGGTGACGTCAAGATAGGGGCGCGCCGTCTTGGCAGCGAGGGTGGCCTGTCCGCGAAAGTACAGCGCTTCTGCCGTGGCAATGGCGCGCGAATCGGGGTCGGAAATGCCTGCAACCGCAGCGTCAATCTGCCCCGGCACAAAGGCAGTGCACATCAACGGCATGGGAACGCATGGGTAGCCATCGCAGTCCATCTTCCATCTCCCAACAGCTGACAACAATAGCTGCAATTGTACTCCTGTTGCCCGGAACTGGAATTTGTGGGTATCGCCTGCGATTATGCCGAACGTATAAAGGAAGAGTCTATTGGCGATGCTCCCAAGGTGGCTACCGAAGCCTAGCTGACCTCGACATTAGGAAAAATTGCCACCCTTGCAAAAAGCTCTGTCGCAGCGATGGGAAACGCATCTCGTTCTGCATATAATGAGGTCATATGACGGTGCGTCTGCATACGCGCGGCGCATTTCCATCGAACCGAAAAGGAGCTCTGCATGGATCCCAACAAGCGTCCCGACGACATGGTGCGTATCACCACTCCCGAACTTGCCCAGGTGTTCATCGATGAGCAGGTCGCTGCAATCCGCGAGCAGATTGGCGACAAGAAGGTCCTGCTGGCTCTTTCCGGCGGCGTCGACAGTTCGGTTGTCGCGGCCCTGCTCATCAAGGCCATCGGCAAGCAACTCATCTGCGTGCACGTGAACCACGGCCTGATGCGCAAGGGCGAGAGCGAGCAGGTCGTCGACGTGTTCAAGAACCAGATGGACGCCAACCTGGTCTATGTTGACGCGACTGATCGCTTCCTGGATAAGCTCGTGGACGTCGAGGAGCCCGAGGCCAAGCGTAAGATTATCGGCGCCGAGTTCATTCGCGTGTTCGAGGAGGAGGCCCGCAAGGTCGGTGACGAGGTCAGTTTCCTCGCCCAGGGCACCATCTACCCCGACATTCTGGAGTCCCAGGACGGCGTGAAGGCTCACCACAACGTGGGTGGTCTACCCGAGGACCTGCAGTTTGAGCTCTGCGAGCCCGTTAAGCTGCTGTACAAGGACGAGGTGCGCGTCGTGGGTCGCGAGCTCGGCCTGCCCGAGAACATGGTTGAGCGCCAACCGTTCCCCGGCCCCGGCTTGGGCGTTCGCTGCCTTGGCGCCATCACCCGCGACCGTCTTGAGGCGCTGCGCGAAGCCGACGCCATCGTGCGCGAGGAGATTGACAAGGCAGGTCTGACAATCTGGCAGTATTTTGCCGTCGTGCCCGACTTCCGCGCCACCGGCGTGCGCGAGGGTAAGCGCGCCTACGACTGGCCCTGCATCATCCGCTGCATCAACACCGTTGACGTCATGACCGCCGAGGTGCCCGAGCTCGACTGGGCGCTGCTCAAGCGCATTACCGCCCGCGTCACCGCCGAGGTCCCCGGTATCTGCCGCGTGTGCTACGACCTCACGCCTAAGCCTGTCGGCACGGTCGAGTGGGAGTAAGCTAACTCAGCTGGTAGGCGACGAGAACTAGCAGATGTGACAAAGGGACAGTCCCTTTGTCACATCCTCGATATTATGTGCGGGATGGTACGCCACGCGGCGTGCCATCCCGTTCGTTATTTTAATGAGCCGAGTGCGCGAGTGGGAAGAGTCACGAGCATGGTCGTTCCGCATGGCGAGCTTTCTTCGACCTCGATGGAGCCGCCGTGGAGTGCGGCAATCTCCCAGACCAGTGCAAGCCCCAGCCCCACGCCGCCATATGCCCTGCTGCGCGATTTGTCGACGCGAAAGAAGGGCTGGAAGATGCTCGTCTGGTATTGCTCGGGAATGCCCGGCCCCTGGTCGCGCACGCGTAGCAGCGCGCGGTCGCCTTCGGCGCAGGCGTTGATTTGCACGGTCGAGTTGGGCGCGCTGTAACGTATGGCGTTTTCGGCCAAGTTGAACAGCAGCCGATAGATTAGCGTATCGCTGCCGATCGTTTGCGCGTCGCCCTCACTTGTAAGCGTGATGTCTTTTTGCTCGGCAAGGGGCGCCAGGTCCGTGAGTACTTCTTCGATCATCGGCGCCAGGTCAATCGCATCGTTGCAAGGGACACTGCGCAGCTCGCTCATCTCGAGCAGGGTCTTTGTCATGTGCGTCATCCGCTCGGTCTGCTCCTGCAGCAGCCCGAGCAGGCTCGCTGTATCGGCGTCGACGTCGGGGTGCTCGGCGCAAAACAGCTCAACCTGGGCCTGCATGAGCGCAAGTGGCGTGCGCAGCTCGTGCGCCGCATTGCCCGTAAACTGTCTTTGTGCGGAAAATCCCTCGTCAAGGCGGGCAATCATGTCGTTAAACGACGCGCTGCAGCGCCTGAGTTCAGAGGGCACGTCCTCGCTGATTTTTGTGTCGGCGAGGTTGTCGGGCCGCACGCTCTCGACTTGTGCCGCAAAGGAGCGCAACGGCTGCAACGCATGCCCGCTCACAAAGTAGGCCAGGACGCCTCCGAGCAGCGTCACCGCCGCAGTTATATACCAGCTCGTCGCGCCAAACGATTCTTGGGCGTCGTTCACGACGATGGTCAGCGCATCGTCGAGCTCTTTGTTTGTCGGGTCAAATGAGCTGGGCGAGGCCGCCTCCACCTTGCCGTGCGCCGATAGTTCATTGCCGATCGAGTCCATGTAGCGCATGCCGGAGTAGCCAACCAGGCAATTCATAAGTACGCAGGTCGAACATATCAGCAGTGCCGTCATCAACGTGATGCGCCACTGCAGCGACAGCCGCTTCATTTGCCGTCCTCCATAACGTAGCCTTCGCCGATTCGGTTGCGGATGGGGTCGTGCCCCAACGCACCGCGCAGCTTTTTTCGCAGCGACGAGATATGCACGCGGGTCGCGTTGCTAAAGCTGTTGACGCTGCTGTCCCATACATGCTCGATAAGCTCTTCCTGGCTCACCGGCCGCCCCTGGTTAAGCATCAGGTATTCCAAGATGCCGGTCTCCTTGCGCGTGAGGGACAGGATCTCGTCGCCCACTGTGGCGAGGCGCGCCTTGGTGTCAAAGCTCAGCGATCCACAGGTTAGAACAACGTCGCTTTGTGTAAAGCGTCTGAGGGAAAGGCTGCGAATCCTTGCCGCAAGCTCGTCAAGATGAAACGGCTTGGTGAGGTAGTCGTTGGCGCCCGCATCGAGCCCCGCTACCTTGTCGGAGACCTCGCCACGTGCCGAGAGCACAAGCACCTTGGTCTCACAATCAGCTGTCCTGAGTTGCCTGAGCACGGTCATGCCGTCGACATGGGGGAGATTGAGGTCGAGCACGACAAGATCAAAGGTCTCGACATCGAGCAGATCGAGGGCCTGCTGCCCGTCGTAGCAGCAGTCGACGCTATAGGCCAAGTTGCGCAGGCTGCGTGCGATCGCATCGCACAGCGCCCGCTCGTCCTCGATGACCAAGATGCGCATAACGTTCTCCTTGCATAATCATTCACGCTTAACACGGATTTTATAGTCGGTATGGTCCAATGGGTCGCGAAACGAAAGGAGTGGTCAGATTGTTCAAAGCGATTAAGCCTGTGGCGCAGGTGGCTTTGCTGATCGTTGGGGTAGCCATGGTTGGCTTTGGAATTATGCGCGGCGAGGCAGATGCCGTGCTGGCCAAGGCAATCAGGCTGTGCTTGGAGTGTATCGGAATTGGATAAAAGAAAAAACACTGCATCGCATCTTTTAGCGCGATTTCGTGGATTGATTCAGGCGGCGGCGACGCTTGCGACCAATATTCACCTGCCTAACTTTGCCAAGGGCGGCATCTACCAGGGAGCGGGCAAAGCCGTCTGCGTGCCGGGCCTCAACTGCTACTCGTGTCCAGCGGCCTCGGGTGCGTGCCCCATCGGGTCGTTTCAGTCGGTGGTGGGCTCGTCTAAGTTTAGCTTCTCGTATTACGTCACCGGAACGCTCATTCTGATCGGCGTGCTGCTGGGACGTTTTGTATGCGGCTTTTTGTGCCCGTTTGGATGGCTACAAGAGCTTTTGCATAAGATTCCCAGCAAAAAGCTCTCCACGAAAAAGCTCAAGCCGCTCACGTACATCAAGTATGCCGTGCTGCTGTTTGCCGTGGTGCTGCTGCCCGTCTTGGTGGTTAACGATGTGGGTATGGGCGACCCGTTCTTTTGCAAGTACATCTGCCCGCAAGGTGTGCTCGAGGGCGCGATTCCGCTGTCCATCATGAACGTGGGAATCCGCTCCGCGCTGGGAAAGCTCTTTTCCTGGAAGCTCGCGATCCTCATTGTGGTTGCGGTGCTGAGCGTGCTGTTCTATCGCCCCTTCTGCAAATGGATTTGCCCCCTCGGCGCATTTTATGCGCTCATGAACAAGGTGTCTTTGCTGGGGATCCAGGTTGACCAGTGCAAATGCGTCTCGTGCGGCAAGTGCGCCAAGGTGTGTCAAATGGACGTGGACGTTACGCGTACGCCCGACCATGCCGAGTGCATTCGTTGCGGCAAATGCGTGGGCGCGTGCCCCGTCGATGCTATTAGCTTTCGCTATGGGCTGGGTGTGACGGGCGACAAACCCGCGCAGTCCACGCAAGCCTGCGAAAACAAATAGGTACCTATATAAGTTTCGATATAAACGGAGGAACCATGAAACTGTCAAAAATTGCAGCTCTGTTGATGCTGCCCGTGCTGGCGCTGACTCTCGCGGCGTGCTCTGCCCCCAAGGGCGACGCGAAGGGTGCTACGAGCGGCGATGCGCAGATTGCCGAGCTCATAGCGCAAAAGCCGTCGAGTGCCGAGGAGGCGGCCGAGCTGTACCAGCAGCTGCTGCAAAAGGAAAACGAGATCTTTGCGAGCGATAACGCCCTATGGGAAAAGGTGTTCCTTGCGGCCAACAAAGACACTCCCATGATTGAGGACGGCAAGAACTACGGTGACTTCTTGCTCGATACCATCGAGGGCGCCAAGGATCAGTTTGCGGCTGACGAGCTTAAGACGCTTAAGGCCGGCGCGCAGCAGGTCAAGGAGATCGAGGACAAGCTCATGGCGCTGGAGAAGGAGTTCCCCGGATGCGGCAGCACGCCCGGCGAGGGGGAGAGCGTCGATGCCTCGACCGCAGGCATGACTAACGGCGAGAGCGGGGAGACGAAGTTCCCCAGCTTTAAGGGCAAGGACTTGGACGGCAACGATGTAAACAGCGACGAGCTGTTCTCCAAGAACAAGGTCACCGTCATGAACTTCTGGTTTACCACCTGCAAGCCGTGCGTGGGAGAGCTGGGCGATCTGGAGAAGCTCAACAAGGAGCTTGCCGAGAAGGGCGGCCAGGTCGTGGGCGTTAATTCCTTTACGCTCGATGGCAACAAAGACGAGGTGGCCGATGCCAAGGACGTGCTTTCCAAGAAGGGCGTGACGTATAAGAACATCTGGTTTAAGTCGGACAGCGAGGCCGGAAAGTTCACCTCCAACCTGTACTCGTTCCCGACCACCTACGTGATCGACCAGAACGGTAACATTGTGGGAGAGCCGATCATGGGCGGCATCAACTCCGCTGAGCAGCGCGAGGCGCTCAACAAACTGATCGATCAGGCACTCGCGAAGAGCGAACAGTAAGTCCGTGGGACAGACAACTGAAGGGGAGTCGCTGGAAACAGCGACTCTTTTTTCTGCTTCGGGGTAGCATCATGGGTATACGTCGAAAGGGCACGCAGCTTTTCGTGCATTGCCCGAGCGGTGCGCGAAGCAACCAAGCTGTGAGTTTTCTTAAGCGTTCTGGGTATGGCAGTGTCAAGAATATCGGCGGCATAAGCGGCTACACGGGAAAGGTGGTGCGTTAGCTATGAAGGTGGTTATCGTTGGAGGCGTCGCGGGCGGCGCATCGGCGGCGGCACGTTTGCGCAGACTCGACGAGCAGGCCCAAATTGTCATCTTTGAGCGCACGGGTTTTGTATCGTATGCCAATTGTGGGCTTCCGTACTACATTGGCGGCGTGATAGAAGAAGAGAGCGCATTGACGCTGCAGTCTCCCAAGGGCTTTTGGGATCGCTTTCGCATTGCGGTCAAGACGAGTCACGAGGTGTTTGCCATCCATCCCGATTCGCATACGGTCGAGGTTCGCAATATGCTGACGGGCGAGGAATTTGTCGAGACGTATGACAAGCTCATCCTGTCGCCGGGTGCAAAGCCGATCCGCCCTGCGTTGCCGGGCATCGACTCGGATAAAATCTTTAGCCTACGCACCGTTGAGGACACGCTGCGTATTCACAGCTATGTTCGAGAGCGGCGACCGAGCAGTGCCGTCGTGATCGGCGGCGGCTTCATTGGCGTCGAGACGGCGGAGAATCTGTGCGAGCTGGGGCTCCAGGTGACCCTTCTGCAGCGTCCCGTCCAGCTTATGAACAACCTGGATTACGACATGGCGACCCTTTTGCATACCGAGGTGCGTGAGCACGGTATCGATCTGCGCCTCAAGGCCGATGTGACAGGTTTTGAGGAAGTTGATGGCCGCGTTGTCACCCATGTTGCGGGCGATGACCCTATCGGAGCCGATATGGTGCTGCTTGCCATTGGCGTGGCACCTGAGAGCCATCTGGCGCAAGAGGCGGGGCTCGAACTGGGCGTCAAGGGGGCTATTGTGGTCAACGACCGCATGGAGACCTCTGCTGCCGACGTGTATGCCGTGGGCGATGCCGTGCAGGTCACGCATCAGGTGACCGGCGAGGACGCGGTCATTTCGCTCGCCGGCCCCGCCAACAAGCAGGGGCGTGTCGTCGCCGATGTCATAGCCGGCATGGACAGCTGCTACCTCGGATCGTTGGGCTCATCGGTTATCAAGGTATTCGACTTGACGGCGGCAAGCACGGGACTATCCGAAAAGGCGGCACACGCGGCGGGAATTGACTGCGACAGCGTGGTCCTGTCGCCCGGTTCGCATGCGGGTTATTATCCGGGTGCAACGCCCATGACCATGAAGGTTGTCTTCGAGAAGCAGGGATTGCGCCTGCTGGGTGCGCAAATCGTGGGCATCGATGGTGTGGACAAGCGTATCGACGTTCTGGCGACTGCCATCCAGGCAGGCATGCGCGGCGATAGGCTTAAGGATTTGGACCTAGCATACGCGCCGCCGTATTCATCGGCGAAGGATCCCGTCAATATGGCGGGCTTTATGATCGAGAACCTCAATCGCGGCATACTGGCGCAGTGGCATTGGGAGGATGAGCCCAACTTGCCACGCGATGGCAGCGTGCAGCTGCTCGATGTTCGTACGGAAGGGGAGTATGAGCGCGGGCATATCGATGGTTTCGTAAACATTCCCGTCGATGATCTGCGCAATCGCCTGAGCGAGCTCGACCGGGCCAAGCCGGTCTACGTGATTTGCCAGAGCGGCATTCGCAGCTACATTGCTTGCCGCATTTTGGCGCAGCATGGCTTTGAGTGCTTTAACTTCTCGGGCGGCTATCGCTTCTTTGCAGCCGTGACTGAGGCTCGCCGCGGCAGCGCTAACGTTATGCCGTGCGGGCTCGAAAAGTAGCGCGCATTGGAATGTGACAAAGTGACAGCCTCTTTGTCGCATCGGGGATGTTATATGCGGGATGGTGCGCCATGCGGCGTGCTGTCCCGTTCGTTTTTTGGCGCGGTTCGTTACATTCCTCACTGGTATCGGCCAAAAATGAGGATAGAGTAGGACAAACGCGCCGAACGTGAACGGCGGGGGAGCGGGCGAGCGCGCCCGCGCGAGAGAGGTTGCCGTCCATGCTGGATCTCAGAGTTATTTGCAAAAGGTACGTTACGCAGTCGTTTACGCAGGTAGCGCTCGACAGCGTAAGCCTGTCTTTTCGCGATAACGAGTTCGTAGCCATTCTGGGTCCCTCGGGTTCGGGTAAAACTACGATGCTCAACGTCATCGGTGGACTCGATCATTTCGATTCGGGCGATCTGCTGATCGACGGCATCTCGACCAAGGACTTCAACGACCGCGATTGGGATGCCTATCGCAATAATCGCATCGGCTTTGTGTTCCAGAGCTATAACCTCATTCCGCATCAGAGCATTTTGGAAAACGTGGAGTTGGCGCTTACGCTCACGGGCGTGGGGCATGCCGAGCGCCGCCAACGTGCGCGCAAGGCGCTCGAGGCAGTCGGTCTGGGCGAGCACGTTGACAAGCGCCCGAGCCAGCTTTCGGGCGGGCAGATGCAGCGCGTGGCCATTGCCCGCGCCCTGATCAATGACCCCGAGATTGTGCTGGCTGACGAGCCGACCGGCGCCTTGGATTCAACGACGTCCGTCCAGGTCATGGATTTGCTCAAGGACGTTGCGCGCGACCGTCTGGTCATCATGGTCACGCACAATCCCGAGCTGGCGTACAAGTACGCCACGCGCATTGTCAACCTGGCGGACGGCAAGGTCACCGACGATTCAGATCCCTTTGATGCTGCCGAGGCCGCGCGTCGCGAGGCCAAGCCCACGCGCAAAACCTCGATGAGCTTTGTGACGGCGCTTGGGCTTTCTGCCCGAAATCTCATGACCAAGAAGGGCCGCACGGCCATGACGGCCTTTGCAGGTTCGATTGGCATTATCGGCATTGCGGCGATCCTGGCGCTCTCCAACGGCGTAAACGACTACATCAAAAAGGTCGAGGAGGACACGCTCTCGAGCTACCCGCTGACGATTTCCAAACAAGATTATGACCTGTCGTCCATGATGGGCGGGCATGGGGCTACGGATGATGAGGTGTCCGAGGGCGAGGACTCGTCCGATGGCGCTACCGGCGGCAAGGCTCAGGGGACCGATAAGATCCCTGTGGTCACGGCCGTAAAGGACATGTTCGCAAGTGTTAAATCTAACGATATGACGAGCTTTAAGGCATGGCTTGACGACGGCGGCAACGGTATCGACAAAGAGGTCAACGCTATTCAGTATGGTTACGGCGTGACGCCGGTTGTCTATCGTTCGAGTAAGGGCGACGAGAAGCCCGTTCGCCTTGTTCCCAACGCTATGACCGAGGCCATGAGCGGAGGCGCGAGCTCGGCGGCAACGGTGAGCATGGAATCCATGGGAACGTCGGTCTTTAACGAGATGATTGACGACCAGAGCCTGCTCGACAGCCAGTACGATGTCGTTGCCGGCCATTGGCCTACGTCCGCCAACGAGGCCGTGATGGTGCTTTCGAGCCGCGGAACGGTGGGCGACTACACGCTCTACAGTATCGGCGCGCTGGATATCGATGAGCTCAACGACCTGGTTAACAGTGCCATGACGGCCGACGGCAAGGTCAAGACGCCCAAGACCGGCAGCGACTTTACCTACGACGATGCACTGTCCACGACGTTTAAGGTGTTGTCGCCGGCCGATGCCTATCGCAAAAACGAAGAGACCGGCATGTGGACTGACATGTCTGGCGACGCCGACTTTATGAAAGCCAAGGTTGCCGACGGTATTGACGTGCGCATTGTGGGCGTGGTGCGACCCAACGAGACGGCAAACGCGAGCGCATTGTCCCCGGGCATTGTCTATACGCATGCGCTGACTCGCCAGCTTATGGAGCGTGCTGCCGATTCGCAGATTGTGCAGGAGCAGCTTGCCCACCCCGAGACGGATGTCTTTACGGGCAAAACCTTCGACGAGCTGCAGGGCGAAGCCAAGCAGGGCGTGGATTTGGGCAGTATGTTCAGCGTAGACGAGGCGGCACTGAAGAGCGCGTTCTCGTTCGATGCATCTGCGCTCTCGGGTGTTGCCGGCGGTATGGACCTGTCGGGTCTTGACTTGTCTGGGCTGGACATTGACCTTTCGGGCGTTGGTAAGGACATCGACTTCAGCGACATCATGGCCAAAGCGCCAACCCCAGATTTCTCGGGCATCTTTGACGGTCTGGAGCTCACGCCCGAGCAAATGCAGCAGGTGGGAACGCTTGCCAACCAGCTGTTTGAGGGCTTTTTGCGGTCTGATCAGTTTAAGGCGCTGTCACCCGAAGACCTTAAAGACGCGTCAAAGCTCGCTGCCGCATTCTCGGCATATCTTGAGAATGATGCCGCAGCCCAGCAAATTTTGGCACAGCTCAAAGCGCTTGGCGGCGATGCCCTGGCCGAGCGTCTGCAGCAGGTGATGGGCGACTATGTGCAAAAGCAGCTGGCTCCGTATTTGCAGCAGTCTATGGATCAGGTGATGAAGGCGGTCAGCGAGCAGATTGCCACGACGGTATCAGCTCAGCTCAAGGCGGGCGCGGCAGGGCTTATGGACCAGATGGCGACGCAGATGTCTTCGAGTTTTGCCAACCTGGCGAGCGCCATGCGCGTGGATGCGAACGCCTTTGCTCGTGCCATCCACTTCAACATGGACGCCGAGGACCTGAGCTCGCTCATGATGAGCTATGCCAAGGCGTCGAAGCTCACCTACGACAACAATCTGACCACGTTGGGCTATGCGGACGAGGCGGACCCCATTTCGGTCAAGATTTTCCCGCGCGACTTTGAGGCCAAGGAGCGCGTGCTCGATTACATCGATGCGTACAACAAGCAGGTCAAAGCTGCTGGCCACGATGAGCAGGCAATCTCGTATACCGACTACATGGGCATCATCATGGGCTCGGTGACCGACATCGTGAACACCATCAGCTTGGTGCTCATCGCATTCGTGAGTATCAGTTTGGTGGTGAGCTCCATCATGATCGGCATCATCACCTACATCAGCGTGCTGGAGCGCAAAAAGGAGATTGGCATCCTGCGCGCGATCGGCGCGTCAAAGCGCAACGTGGCCAACGTATTTAATGCCGAGACCTTTATCGAAGGCCTCATTGCCGGCGTCTTTGCCATTGTCGTCGTGGTGGCCGTGAGCTTTCCGGTTAATGCCTGGGCGCTTGCGGCCAAGCAGGTGCCCAACCTGATGAGCCTGCCCGTGCAGGATGCGCTGGTGCTCATCGCGATTTCGGTGTTGCTGACGGTTGTCGCTGGCCTGCTGCCGGCCCGCAGCGCATCCAAGAAAGACCCCGTGGAGGCCCTACGTTCCGAATAATGTGACAAAGGGACAATCCCTTTGTCACATTGGGGGCCCAATTACCGTTCGGCACGTTAAGGGCCCCCGCTCCCCGCTTAACACTTGACGGAGAATCTTCCTCTTTATATACCTATCGGTAGGCATATAGGTTGCATTGCCGATAGAAACGGAGTAACCATGACTCTCATCGCACCAGCCGAAAAGGACCGCCCCCGTGAGAGCGGCGCATTTGCTTGGATTGTCGTTATTGCGCTCGGTTTAATGTCTGCGGGAACAACCGGCACCTACAGCATCATTGCCGGCTCATTCATCGCTCCTGTATGTGAAGACCTGGGCTTTGACTACACTTCTTTCTCTTTCTATTTCACCGCGATTCTTCTTGGCCTTGCGCTTGGGCTTCCACTTTTGAGTCGTTTCATTCCAAAAGTAATCGGCAAACCATGGCATATTTGCGTTGAACTCGTCCTTATTGCCGCCGGCGCCGCAATGGCGTTCTATACCGAGGTCTGGATGTTCATCGTCTCCGCCGCAGTGATCGGCATCTGCTTTTCGTTCACAACGGGTGTCTGCATGTCCGATGTCATTGACCAATGGTTCAGTAAATCGTCTGGTCTTGCCATCGGCCTTGCGTGGGGCGTTAATTCTCTCTGCACGCTGCTATTGAGTCCTATCATTACACTGGTCATCGAGCAGCAAGGCTGGCGTACGGGTTACATCGTACTTGCGGCCGTTTCTGCAGCCATGATATTGCCCACAAGCGCATTTATCATTCGCCTTAAGCCCTCTGATCGCAATATGCTTCCGTACGGGGAGACCATCTCCGAAACCCATGAGAGCTGCAGCACCGATGAAAAGGAAGATGCCCCTTCGGGCATGGCGCTCCGCGATGCCGCGAAAACGCCGTCTTTTATTCTCTGCGCCCTTCTGCTCTGCGTGGCGCAACTCACCTGCTGCATGAACCAGCTGTTCCCGACCTATGCAAGCGAGGTCGGCTTCAATCCCATCGTGGGAAGCCTAATGGTTTCGGCGGCTTCGCTCTCCGATATTTTCCTAAATCCCTTCGTAGGCAAAACATGCGACAAGCTCGGTGCTATTAAAGCAACGGTCGCATGGACGGGAGCCAGCATTCTTTCATTCCTGCTTCTCATCTTTGGCGGAAGCAACGAGACCGTTTCCATTATCGCAGCCGGCGTAAACGACGTCATGTTCGCCATCGTTGGAACTGCAATGCCGATGATTCTCCTCTCGCTCTTCGGATCACGCGATTTTGGAAGGATCTATTCGATTATTTGCTCAGCGGGCTATGTTGTCGGAGCTTTCGGAATGCCAGTCATGATGAAGGTTTACGGTATGGCAGGGTCTTTCCAAGGAGTATTTGTCTTCTGTATCATCTGCAACCTTCTGATTGCGACATTTGCTTTAGTTTCCGGTCTCCTCAATAAGACTACCGCGAAATAACCTGACCAACGAACTGCCCTTCAGCCCTGTCATTTGTCTCTGCAAGTTACAACGAAATTGGGGCCGATTCCAACATAGCTGGAATCGGCCCCAATTTCTATTCAACAACTTTTTGCAATCATCGCGAACACGGGTTTCGAACCATTCCGCGACCCCGGAAGTCGTCGCATCGCGCTTGCCAAGGTGCTTCTGTTATTACGCGCCTATTTAAACATGAGTTCGACGACCCCTGCCCAAACAGCCTTTTCATCGATGTCTTCATCTTGGGCAACGGTATTGCTCGCTCCCTCAAGTACGGTGTAAAGAATCTGCACGTACAGCATGACGTCTGTTTCATCGGAAAACGCGCCAATTTCTAGGCCATGGAGAAGGATGTCTTTAAGCGCGTGCATAGTTCGGTTGATCGCCGTTGCCTGACGTTCCTGAACTGCAGGGATTCGATTTGCCTGAATACTGACCTCGGCCAGCACGCGACGGCGCTTTTCATCACTACGATAGCCACCTATAACCGAATTGCCGAGCTCGATAAGCGCCGCCTTGAATCCGTCCCTATCGACTATTAGCGAGTAGTCGCGCTGATAGTCGATAGTCGGAAACATACTATCTAAGAGCGTGGTGAAAATATCCTCTTTAGAGGGAAAGTAGTAGTACACCGATGGCTTGGATATGCCGACACGGTCGCAGATTTTTCCAATGGACGCCTTGTCGTAACCGACTTCTGCCACAAGATCATACATTGCGTCCAATATTTTTCCCTTTGTGCTCACGCTTCACTTCTCCATTGCAAATCACTTCCGCATTGCCAACATTATTAAGAATGGCAACGGAACATCAATTCGTGTCCAAACACGACCACTATAAACGGTGAACGGTAGGTATCGACAGGCGAATGGCAATTATACAAAATCACCTACCGAACGGTAGGTATAGTAGTACTATAGCTGGTGTAACCCCGCTATCGTCGCGGCCGGACAGCATTGCGGGAAACCCGACGGAAGGACCAACCATGTACGAGAACTATCGTATGCCGGGCGAGTTTGAGAAGCGCTCCAACGTCTATGTGACATGGCTTCCCGATTACATTCGCGCAGAGGGCTTCGATAATCGCCAGCCCTGCGTTGACGTAATTAAAGCTTTGCTTGAGTACGGCGACGTTACGGTCAACCTCAACTGTGGCACCCCCGGCTCCTACGAGGAAGCCTGCTCGCGCCTTAAAGAGGAAGGGGTGGATCTCGACCGTATCCAGATTACGCAGTTCGAAGACTCCAACTTCTACGTTCGCGACAACGGCCCCAGCATCATGGTCGACGACGAAGGCCATTCCTATATGGTCAACCCCGCTTGGACCTATTACGGCGTGTGGGACAAGAACTCCCCAGAGTGCCAGTCCGCACGCAGGGCGGCTGTTCACATGGCGGTTGCGCTCGGGTGCTTCGATATCGTCAATTCCGAAATGGTTTCGGAGGGCGGCGACCGCGAGTTTGACGGTCACGGCACCCTGATCGCCATCGAGGACACGGAATGTCGCAAGCGCAACCCCGAGTTCTCAAAGGAGGAAGTGGAGGCCGAGTACAAGCGTATCTACAACCTCAACAAGGTTATATGGCTGCCGCAGCCTATGCTTGAGGACGACGACTATCGGCTGGGCATCCTCGACGAGAAGGAAGATGGAACTCCTGTCTTCGGCATGAGCTTCGCCGCCCACATCGATGAGATGTGCCGCTTTATCACCCCGAACAAGATTCTTCTTGCCGAGGTATCCGATGAGGAGGCCGCCTCGAGCAAGGCGGGTGCGGAGTCGCGTCGTCGCATCGACGCCGCCTACGAGATCCTGCGCGCCGAGACGGACTGGGAGGGCAAGCCCTTCGAAATCGTCCGCATGCCCACTGCCGAGCCGATCGAGGTTGTCATCGCCCCCGGCGATGAGGACTACGAGCTGTATAAGAGCTTCATTGACGAAATGGGCGGCAAGTTCATGGATGGCACCCCTTGGCCCGAAGGCCCCGTTCACTTTTATGCCGCAGCAAGCTACTGCAACTTCCTCATCTGCAACGGCGTCGTTCTTGGCCAGCGTTATTACCACGAAGGCATGAGCGAAGTCGTGAAGGAGAAGGATGAGCAGGCCAAGGCGGTTCTTGAGAGCTGCTTCCCCGATCGCAAGGTCATCATGATCGACTCTCTCGCGCTTAACCTGTCCGGCGGCGGCGTGCACTGCTGGACCAAGGACGTGGCCGCCAGCTGCTAGCAAGTTCTTAAACTTGCGCTGCCTGATCAAAGCGCCACAGTTACAGTCCCCGAGGGATATCCGTGTTTCCCTCGGGGGCACATTCGACACTTACCCATCAAACAATTGAAAGGAAATAGGCATGAATAACAGCCTTCGCGGTCGCGACTACCTCAACATCCACGATCTTTCCTCTGAGGATTTCCGTTACCTCATCGATCTTGCCTGGAACCTCAAGGCCCAGAAAAAGTCCGGTGTCGACCAGCGTTACTTCCCCGGCAAGAACGTTCTCGCCAACTTTGAGTGGGGCTCGACCCGCACTCGCTGCGCCTTTGAGACCTCTTGCAACGACCTGGGCATGGGCTTCACCTATCTGACCAACTCCCACATGGGTGATTGCGAGACCATCGAGGATGCCATGCGCGTCTTCAACGGCATGTATGATCTCATTGTCTATCGTGCACAAAAGGACGAGCAGTTCCTCTATGATGTCGCCGACTTGGTCGATATTCCAGTCATCAATGCCCTCACCCTCGGCGATCACCCGACCCAGATGCTCGCTGACGCTCTCACGATGGAGGAGCAGTGGGGTGGCCTGCGCACGAGCCGTGGCAAGAAGATGGCCTTCGTTGGCAACTGCGCCGGCGCCCCCGTGTGGTATGGCCGTCTGTGCGCGATGCTCGACATGGACTTCCTCGCTATCGGCCCCGACGACCTCCGTCACCAGATGTGCAAGGAAATGATCGAGGAGGTCGAGGCCTGCTACGCCAAGTACGCGCCCAACAGGACCTTCACCATCACCTCTGACCTTGATGCTCTGGACGGTGTCGACGTAATCGTTACCGAGGAGTGGCGCTACATCAACCCCGAGTGCGGCGATGAGGTTCTGGACCCCGACGACTACAACTCTTGGCTTGGCGACGCCGAGTCCCTGTACCCCTATCGCGTCACCAGTGAGCTGTGCAAGCGCACCAACAACCCCGACATCTTCTGCATGCACGAGCTCCCCTCTGTTCACAACGCAAATCACCGCGTTGGCAAGATGTTGCTCGACCAGTGCGAGAACGACCTGCATCGTGAAATCATCACCGAGGGCTTTGAGATTGCGGACGAGTGCTTTGAGGCCAACGCGTCGGTCATCTTCCGTGAGGCAGAGAACCGTCAGCACACCATCAAGGCCGTTATGTGCGCCCTTCTGGGTCTCTAGGAGCTGTATCAATGGAAAATGCAAAGTTAAAGAGCAGCAAGGTTTACGCATGGGTTCTCGTGATCGCGCTCGGCCTCATGTCTGCCGGTACGACCGGTTCCTATAGCGTAATCGCTGGCTCCTTCGTCGCGCCCGTGTGCGAGGAGTTCGGATTTGACTACTCCATCTTCTCGTATTACTTCACTGCAACGCTCATTGGTCTTGCAGCGGCTCTTCCGTTTGTCGGAAAACTCATCCCCAAGGTTGTTGGCAAGTTTTGGCTCCCCGTCGTCGAGCTTATTCTGCTCGCCGCTGGTGCAGGCATGGCTTTCTACACCGAAGTCTGGATGTTCATCGCAGCTGGCGCCTTGATTGGCGTTTGCTTCGCCTTCACTACCGGTGTTGCCATGTCCGATGTTATTGACCAATGGTTCAAAAAATCTGGCGGCCTGGCAATTGGTCTCGCTTGGGCAGTGAACTCGATTTACATGCTCATCATGAGCCCCGTCATCACCTCTGTCATTGAGGCTGCTGGCTGGAGGACTGGTTATCTGGTGCTCGCTGGCGTCTCCGCCGTGCTCATTCTCCCCGCTTCCATCCTGATTATCCGCTATAAGCCCCAGGACAAGGGCATGCTGCCATATGGCTATGTCGAAGGCGAGACGGTCGCCGAGACCGAGGAGACGACCGAGGATGGTGCACGTGGCGTCAGCTATGCACGCGCTATTAAGTCGCCTGCATTCTTCTTCTGCATCGGCTTCCTCTGCCTCGTTCAGCTTACTTGCTGCATGAACCAGCTGTTCCCCACCTATGCCTCCGAGGTCGGCTTTTGCCCCATGGTGGGTGGTTTCATGGTTTCCGCCGCATCGCTGTTCGACCTGTTCCTCAATCCGATCGTCGGTACCACCTGCGATAAGTTTGGCAGCACCAAGGCCATTCTGAGCTGGCTCGCCGTCTCGATTCTCTCCTTTGTCATGCTCATGATGAGCAGCGGCAACTCGACGCTCAGCATTCTTGCTGCCGGTGTTAACGACGTCATGTACGTCATCGCCGGCACCGCTCTGACCGTTTTGGTGATGGACGTCTTTGGCTCCCGTGACTTTGGTCGCATCTTCGCGCTCATCTGCTCCGTGGGCTATATCGTCGGCGCCTTTGGCATGCCCGTCATGATGAAGGTGTACGAGCTTGTCGGCTCCTTCCAGGGCGTTTTCATCTTCTGTATTGCATGCAACGTCATCATCGGTCTGTTCTTGCTGCTGGCAAAGAAGACTGGTAAGAGCCTCTCTTGGGACGAGTAGTTCGATTCGTCTTAGTCATACGCTGTAGGAGTTAATCTGTAGCAGCTTTAGGGCATCGGCTAACGCCGGTGCCCTTTTTCATGGAATGTGACAAAGGGACTGCCCCTTTGTCACATTTGCGCCTAGCTCGTTTTGCCCATCAGCGTAATACGGACGCTTGGACGGGTGTACTCGTCAAACTCGTCCTCGGGCTCCGTGTCAAACGAATAGTACGTTTTGATGGGGTTGTCACTCGTCCTGATGGAGATTCTCTCGTAGAGCGAACCGTTCAAAAAAGCCTGCCTAAACTCTTCGGGGAGCTTCTGCGGTGCTAGGAGCTCGGGCCTCACGGTCTTGACGTCTATGGTTTGGACAACAGAGGAAAGCTCATCCAGATCGAGCTCGACGCGGGCGAGGTTGTCCTCAAGGCTCGCGTCGGGGTCGATCTCTGCGATGTAGCTCACTTCCTTGAGCGTCCCCTTGTTGTCAAAGTCCAGATACGTATAGGTCTTCTGGGCGTCGGAGTCGCCTTCGTGCAGATAGCCGCGGACATGATAGCCGTAATCTTGATATCGCTCGTAGGGGTCATCGGCGGACACGTACTCGCATGCGGGCTCTAATGCCTTGCGGGCGATGGCGATCTGCTCGGCCGCGGCCGCGGCGTTCTGCTGCATCCCGATGTTTCCCTGCGCCAGCTGCGGGATATAGGCACCGCACACGATTGCGAGGGGCAGTGCCACAAGCGCGACGATCCACTTTTTTGCACGGGGGATAGGCACGCCACAGGCCTCTGCCATGGCCTTTGCGTTGGCAAAGCTTTCGGCAAGCACGTCTGCCGCGGGGCGACGGCGCCTACGGCAGCGGCGACTTCTGCCGCACCGCCCAGGTTGCGTGCGGTCTCATTGTCGCTGTTCTTGAGCAGACGCGCGGCGGCCTGCGTGCCAACAACGCCTGCAATTTGTGCCGAGCGGTCTTTTTCGCTCTGCTCGACGGCGAGCCGGTGCTGCATTTCCCTCCACTGCTTGCCGCGCATGCCAAAGCGCGGCGCGAGAGTGCAGTAGCAGAAGATGACGAGCTCAATGCCGGCGAGCACCAAGGCGGTCATCATGCCTGTCTCCTGGAAGCTTTCATGATGGAAGACGATATCGTCAATCATTTCGAAGGGAATGATCAAAAAAGGCAGCACAAACGCCATGGCAAGCGCTGTGCCGGCAATCTTGGGATAGATGCAGTATCGCTGGATACGCTTGCGTTCTTGTTCGGAAAGTGTTGCCATGGCTGATCCTTGGTGTCGTAACGGTCGTTGCGGCGCATGGGGCGCGGGGCGCATCAGTTTGAGCTAGCGCTGGATAAGAACATAGAGCAAGATGCTCATCGCGATGAGCAAGAAGCCTGCGATGTTAAACATCAGTGTGGCAAAGTTGCCCACGATGGGGCGTTCGACATAGCTTTTGTCTGGGTTGCTGGGGTTGTAGTACACGGTCATTTGGCTACCGAGGGGCCAAAGCTGCTCCGCGAGGGTGCCTAGGCGGGCGATGGGGCCTGTCTGCACGTGCAGCCAGCCCTTGGCGTCTTCGTAGGCGGTGGCTTGCGTGCGGATGGGGAGTCCCGACAAGCTTTTGGTCTTTATGCCACGGAATTGTTTTTTCGCGCGGTATTGCGTGCCGTCGACGGCGTATTCCAAAACGGGATACATCCTGCCTTCGCCCATAAAGCGATGGTCGATGACCGTTCCCATGGTCACGGCGGTACAGGCCTTGGCTTTCTTGCGAGCGGCGGCTTTCATGAGCGCGCTCACTCCGATAAGCAGGATGCCGATGCCCCCAACCAAGATGAGCGCGAGCAGGGATATCTGCGACGTGATCACGGCGTTCTCCTTTGGCGCGATACCGTCATATGTGACTCAGTATAGAGAACCCCCGCCCTCGGTGGGCGTATTATGTGACAAAGGGACAGTCCCTTTGTCACATTGATTTGAGAATGGATGTTGATGTATTTATCGCTGGCCCCTATGGAGGGGATTACCGGGCATGTGTTCCGTCGCGTGCATGCGGAGTGCTTCGGCGCGCTCGATTGTTATTACACGCCGTTTTTGCCGCCGCCGCGGGTGGGCAATCGCTTTGGCGGCAAGGCGTTTAAAGAGGTCGATCCTGCCAACAACCAGGGACTTAACGTGGTGCCCCAGCTGATGTCCAAGAATGCGGACGAGTTTGTGTGGGCGGCGCAGGTGCTTGCCGATATGGGTTACCGCGAGGTCAACCTCAACCTTGGCTGCCCTTCGGGTACGGTGGTCGCGAAGGGCAAGGGTTCGGGCTTTCTGCGCAATTTGGATGAGCTCGAGGTGTTCTTGAGCGACGTGTGCGAACGCTCGCCCTTGCCGGTGTCGGTCAAGACCAGACTGGGGCTCGAATGCGATGACGAGTACGAGCGCGTGCTCGACCTCTATTGCCGCATGCCGCTGGCAGAGCTGATCGTGCACCCGCGCGTGCAAAAGGACCGTTATACGGGCTCGCCGCGTAAAGAGTTTTACGGCGAGACGTTGGAGCGGGCGCCGTTTCCCGTGGCCTATAACGGCGACATCTTTGATCTTGAGGACATGGATGCGCTGGTGGGGGCCTATCCCGGAACACGCCACGTAATGTTGGGGCGCGGCTTGCTCGCGAACCCCGCGCTGGCTCGCATGGTTAAGGGCGGCTCTGCCGCCACGGCTGCCGAGTTGCAGCGCTTCCACGACACGCTGTTTGCGGCCTATGCGGACGAGATTGGGGGCAACGCGGTCTTTCGCATGAAGGAGTGGTGGTTCTACGCCAAATGCGCCTTCGCCGATCCCGCTTACGTTCACAAGATCGTGCGCAAGACCAAAAAGGTCGACGAATACCGCGCCGCCGTCGAGCGCGTCTTTCGCGAGCAGCCACTTGCACCCACAGCCCGTTTTCACGGCTAATTGATCCGAAGGGGACGGAGGAAAACGGATCACCTGCGCGATGCCCATGTAAAAAGTTGTGCACCAGCATCCGAAGATGTCGAAAAATGTCGTTTTTGGATGCTGGTGTACATGTTTGGGTCGTATGGGTTGGGGCCTTGGACGGACGGGATGCGCGTACTAGAGTAGGTTCTCCTGCACCCATGCGATGATGTCGCTCGATTCGTAGAGTGGCTCGCCGTCAATGAACAGGCAGGGAACCTGGCGCTTTCCGCCGACGGCGATGAGTGTCTGCTCGGCATCGGGGTCGGTCGAGATATTGCGCTCGGGGATGGTCACGCCGTTATCGGCCAAAAAGCGCTTGACCTTTATGCAATACGGGCAGCCGGTCATAACGTAGAGCACGAGTTCGTGATCAGTAGCCATGGTGTCTCCAATCGGTTGAGGTTTCGGTTGAGATACCCAAAGCCGCCGCAGTCTATGCGCGATCCATTGATGACTCGATGGCATGGACCAGAAACGCCGTGGCTCCGGTGCCGCAGGGCTTGTCGTAGTAGTCGATAAAGCGCTGATCGGCAAGATAGCCGTGGGCGAGGCCCAGGTATGCTTCGTCTTGGGGCTCGTGTCCCCAGTTAAGGCCAATCCATCGACGGTGCATTGCTACAAGCTTGCGGGCCTCGCTGCCTTCCGGTTCGCCATCGCCCATGGCAATCGAGAGCTGGCCCAGAACAGCGCGTTCAAGTTCCTTCATGTCGTTCCATGTCTCGGGGTCCATGCCCAGCAGTGCCTCGTTTGCTGCATCGACAGCCTCGTCGCCATAGCGCGCCCGCGCCTCGGCGCCGAAGCGCTCCTCGTTTTCCTGCACGGCGCGCCAGCGCTCCAGCTGCGGCAAGACGGCACCCATGAGTGAGACGGCCTCGTCGAGCGACATGCCGGTGTTTTGTGCCAGGCGCGGGGCACAATCCTCGATCATTGCCTCCATCGTGGTGTCGTAGGTGTACTTGCCGTGCTCGTAGCACCACTTGCAGTAATGGTCGGTCGTGGCGCCCGTGGCGTCGGTGCCGCAGTCGTTGGGCGTGAGTATCATGCCGCAGCTCTGACAATAGTGCTCGGGCATTTCGAGCAGGTGGGACAGCGGTTCTCCGGTTATGGCGGCAATGAGCTTCATCATGTCGATGCCCGGTGTGACTTCGCCGCGTTCCCAACGGCTGACGGCTTGGCGTGTGACGAAGAGCTTGGCGGCGAGTTGCTCTTGGGTAAGATGATGGGCGCGACGGACAGCAATGAGCTTTTCTGCGAAGGCCATAACGGCTCCTTTCTGCTGGTTGTTGGCTTTAAGCATACGCGGCGGCAGGTGCCCTTCCAAGCAACCGTTGGTTGCGCGACGGGGGCTGCGGCGAAGAATTGCGTACAACGTCCCACGCCTCCATGCCGTACAATGACCGGCATGGAACCTATTGCACACATACATACCGATCTGCCGCAGAAGTTCGGCATTCCGCGCAACAGCTTTTTGGCGCCCCATTTGCAGGGACGCATCGTCTTTGAACCGGAATTTGCCTCCAACGCAGCAGTTGAGGGTCTGGATTCCTTCTCTCACCTATGGTTGCTCTGGCGCTTCGAAAACGGCACGCCCGGCGGCACGGCTAAGGACATAGCCGCCGATGCCAAAAAGCAGGACAGGTCCGGAACTAATGCCAAGTGGTCGAAAACCGTGCGTCCGCCGCGTCTGGGCGGAGCCGAGCGTGTGGGCGTCTTTGCCACGCGCAGTCCGTTTCGCCCTAATCCCATCGGTCTCACCTGCGTCAAGCTTGATCGTGTCGAGCTCACCGACGATGGTCCCATCATCCATGTGTTGGGGGCCGACCTGCGCGACGGCACGCCCATCTACGACATTAAGCCCTACATTCCGTTTGCGGATTGCCACCCGGATGCGACCGGCGGCTGGATTGAGGATGCGCCGTGGCAAGAGCTCGACGTCGAGTTTCCGCAAGCGCTGCAGGATATGGTCCCGCCTACAAAGCTTCCTGGCTTGGTTGAGGTTCTTCGCCAGGATCCGCGCCGCGCGGGCAGCAAGCACGAGCCAAACCGTGTTTATCACTTGGCCTTCGCCGGGCTCGACATATCTTTTACGGTCGATGAAACCCGGCTAACCGTAGTCGCCGTCAACGACGCGCAAGACTAATCAGCCATTCGTCCGCACCCGTCAAATTAAGAGCCAAACCCCATGCCAAAACCGCCCATGCTGGTGGACAATAACGCCTACCAAAACAATCCGCTTTGCATGGGAGCCCAGGATGAAATACGACTTTACTTCGCTTATCGACCGCCACGGCATGGACTCCATCGCCGTTGATTCTTGGGGTGAGATCCCCGGCATGGCTCCAAACGCACCCGACGAGGGCTTCGATCGCATTCCCATGTGGGTGGCGGACATGAACTTCGCCACGGTGCCCACGGTCCAGGAACACATCATTCAGCGTGCCCAGCACCCCATGTTTGGCTACTTTGATCCGCGTGCCGAGTACTCTGACCGCATCATCGAATGGCAGAGCCGCCGCAATGGCGTCGAGGGTCTGCGCCCTGAACATATCGGTTACGAAAACGGCGTGCTGGGCGGTGTTGTGTCGACGCTGCGCGCGTATGTCCAGCCGGGCGATGCGGTGCTGGTCCACAGCCCCACCTACATCGGCTTTACCAAGTCTATCGAAGCCGCGGGCTATCGCATTGTCCACAGCCCGCTTAAGCTCGACGACCAAGGCGTGTGGCGTATGGACTATGAGGACATGGAGCGCAAGCTCGCCCAAAACCACATCCATGCCGCGGTGTTCTGCTCGCCGCACAATCCCTGCGGGCGCGTATGGGAGCGCGACGAGATCGAGCGCGCCATGGACATCTATCGCCAGCATGATTGCGTGGTGATCTCGGATGAGATTTGGTCCGATATCATCCTGCCGGGTCACAAGCATATCCCGACGCAGTCGGTGAGCGAGGATGCCCGCATGCGCACGGTTGCCCTTTATGCGCCCAGCAAGACGTTTAACCTGGCGGGCCTGGTCGGCAGCTACCACATCGTCTATAACGAGACGCTGCGCGACCGCGTGTGCGCCGTGTCCGACAAGACTCACTACAACGAGATGAACGTCCTCTCCATGCATGCGCTTATCGGTGCCTATCAGCCTCAGGGCTATGAGTGGGTGGACGAGCTCAACCAGGTGCTTGCCGGTAATATCGAGTGCTTCTGCGATTACGTTGACGAGCATTTTGCGGGCGTGTCCTATTCGCGTCCGCAAGGCACGTACATGGTGTTTCTGGACTGCACCGAATGGTGCCGCGAGCATGGCCGCGATATTCAGTGGCTGCTCGACGAGGGGGCGCGCGTGGGCGTGGGGTATCAGGACGGCCGCCCGTTCCACGGGCCCTGCCACATTCGCGTGAATCTGGCGCTGCCGCTTTCGCGCGTAAGGGAGGCGTGCGACCGCCTGGACCGCTACGTTTTTGGGGTATAGGGGGCGCTCGATTCGAGTGCTGCCCCATGCGCCCACGCCGTCAAAATGCGTGGGCGCATGGGGCGCAGAGGGTAGCGAGCGCGTTTTCCGCATTCGCTACTTTTCCTGAATCTGCTTGCCGCAAAGATGCTCAATCGAAATCTCGTAGAGTTGGACGCCCTTGATATCTTTGGCGATTTCCTCCTCGACTTCTTCGGCAGAAGGGTAGTACTTAAGCGCGAGCTGGCGGACTTTGTCCTCGATAAACGCGGGAGCCTCATCTACCAGGCGGCAACGGCCAAAGACCACGGTACTCATAACGTAGGGAGCCCAGTCGTCGTCCTTGTACCACTCGTTGCCGTACACGGTAAAGCAGGCTTTATCATCATGCTTGAGTGAATCGACCTTGTGGCCAGCCTTGGCGCCATGGAAATAAATCTTGTCGTGCTCGGCGTCAAAGAAGTAGTTGACGGGAATGGCATAGGGGTAGCCATCATCGCCGTTGACGGCAAAGACGCCGCGCTTGCAGGCAGCGAGCAGTTCGCGCGCTTTCTCGTCGGTGATGGCGCGTTTCTTTCGACGTAAGGGCCTAAACATCGTTGGCTTCCTTTCTACTGCGCATGGTGGTTGAGCACAAACTATAGCGAAACAGCCCCGTTTTTCTTGATACAGGCGAGTATGTTTTTGAGCTTGCTAAAGTCGAGCGGTTTGGGCAGATGGGCGTTCATGCCGGCGTCGTGTGCCGCCTTGGCGTCTTCGGCAAAGGCGTTGGCGGTGAGCGCGATGATGGGGATGTCGGCCGCATCGGCCTTTTCGCTCAGGCGGATCGCCCGGGTTGCCTCGTAGCCGTCCATGCCCGGCATCATGATGTCCATCAGGATTGCATCGAAGCTGCCGGCGGGACGGCTAACGTATAGGTCGACTGTCTCGTTGCCGTCGGCGGCGCGAGTCACGACGATGCCTTCGCTTTCGAGCAGAGCTTGGGCAATCTCGGCATTGAGTTCGTTATCTTCTGCCAAAAGAACGTTCATGCCGGCAAGCGAGCAGCTGATCGCCTGCTCGTCCGCACCTTCTCTTGCCTGAGGGTTCTTGTCGATATCGAGCGGAATCTGGACGTTGAACGTACTTCCCACGCCGACCTCGCTCGAAATCTCAATCGTGCCGCCCATCATATCGATGAGCGATTTGACGATAGACATGCCAATGCCGGTTCCTTGGAACTTGCTGCGCGCATCGTCGCCTTCCTGGGCAAACGGCTCGTAAATGTGCGTCAAAAACTCGGGCGTCATACCAATGCCGGTATCCGAGACGCTAAAGCAAAACACGGCGTGCTCGTCGTCGACCGGTTTGATGGTCGATGAGAACGTGACGGTGCCTCCGTGCTTGTTGTACTTGATGCTGTTGTCGAGCAGGTTGACAAGGATCTGCCGAATATGGGTGGGGCTGCCGATCATATATTGGTCGACAGCGTAGGGCTCGCTGGTGTCGAGCATGGTTATGCCGCGGTCCGATGCGCGGAGCTTGCACAGTACGAGCGCATTGTCGCACAGCTCTTTAAGGTTGAATGATTCGTGCTCGAGCGTCACTTTGCACTCCTCGATCCTGCCCATCTCGAGGATGTCGTTAATCAGTGACAGCAGGTGATTGGCGGCAACGCGCGCCTTGGCGCGGCTTTCGCGGGCGACCTGCATGTCGCCTTCTCTCAATTCCTCAATTTCGATAAGGCCCAGGATGCCGTTGAGCGGCGTGCGGATGTCGTGGCTCATGCGCGTGAGGAAAGCGGTTTTGGCGGTGTTGGCGGCATCAGCTTTCTGCCGTTCCTCCTGTGCGCGGTAAAGCGACCAGACAAGGATGGCGATGCCGGTGAGCAAGATGCAGATGATAACAGTCGCAATGGCGGTGCGGTTACGATAGAAAAACTGGAACGTGTCCGATTCTTGCGCCGAGTACGATGTGGGGAAATAGCTGTTTGCAGAGAGCGATTCACCTGCATTGACGATGCCCTTATTGATGATTCCCAGCAGCTCAGGCTTGCCGCGCGAAATTAAACACGATAGCTGCGCCGTGTTGGTGAGTTCCTGTGTTTCGAAATCCTCGATGTCGTAGGTGTCGCGGAGAGTTTCCAGGCGCGTGCTGGGGACAATGATGCAACGTGCCTTCCCCTCATTGAGGGCTTTGAGCACCTCGCCGTCATTCGAGTACTCGGTTACTGTTGCGTTCGGGAAGAGACTTTCGAGCTCAAAACGGTTAACGATTGTGCTCTTTGTACAAGCGATGTTCTTAAGGTCGCTGTTCAGGTTTTTGCCACTGTGAATGGCGGTCAGCGAAACCGTTCCCATCGAGTTTGACTGGATGACTCCTGTCTGCTCGGCGAGCCAGTAGTCGCGAAACAATGGCAGGGCGACATCGATGGTTCCGTTGGAAAGGGCTTTGATCATTTGCCTGTTGTTCGAGAGTGCGATTGTTTTGACCGTAATACCAAACTTGTCGTGCAACGTCGTTGCAAGCGAGGCGAGCGATCCTTCCATCTCGCCGTCGTCATTTTGCGTGCAGTAGGGAAGTTGGTTTTTAAGATAGCCGAGCGTGATGGTATTGCCGTTTGCTTTGAGCCAGGTGGTCTCGGGGCCGGTGAGCGATGACGAGCCACTGTTTTGGGTCGAGTAACTCGATTTGACTTCCTCGTTATAGCGCGGGTTATCGCGGGCGATGGTCGTCATGGCGGCGTTGATGTCGTTCATCAGATCGGGGCGGCTTTTGGGAACGGCAAAATAGTAGTCGCTCGAGCCTACGTAGAACATGGGTGACGCATCGGGCGACGAAATGGTATCGTTCATGATGACGGCGTCGACCTCGCCGTCTGCAAGCGCCTCAAAGAGGGCACTGCCGGTGTCGATTTCTTTATAGGTGCAGGTGACGCCTTCGTCGGCGAGCCACTGCTGGCCGACGATGGTTTGCATAACGCCAGAGTTGCAGCCGATGGTGAGGCCTTGGAGCGCCTGGGGGTCACCCTTGGCCAGATCGTCGCGGTCGGGCCTGGCGTAGATGTAGTAGCGCTCGGTGCCCTCGGGGTTCGAGGAAAAGAGCAGCTTCTGCTCGCGCTCTGCCGAATACGAGATGTTGGGCATGAGGTCGATTTCGCCTGCTTCGATCATGTCCATAAGCTCGGAGAAGGTGCCGCTAACGTATTCGTATTGCCAGCCCTTTGTGTAATACGAGAGGGTCTGGAGGTACTCGTAGCCCCACCCCGAGAGTCGCTCGCCCGGCATGCCTTCCTGGAAGCCTTTGTTGTTGACGAGCCAGCCAACGCGGACCGTCTTGACCTGCTGGTCGGAGTCGGCGGCAAAGGCGGGAGCGAGCATGACGGCGCTCAGTATGGCGAGCGCGGCAAGCGCGACGGCCAGGGTGCGATATAGAGCCAAGCGAAAGACAGCGGAAGGTTTCACATGAAATCCTATCGAGTTGAGACAGTTTCGCATAAGGATACCAGCTCAGCCTGCCCATTCAGCCGCCGCACCGCTAAACGGTCACTCCCGGTAGTTGGGGACAGTCCCTTTCTGCCGGGTGTGGGACAATAACGAGCGAATGTGATTGGGCGTCTGGAAAAGGGGTCGCGATGAACAAGTTGAGGACGCTTGCCGACGTGTTGCGCCAGGCTGGCTTTGCACGCATCACGGGCCTGTTTCTCGTCTTCTATCTGCTGTGCTCGACGGCCGTCTGGCTGTCCGAGCCCACGACCCTTACGTTTGGCGACGGCCTCTGGTTTAGCTTTGAGACCGTATCGACCATCGGCTTTGGCGATATCCCGGCCGAAACGCCGGTTGCCCGCGCTATCACTGTCGTTTTGAGCGTCATCAGCATCTTCTACATCGCCATGCTCACGGGCGTGGCGGTGAACTACTGCAATACGCTCATCAAGATGCGCCAAAAGGACACCATGGCGCGCTTTATGGACGATCTTGAGCATTTGGAAGAGCTCGATCGTGACGAGCTTGCCGACCTATCGCGCCGTGTGCGCGAATATCGCCGACGCCAACGCTAGAACGGGCGACGCGCGTCACGACGAGGGGGACTGAATATGAATATCACGGTATACCTGGGTGCCAGCGTCGGCAATGACCCGGCGTTTCTGCCCGCGGCGCAGAAGCTGGGCGACTGGATTGGCGCCAACGGACACGCGCTGGTATACGGCGGGTCCAAGTCGGGTCTGATGGGTGCGCTCGCCGATAGCGTGCTCGATGCCGGCGGCTATGTGACGGGCGTGGAGCCGAGCTTTTTTATCGAGGCCGAGTTTCAGCACGATGGCATCGACGACCTTATCGTGACGAGCGGCATGACCGAGCGTAAGGCCAAGATGATCGAGCTCGGCGACGCGTTCATCGCCTTCCCGGGCGGTACGGGCACGCTCGAGGAGATTGCCGAGGTCATGTCCGCTGTGTCGTTGGGGCATCTCGATGCGCCGTGCATCCTGTACAACCTCGGGGGCTACTACAACGACCTCAAGGCGTTGCTCGAGCATATGATCGATAAGGGCCTATCGAGCCCGCAGCGCCAGCAGGGGATTTACTTTGCCGATAACCTGCACCAAATCGCATCGATTATCGACAACTAGGCCTCGGGCCTGCCGCGCGTGCGGCGCCCAACGGTGTCGTTCGCGGCGCAGATGGTTAGCCCGCCCGCGCCGTGCCCGCCCTACAATAAAACGTAACTATGTCGACTTTGACCGCGGGAGGACCCGATGGATAACCTTGCCAAACCCACAAACCGCGCGCTGTTTTTAGTGAGCGTTGCCGTGACCGGTGCGTTCGCAGGTGCCGCGGTCTGGCTGTTCTTTTTCGCGATGGAGCACGGCATCGACTATCTATGGACCGAGATTCCGCACGCGCTGGGCGTCGCTTCGCCCGAGCTTGCCAGTGGCTCGTTTGGCTTTTTGCCGTACCCGTTTTTTGTCTGCCTGCTGGGCGGCCTGCTGATCGGTCTGTACGAAAAGCTTACGGGCACCAAGACCGATGACCTCAACCAGGTGATGGCTAAGGTTAAGCAAGACGGGCGCTACCCGTATGACAACCTGGGCAAGCTTTCGCTCGCGGCGTTGCTGCCGCTGCTGTTTGGCGGAAGTATTGGACCGGAGGCCGGCCTGACCGGTGTTATCGCGGGTCTGTGCAGCTGGGTCGGCGACCGCATGCGTCGCTTTGGCGCCGAGTTTAGGCAGCTCACACTGCTGGGTACTCAGGCTGCCCTGACGGCGCTCTTTACCGCGCCCGTCTTTGGCTTTGTGGCACCGCTTGCCGGTAGCGCCGACGGCCAGGGAGCCGACGACGATCAGGGCTCCGAATCCGATGAAATCACCATCAAGCTGCCCAAGGCGCAAAAGACCGTGGTCTACGGCATCGCGATTGCCGGCGGCCTGGGCACCTATCTGTTGCTCGGCCAGCTTATGGGCGGCGGTATGGGCATGCCGAGGTTCGAGGCCGCCCAGGTGGGCAACCTCGAGCTCGCCTGGCTTATTCCCCTGGCGCTCATCGGTACGGTCTGTGGCTGGCTGTACTTTGTCTCGGAGCACGCAAGCGAGGCGTTGGCCCACGCCATAGGGGAGCGCCCTGTTGCCAAGGCCATGCTGGCCGGTTTGGCGCTCGCTATCTGCGGCACGGTCCTGCCCTACACCATGTTTGCTGGCGAGACGCAGGCCGACGTGCTCATGGAGACCTATATGACCATTCCCGCCGGTGTGCTCATTGCAACTGGTCTTATCAAGGCCATGCTGACGCCCGCCCTCATCAACCTGGGCTGGCGCGGCGGTCACTTCTTCCCCGTTATCTTCTCGGGCGTGAGCCTGGGCTACGGCTTCGCTATCCTTACCGGGGCCGATCCGGTCTTTTGCGTCGCCGTCTGCACGGCATCGACGATGGGTGCGGTCATGCGTCAGCCGGTCATGGTCGTGGGCCTGCTGCTCATGTGTTTCCCGCTCAAGGGTATCGTCTGCATGATCATCGCCGCAGTCATCGCAGCGGGCATTCCGCTGCCCAAGCCGCTGCGCAAGTAGCGTATTGCGCTTTGCGTTTGTTCAGAACTCGTTTTAAAGAAGCCGCGTGAGGCCGTTTGTTTACGGCCTCACGCGGCTATTGTTTAGAACTTTCTCAGCACGATGGCGATGGTGTTGAGGTATTTGAGCGCGCCGGCTTCAACGGCAGCACGGTCGCCTGCTGCGTACTCGTTGTCGCAGGCGAGCCAGTCTTCCCACGCTTCGTCCGTGCAGAGCATAGGCTGCATCGAGACAACCTCGACGCCGGGGGTCGGCTCGATCATGGCGCGCCACCAGGCTATGTCATGCATATAGTCGAGCTGCTCGGATGTCCAGGATTTGAGCAGGCAGGCGGGCAGGTTGCCGTGGCGGTCGCGAACCATGCCGGGGATGCTCAAATACAGCATGCCCCCGCGCCTGACATAGGGGAGCAGGCGCTCGCCCAGATAGTGCGGGTCGCGGCCGTAGTAGTTGTACGAGTCGATGCTCACGACCGCATCAAAAAAGTCGTGTTCAAACGGCAGTCCCTGTGAGGCGCCCGCCTTAACAGGGTGGATCGTGTCGCGCGAGATGCTGAGCGAATCAAAGAACGCGCGGTTTTCCTGTGGGTCGCTCCACAGATCGACTGCGTAGGTGTCAAACCCGTATTCGCAGGCGAGCAGGGCGCTGGTGATGCCGGTGCCTGACCCTAGGTCGCAGACGCGGGCGCCGCGGGGAATGCTCGCATCGCAAAGGAGCTCTTCGCAGAGCTTGAGGGGGTTCGGCCCCATGATCTTAGAGCGTACGAGTGCCGCGTCGAAGCTGGTGGCTTTTGGGAAGGATTGAGTATTCGTAGAGTTCATTGTTCTTTCCTATCGGGTGCATATGTGGCAGATGACGGAGGCGGAACGGCGCAACAAACCACGGCCGCAAGACGGCCGTTTTTAATTTGTATGCGATTGACCGTTCCCTAAAGAACAATGACCAAAAAGACATCCCCTTGGATGATCGGAATTGGGCCGAGG
Organism: uncultured Collinsella sp.; assembly: GCA_959606035.1. GTDB lineage: Bacteria > Actinomycetota > Coriobacteriia > Coriobacteriales > Coriobacteriaceae > Collinsella. Next base: position 196,106 of record CAUHHB010000002.1, read on the forward strand.
CCCGTGACGTTTTCATAATAGAACGTTGCGTACGGGCCGGGGACATGCCATTTGTCACGGATTCGAGGGGCGCGATTGTGGCCGATTACGACCTGCGTGGGTCGAGATTCGCCCGCCTACAGGTCGCGTGCCCGGTAGACCTTGGTGCTGACGATGCAGCTAAGTGCACATAGCACGAGGGCCAATACCGCGATTCCCGCACACAGGCAGCCGAGGACGGCGGGATCGGGATTCGCCCCGGCAATCGATATGAGCCAGTTGCTGATGGGGTTGGAGGAGCTCAGCGCTGCCATGGCGAGGCATCCGAGCAGGGCAAACAGGCCGACGGAAAGGCGCAGCGCCTCCATGTGTCCAAATCGAAAGAATAACGGCTGCGCCAAAAACACCATCATGAGGGAGATGAGCATCGATGCGGCGGAGGCTATCGTGGTCTCAAAGACGATCTGTCCCGTCGAGGGCATGCCCATGTGATCGAAGAACGGAAAGGTGATGATGCTCAAAAGCGCGGCGGCGCAGGTCATAACGGCCGAGAAGGCAATGATGCTCAGGTAGCGTGCACAGATGATGTCTTTGCGCGAGAGGGGCAGCGTTGCCCGATAGCGCTCCCATCCGTTTTGATTGTCGTAGCCGGCCAGCGAGTTCATGACCACGATGGGCGACATGGCACTGACCGCGCAGGCGCCGGCGCTCATACTGGCATCGCCATCCGATGCGTTGGCGAGGGTCAGTACGACGAAGATGAACAGGCCGACGCCCGCGATGCTCGGGACAAGCGTGCGGACGATGGCGAGCTCAGACATAAAGGCGCGTTTCATTTCGAAGCCCCTTTCAGCATGAGGCGAAGATAGTCATCAATGGTTGCCCGGTCGCAGGGAATCTCGGGGAAGGCCTCGAGCGCCTCGCGACGGTTGGGCACGAGCACGTCCACGCTGTAGGCGTGGTGGGCGGCGCGGGCGCCTTCGACGCAAGCCATAAGCTCGGCGGCCTGTGCTTGGGTACAGTGGGCGATGCCGGCGCGGTCGGTAATGTCCTCGCGCGGCAGGTCAAACACAATCGAGCCGTTATCGATGCAGATGACGCGGTCGGCAGTGCGATCGAGGTCGGACGTAATATGGCTCGAGAGCAGCACGCTTCGTTGGCCGTCGGCGACAAAGGCAAACAGCTCGTCGAGCAGTTCCTCGCGCGCCATAGGATCAAGGCCTGCGGTGGCTTCGTCCAAAACGAGCAGCTTGGCATTGTGACTGAGTGCGCAGGCAAGCTGCAACTTCATGCCCATGCCGCGGGAGAGGTCCTTGACCTTCGTCTTGGGATCGAGGTCAAATCGGTCGATGAATCCGGCGAACGTTTCGCAGCTCCACGTGGGGTACGCCGGGCCTACGAGCGTCTCGACCTGGCCCACCTTGAGCGTGGAGGGGAAGGGGCACGTGTCCAGGACAAGACCGACGCGGGAGCGCAGGTGGCGCTGCGTCTCGTCGGGCGCGTTGGCGTCGCAGCGCTGTCCAAGCAGATGCACCTCGCCGGCATCGAGCTTTATAAGCCCAAGCGCGGCGCGAATGGTCGTCGTCTTGCCGGCGCCGTTTGCGCCCACAAAGCCGACGATCTGGCCGGGCTCCACGGCGAGCGTGACGTCGCGTAGCGAAAAGCGGTCGCTCACGCGGCGTGAGACGCCTTTGAGTTCTAGCAAGTTTTGCATGGTATAGCCTTTCTTGCAGATGGCTACTGCATGGTTTCGGGGGCTACAAGGTCGAGCATCTCGTGCAATTTGTCGCGCGTGACGCCCAGGGTTTCGGCCTGCGTAGCGGCCTGCGCAAGCAACTCTTCGATATGGCAGAGCTGGTTTTCGCGCAAGAGTTCCTGGTTTCCCTCGGCGACAAAGCAGCCCCTGCCCTGCATGGTACAGATAAAGCCAAGTTGTTCCAGGTCGGCATAGGCGCGCTTGGTGGTGATGACACTCACGCCAAGATCGCTCGCGAGCGCGCGGATGCTGGGGAGTTTGGCTCCTGCAGCGAGTGCGCCCGAAAGGATCTGAGCTTTGACCTGCGAGGAGATCTGCTCATAGATGGGCTTGTCGCTCGAATTGGATAGGATGATGTCCACAGCGGCTCCTTAGCTGTTGGGCTACACGTGTATATAACCGGTAAGCACAGTATATATACACTATGTACAGTTACGCAAGAGACAAATTCGGATTGGGCCGGCTACCCAGGCCCCAACTGATGAATTTGTCCTGATAGGCGCCCTAGAGCGGGATTTCGCGGCTACAATAGTGCGGTTACATCGACGTAATGCACTCAATGCAAGAAAGGATCCGCATGGCAAGCCTGTCGGATGAAATCTCGTCGCGTCGCACATTCGCGATCATCAGCCACCCGGACGCCGGTAAGACCACGCTTACCGAGAAGCTGCTGCTCTATACCGGCAGCATTCAGACCGCCGGCTCGGTCAAAGGCAAGAGCTCGGCCAAGCATGCCGTCTCGGACTGGATGGACATCGAGAAGGAGCGCGGTATTTCCGTTACCTCCTCGGTGCTGCAGTTCACCTATAACGGCGCCTGCGTCAACATCCTCGATACCCCCGGCCACCAGGACTTCTCGGAGGATACCTACCGTACCCTTATGGCGGCCGACGCCGCGGTCATGGTCATCGACGGCGCCAAGGGCGTCGAGGCCCAGACCAAAAAGCTCTTTAAGGTCTGTACGCTGCGCCATATTCCCATCTTCACCTTTGTGAACAAGCTCGACCACGAGGCTCGCGATCCGTTTGAGCTCATGGAAGAGATCGAGAACGTCCTGGGCATCAATACGTATCCTATGAACTGGCCGATCGGCAGCGGCCGCAACTTCCGCGGCGTGTTCGATCGCCAGACCCGTCGCGTCATTGCCTTTGAGGGCGACGGTCACGCCAACGCCACCAAGAAGGTCGCCGAGGTCGAGGCAGAGTTGGGCGACCCCGCCATGGATGAGCTTATCGGCGAGGAGAACCATAAGAACCTGATGGATGACATCGAGCTGCTCGATGGCGCCGGCGACGAGCTCGACCTGGATGCCGTGGCCTGCGGCAAGCTGAGCCCGGCGTTCTTTGGCTCGGCACTCACCAACTTTGGCGTGGAGCCCTTCCTCAAGGAGTTCCTGCGTCTGGCCCCGACGCCGCGCGCCTATACCGATACGCTTACCAGCGAGCCGGTCGATCCCTGCCGCGACGACTTTAGCGGCTTTGTCTTTAAGATCCAGGCCAACATGGACAAGAACCACCGCGACCGCATCGCCTTTGTGCGCATTTGCTCGGGCAAGTTCGAGCGCGGCATGGACGCCTTCCACGTGCAGGGCAACCGCAAGCTCAAGCTGGCGACGGGCACCTCGATGATGGCCGATGACCGCGCCATCGTGGACGAGGCGTACGCGGGCGATATCGTGGGCCTGTTCGATCCGGGTATCTTTAGCATCGGTGACACCGTGTGCTCCGGCAAGCGCCACGTGCAGTATCCGCAGATCCCGACGTTTGCCCCCGAGATGTTCGCTCGCATTACGCAGGTCGACACACTCAAGCGCAAGCAGTTTGTGAAGGGCATGGAGGAGCTTGCCCAGGAGGGTGCCATCCAGATCTTCCGCGAGCTGGGTGCCGGCATGGAGAGCGTCATCGTGGGCGTGGTCGGCGTGCTGCAGTTTGAGGTGCTCGAGCGCCGTCTTAAGGCCGAGTACCGTGTTGAGGTTCGTCGCCAGCCGCTGCCCTATACGGACATCCGCTGGATCCAGAACGACCCCGACACCATCGATATCCTGGGCCTTTCGCTCACGCGCGACACGCTGCGCGTCGAGGATATGCGCGGCGGTAAGCTGCTGCTGTTCACGAGTCCGTGGAACGTGGATTGGGCGACCGACCATAACCCCGACCTCATCCTGTCGGAGTTTGGCAACGTAGCCTTTTAGCGCGTCGGTGCGGTGGCCCTGCGGGGCTGCCGCGCCGTTTGCTTGCCTGATGCCGTGTGAGCGGCTATTATACCCATCGTCGTCTCAAGCCCGTGACGTCCGAGCAGTTCGGGTCCGATATCCTGCTCGTTAAACCTAAAACCAAAGGAGTACATAATGATCAAGAAGGTCATGGAGGACTACAAGGTCCTGTTGCGGAGCATTCCCGCGGCAACGGTTTCGCTGTTTTTCGTGAGCGTCATCATGATGAACCTGCTGGCCAACAAAGAACTTATCAGCCTGCCGTATCTGGCGCTCGACTGCGGCTTTGTGGTGAGCTGGGTTTCGTTTTTGTGCCAGGACATGATCTGCAAGCGCTTTGGCGCCAAGGCATCCATCAAAATCTCTATCCTCGCGCTGCTGGTCAACCTGGCCGTGAGCCTGTGCTTTTGGGCATGCTCGCTCACGCCCGGCATGTGGGGCGCTTACTACGACACGGGCATGATCGAGGTCAACACTGCCCTTAACGCCACCATCGGCGGCACCTGGTACGTGGTGCTGGGCTCTTCGCTGGCAATGCTCGTTTCTGCCGTGGTTAACTCCACGCTCAACCAGTCGCTCGGCCGCATGCTCAAAAAGAATAACTTTGCGAGCTTTGCCTTCCGCTCCTATGTGTCTACGGGCATCGGTCAGTTTGTCGACAACCTGGTCTTTGCCATTGTGGTGAGCCACACGTTCTTTGGTTGGACTTGGGTGCAGGTCATTATGTGCTCGCTGACGGGCGCCGTCGCCGAGCTGCTGTGCGAGGTCTTCCTGAGCCCCGTGGGCTACAAGGTCGTGCGTGGCTGGGAGCGCGAGAATGTGGGCGCCGAGTACCTCGAGCGCCACGCAACCGCCTAAGGAGCAAGTATGCGGGTTTTGATCACGGGCGCTTCGGGCGGTATCGGAGCCGCGTGCGTGCAGCGCTTTTTGGACGAGGGCCACGAGGTCGTGGGCTTTGATCTGCTGCCGGCGGCGATCGAACACGAGCGCTATCGCCATCTGATCGTCGATGTCCGCGAGCCGGATTCGTTTCCAGACGAGCTTGAACCCCAGGTGATCGTGAACGTTGCCGGCACGCAGGATTCGGCCGACGATATTGCCGCCAACCTGTGCGGCACCATCAACGTGACCGAGCGCTATGCCTTTGTGGGGGAGGGGCTTGCCGCCAAGCCGGCGCCGGCCATTACATCCGTGGTCAATGTGGGGTCGGCGAGCGGGCATACGGGATCGGAGTTTCCCGCCTATGCCGCCAGCAAGGGCGGCGTTATCGCCTACACCAAGAACCTTGCAAACCGTCTGGCGCCGCAGGCTATCGCCAACAGTGTGGACCCGGGCGGCGTTATCACGCCGCTCAACCGTTGCGTGATGGAAGACGAACACCTGTGGAACCAGATTATGGAGCTCACGCCGCTTAAACGCTGGGCCACCGCCCAAGAGATCGCCGAGTGGATCTACTTTGTGGGCGTGACCAACCGGTTTATGACCGGGCAGAGCCTGCTGATCGATGGCGGCGAGGCCGGCCGCACACAATTTATTTGGCCCGAATAGGAAACGCGCCCGATGGGAAGCCGTCGGGCGCGTTTTTTGATGTATCGATTTTTAGCCGAGGCAAGTCCAGTTGACGGGGGTCGAGCCGTGCTGTTCGAGTAGCCGATTGGCAGCGGAGAAGGGGCACGACCCCATAAAAGCGGGGAGTTCTGCCGTGGCACGGTTTGCCGAAAGCGGCGAGGGGTGCGTAGAGGCCAGACAGAACTTGCCGGTTGCCTTTCCCGCGCCGGTCGCGGCGAGCTTGCCTTCGACCATCTGCTGGGCAAAGCGACCCCATGCCAAAAAGACGACCGGCTGGGGCAGCTGACAGCAGCGTTCGATGACGTAATCGGTCAGGGTGCTCCAGCCCAGCTTGGCGTGCGAGTTGGCGGCATGCTCGCGCACGGTGAGCGTCGTGTTGAGGAGCAGGACGCCCTGTTGTGCCCATGGGGTTAGGTCTCCCGTGGCGGGAATGGGACAACCCAGATCGGCGTTGAGTTCCTTATAGATGTTGCGCAGGCTCGGCGGCAACTTGGTTTGCGACGCGGGGACCGAGAACGATAACCCCATGGCCTGGTTGGGTCCGTGATAGGGATCTTGACCCAAAATGACAACCTTGACCTGGTTGGCCGGCGTATAGGCGAGGGCATTGAGGATGTCGTCTTGTGCCGGGTAGATAGTCTGCTCGGCACGTAAAAGGGCGATGCGCTCGAGCAGCTGGTTCGTTGTGTCACGTACCGGCTGCGGCGCATCGCCCAACCAAGTTGCTATGTTGCGGTCGCGAGTTGCGGTGTCCATGGGGCTCCTTTACGGCAGATGCTCTGTTGGCATCTATTGTAAAGGCGCACCGGTTGCCTTTATGCCGCGGCTGCATGAAGAGTGGGGTCTACGAGACGCGCTCGGGCGCTCCTGCCATGTGAGCGTGTCCTTGCGAGCGAAGGCGCGGGAGCTCGACGGTTGCCACCATCACACCGGTGAGGATGAGGGCGGCGCCAAAGAAGGCGATGGGGCTCAGGACCTCGCCGACCAGGAAGAACGAGAAGACGGCGGAGCAGACCGGCTCCAGCGAGAAGGCAAAGCCGGTGGTCTCGGCGGGCACGTGGGGCTGCACGAGCGTCTGGGTGATAAAGCCGTAGGCAGAGCAGATGAGTGCGAGCGCGACGACCACGACGATTTCGTTGGGCGTGCTGGGAAGCGTGAAGCCGCCAAAGGTGCACGCGGCGATGCCCGAGAACAGGCCGCCAAAGCCCAGCTGCCAAACACCCAAGGCCAGTGGGTCGACTTCTTCGACAAAGCGCTTGGCTACGATAATGTGGCTGGCATAGATAAAGGCTGAGAGCAACATGATGATCGCGCCGGGATTCAGGCTGGTAAAGTCGGCACCCGAGAGCAGCAGCATACCGCAGGTGACGATGGCGGTGCCGATGAGTACCTTGCGCTCGGGGGCGCGACGCAGCAGGGCGGCGTTGGCAAACGGCACGATCACGACCGTCAGGCTCTGCAAAAAGCCAGCGGTGGAGGCGGAGGTGAGGCTGGAGCCCAGGCACATGCAGGTGAGCTCGGTTGCCATGATGGCGCCGATGATGGCGGCGCGAACCATCAGGTCACGGTTGATGCGCAGCGCGTGCTTGTGAAAGAGCACAAGGCAAGCTGCAAAGGCGATGATGCAGCGCAGCGCAACGATGCTCGTGGCGTTCATGCTGTCCATGCCGATCTTCATGAGGGGGTACGAAAAGCCCCATGCGACGGGAACGGAAAATGAGAGCGCGATTGCTTTTTTGCGATCCATGGGACTCCTTTTGTTACAGAACGGTTTCGCAAAAAGGATTCTGCTCCCAGATATGGATGTAGTAAAGCGAATGTATCTTCAGTATGATTAAGAAATACTAATGCTAGTAGAAAAAGCCCTGGCAAAACGTTTTACGGCTACATCGATGTGGAGGCACGATGGCATCGCGGTATCAGATTGTTTGTATGGTGGTCGATTGCGGCAGTCTTAAGGGCGCGGCCGACGAACTGGGCTATACGCAAAGTGCGGTGAGCCAGGCCGTCAAAGCGCTCGAGCGCGAGCTGGGTACCACGCTTATCGAGCGCGGTAAGCAGGGCGTTTCGCTTACGCGCGACGGTAAACAATATCTGCCGTTCCTGCGCCAGATTGTGACCGCTGAGGCCGAGCTCGAGGGCAAGCGCCAGGAGCTGCTGGGGTTCTCCTCGACTGATATTCGCATTGCGACATTTACCAACGTGAGTCGTACCGTGTTGCCACGCGTGATCCGCGACTTTGGTGCGCTGCACCCGGGCGTACGCTTTACCCTCAAGCAGGGCGATTACACGCGCAACGCTCAATGGGTACACGATGGCGTGGTTGATTTTTGTTTTACGGCGCGCGGATTTACCGCTGGGCTCGAGAAGCGCGTGGTCTATCACGACGAGTTGGTAGCATTGTTGCCGGCCGCGCATCCGCTGACGGCAAAGGAAAAGGTGACACTCGCCGACCTGGCGTCCGAACCGTTTGTGTTACTGGATGAGGGCGAGCAGAGCCTGGTGCTCGATGCATTCGCGGCGCACGGGCTGTCGCCGCACGTGACGAGTGAGGTCACCGACGACTACACCATCATGGCGATGGTGGAGGAGGGCCTAGGCGTAAGTATGCTGTATCGCCGTACCGTCGAGGGCATGCGGGCCGATATCCGCGTACGTCCCATCGTGCATGCTCCCTCGCGCGACGTGGTGGCAGCTTGGCGCAGCTGGGACACCATGCCTATCGCCACGAGGCGTTTTATCGACTATATGAGCTCGCATATTGTCAATTAATGACTGGCGTGACGTTGAGTGCGGTGTTTAGCGGGCTGTCGCTTTGGCTTGGGCGGTGTGATAGGTGCGTGCCGGGTGGCAGAGCAATACCGCCACGACCATAAAGAATGCCGTGGTGCCCAGGCTGATGGGGTAGACCATCATGATGTTCGCAAAGGTACGGAAGTGCGGGAACACGCAGAATACCCAATAGAAGCGAATGCCGCAGACGCAGATCATGGTGATGAGGGCGGGCATGAGCGAGATGCCAAAGCCGCGCAGGTAGCCGGACATGTTTTCGTAAAACATGCTAAAGGCGTATGCCGGGAAGATCGAACACACGCGGATGTAGCCGATCGAGACGATGTTGGGGTCGCTGTTAAAGAGCGATAGGATCTCGCGCCCCAGACCGACGATAACGATAATCGTGGTGAGTGCAACGATACCGCCTTCGATCAGGCAGACCTTGAGCGTCTTGGTGCAGCGGTCGATCTGGCGAGCGCCGTGGTTTTGTCCCACAAAGGTGGTGCAAGCCTGGCTAAAGCTGTTGAGCAGGTTGTAGCACACGTACTCCAAGCTCATGGCGGCGCTTGATGCCGCCATGACCTCGGTGCCCAAGCTGTTGATGGCGGACTGGATGATGATGTTGGCGACGGCAAAGACGGCGCTTTGGATGCCGGCGGGCAGGCCGATCTTGACGATGCGCTTGAGGGCGACGGGGTCGATAGCCAGATCGCGCAGGGTGACGCGGACGACGGAATCGGTCTTGAGCAGACGGATAAAGAGCGTGACTGCGCTGACGGTATAGGCGATGGCGGTGGCGATGGCGACACCCGCGACGCCCCAGTGGAGCACGGGGACAAAGATGAGGTCCAGGCCAATGTTGAGGACGGTGGACACGGCAAGCGCCTGCAGCGGCATGCGGGTGATGCCGACGGAGCGGAAGATTGCGGCCTCAAAGTTGTAGAGCAAGATTGAGGGCATGCTGAGCAAAAAGACGCGCAGGTAGAGCGATGCGAGCGGCATGGTTTCGCCAGGGACGTTGAGCGCGGCGAGCATGGGTTCGGCAAAGATCTCGCCCAGCGCGATGACGACAAAGCCCACGAGTGCCATCAGAATCGAGGTATGGACGGCGCGCTTGACCATGTTCTGATCGTTGCGGCCGATGGCGTTGGCGATGACCACGTTGGAGCCAAGCGACAGGCCAATAAACAGGTTGATCATAAGGCTGGTAAGGGGAACATTGGAGCCGACCGCCGCCATGGCGAGGGTTCCCTGGTCGCCCGAGAAGTTACCGATGATGACCGTGGCGATGAGGTTCGACAGCTGCTCAAGGATGCTCGTGGCGGCGACGGGAAAGGCGAACAGGGGAATATTGCGCCACAGCGAGCCGGTGGTCATGTCAATGTGCCTAGATGCGGTATCAGCCATACGCTCTCAATCTCTAATATGCTCTTTCGTATGCTCTTTCGTATGCTCTTTCGTGCTTATTTGCGCAGACGATGATACTCCTAATCGACTAGTCATTTAAGAACGTCCCCAATGACTAGGTGGGGAAGGCGTGCGACAATGGTGGGCGTTGTTTTGTCCGCGCTAAGGAGTTGCCATGTTGTTGTGTCCCGTTTGCCATAAGCCGTTGGTGGACGACGAGCGCGGTGCTGCATGCGCGGGCGGACACCGGTTTGACCGTGCGCGCGAAGGCTATCTGTATCTGCTGCGCTCGTCCAAGAGCGGTGACTCCATGGGCGATCCCAAGTCGCAGGCGCGCAGCCGTCGCGACTTTCTGAACCGTGGATACTATGCGCCGCTGCGCGATGCGATGGTCGAGCTGGTGCACGAGTGGGCGGCAGAGCACGGGGTGTCTACGGGCAAGCAGCTGACCTTGCTCGATATTTGCTGTGGCGAGGGCTACTACACCAGCGCCATGGGCGCGGTACCGGGCGTGGATGCTTACGGTTTCGACCTGGGCAAAGAGATGGTTCGCCTTGCTGCCAAGCGCGGCGATGCGACCTATTTCGTGGCCAATATGAAGGATATCCCCGTGGCCGATGATGCCTTCGATATGGTGACCGAGCTCTTTGCCCCCTTTAACGAGCGCGAGTTTGCCCGCGTGCTGGCACCCGAGGGCTCGCTCTACACCGTGGTGCCGGGTGCTCGGCATCTGTTTGGGCTCAAGGAGGTGCTCTACGACACGCCATATCTCAACGACGAGAAGCTGCCGAAGACGACCGAGCTGGAGTTGGTGGGAACGCAACGGGTGTCTGCGAGCATTACGCTCCAGACGCAGGCCGATATCGAGGCGGTGTTCCAGATGACGCCGTACTACTACCGCACGCGCCCCGCCGACAAAGAGCGCCTGGCAAACCTGGACACCCTTCAAACCGACATCGACTTCATCATCGCCGAGTACCGCCACTAACCTACCAAAAAGGGACAGGTTTATTTTGGCAGGTTTTATCTGGGCAAACGTAAAGGGCCGACCGCGGAGATGCGCGATCGGCCCTTTTTAGTTGCTTGGATGTAGGGGTCAGTGGAAGGCAAGTGCCTACAGGCGATCCTTGTTCTCGGCCTTGACGGCGTGCGCCTGCTGAACAAAGAACAGGTCGTACACCACGATGACAAAGGCGCCAAAGTTGATGGCGTCGCCGCCAAACGCGGGAAGCGTGAGCACGGCCTGCGCAATCGTGGCGATTGCGGCGACGATGCCGAGCTTAAACGCGCCATCCACCTGCGAAGGCTTGTTGGCGCCCTTGATGCCCGCAACACCTGCGGCAAGATCGACAAGACCCTTGATGACAAGTACGGCCGCGGCGAGCATGGCGTTCGGCCCGTACGTGGAATCGAGACTGCCTCGGGCGATGCCGACGCCGGCGATGACGAGGCTGGCGATGCCCAAAACAAAGTAAATGAGGGCAAGGATTTTGAGTGTCTTGCGAGCGTAGCTCATGGCTGGATCCTTTCGATACGAGTACGGCCGATCTGGCGTACCCCCTGTGCTGCACATATGGTGAAGCACATTGTAGTTCAACGCGGCGGCGCATGCGTCTGAAAGCGCTTTAGGCCTGCGCACCTCAACCTTTCAAAAAGGAAAGCTGGACGTAAGTCAAATCGATGGCAGCTCATGTGCGGCGCTGCGATGATGAGGATGTAACAAGGAGTTGGTCTAAGGAGGAGCCATGATGTACGGAACAGGGCAGGCGCGCGAGCCGCAATCGTTGGGAAGGCGCATGAGCGATTCTGTGATCGCTGCCGTGTGCACGGGATTGATGGCGGTGCTTTGCATTGGGATGCTGTGGGCCATGTCGCATGTGGGACAATAGCGGACGATTGGGTGCCGACACATGCGGCGCTCACGTATCCGCTTTGCTTGCTAAGGAGTACCCATGGGCGTCGTCGATCCCTTTTCTGTTGCTCGGGCCGCGGGGCTTGAGCTGATCGGGAAGCCCGAGGGCCTCACGCTCACCGACGGTGCGATGGAGTTGCGTGCCGATTTTGGCCGCATGCTTCCACGGCTCAAGCAGGGCCGTCTGCAGCAAGAGCTACTGGTGAAGGCTGCACGCACAAAAGGTATCGAGCAACCATGGGCGATTGACGCCACGGCAGGCTTTGGCGAGGATTCGCTGCTGCTGGCGGCAGCGGGCTTTACCGTCGATCTGTATGAACAGGACTGCGTGATCGCGGCGCTGCTCCAGGATGCCCTGGATCGCGCGGCAGATGATTCGGCGCTTGCGGCCGCCGTGGCGCGCATGCACTTACATGCGGGCGAGGACAGCATTGCCGGCCTTCGCCATACAGCTGAGCTGATCGGGCAGGGCGAGCTTGCCGCTCCCGACGTGGTGTATCTGGACCCCATGTTTCCCGAGCGCACCAAGAGCGCGGCGGTGAAAAAGAAGTTCCAACTCTTGCACCATTTGGAACAGCCGTGTGCCGATGAGGAGACGCTGGTCGAAGCCGCGCTTGCGGCGCGCCCGCGCAAGGTCGTTATCAAGCGGCCGGTAAAGGGACCGCTGCTTGCCGGCGTTAAGCCGAGCTATCAACTTGCGGGCAAGGCCGTTCGTTACGATATTTTGGTGCCGCCGCGCCCGTAGCTTGCGCGCGATAGCTGGCGCTCCGTCAGTGCCGTGCCGAAGTGGCGCCTATTTCCAAGGGTGCGACGTCAGGTGCCATCCGCCGCAGTATTCGCATTTGTAGCAGGCCAAACCGCGCCGTCCGCGGTTTTCGCAGTCGGCCATAACTGCCTCGGCCTCGGCGCGCGTGTCGTAACGGTTTTTGCGCTCGCACGACTTGTAGCGCCAGGCTTCATCGCGCTCGGCGTCCAGGGCGTCGCGGCGCACGTCTTCGCGTGCAAACAGGTCGCTCATATCGCCGCCGGTGGCAGCGCCTAAAAACTCGCTTTTGGCTTTTGACCAGGCGGCTCGCTTTTTGCTACCCATCTGCTTCGCGCCCTTCTCAAAACGTTGGTATCATTGCTCAATCAAAGTGATACCAATAAACGTGAGGTCGCCGCGTGATGATCAGAAAAACCCTCGATACCGACATTCCCGCCGTCATGGCTATCTATGATGCCGCCCGCGCCTTTATGCGCGCGCATGGCAACGCCACGCAGTGGCCCGAGGGCACGCCTTCGGCCGAGCAGTTGGCTGCCGATATCGCCGCTGGTGGCAGCTATGTGTGCGAAGTCGACGGTCGCGTGGTGGCGACGTTTGCCTTTTTGCCGGGCCCGGACGAGTGCTATGACGTCATCGAGGACGGTCAATGGCGCAGCGACACTCCGTACGCCGTGCTGCACCGCGTGGCGTCCGACGGCAGTGTGCACGGTATCGCGGCCGCGATGTTTGCCTTTGCCAAGGAGCGCGCCGACCATCTGCGTATCGACACGCACGCGGACAACCTGCCCATGCAGGGCGCGAGCATGAGGGCAGGGTTCGAGCGCGCCGGCGTCGTGTATGTGTCGGACGGCACGCCACGCGTTGCGTTCGACTGGCTGCGCGAGGCATAAGAGCGGGGGCACGCATCAATACTTCATGGACATGAAAAAGGCCCCGGGTGGGGCCTTTTGATCGCTGCGCTGTTAGGGGAGGTGCCGGCTTTCGCAAGGCGCGAACCTACGAAAATCGCCGCGCGGCAACGCAGGGCGATGAGCTCGGTCGGGGGATAGGGCCCGCTTCGCCCGCCGGCCCGTAAATTGTATCATCCAGTGTGGAACGAGGATGCCCGTTGCCGCGTGCGATGGGCTTGCAATAAGAGGAGAGCCATGTCGAAGCAAGCGGTCGTTGGAATCTTGGCACATGTCGATGCCGGCAAGACCACGCTGGCCGAGGCTATGCTGTTCAACGCGGGCCGCATTCGCAAACGCGGCCGTGTGGACGATGGCGATTCTCACCTGGACACTAACACGATCGAGCGCGAGCGCGGCATCACGATTTTCTCGTCGCAGGCCGTGCTCGACCACGACGATACCCACGTCATGCTCGTGGATGCACCCGGCCACGTCGATTTTTCGGCCGAGGCGGAGCGCACACTGCGCGCGCTCGACTACGCGATTTTGGTTGTGGGTGCCAACGATGGCGTACAGGGGCACACCGAAACCCTGTGGCGCCTGCTTGCGCGCTATGACATCCCGACGTTCATCTTTATCAACAAAATCGATTTGGAGAATCCCGGCCGCGATGTTTTGCTGGCACAACTCGGGCAGCGCCTTTCCGAGGGCTGCCTGGATGCCAATGAACTGTTGGCGGGCGGCGCCGCTTGGGAGGACGCTGCCGCGTTGGACGAGGCAGCCCTCGAGGAGTTTCTTGAGACGGGCGAGCTTTCCGTCGCAACGCTGTCGCGTATGGTTGCCGAGCGCAAGCTCTTTCCCTGCTTTACTGGCTCGGCGCTCAAGGACCAGGGCGTGGACGAGCTGCTGGATGGCATGTGCACGCTGATGCGCGAGCAGGCATGGCTCCCGGAGTTCGCCGCGCGCGTCTATCGCGTCAGCCGAGGCGTTCGCGGCGAGCGCTTGGCCTGGGTTAAAGTGACCGGCGGCACGCTGCGTGCAAAACAGATGATCGAGGGGCGCTCCGGTGCCGAGGCGTGGGAGCAGAAGGTCGATCAGGTACGTATCTATAACGGCGAGAAGTATGAGCTTGCCCAAGAAGTTGCTGCTGGCGGTATTTGCGCCGTGACGGGTCTTGCGCACGTTCGCCTAGGGGACGCCCTGGGCACGGAGCCCGCGGGCGATGCGCCCGTCATCGCTCCGGTCCTCACCTATACGGTGCTGCCGGGCGAACACGACGTTCATGCGGTGTTTAAAGCGCTGAGTGAGTTGGCGGACGAAGATCCCATGCTCGGCGTAAGCTGGAATACGCATCTTGAGCAGATCCGTTTGCAGTTGATGGGCGCCGTGCAACTCGAGGTCGTGCAGCGGGTGTTGGCCGATCGCTTTGGCCTTTCGGTTGCGTTTGAGCCCGGCGGCATTCTCTATAAGGAGACTATTTCGCGGCCGGTCGAGGGCGTGGGCCACTTTGAGCCGCTGCGTCACTATGCCGAGGTGCATCTGCGCCTGGAGCCGTTGCCGGCGGGTTCGGGTGTGCAGTTTGGCACCGTGACCTCGACCGACGAGCTCGATCTGAACTGGCAGCGTTTGGCACTCACCAACGCCATGGAGCGCGATCACCTGGGCGTGTTGGCCGGCTCGCCCATCACCGATGTGCGCATTACGCTTACGGGTGGCCGTGCACATGCCAAACACACCGAGGGCGGTGATTTTCGTCAGGCCACGTACCGCGCGATTCGTCAGGGTTTGATGCGGGCACGCGAGGCGAGTGCGGCGGTGCTGTTGGAGCCGTGGTACCACTTTGAGCTCGAGGTGCCGGGAGATTGCGTGGGCAGGGCGCTTTCGGATGTCACGCGCATGGGCGCCGAGTACGAGCCGCCGGCGATGGCGGGTGACCGGGCGAAGCTCGTGGGTCGCGTACCGGCATCCGAGGTACAGGATTATGCGCTGGAGGTGGCTGCCTACACGAGCGGCCGCGGACATCTGTACCTGGAGTTCGCCGGTTATGCGGCATGCCATGATGCCGAGCGCGTCATCGAGGCGGCCGCCTACGAGCCCGAGGCCGATCTGCCCAACACGCCCGATTCGGTCTTTTGCGCCCACGGCGCCGGCTATACGGTCAAATGGTATGACGTGCCCGCCGCGGCACACGTAAAGATCGATCCCGCCACCTTCCGCCCCTACCGCCCCGCCGACGCGGAATTTTTCGGCCACATGTGACAAAGGGACAGTCCCTTTGTCACATTCAGTTGGTGTAACTCGGTATAAGTTGGTATAACTATTACCAGGGTTTGCCAATCCGAGGAGGCCGACATGCATCCAAATCCCTTTAAGCCAACGGCTGGTAAGCGGCCTCCGATACTCATCGGTCGCGAGTCGGTCATCGAAGATTTTGAGGAAGGGCTCGATAACGGTGCCGGAGCGCCGGGCAGACTCATGCTCATTACAGGAAACCGCGGCTGTGGCAAAACAGTTCTCCTGCGGGAGCTGCAACGTCTGGCCAGTGAGCGCGGATGGGCGGTTGTCTCCGATTCCGCTTCGCTTGGTTTATGCGACCGCTTGGCCGACGCGCTTCGCTCGAATAAGCCCGTTGTGACGTCAATGGAGTTTGGCCCATCGTTTGGACGGATGTCGGTTGAGGCGGCGCGGGCAAAAGGCGAGACGTTGCGAGGGCTGGTCAACGAACGTCTCAAGAAACTCGGCCCAAGCAAGGGTATTCTGTTTGCGATTGACGAGGCTCAATCTGCGTCTATCGAGGAACTGGCGGCTCTCGCCGTTCTCTATCAGCAGGTGCTCGGAGATCAGGATGCCACGGGCTTGCCCGATAGCGACCAGCGAGGTCTTGCGTTGGTCTTTGCCGGCTTGCCCAGTATGGTTGACGATCTGCTCGAAGAGCCGAGCGTGACGTTTTTGCGACGTGCCCAGCAGCGTACGTTGGGGACGATTTCTTTGCCCCAGGTGCGCGATTCATATATCCAGACGGTCGAATGTGCTGGTCTTTGCATTGATGCGGGGACGGCGGACCTTGCGGCGCACAAGAGCATGGGACATCCCTATATGGTTCAGCTGGTGGGATATTACATGTGGCGGTCTGCTGTCCGGCGTGGCTCGCAGGTCATTGAAAGGCGCGATGTCGAGGATGGCCATGCGGATGCCGTCTCCGAGTTCTACGAAGCGGTTGACGCGCCTCTGTATTACGGGCTGCGCACCCCACAGCGCCTCTTTATCGAGGCCATGGCGGTTGATGAGGGCAAGCCGACGCGCATGGCGGATATCATTGAGCGCTGCGACCGTACCCAGAGCTGGGCGAGTAAATATCGCGCAAGCTTAATTCGCGAGCGCGTCATCGAGGCTGCCGGATACGGCCTCGTCCGGTTTAGCGTGCCCATGCTGGGCGAGTACATTCGAGATCGTGTTTTATGGCACGAGTAATGTGACAAAGGGACTGTCCCTTTGTCACATTCGATCAACAGGAAGGGAAGCGATGACGGTGTCGCAACAACCAAGTGCTATCGAGGTGCGCGGTGCACGTGTCCATAACCTCAAGGACATCGATATCGACATTCCGTTGGGAAGGCTCGTGGGCATTGCCGGTGTGTCGGGTTCGGGCAAGAGCTCGCTGGCGTTGGGGGTTCTGTATGCCGAGGGCTCGCGCCGTTACCTGGAGGCGCTCAGCACCTATACCCGCCGTCGTCTGACGCAGGCCGAGCACGCCCAGGTGGACGAGGTGCTGCACGTGCCGGCGGCGCTCGCATTGCATCAGCGCCCCAGCGTGCCGGGCGTGCGTTCCACTTTTGGTACCATGACCGAGCTCAACAACAGCCTGCGTCTGCTCTTTAGCCGCTGCGCCCATCACGTCTGCCCGCATTGCGGGGCGCGCGTGGAGCCGAGCCTTAACGTGGCCGCGGGCCTGTCGCTCACATGCCCCGCATGCGGGCGCGAGTTCTATGCACCGGGTGCCGAGGACCTTGCCTTTAACAGTGGCGGCGCGTGTCCTACCTGCGGCGGTACCGGCGTCATGCGCGAGGTGGACGAGGCGAGTCTGGTACCCGACGAATCAAAGACCATCAACGAGGGCGCGGTGCTTCCTTGGGGCACGCTCATGTGGGACCTGATGAAGCAGGTGGCCGGCGAGATGGGCGTGCGCACCGACGTTCCGTTTAACCAGCTCACGCCCGCCGAGCGCGATATTGTGTTCCATGGCCCGGCAGTTAAGAAGCACATTCTCTACGTTCCCAAAAATGGCGAGGGCGCCACGCCGCTCGACTTTACCTATTACAACGCCGTCTATACCGTCGAGAATGCGCTCGCCAAGGTTAAGGACGATAAGGGGCTCAAGCGCGTTGCGCGCTTTTTGCGCGAGGGACCGTGCCGCGATTGCGGCGGCACGCGTCTTTCCGACGCCGCGCGCCAGCCCCAGGTGCGCGGTATCAATCTGGCGCAGGCGGCAGCCATGACGCTTGGCGATGCGATTGAGTGGGTGCGCGGGGTGCCCGCATCCTTGTCGGCCGAGATGCAGCCCATGGCGACGGATATCTGCGATTCGTTTTTGGGCGCGGCCCGTCGTCTGGTCGACCTGGGCCTCGATTACCTTTCACTCGATCGCGCAGGTGCCACGCTCTCCACGGGTGAGCGCCAGCGCGTGCAGCTCGCCCGCGTGGTGCGCAACCGATCGACGGGCGTGCTCTATGTGCTGGACGAGCCCTCGATCGGCTTGCATCCTGCCAATGTCGACGGCCTGGTGGGCGTAATGCGCGATCTGGTGGATGACGGCAACACCGTGGTCGTTGTCGACCACGACACGCGCGTATTGGCGGAAGCCGATTATCTGGTCGAGATGGGCCCCGTTGCCGGAGCGGGCGGCGGTAATGTGATCGCCGCCGGTACGGTGGATGAGGTCGAGCAATCGCAGGACAGCCGCATCGCCCCGTTTTTGCGCTCGGAGCCCAAGCGCTTGCGGCCGCAGGTGGCTGATGACGAAATGTTCGACCGGGGCCATATCCGCATGGCGACCGATGCCATCCATACCGTCAAACCGCTCGAAGTCGATATCCCGCGCGGTCGCTTGGTCGCGGTGACGGGCGTTTCGGGTTCGGGTAAGACGACGTTGGTGCTCGAGACGCTCATCCCGGCGCTCAAGGCTCAGGCAACTGGTGAGCGCCTGCCAAGCCATGTGCGCTGGATCGACGCCGAGGGCATCGCACGCGCCAACCTGATTGACGCCACGCCCATCGGCGCCAACGTGCGCTCGACGGTGGCGACTTATGCCGACATCCATGATGAGCTGCGTCGCGCCTTCGCCCGTACGCCCGAGGCCAAGGCAGCCGGCTACAAGGCGGGCGCATTTAGCTACAACACCGGCGCCTTGCGCTGCCCTACGTGCGATGGCACGGGTTCGATATCGCTCGACGTGCAGTTTTTGCCCGATGTCGAGATCGTCTGCCCGTCATGTCGCGGCTCACGCTATGCAGACGCGGCCTCGCATATCCATCGCGAGGGCAAGGACGGGAGCCTGCTTACGTTGCCGCAGCTCATGGACATGAGTGTGGACGAGGCCATCGACGCCACGGTGGGGCTCAAGAAAGTTCAGGCGCGCTTACAGACCCTGCACGACCTGGGCTTGGGTTATCTCACGCTCGGCGAGCCCACGCCGGCGCTTTCGGGCGGCGAGGCGCAGCGTCTTAAGCTCGCGAGCGAGATGGGCCGCGTGCAGGATGATGCCGTATTCGTGTTCGACGAACCCACAATTGGCCTGCACCCGCTCGATGTTCAGGTGCTGCTGAGTGTGTTCGACGGCCTCGTTGCCAAGGGTGCCACAGTCGTCGTGATCGAGCACGACCTCGACCTTATCCGTAACGCCGATTACGTAATCGACATGGGCCCGGGCGGTGGCGATGCCGGCGGGCAAATCGTCTGCGCCGGCACACCGGGCGACATCGTGGCCTGCCCCGCAAGCATCACCGGCCGCTACCTATAACCGAATGTGACAAAGGGACAGTTCCTTTGTCACATTCCCGAAAAGCCTGTTTGGCGCAGGGCCTCGTAGAGGACGATGGCGGCGCTGTTGGAGAGGTTGAGAGCACTGATGCGGTAGTCGTCCGGGTCGACGAAGTTGCCGCAGATATCCTGTCGAAGGATGGCTTCGTGGCTGTCCTCGGTATGCCCGAGCGACTCCTCGTGGGCCTCCCAGGCGTCGGCGTTTTCGAGCGAGTCGCAATCGCGCAACATGGGGATGCGCTCGCAGCGCTCGGGCGCCGCGGCAAGCAGTGGCTCGGGAATCCCCGAACTCTCGCTGCCAAAGACCAAAAAGTCACCGTCGCGGTAGGTACTTTGCGCATAGGTGCGGCGCGCCTTTTTGGTCAGCAGATGCAGGCGTTCGTCGGCGGGGGAGAGGCCGTTGCGCGCAAGGAAATCCTCCCAGCCGGCATAGGTCGTCACGTCCAAATTTTGCCAGTAGCCCAGGCCGGCGCGACGCACCGTCTTGTCGTCGAGCGAAAACCCCAGCGGCTCCACCAGATGCAGGCGGGCGCCGGTAACCACGCAGGTGCGGCCGATATTGCCCGTATTGGCCGGAATCTCGGGCGCATACAGCACAATGTTGAACATGAATCTCCTTGGCTCAGAACGAAAAACCACCACGAAGGGCACCTTCGTGGTGGTTTGGCGGTTACGTAGGCGGAAAATGCCCGCTTGGATAAATCTAGGCGCGGTGCCAGTCGGTCAGGCAGGCATCGAGGGAGGCGATGAGCGCATCCTTGTCCATGTGACGGCCGATGATGCACAGGCTCGTCATGCGGTCGCCCGTCTCGTCGTCCCAAATCTGCATGATCTCGGGGTTCTCGTCGATAATCTTCTGCTTCTCGCCCTCGGGCGCAGAGTCGACAAACAGACCGTTCTCCATCAGACGCATCTGGTGGCCGGCCTGCTCAAACATGTAGCACATGTCCGGATCGCCGGTCTGCCACAGCGGGCCCTTGACGCGAATGACCTCGTCGGGCCACTCCTGCTCAACAAAATCGGTGAACTTCTGCAGGTCAAACGGCTTGCGGCGGGAGTACACAAAGGTCTCGATGTCGTACTCGAGCACCTCGGGGTCGTCGTGCTCCTCGGGATGCTCCATGGCCTCGATCCAGGCGGCGGAGTTGTAGGCGCGCATAAAGTCGAAGCGGTCGGTGTCGAGCAGCTCCTCCATGGGGACCTCGCCGTTTTGGGCCTCGACAATCACGGCGTCCTTCTGCAGGCTGCGCACGATGGCCTTGAGCTCGGCAATCTGCTCAGGCGTGACGGTATCGGTCTTGTTGAGGATCAGCGTGGAGCAAAACTCGATCTGCTGAATAAGCAGGCTCTCGATGTCGTCCTCATCGATATCCTCGGCGAGCAGGTCGCGACCGCCGTTGAACTCGTCGTACATGCGGGCGCAGTCGACCACGGCCACGATGTTGTCGAGCGCGAGCTTGGGCTCGCCGCCCACCTTGGCCTCGTCGCAGAAGCTCGAGATGGTGTAGGCGATGGGGATGGGCTCGCAAATACCCGAGGCCTCGATGATGATGTAGTCGAAGTTGCCCGAATCGGCGATGCCCTGCAGCTGGTTGGCCAGGTCGTCCGAAAGCGTGCAGCAGATGCAGCCGTTGGTGAGCGGGATGAGGTCGTCGGTCTCGGAAAGGCCGCCGTCGGCGATAAGGCTGGCGTCGACGTTGATCTCGCCGATATCGTTGACGATTACGGCGGCGCGGATGCCGCCGTCGTTAGCGAGGATGTGGTTGAGCAGCGTGGTCTTGCCGGCACCGAGGTATCCGGTAAGCATGATGATCTTCACGGGTTTGTTGGGCATGTGCCCTCCTTTGTTAGACATGGCTTACAGTTGAATCTTATGCCAAACACCTGCTCTTATACCCACGCGCCGACAAATAACACAGGCTACTCCCAGGCTCCCCATACGTCGGGACAATAGCCGACGGTGGCCTTCTTGCCGTTGCGCACGATGGGCTCGGCAAGAACCTGCTGATTCTCGAGCAGCTTATCGAAGCGCTGGCTGGGGGTGAGGTGCTGGATGAGCGCGAGCGTTTCCTCGTCCTTTGCTTTGGGGTTGAGCAGCTTATCGATGCCGCCGACCGCCCGCATCACGCTCGTAAGCTCGCCCTTGCTCATCTCCTTTTCCTTCAAGTCGATAAACTGCACCTTAATGCGGCGCTCCTTAAAGAAGCGCTGTGCTTTCTTGGTGTCGAAGGACTTCTTAGTCCCGAAGATTTGAATATTCATGTATTTGTTCCGCCGTTCTAACGAACGGCGGTCACATCGACGCTGCAAAGCCATCTGATGGGCAATCTGCCTTTCAATCGTCGGGCGCGGGCAAAAGCCCAGCGCCCTCCTCTTTCAAGGCACCTTGCCTCATCAGCTGGCTTTTCGCTGACATTGATAGAGCATCGAGGTGACCACCGCTGGACTTATCGAATAAAGTTGGTGCGCGCGCGATCTGCCTCGGGCGCATTGATGCCGGCGGCCTGGCCTGCTTCGATACAATGCAGAAGCCAGGCCATGTTTTTGCCGATGTTTCGCATGGTGGCAAGGCCTTCGGCGTCCTGGGTGGCCTCGCCCGGCATGGCGCCAAAGACGTTGTTCCAGTATGTGGAGGCCACCACGGGCATCTGGTTGATGGTGAAGTACTTGTTGAGCACGTCGAAGGTGGTCGACGTGCCGCCGCGGCGGGCAACGGCCACAGCGGCACCCGGCTTGTGCGCAAAGGCCTTGCTGCCTGCATAGAATGCGCGGTCGAGTGCCGAGAGGATGCGTCCGCTGGGGTGCGCGTAGTAGACGGGGGAGCCAAAGACAAAGCCGTCTGCCTGCTCGGCGGCGGCAATCAGCTCGTTGACCACATCGTCGTCAAAGGTGCAGCGGCAATCGAGCTTTCCGCACTGGCCGCAACCGATGCAATCGCGGATGGGCTTGGCGCCCAGTTGAAACGTCTCGGTATCGATGCCCTCGGCCCTAAGTTGCTCGGCGACCTCGGCGAGTGCGCGGGCGGTGTTGCCGTTTGCCTTGGGGCTGCCATTGACCAAAAGAACCTTCATCACAAACTCCCTCTGCTGTCGGTGACTTCTGCGGAGGATTATCGCACGAGAGGGCAGATGGCGCGGGGCGCGATGCGAAACGGCTTGTGTTTCACATCGCGCCCTACGTCGCTAGTCCAGCTTGGTGCCCGGTACCTGCGGCGCCTCTTTAATCAGCGCATTGAGTTCGTTCAAAATGGAAACGGGCTGTCGGTCGACGGCGTCCAGATGAAGCGTGGCCACGCGAAGGGGCGGCTGATATTCAAATGAGCCCAAGAGCACGGGCGATCCCAAGAACCGCTCGATTTCGTCTGCGACCGCGTCGGTCTCTTCGGGATCGAGCTCGTCAAAGAGCGCCACGAACATCGGTCCGGTCGAGCGGAACAGACGACCCTTACCGCGCGAACAATCCATGAGGCAGGCGGCGCTCTCCGCCAAAACGCGGTCGCCTGCATCAAAGCCAAAGCGGGCATTGACCTGAGCGATATCGTCGATTTTAATGGCGACCAAGCCCGCCTTGCGCGCGACGCGACGCATTTCGCCAATGGCGTTGACCAGGGCGTGGATGTCGCCCAGGCCGGTCACGGAATCGGTCGTATCTGCCAAGCTGCGGTTGATAATCATGCCCACGTACATGTTGGGCTCGGTATCGGTGCCGTCCAAGCGGTAGCCCGTGCAGTCGCAAAGCACGTATGCTTCGGTGGCATCCATCACGCGATACTGCATGTAGTGGAAGTGCCACGTGCCGTTTACCACCATATCGAGCTCGGCGCGTACGTTGTCGCGGTACTCGGGGTGAACACGGGCAAGCCATATATCGAGCGAGTTGTATGGATGCTGGGAGGGTAGGTCAAAATCGCGCACGGCATTAACCGACCATTGCGATTCGCCGGTGTCGAGGTTAATGATGAACGGATAGCGCGTCTCGGAGCTCATGGAGATCGCTTGGAACACTCGGTCGTTGCAGGGGGGGGTTGTTCGGTGACCGGGCGTTGCGGCGCATCGCCTTCTTCCGGTTGTTGCACACGGTACATGAGCTTGTAGCGATACATTTTGCGGTCGGCGTCCTTTGTCATCTGGCGACGCGTATCGCCTGCAAGCGGGTCGACGCGCGAGCAGCCAAAACTAAAGCTGGCGATCATGGGCGCCTTGCCGTCCGATGTTGCCTCGATAAGATTGGCACGCGTCCGCTCCAGGCGCTGCTCGAGCTCGGCTTCGTCTGTCGTGGGGGATATAAGTACAAATTCGTCTCCACCGATACGGAACAGCAACTCATCGGGCTCCATTGTCTCGGTGAGTGCACGGCAGATGTTCAGGATGTAGCGATTACCCTCGGTGTGGCCAAACTTATCGTTGCAATGCTTAAGGCGGTCGATATCGATATAGGCGCAGGTGAAGGGGGTGCCTTTGCGCCAGAGCTGATCGACGTGGCGGTCGAGTCCGCCACGGTTGCCAAGATTGGTGAGCGAGTCGATATAGGCGCCGCGCTCAAGCAGCTCGCGTTCTTGCTGCAGGATGGCAAATGTCTTCTGTAGCTGCTCGCCGATGGCGCACAGCTCCGGGGGCAGCGCGGCAACATCGAGCTCGGTGGTTGAGGCCCCGTTCGCAAGCCGCTGAAGATGAGCGATGATTGATTGCTCGCCCAGGCGATACGACTCGTTCATGATGGATGACCTCCTTGAATGGAACAATGGTTTGTATCTTACTCCCAATTCGGTTTAGATTGGGGTATTAGTTAGCTCATGGGAACAAACGCTCCCTCGACGGTGGCGTTTGCGCACGAGCGTATTAGTTGTTGTCGCCACCATCGAGTAACGCCTCAAAATCCTTTGCCGGCATGGGGCGGTAGTAGAGAAAGCCCTGAGCGTAGCGGGCGCCCATTTGGCGCAGCACGTTCGCCTGCTCATCGGTCTCGACGCCTTCGATCACAACGGGCAGATGGAGCGACTGCGCCATCTCGAGCATTGATGAAACGATTTGCGCGCTACGGCCTTGATCGCCGTCGGCGGGTACAAACGTGCGATCGAGCTTGATGACGTCGACGTTGACGTTCTTGAGCATCGCGAGCGTGGACTGGCCGGTGCCAAAATCGTCCATATAGGTCGAGAAGCCGCGGGTGTGCAGGTCGGCCGTTAGTTTATTCACGGCCTCGGACTCTCCCGTATAAGCTGTCTCGGTAATCTCGATGCGCATGAGCTCGGGCGGCAGGTTGTATTGGGCGGCGAGCGCCCCCATATGCTCGGCAACGTCGCAGGCAAGGATATCCACGCGCGACACATTAAGCGAGATCGGAACCACGCGAAGCCCCCGATTGATGCGCTCGCGCAGCCACAAGGCAACGCCCTGCCAAACGTATTTGTCGAGCGTCACCACAAAACCGCTTTCCTCGAGAGTGGGGATAAAGGTGGCGGGCGAAATGAGGGAGCCATCCTTGTCGATCCAGCGCGTGAGCGCTTCGGCGCCAATGATCTCGCCGGTTTCCATGTCGACCTGGGGCTGCAGGTAGTAGGTAATACGGCCGTTGGAGAGCGCATATTGGAATTCGGTCAGCATGCGGTGGAACGCGATTTCGCGCTCGTACTCCTCGGGGCGGAAAATGGCAATACGCTCCTTAAAGTCGTTTTTTGCGCGCCGATTGGTAAACATGGCCTTGGCCTGCGCATCGAAGGTGATTTTCTCGTTGGAGTCGATGGGGTAGACGCCCATGGACGGCCAGAATCCCACGCCGTCATCATACTTGGCCACGGCCTGGCGAACGCGGCTATAGATCTGATGGACGGTGTCGTGTTCAAAGGGGATGAGTATGCAAAAGTCGTCTTGGCCCCAGTACCCTGCGACGCCCATGTCGGCATTCTCGATGTCTTTGAGGACCGTGCCCACATCGGCGAGCATGCGGTCGCCCTCGGCCTGTCCGTGCCATTCGTTGAACAGTCGCATGTGTCCCATATCGACGGTGGCGATACACCAGGCGCCGTTGCGCCTTGTCTCGAGAAATTCGTTGGCGCGGCGCATAAACTCGCTGGGTCGATAGAGACCCGTGAGCGGATCGATGCGTTCGGCGATGGCGCTTTTGCGCTCCACCTCGGGTATGGGGAGGCTGTCGTTGGGAACAAGCCCGCCGGCCGTGCGAATGCGACGGTCGAGTTCGCCTAAAACGGCGGCCGTTTGATTGGTCAGGTGCTCGTAAAAGGCCGGAACGACAAGACAGACGGGGGTAATGGTGTCGTCCGCGATTCGAACGGGAGCGAAAACGGCCTCTTTGAGATGTTGGATCAGTTGCTCGAATGCTTCGTGATCCAAATTGTTGCTAAGCACGACGAACTGGGCGTTGCGTGAGCGGAAGACGCGACTCCTGCCGCGAGTAATCGACAGCATGCGGCCTGCGTATTCGGCGAGCATGTTGTCGACGGCCTCGGCCCCGTAGAGCTCGTTGAGCTTGGCCGTGCCGCGAACGCGCACTGCTATAAGCCCCGTCTCGCAACGGTCGCGACGGCAGGCATCGATAGCGTTGATCAGCGTGCGCTGCGTTCCGAGACCCGTGGCGGCGTCGACGGTCTCGGCAAGCGAGTGGTTGACGAGCTCGCCGACATAGAGCGAGGGGGCATTTCCGTCGCCGTCGATACGAAACCCGCGAGCACGGCCGAGGATGTAGTCGCCGGCGGCATTGCGCACGCGGTACTGCATGACGTGGCGATGTTTGGAGCCGTCATAGATTTGGTCGATGTCGTTGGTATAGGCCTCAAGGTCATCGGGATGGACACGCGTTTTCCAGTAATCGTGGCAGTTGTCTATATGCTCCGAAGGAAGGCCAAGATCGCGCAAGGCGCCTTGTGACCAAAGGGTTCGATGTTTGTCCAAGTTCTCGATAAAGAAATATCGGCCTTCGTTGAGCATCGAAAGGGCGTCGAAAATGCGATCGCTTATTTCGAAGTCGTCGGTGTGGGCTTGTGCGATATTGCGTCGATCAAGGTGCACGGCATGACGTAGCTTGTAGTCGTACATGCGATGGTCGGCATCGTTCGTCAAGCGATTGGGGGCTTCGCCCAGGGCGGGGTCGGCGTGTGCCACTCCGTAGCTAAACGAGTGAGGCATCTTGGAAGCGTTGTTTTCGAGCAGTACCGTTCGGCAGTGTTCCAGACGTTCGGCAAGGTCGTCCTCGGTCGCAATCGTAGATAGGATGGCGAACTCGTCGCCCCCCAGACGAAATGCCGCCTCGTCCACCTTCATATACAGCTTGAGATAGAGGCTTACCTGCAAAATATAGCGGTTGCCCTCGTCATGGCCAAAGACGTCGTTGCAGTGCTTGAGATTGTCGATATCGATGTACGCCATGGTAACGGGGGTGTCCTGCTCCCAGAGCTCCTCGAGGGAACGGGCAAAGCCGCCGCGGTTGCCAAGCCCGGTAAGCTGGTCGGTAAAGGCGGTCCTGACCAGATCCTCCTGACGCTTGAGAAGGTCGCGGACGGTCTTTTCGAGCGTTTCAGTGTAATTGCTGGGGGTATCCATGCTGTAGGCGGCTTTCTGGGGTCGGGGCGGATTGCGTCGGGCGAGCTCGTTGTGCACACGCGTTGTCGCTCAACGCTTTGCGTGTATCCATGCTCCCGCCTTGTTGCGCCGCTGGGTCAATTTGTCGGCTCGTGTTCGCTGCTGATAATTACTGAGTAATGTAAACAACAGCACAAAATTATATAGGGGTGCACATGCTGTGGGCGGCTATTATTCGACAAACGGTAGCGCGACGATGCGATGTTCGATGAAAATGCGACTGGGGCGGTATATGTTGACGGGTATACTTGTTCCGTTTAAATTTGCGGGGATGGAGATGGTCGCATGGCACAGCCAGATACGACGCCCACGGCGGGGCTTGCGCTCGAGGGAGGCGGCTACCGCGGTATGTATACGGCGGGCGTGCTCGACGTATGGATGGAGTGCGGCCTGACCTGTGACCATATGGTGGGCGTCTCGGCGGGCGCGGCGTTTGGCTACAACTTTAAATCGCGCCAGATTGGTCGTGCCATTCGCTACAACAAGGCCTATTGCGCCGATAAGCGCTATGCGGGTGTAGCAAGCTGGCTGCGAACCGGCGATATGTTCAATGCAGATTTTGCCTATCACGAGGTGCCCATCGAGCGCGATCCCATCGACCTGGAGACATATCGTGCCTGCCCCATGCGGTTTACGTGCGTGTGTACCGATATCGAGACGGGCAAGGCCGTCTATCACGATCTGCCGTATGGCGACGAGCGCGATATCGAGTGGATTCGGGCGTCGTCTGCTATTCCCGTGGCAACGCGTCCTGTCGCCATTGAGGGGCATAAATATCTGGATGGCGGCGTGGCCGATTCCATTCCCAGTGCTTGGCTGTTTGCGCAGGGGTATGACCGCAATATTGTGGTACTCACGCAGCCGGCGGGCTTTGTGAAGCAGCCCAACAGCGTGATGCCCATGCTGCGGCGCGTGTTCCGTCACTACCCGGAGTTTGTGGCGGCGCTTGAGCATCGGCATGAGGCCTACAATGCCACGCTTGATGACCTGGCACGTCGCGAGGCTGCCGGCGAGGTCTTTGTGGTGCGGCCGAGCGAATCGGTAAAGGTGCCGTCGCTGTGCCGCGAGCCCGATGAGCTTGAGCGTATCTATCAGATTGGCCGCCACGATGCAGAGGCGACTTTGCCGGCGTTGGAAGCGTATCTGGCGGGGTAAGGGTCGCATACGGAAAGCGCATCCCGGAATGGAGGCCCAAACTGGGATGCGCTTTTCATTGCTGAAGATATGAGGCTGCGAATCAGCTGTTCGGCCTATGCCTATGCCTGCTGCCAGGTGTCGACAAGCTCCTTGGCTGCGGCATGGGGGTCGTCGGCGCTGCAGACGGCGCTTACCACAAAGAAGCCGTCGACGCCGGTGGCCTTAAGCTGCGGCAAGTCGGCCGTCTTAACGCCGCCGCCCACCACGATGGGCACGGGGCTTGCCGCGTGGAGTGCGGCAAGGTCCTCAAAGCTCTTGGTGATGATAGAGCCGTCGGCCGCGCGTCCGCAGTCGCGCTTGGTCTCGGTCTCGTGGAGCGGGCCGATGCCCAGGTAGTCGACCAGGCTCATGTCGGCGGTCTTGACGTACTCGAGCATCTCCTCGCAACGGGCCGAAAGGCCCACAATGGCATCGGGGCCCAGCAGCTTGCGGCAGACCTCGACGGGAATGTCGCTCTGGCCTACGTGCACGCCATCGACGGCAATGCCCTGCTCGCGTGCGGCAAGTACGCAGTCAAGGCGGTCGTCGATCAGCAGCGCGACCTGCCCGGTTTTGCCGGCCTGAGCGATGGCCTGCGCGGCATCGCCCGTCAGTGCGATGATCTCGCGGGAGCTTGCCACCTTGGAACGCACCTGAATGCAGGTAAAGCCGGCGTCGAGCGCCTGGGCCACCACATCGCCCACGGGGCGTCCGAGGGTGTTTTCGGGGCCGAGTACCAGATAGGCCGAGATATCAAGGTTGTCGCGGATGCTCACTGTGCTTCCTCCTGCTTTTTGATCTGCGCTTCCATGCGCTCGAGCTTGCCAGTCATGGTGTCGGTAAATCCGGGTCGAATATCGGCCTTGAGCACGACTTCGGTGCGGATGCCCTTGCTCGCCAACACAAAGGTTGCGTCGCGCACGACCTGCATGACTTCGTCCCAGTCACCCTCGATCTCGGTGAACATCGAGGTGGTGCGGTTGGGAAGGCCGCTCTCGCGAATGACGCGCACGACCTCGGCGACCTCGGCGGACAGCTCATCGCCGGTGCCGCATGGGGCGATGGCCACGGCGACGAGCGTGTTCATGCCGGCATTGGTTGCGGGCTCGGACATGGCTTATGCCTCCTCGAGCTCGAGTTGGTTATCGGCGATGTCCTGGGCGGTTGCGCGATAGAGCTCGTCGATAAAGGCGACCTTAAAGCTTGCCGGGGCATCGGCGACAGCGGCGGCACGCGTGCCGGCAACGTTGTAGACGGCGGTGCCACAGATGGCTGCCGTAAACGGATCGGCAGCGCAGGCGTACACAGCCAGCACACCGCCCTGCGAACAACCGCAGCCGGTGATCTTGGACATGAGCGGGCTGCCGCCGTAGGACTTGGCTACCGTCGTGCCGTCGGTGATCAGGTCGACTTCGCCCGAGACCACTACGGCGCCGCCGGTGTAGCGAGCGAGCGCCACAGCGGCATCGCGGGCGGCGTCGACCGTGTCGGTGGTATCGACACCGCGCACGCGGCTCAGATCGGCTGCCTCGCCCTCAAGACCCCACAGGCCGGCGAGCGCGATGATCTCGGAGGCGTTGCCGCGCACGATGGCGGGCTTGTACTGCTTGAGTTCGTTTACCAGCTGGGTGCGCAGGCTACCGATGCCCAGACCCACCGGATCGAGCACCCAGGGCTTGCCGGCGTCGTGTGCCGCCTTGGCCGCGCGGGGAATCGTCTGTTCGTAGATGGGGAAGAGCGTGCCCATGTTGAGATAGATGGCGCCGCCGCCGGCAACGAGCGCCTCGCCCTCGTCGGGCAGATAGACCATGGCGGCCGAACCGCCCACGGCGAGCTGCGCGTTGGCGACAAAGTCGATCGTCACCGTGTTGGTGATGGAGCCGGCCATCGGATTGGTGGCGCGAATCTCCTCCACGGCCTTGACCATATGTTGCTTAAGCTGTTCCGAATCAATCACTGCACATGCCTCCTTGGCATAGAAAAGGGGCGCTGTGCATAGACAGCGCCCCTGTAAAGGCGGCATGCTCCCTACGCCAGCATTAACTGACAGGTTCAAAGGATTGGGCCCTATGCCCTCTCAGCCTTGTGGTTTGCACCGCCGGCACTCCCGCATCGAATCTGTTGTTCCCTATACTAGCGCACCTGCCAAAAAGGGACAGATTTATTTTGGCAGGTGGCAACAGGGGCGCTGCATTTTCCCAGATAAAACCTGCCAAAATAAACCTGTCCCTTATTGGTAGGTCGTTACAATGGTTACGGCGAAAATGACTGGGGGACTCTATGATCAAACTTGTGCTGACCGATATGGACGATACGCTGATTCCAGCCGGGCATGACGGCGCCAGTGACTACGCCATTGAGGGTATTCATGCCATGCAGGCGGCGGGTCTGCACTTTGGCCCGGTTTCGGGTCGCCAGCCGTCCGCGATGGGCTGGATGTTCAAAAATCGTTCCGAGTGCTTTTCGACCGGTGCGTTCTGCAACGGCCAAGTCATGTTTGTCGACGGTCAGGCGGTCGCTTCGCGCGCGACCGACAACGATGCCCTGATGCGTCTGGCCGATTACCTCGAGCAAGAGACCGACGATACCTATCTAAAGGTCTACAGCCTGGGTGACGACTTTTGGGATAACGATGCCTATTGCGTGACGAGCGACCCCGAGCGCGTGCGTCGCGCCATGGAGTCGGGCGGCAACGCATGGCTCAAAGGCGAAGAGGCTCCGTGCCGTCCCGCTGTCGATGATGCCCCGGTATACAAGGCGAATATCTGGAGCGCCCGCTCGCGTGAGGAGCTCGAGGAGCTACGTGAGCGCGTTGCCGCTGAGGTACCGGAGCTCTCACTCGTGTTTCCCAACAATCGTGTGCGCCTGTTCGATATCCTTCCAGCAGGTTGGGACAAGGGTTGCGCCGCGCTGGAGCTGGCACGCGCTTTGGACCTGACGCTCGACGAGGTGGCCGTATTCGGTGATTCCGATAACGATCTGCCAATGATCGATGCCGTTCCCAACTCCGTTGCAGTCGCCAATGCCAACGAGGCTGTCACGGCTGCCGCGCGCTGGCATATCGGCGCTGCGGTAGACGATGCGGTCGCTGGGGCTCTGCATCAGATTGCCGCCTGCGCCGCGACGGGGGAGATGCCGTCGTTTATGCGTCAGGCAGATGCGGCGGGTTCGGGTATCGCGGACGTCTAGGGAGGCCATCATGAAGCTCCAGCAGCTCAGATATGTCGTTAAAGTTGCCGAATGCGGCAGCATCACCGAGGCCTCGCGCCGGCTCTTTGTGTCGCAGCCTTCGATTACCGCGTCGATCCGCGATCTCGAAAACGAGATGGGTGTGCACATCTTTGAGCGCACCAACAAGGGCGTCATTGTGTCCGAGGAGGGCGAGACCTTCTTGGGCTATGCGCGCCAGGTACTCGACCAGGCCGACCTGCTCGAGGGCAAGTACAAAGGCACGTCCGAGCAGGTGCCGCACTTTAGTGTGAGCTGCCAGCATTATTCCTTTGCCGTTAATGCGTTTGTCGATGTAATCCGCGAGTTCGATGCCGCGCGCTACGACTTTACCCTACGCGAGGAGCAGACCCACGAGATTATCGAGGATGTCGCGCACATGAAAAGCGAGCTGGGCATCCTATATCTGTCCGAGCACAACCGCGAGGTCATCGAGCGCATGCTGGCGGCCAACGAGCTCGTGTTCGAAGGGCTCTTCTGTGCCACGCCGCATGTCTTCGTCTGCGCCGACCATCCGTTGGCGGACCGCTCCAGCGTGACGCTCGAGGATCTGGAAGACTACCCGTTCCTGTCCTATGAGCAGGGCAGCTATAACTCGTTTTATTATTCCGAGGAACTGACCTCGACCTTTGAGCGTCGCAAGAATATCCGCGTGCGCGACCGTGCGACGTTGTTCAACCTGGCCATGGGCCTCAACGGCTACACGGTATGCTCAGGCGTGATCAGTCACGAGCTCAACGGTCCCGGCATCATCTCGATTCCGCTCGATGTGGACGAGTACATGGAGATCGGTATTATCACACGCAAGAACACAACACTCACGCGCTACGGGCAGGCCTATATCGACGCGATTCGTCAGCATATCTAGGCTGCTGTGCTCCGCGCGGGTCAAATTTCTTTATGGCAGTCCAGACTGATATAGGAATCATCTATATCAAACTGTTGTAAACGTATATTTTACGATGGCCATATGAGCGCTCATACTCTGTCCCAGTAAAGCAACCAATGCAAAGGGAGATATCTATGAGTGCTTTAACCACGCTGAACGCGCCGTTTCGCGCCGATATCGTCGGCAGTTTTCTTCGTCCGCAGGCCGTAAAGGATGCCCGCGCTGCCTATGCGGCAGGCACGCTTGATGCCGAGGGGCTTAAGGCTGTCGAGGACGATGCCATTCGCGATTTGGTGGCAAAGCAGAAGGCCGCCGGCCTGCAGGTCATCACCGATGGCGAGTTTCGCCGCAGCTACTGGCACCTCGATTTTATGTGGGGGCTGAACGGCGTCGAGCGTCGCACCTCGCGTACGGGCTATATGTTCCACGATGAGGAGACCACCGCCGACACCGCCGTGGTAACCGGTCCCATTAGCGGCGAGAATCATCCGTTCGTCGAGCACTTCAAATTTATCAAGTCGCTCGAGGGAGAGGGCCAGGTCGCGCGCCAGACCATTCCGGCGCCGATCCAGACGTTCTCCGAAGTCACACTCGACCGCTGCGATGGCCAGCAGGAGAGCCTGCGCGCTGTCTATAAGACCGATGAGGAACTTGCCGACGCCATTGCAGCCGCTTATCGTACGGTGATCGCCGACCTGTACGCAGCAGGCTGCCGCAACATCCAGTTTGATGACTGCACCTGGGGCATCTACTGCGATACCGATTTTGTTGCCAAAACCGGCATGAGCCCGGTCGACCTGCAAAAGGTAAGCGAGCTGGGCGTGGCGCTCAACAACGCCGCCATCGAGGGCAAGCCCGACGATCTGGTTGTCAACACGCACGTGTGCCGCGGCAACTACCACTCCACCTATGCCTTTGAGGGCGGCTACGATCCCATCGCGCCGTACCTGTTCGCACATGAGAATGTCGATGCGTTCTATCTGGAGTTCGACACGCCGCGCGCCGGCGGCTTTGAGCCGCTCAAGTACGTCGCTCCCGGCAAGAAGGTCGTGCTGGGCTTGGTAACCACCAAGGCGGCAGAGCTCGAGAACGAGGACGCCATCGTCGAGCGCATCCGCGAAGCCGCAAAGTACGTGCCGCTCGAGAACCTGTACCTGTCGCCCCAGTGCGGCTTTGCCAGCTGCGAGATTGGCAACAAGCTGACCGAGGATGAGCAATGGGCAAAGATCGCTCTGGTCAAGCGCATTGCCGAGCGCGTTTGGAAGTAACGATACCGTTTGCAGGTGGCGGCGCGTGCGAGGCATTGCGTATCGCGTACAATGGTTCGGATCGTATCGTTCGGGCAGGTTATCCGATATGCCTGATCGCCCTTCCATCGTGAAAGGACTTCCATGTCCCAATCCTCGACGCCCGCCGTCACCGATGCCATCTACGATGCATCGTCGCTCGGCCGCCCGCGCATGTTCGTGTTGGGTTTGCAACACATGTTTGCGATGTTCGGAGCCACGGTGCTCGTGCCCGTGCTCACCGGCCTTTCCGTTTCGACGACGCTTCTGTTCGCCGGCATCGGCACACTGCTGTTCCACTTTCTATCGCGCGGTAAGGTGCCCGCGTTCCTGGGCTCGTCGTTTGCCTTTATCGCGGGTTATGCCGCCATTGCGCCCAACGGCGAGGCCGAGCTTTTGCCCTACGCTTGTCTGGGCGTTGCCTGCGCCGGCCTGCTCTATCCGGTGCTGGCAGCGCTGTTCCGCGCATTTGGCGCCAAGCGCGTCATGCGCTTCTTCCCGCCGGTGGTGACCGGCCCCATCGTCATTTCCATCGGCCTGATCTTGGCAAGCTCTGCTATCGCCAACTGCCAGACCAATTGGCTTGTTGCCGTTGTCGCTGTGGCCGTGATCGTCATCTGCAATATTTGGGGGCGCGGCATGGTCAAGATCGTGCCGATTTTGCTGGGCGTTGTGGTGAGCTATGCCGTTGCGGCCGCGCTGGGCGAGGTCGACTTCTCTGGCGTCGCAGCCGCCCCCTGGGTTGGCTTGCCCGTCGTGTGGGACAACACCGTGTTTGCGCTCTTTGGACCGCAGTTCGATAGCGGTCTTGCCACGACGGCCATCATCACCATCATGCCGCTGGCCTTTGCAACTATGATCGAGCATATCGGCGATATCTCCGCCATTGGCTCTACCTGCGAACGCAATTACATTGCCGATCCCGGTCTGCACCGTACCCTGCTCGGCGATGGTCTGGCGACCATCTTGGCATCGCTCTTTGGCGCCCCCGCCAATACGACGTATGGCGAGAACACCGGCGTGCTTGCCTTGACGCGTGTGTTCGACCCGCGAGTGATTCGCATTGCCGCCTGCTGCGCCATTGTGCTTTCGTTCTGCCCCAAGTTTGCTGCGGTGATTGCCGCCATGCCGGCGTGCGTTATCGGCGGTGTGTCGCTCGTGCTCTACGGCATGATCAGTGCCGTGGGCGTCCGCAACCTCATCGAGAACCAGGTTGATTTCCAGAACAACCGCAACGTGCTGGTGGCGGCTCTGGTGCTCGTGCTTTCGCTCGGCATTGCCTACAGTACCGCCGGTGCCATCGTGCTGGAGCTGGGCGGCGTGACGATTTCGCTTTCGGGCCTTGCCGTGGGCTCGCTGGTGGGCATTGTGCTCAACGCCATCCTGCCCGGTAACGACTTTGAGTTCGATACTTCCGAGCTTGAGGAGACTGCTGAATAGCAGCTGCGTTCAGCCAAATTAAAAATGGCGTCCATGCGTATGTACGCGTGGATGCCATTTTTAATGCGTCAGTATCCAGTGGATGCCGCGTGCCATGCGCAGGTCAGTTTGGGTAAAGTGATTGCCGGGGTTGAGCTCCAGCGTTGTTGGAATGTCACGCTCGATAAACAGCTCTTCCATCGCGCGCGTATCGTCGAGTACGTGCCGCATCATGCGGTTGGGCGTCTTGGTTTCCTTTTTGCCGAGTGACAGATAGACGGCGTCGGGCGTAGCTGTCATCGTGCGCTCGCGCGCGTAGTCGATAAAGCCGGGGAACCACAGCGACCCCGATGCACTCGCCGCGCGCTCAAAGACATCTGTTTGCCAAAGTGCCCACAGTGCAAAAAGACCCGCCAACGAGTAGCCGGCAACGCCGCGCCAGGTGGGCGGTTGCGGGAGCGATGATTCGGCCTCTGGGATTATCTGCTTCAACAACTCGTCAAGAAAACCAGCGGCCTGTCCACCAAAGGGCTCGGCATCGCGCACGGTACCGTCGCATACCCAGGGGCTCAGCTCGCGATTCCAGTTGAGGCTGCCAATGCCGACAAGCGTGAAGGGCGGGCAGTTGAGCTCTCGGCAGCGTTCATAAACCTCCGTGCCGTCGCCCATGACCACGGGAAGATAGATGACTGGTGCGCTTTCGGCATGCTGTGCATGAACGGTTATCTGCTTTTGATGCGCTTCCATGACGGGCTTCTCTCGGCGTTGTGATATCGACGGCCCCCATTGTCGCACGCCGGCTCATGCAGGTTGGGCTAGACCAAAGACAATCTCGTGCATACCCTGCGGACGCATATGGAAAACGCCACCGCCGGAGGGGAGCTCGGCGGTGGCGTTGTTAAACGGTGCTGGGACTCGGGGCCTTCGCGGGAGCTGCCATGTGCGCAGAGGCGTCTAAGAGCGCTTGCGGCTCGCCATGGTGCCTGCGGCGATAGCGGCTGTTCCCGCAAGGACGGTTGCCACGATGGCCGCACCCGAGGTGTCGCCGGTTGCCGCGAGCACGCCGGTAGTCTTGGCTTTCGTGATTGAAGCCGCAACGGCCTTGGTCGGCTTTGAGCACTCAGGCTTGGGGTTCTGCTTGGACTCCGCGGGCTTGCTTTCTGCGGGCTTGGTCTCGTCGGGCTTGGGGTCTTCCGGCTTGGCTACCTCGGGAGGTGCGATGACCATGCTCTTGGCGACAGCTTCGTTATAGGGGGAGTCGATCACAGCGTCGCCCGTGCCGATGGCTTGGCCTGCCTCGTAGATGCCGTCACGGAGCTTGCGATAGTCAATGACCTTGCCGCCTTCGGGCGTCTGGATGGCGGCGTTCTCAATCTTGATGGTGCCGATTGTCTTGCCGTCAGCGCTCATGGCACGGGCAAAGATTGCCGCTGTATCTCCTTCGGCCGTTACCTTGCTGCGGATGATCGAGATGACTGCGGGTGTGACGCCCTCGCTGGTCTGGGCGATGATGCCGATGTTCTCGCCTTGGGGCTCGGGGCTCGTCTCACCATCTTGGTTTTCGCTGTAGGGGATGGGGCCGTCGCCGTTCTCGACATAGCGGGCTATGGCCTTGACAACGGAGTCGCTGATGTAGATGTGGCCACCCTCCTCGTTGGGTCGATCGTTTCTGGTGGAGAATGCAGCCGAAACCTCGCCTTCCGCAAACGCGTCCACGGTGGAGCCGTTCTTGACGACGATATCGTCTTGGTAGGTGAAGAGGGCAATGGCGTCACCGTATCTGCCTTTACTTGCGCGGACTGTCACGTTTGCATGATCGAGTGTGATGCCCTTGTGGGCATAGACGCCATATTCAACACCGTTTGCGTTGAGGGAGGCGTTTGTGGCTGCGAGGCTGCCCTTGGCCTCGACGGCGGCGTCTTTCTCGGAGCTCGCCTTGACCTGGCTGCCGTCCGAGATGTTGATATTGCCGCCGCTCCAAAGGGCCTCACCATCAGCTGAGCTTGCCTCGACCGTCCCGCCACCCTTGATGGTGAGGTTCTTGTCGGTTCCAATACCCTTGTCCTCGGTAGCCCTGGCGGTGACGGCTCCGCTGTCGTCAATCGTGATATTGCCGTTTGCCCTGATGCCATCCGATGCACCCGTGGCGTTGACGTTGCCCGAACCTTTGATAGCGAGATCACCCCCGGCATTGATGGCATCAAACCCAGTGCTCGTGGCGTTGACGGATCCGGCTCCGTCGATGTTGATATTACCCGTGGAGAGGATAGCGTCCTCAGTAGATGTCACGCTGAGCGTGCTGCCCGCGTCGCCTTGGATATTGAGCTCGGCATTCTCGTTAGTGCCATGAGAAACGTTGATGCTTTCGATCCATTCGGCAGTGACGATGTTGGTTCCCGAGTAGTTCACGTTGAGCTTGCCTGCGGCCTGGATCTCGCCGCCGTTATAGTTGTTGAGCTTCAAGTCGTCGGCGCCGTCCCACGACCAGGTACCGGCCTCGTCGCTCGCCGCGGTGTTGTACTTGTTGCCGCCGACCTTGACCCATTCCGCTGCGAGCGAGACGCTCGGCATGAGCAGCGAGCTCACCGTGAGCGCGCACACGGCGCCCGCGACGATGCGGCTCGTCACGCGGCGCCAGCTGCCGTGCGCGAGTCCTATGCGACGGCGAACGTCGGGTTCGGCAACATGGGTTCCGGCGGTAGTGTCATTGCGTTTGGGGGTCGTGAACAAGGCTGCCATGGTTGCTCCCGTTCTCATAGGGCCTATACGGCTAGGTTCAGCGTATCTGCTGGATGTTGCCGGCGGTAGTGCCGTTTGGAGGGCAAAATGGCCAAAATGGGGGAGAAATAGGCCGCACGCCGGCGCAGGGACCGACGCTAAAAGAAAAGCGCGGGGCCGCATGGCGACTCCGCGCTTTATTGTTCAGCTTTTGCAGCCTTGCCCTTACGCTACGAAGAAGTAGACGAGGAAGGCAAGGGCCGCGATCCACCCGTCCTGTGCGAAAAAGTGTTTACGAGCGTTTGCGACTCGCCAGGGCGCCTGTGACGATAGCGGCCGTTCCTACAAGGGCGGTCGCTATGATGGCTGCGCTCGAGGCGTCGCCGGTTGCCGCGAGCTTGCCGGTGGTCTTGGCTCCCGTGGCTGCAACTG
Source organism: uncultured Collinsella sp. (assembly GCA_959606035.1). Taxonomy (GTDB): domain Bacteria; phylum Actinomycetota; class Coriobacteriia; order Coriobacteriales; family Coriobacteriaceae; genus Collinsella. The sequence continues at coordinate 234,151 of CAUHHB010000002.1, forward strand.
CAACGGTCTTGGTTGTCTTCGTGCCCTCGGACTTGGAACCCTCGGGCTTGGTCTCGCCTGGCTTCTCCTCGGGTTTGATCTCCTCGGGAGGCACGGTGACCGTGCGCTTGGCGACAGCGGCGTCATAGGGGGAGTCGATCGTGGCGTCGCCCGTGCCGATGGTTTGACCTGCCTCGTAGGAGATGCTGGGGCCGTACTCTTCTTCGTAGCGATAGTTAATGATCTTGCCGCCTGCGGGCGTCTGGATGGGAGCGCCTTCGATCTCGATGGTGCCGATCGCCTTGCCATCCTCGCTTATGGCAAGAGCGAAGATTGCCGCCGTGTCTCCCTCGGCCGTGAGCTTGCTGCGGACGATCGAGATACTCGCGGGCGTGATGCCCTCGTAGGTCTGGGCGAAGATACCGATGTTCAGACCCCTAGGCTCAGGGATGACCTCGCCGCTTTGGTCGTTGCTGTAGTGATCGGGGCCATCGCCACCGGTCTCGACATAGCGGGCTATAGCCTTAACAACGGAGTCGCTGATGTAGATGTGGCCGCCAGCGACGTTTGGCTGGTGGTTTCTGGTAGAGATTGCAACCGAGAATTTGCCTTCTGCGAACGCGTCCACGATGGAACCATTCTTGATGACGATGTCGTCCCCGTCAGTGATGAGGGCGATGGCCTGGCCGCCGCTCGCGCTTGTGCGGACCGTCACGGTCGCGTGATCGAGCGTAACGCCCTTGTAGGCATAAACACCATATTCAACACCGCTTGCGTCAAGGGAGGCGTTCGTGACCGCGAGACTACCCTCAGCGTCGACGGCAAGATCTCCCTGGGAGCTTGCCTCGACCTGGCTGCCGCCCGAGATGTCGATGTTGCCGTCAGCCCAAATCGCCGCTTCTTCTATCGAGCTTGCTTCTACCTTGCCACCGCCTTTGATGATCAGGTCACTGCCCGCGGCGATGCCATAACCTTCGCTTCCTTTAGCGATCACTGTGCCAGAGGAATCGATGGTGGTCTTGCCCTTGGATTGGATGCCTTCGGTACCGCCCGTTGCATTCACGGTGCCCGAGCCCGTGATAGAGAGATCGCCCTTTGCCTCAATTCCGTCGGAAGTAGTGCTTGTGGTGTTCACAGTGCCTGGGCCAGAAATGGAGAGGTCGCCTGTGGATTTAATTGCATCGGCCTCAGCTGTCACATTGAGCTCATCCGTGCTATTCGAGCTCGTTATGTTCAACTCTGCTTTCTGGCTAGTGCCATCCTGCGCCTTGATGGCGGCTCCGGTGTAATCGGGCTCGGTTTTCACGGTGTTCTTGCCCTCGTAGGCAATGTTGAGCTTGCCCGCAGCCTGGATCGCACCGCCGTCATAGCCGTTGAGCTTCATGTCGTCGGCGCCGTCCCAGGCCCAGGTGCCGGCGGCGTCTCCCGTGGGCCCCGCGGCCGCTTCGTGGCGGACGCCGCCAACGTCCACCCACTCCGCCGCGAGCGAGACGCTCGGCATGAGCAGCGAACTTACCGTGAGCGCGCAGGCCAGGCCGCAGACGATGCGGCGCGTCACGCGGCGCCAGCTGCCGTGCGCGAGCAGCGTGCGACGGTGCACGTCGGGCTCGACAAAATGGGCTCCTGAGGTTTTATCATTGCGCTTGGGGGTCGTGAACAAGGCGGCCATGGTTACTCCCATCCTCATAGGGCCTATGCGATTACGCCCAGCATATCTGCAGGATGTAGCCGGCGGTAGTGCCGTTTGGAGGGCAAAATGTCCAAAACTTGGGAAGCAATATATCGCGCGTCCGTGCGATGCCTGGCTTTAAAAGAAAAGCGCGGAGCCGCTCGATGCGACTCCGCGCTTTGGTGTTCTGCTTTGGCAGCTTTGCCGCTACGCTACAAAGAAGTAGACGAGGAAGGCGAGGGCTGCGATCCACATGAGCGGCTTGATCTTGGAGGCCTCGCCCTTAAAGAGCGCGACGATCACGTAGGCGATAAAGCCCAGACCGATGCCGGCAGAGATGGAGTAGGTGAAGGGCACGCCGGCGACAATCATGAACGCCGGGAAACCCTGCGACACGTCGGACCAGTCGATCTCGGAGGCCTCGCTCATCATGAGGTAGCCGACGTAGACCAGGGCACCGCAGGTAGCGGCGCTGGAAACGATGGTGACGATGGGGGAGAAGAACGCGGCGAGAATGAACAGCACGCCGGTGGTGACGGAGGTGAGGCCCGTGCGACCACCGTCGGCAGCGCCAGAGGTGGACTCGACGAAGGTGGTGATGGAGGAGACGCCCATAAAGCCACCGGCAGCAGCGGCCACGGAGTCGACGACCAGGATGGGACGGATGTCCTCGACATTGCCGTCCTCGGTCAGGAACTCACCCTGTTTAGCGACGGCCATCGCGGTGCCCATGGTGTCGAAGAAGTCGCTCATGAGCAGCGAGAAGGCAACGACGAGCAGCATCGGGTCGGTCAGAACCTTCACGATGGCAAGGTTGCCATCGGCCGTGCTGGCAAACGGAGCACCGAAGGTCGAGAAGTCGAGCGGGGCGATGAGGCCCTCGGGCGCATGGGTGACGCCCAGCGGGATACCGGCGATAACGGCGACGATGATGCCGATGAGCAGCGAGCCCGGCACGTTGCGGGAAGCCAGGGCAACCGTCACGACGATGGAGATGATGCCGACGATAAAGGTGGGGGAGGCGATGTCGCCCAGGCCGACGAGCGTACCGGCGCCAGCGGTGATGATGCCGGCGTCGCACAGGCCGATCATGGCGATAAACAGGCCCAGACCCACCGAGATGGCGTGGCGCAGGACCACGGGGATGGCGTCCATGATGGCCTCGCGCAGGCCGCACAGGACGAGCAGCAAGATGACGATACCCTCGAGGAAGATAACGCTCATGGCCACGTGCCAGTCGCCGCCGCACATGGTGGTGGCGATGCCCGCGATCATGGCGTTGATGCCCAGACCCGATGCGCAGGCGAGCGGGCGGTTGGCGAAGATGCCCATGCAGATGGTCATGATGCCGGCGCCCAGGCAGGTGGCGCAGGCGAGCGCTCCCGCATCGATGCCAGCGCCCGAGAGCACTGCGGGGTTGACGGCGATGATGTAGGCCATCGCCAGAAACGTTGTCAGTCCAGCGCGAAGTTCGGTCCCGATTGTGGACTTGCGCTCACTGACGTGAAAAAGTTCGTCCATGCATACCCTTTCCTTGTTCGGCCCCGAGTTTAGGCCGATTGACACGAACTCACTTACTATATCGTCTTTACAACCTTGCTGTTCCTCGCATGTTGATGTTCGGCGCTTTGTAACAGACGGACGGTATTTATCGCATGAAAATGTGTGGGTACCGTATACTTAAGCGGTTACAACGACCCCTATGGAGGAACGTATGATTAAAGAGCTTTGCCACGACGAGGCTATCCTGTCCCAGCGTTGCGAGGTTGCGACCGTCGAGGACGAATCGGTTGCTCAGGACCTGATCGATACCATCAAGTCGCTCGATGATGCCGGCTGCTTGGCCGCCAACCAGATCGGCGTTACCAAGAAGGTCTGCGTCTACCTGGACGACGCCGGCGAGCCCCACGTGCTCTACAACCCCCGTCTGGTGTTTGGCCTGGGCGCCAGCAAGATGGAGGAGAGCTGCCTGACGCACGAGGAGGTCACCAAGTCCACGCGCTATATCAAGTGCAAGGTTGCCTTTGACCAGATCGTCGATGGCAAGATGCGCGAGCGCAAGCAGGACTTTGTGGGCTTCGAGGCGCAGATGGTCCAGCATATGATCGACCACTGTCTTGGAAAGTTGGTCTAAGGGGACCAAAGCACCGCACTTCGTCTCTTTTGGTCCGGGCGTGACATTGTTGTCATGTCCGGGCTTTTGTGTTTAGCGCCTTTTTGTTTGGTGACAATAACCTTAGCAGGACCGTAAAGCTAGGAGGCGCTATGTGCACGAGCATTCGATTTACCGATAATTCTGGCCACATGTATCTGGGCCGCAACCTCGACTGGAGCTTTGACTACGGCCAACAGGTTCGCGTGATGCCGCGCGGGTTCCACATTCCGTATTCGTTTATCGACGATGCGTCGGCGGCACACGCGGTAATCGGCATGTGCATCGATTACAAGAACTATCCCATGTTTTTCGACTGTGGTAACGATGCGGGTCTGGCTGTGGCGGGGCTCAACTTTCCCGGCTATGCCGAGTATGCCGAGGGCCCTGTCGACGGCAAGAACAATATCGCGGCCTATGAGTTTCCCCTGTGGGTGGCAGCGACGTTCTCGACGGTCGATGAGGTCGAGGCCGCGCTGCGCGACACGGTGATTGTCGCCAAATCTGCCGGAGAGGGGCTGGGCGTGTCGCTGCTCCATTGGATTATCGGCGACAGCCAGCGCAGCATCGTGGTCGAGATGATGGCTGACGGCCTGCATGTATACGACGATCCGGTCGACACCCTTGCCAACCAGCCGACCTTCCCGTGGCACATGGAAAACCTGCGCACCTATATCACCGCCACAAGCGATTTTCCGCAGACGGCGACATGGCGTGGCGCCGAGCTTAAGCCCTATGGAGCCGGTGCCGGCATGCGCGGCATTCCGGGCGATTGCTATTCGCCGAGCCGTTTTGTAAAGGCGGCGTACCTCAATGCCAATTACCCGCAAAAGGAGAGCGAGACCGAAAACGTCGTTCGCATGTTCCGCTCGCTCGAGGGCGTGGTGATGATTGAGGGGGCGTCCAGGATGGGCGATGGCAAGTTCGAGAAGACTATCTATACCGGATGCTTTAGCGCGCGCACGGGCAATTATTACTACGCGATGTATGGGGATCCGTCGATTCGTTACGTGAGCCTGATGGATGCCGAGGGCGCGAGCCCCGATAGGCTCGTGGTTCCCGAGCCGCGTCGTTCGTAGCTCACTGGTCCGTTGCGACATAAAACGGCCTCGCACCTCTTATGAGATGCGAGGCCGTTGTCGTCAATGGCTGGTGGCGTGTTAGAAGTTGGCGTCGTTGAACTGGGTGCTCTCGAGTCCGTCGAGTTGCTGTTCGGGCGTATCTGCGACGCTCTCGAGCAGCTCAGTGGGATCGACGTTCATATTCTTACCGGCTTCGTTGCCGTTGACCAGGTCGTCCGAGAAGATGTCGACTTCCATTTCTTCGGCCTCTTCGATCTGAACCTCGAGCGGCACTTGGGTGCGCACGAGCTTAACGGCCGGGCGCATGCGGGCAAACAGCGGCACGTACTCGATGATGATGGCCGAGTTCTCGAGACCGTACCAGCGTGCCGGGCTTCCGCAGGCGCGGCGGACGGCGTACTTGATGGCCATCACGCGGTGGTCATTGCGGTTGATGTCCGTTTCGGGGGCGAGCATCTTGCGCAGCATACAAAAACGGAAGTCGCCCACGTTGCCGCGCGTCTCGTAGATGGAGTAGGTGTGATGCTGCGGCGGCAGCTCACCCGATGCCATCAAGTCGCCAACGATTTGGCGCAGGTAGGCATTAACGCGCTGGTTGACCTTAAAGCCCAAGTCCAGGCGCACGCGGAACAAAAAGTCCGTGCCAAAGGTCTCGACGGAATACTCGTGCGTATAGGGCTCGTCGGTAACGTGCACGTTGATGAACCAGTATGCCTTGGCGCGCTTGGGATGCTTATCCAAGATGGAATAGAGCACGTCGCGGTCGAGCGTGAGCGGGTCGGGGCTGTTGGTGAGGAACACCAGATTGTCGGCGAGCACGGGGTAGGTCTCGTCGTTGCGCAGGCGGTTGAGCTGGTCAATGTACTTGGAGACGGGCAGCAGGATCGTCTGCGTGCGCTCGATGGCGGTGCCGCGGCGCCACACATACATAAGGCCAAACAGCAGCGAGGCCAAGAAGATCATTACGTAGCCGCCGTCAAAGAACATGGTGAGGCACGAGGCGAAGAAGCACAGCTCAATGGCACCGAAGAGCAGGGCGAAGACGCAGGCGCCCAGCTTGTGCTTGAGGATGCCGGCGATATAGCTCGTCAGCAGCGTGGTGGTCATAAGCATGGTCACGGTAATGGCGAGGCCATAGGCGCTCTCCATGCGCTCGGAGTTCTGGAACAGCAGCACAATGAAGATGCAGCCGACCCACATGATGTTGTTGACGAGTGGAATATAGAGCTGGCCCTTGGTGTCGCTGGGGTAGTGGATGCGCAGGTGCGGCATAAGGTTGAGGCGCGTTGCCTCGGATACCAGCGAGAACGAGCCGGTGATGAGCGCCTGTGAGGCGATGATGGCCGCCACGGCCGAAAGCACGATGGCAAAGGGGCGTAGGGGCTCGGGGAGCATCATATAGAACGGGTTGACGATATCCATCGCGAGCATCTGGGGGTTGGAGTTATTGGCGAGCAGCCAAGCTCCCTGACCCAGATAGTTGAGGATAAGGGCCGCCTTAACAAATGGCCAGGATGCATAGATGTTTGCCTTGCCCACGTGGCCCATGTCCGAGTAGAGTGCCTCGGCACCGGTTGTCGACAGGAAGACAAAGCCGAGCACCATAATGCCCGAATGGTTGATGGGCGAGAACAGGAACATAATGCCGCGGATGGGGTTGAGCGCGCGCAAGATGGACAGGTTGCCGAGCATGTTGAACAGACCGGCGCCTGCCAGGAACAGGAACCACAGCGTCATGAGCGGGCCGAACAGCTTGCCGATTGACGAGGTGCCGGCGCGCTGCATGGCAAATAGGCCGCAGATAATGATGATGGTGATGATGATGACGTTGGTCTGGCCGTCGCCCAGCAGCGCATGGCCCCATTCGATGGTGCGTAGACCCTCGATGGCTGTGGTGACCGTGACGGCGGGGGTGAGGATGCCGTCGGCGAGCAGCGCCGCGCCGCCGATCATGGCGGGCAGAATCAGCCATGGTGCCACCTTGCGCACGAGACTGAACAGGGCGAAGATGCCGCCTTCGTTGTGGTTATCGGCCTTCATGGCGATTACCACGTATTTGACCGTGGTCACGAGCGTCATGGTCCAGATGACGAGCGAAAGTGCGCCCAGAATCATGTCCTCGCTGACGGTGCCGATGCCGCCGTTGTTGGCGACGATCGATTTCATGGTGTACATGGGACTCGTGCCGATGTCGCCATAGACGACGCCGAGCGTTACGAGCAGCATGCCGGCGGAGAGGGGGATGGCGCCATGCCCGCCCTGCACATGCTGATCTTGGAGGTTTGCCTCCAGTTTGTTGTGTGCCACGAGGACTCCCTTAGACATCCGGTTATCTGTCTAGGACAAAAAACTTTATGCCGTCTTTATACATACAAGAGCAGTTTGGCACATCGGGTTATTTTAGACAATAATCCTCAGCTGGGGATTATTTATCTACGCAGGTAGCATTTCAAAGCAGGGGCTTTTAAGCACGTGCTATCTGGGCGATGCCAGCCTTGGCGTTTGCGCGTTTGCCGGCGAGTTCGCAAAAAATCGCGCCGCCGATGATAAGCGCGGCGCCCATCAGGCGGACCGGTGTTATGGCTTCACCCAAAAGGGCGGCCGAGAACACGACCGCCGAAAGCGGCTCGAGGTAGCCGACGACGGCGACGGTCTGGACGGGCAGCTTGGCGACGGCGCTAAAGTAGAGCAGGCAACCAATGCCGGTGTTGACGACGCCGAGCATAGCGACGGCGCGCCAATCAATACTGGCGGCGACGCCGGCGGACAGGAACGAGGGAGCGCCCTGCGTGATGAGCGTGAGGGCCAGTGCGGTCACAAAGGCGGCGCTCACTTGGAGTGCGGAGTTCTCGAGGCCCTCGATGTGAGGCGCACCCTTGCTGGCGATGACCATCAATGCATAGCAGAAGGCCGAGGCGATTCCACAGACGATGCCCGCAATGGGCATATTGCCGCCTAGACCTTGCGCTGCAATGAGAAAAGCACCGCAGGCGACGGCGATAAAGCCGGCGATTTTGCTGCCGGTCAGCTTTTCGCCAAAAATGAGCGGGGAGAGGGCCATAACGATGATGGGGCCACAGTAATACAACAGCGAGGAGATACCAACGCCGATCGTCTGATAGGCGCGGAACAGGAAAATCCAGCTGGCGCCCAGCGCGGCGCCCGAGACGATGAGCGCTGCGGCCTCGCGGGGGCGAGACGGAGCCTGCAGGTTATGGCGCTTGGTTATGAAGAGGACGGCGGCAAGGGTGAGAGCGCCCAAAAACGTGCGCAACAGTACGATATCGGAGCTCGGCAGCGCGATGGCAGCGGCGATGATGCCGTTGGAGCCAAACAATAGCAATGCTGCTAAGTACGTAAACAATCCGTTGTTCATGTGCTGACATCCCCTCTATATTCGAGCATGTTCACTATGGGTGAACTGGCTTTAGAAGAAAAGCGAATATAATGCATGGATAACATGACAAAAACTCATGTAAAGGTGGAGGGGTGCCGTGGAAACGAATATTCAAAAGATGCAGGTGCTGCTCGAGACGGTGCGGGCCGGCAGTTTTACGCGCGCCGCCGAGCGGCTGAGCTATTCGCAGTCGGGCGTGAGCCGCATGGTGGCCGATCTCGAGGCCGACTGGGGCTTTAAAGTGCTCGATAGAAGCCGCGAGGGCGTAGTGCTTTCTGCCGATGGGCAGCAGGTCATGCCGGCAGTCGAGGCGTTATGCGAAGAGTTTGGCCGCCTGCAGCGACGGGTGGATGAGATGCGCGGGCTCATGCGCGGCAAAATCTGCATCGGTACGTTTTCGAGTGTGGCGACCCACGTGTTGCCGCCGGTGATTGCGCGTTTTCGCGCCGATCACCCGGACGTCGATTATGAGTTGCTGATGGGCGATTACTCAGAGATTGAACAATGGGTGGCAGAGGGCCGCTGCGATCTGGGCTTTATCCCGCGTGAGCCCCGAGAAAATGGCATGACGTCGCGGTCTTTGGCGCGCGACGAGTTGATGGCGGTGGTGCCGACAGATTCGTTGCTTGCCACGGCGGAGTTCGTCTCTCTTGCCGATTTAGCCAACGAGCAGTTTATTCTGCTGGAACGGGGTACCGATGATGAGATTACGCCGCTATTCCGTCGGGCGGGGCTGGCGGTGCGCTCAAAACTGTCGACTTGGGATGACTATGCGATTATGGCTATGGTCGAGGATGGCCTGGGCGTGAGCATCCTTCCGGCGCTCATCTTGCGTCGCTGTCAGTTCGATGTTGCCGTGCGTTCGCTCGAGGGGCATCCCCATCGGCAGATCAACGCCATATATCGAACGGCCGATGTTTCGCTTGCCGCCGCTCGTTTCCTCGAATACCTCTAAATGCGTGCACGTCGTTATCGCCTTGGGATAAATCTCGAGGTCTTGCTCATTTTATTTTTGAAATTGAACTTTTCGAAATAGCACGGCGTTATACTGCTTCCTAAATTGAACTCAGGTTCAATTCGTGTTGTATAAATTGAACTTTGCCAGCAAGGAGGTTCTAGTGGCCCAAGAGACGTTTAGCGATCGTCTGCGACAGGCTATGTCCGATCGCGACGTTCGCCAGTCGGACGTGATCCGCGCATCGGAGATGCTCGGCAAAAAACTCGGCAAGAGTCAGATGAGCCAATATGTGAGCGGCAAGACGATTCCGCGGCGCGATGTGGCTGAGCTGCTCGCCCGTATTTTGGAGGTCGATGTTACCTGGCTGCTTGCCGGCGACGCCGATCAAGGCGAGGCATCATCACCCCGCAACGATTCCAAGCCCGAACCCCATCCCTCAGCTCAAATTGCAAGGAGCACCACCATGCGTACTTTTTCTAAATCCACCAAGCTCGATAACGTCCTGTATGACGTGCGCGGTCCCGTCGTCGACGAGGCCGCCCGTATGGAGGACGAGGGCGAGCGCATCCTCAAGCTCAATATCGGCAACCCGGCGCCCTTCGGTTTCCGCACGCCCGATGAGGTCATCAAGGACATGCGCCAGCAGCTGCCCGACTGCGAAGGCTATTCCAACTCGCGTGGCCTGTTCTCCGCGCGCAAGGCGATCATGCAGTATTCGCAGATCAAGGGCTTGCCCAACGTTCAGATGGAGCATATCTACACGGGCAACGGCGTGTCCGAGCTCATTCAGCTTTCGATGAACGCGCTGCTCGACAATGGCGACGAGATTCTGATCCCCAGCCCCGACTATCCGCTCTGGACGGCGTGCGCAACCCTTGCCGGCGGTCATCCCGTGCACTATCTGTGCGATGAGCAGGCGGATTGGTATCCCGACCTGGAGGATATGGAGTCCAAGATCACGAGCGCGACCAAAGCCCTCGTCATCATCAACCCCAACAACCCCACGGGTTCCGTCTATCCACGTGAGGTGCTCGAGGGCATCGTCGAGGTTGCACGCAGGCATCAGCTGATGATCTTTGCTGATGAGATCTACGACCGCCTGTGCATGGACGGCTACGAGCACGTCTCGATTGCCTCGCTCGCTCCCGATCTGCCCTGCGTCACCTTTAGCGGTCTGTCCAAGTCGCACATGATCGCGGGCTATCGTATTGGCTGGATGGTGCTTTCGGGCAACCAGCGCTGCATGAGCGACTTCATCATGGGCATCAACATGCTCTCCAACATGCGTTTGTGCTCCAACGTGCCGGCTCAGTCGATCGTCCAGACGGCGCTCGGCGGCCATCAGTCGGTCAACGACTATATCCGCCCGGGCGGTCGTGTCTACGAGCAGCGCAACTTTGTGTATGAGGCGCTCAACAAGATCGATGGTATCTCGGTGGTCAAGCCGCGCGCGGCGTTCTACATCTTCCCCAAGATGGATGTTAAGAAGTTCAACATCACCGATGACGAGCAGTTCGCCCTTGACCTGCTGCACGAGAAGAAGATTCTGATCACGCGCGGCGGCGGCTTCAACTGGGCTGAGCCCGACCACTTCCGTATCGTGTACCTGCCGCGCATGGAAGTACTCAAAGAATCGCTCGAGGACCTGGCCGACTTCTTCGACCATTACCGCCAGAGCTAATTAGTTCCGCCGTTCTACCGAACGGCGGACCACTTGACGCTGCGCGAGCCGCATTCACGCCAATCTGACGTTCAATTTCGAGGGCGCGACCAGAAGGTCAGCGCCCTCTCATTTCACGTCACCTTGGCGCAAATGCGGCTCGCTCGCTGTCGTGTGCTCAACCTGCATCGTTACCCTGACTGTCTAAATAACAATCCCGTTGCAGTGGTCGATTTCGTGCTGGATGATTTCGGCGGTGTAGCCCGAGAAGTTTTTGATGCGGTGGACAAAGCTCTCGTCCAGATATTCCACCTTAATGCGGCGATAACGAGTGCAGGGACGCTCGCCGACGAGCGAAAGACATCCTTCGCTCGTCTGGTAGGCATTGACCTGCTCAAGAATCTGCGGGTTGTACATAAGCAGCGACTTGCTGCCGTCCTTTACGCAGATGATGCGTTTGCGCACGCCGATCATGTTGGCGGCGAGGCCCACGCACTCGTGCTCATGCTCATGGAGCGTATCCAGGAGGTCCTGCCCGGTCGCGGCATCGTCGGGTCCCGCGTCTTCGGAAGGCAGGCGCAAAAAGAACTCAGATTTCATGATGGGCTTAATCATGGAGGGCTCCTCATGCCTCATGCTTTCGTGGACTTTCAATAATAGCGCGGAAGGAAAGCTGCGCGTTCGCGTTACAATCTTTCGACGTTGGACCATGTTGCCAGACTCGTCGCGTGCGGCGTCTGGCGTAAGTCTAGGGCTCATCCTCGCCCTGGACTGTTCCTCTGGGGCGATACGACTGTCGTTCCAAGAGGAAGGAAATGCATGGGGAGCAAATCTCAGCAACAAGTTCAAGTAGCGCCATCGGCCACTTCGGCGTTTCTCGCCGTAATGTATATCGCGGCCTTTGTTGCCGCGTTTAACGAGAACATCATTAACGTGGCGTTGCACGACATCATGGCGGCCTTTTCGGTGAGTGCCATCACGGCGCAGTGGCTTGTTTCGGGCTACATGATCGTGACGTCGATCTTTACGGCCATCATGGCCTTTCTTTCCGGTCGCTTCTCGACGCGCAAGCTGCTGTTTTTCGCATGTGGATGCCTGATCGCCGGAGAAGTCCTGTGCCTGGTCGCCCCAACGTTTACCGTCTTGCTGCCAAGTCGCATTTTGCAGGCTGCGGGATCGGGCATCTTGTTTCCGCTCATGATGAATGTGGTGCTATCTTGCGCTCCGCGCGAGAAGCTCGGTCTGTATCTGAGTCTGGGCGGTGCCTGCATTACGCTGGGGCCGGCGTTTGGACCTGTGGTCAGTGGTCTTATGTGCACGTTGTTTGGCTGGAGGGCGGTGTTCGTAGTGCCGCTGGTGGGCGGTGTCGTGGTCGCCGCGGCGGCAGCAAAGCTCGTTCGAAATGTTGGAGAGCGCTCGAACACTACGCTTGATATTCAGTCGGTTGCTTTGCTTGCGGCCGGCATTACGGCGTTTGTGTATTCCGTAGGCGAGTTCTCGACCAATGTGATGACCGGTATCGTGACGCTTTTCGCCGCTGTGGTGCTGCTTGGCCTGTTTGCGGTCCGCCAGCTCAAGCTCGGACATCCGGTGCTCAACGTGCGCCCCATGGCAAGCGTTCGTTTTTGGCCTGCGTGCCTGCTTGTGGTGGTGTCGATGATGACGACGTTCTCGATGAGCGTTTTGCTGCCGCTCTATTTTGAGGGCGCATACGGCATGACCGCTCTTGTTGCGGGCTTGCTCATTTTGCCGGCGATTGCCTGCAACGCCGTGACCTCGATTGTGGGCGGACGCGTGATGGACGCCCGTGGCGCATGGCCGCTGCTGCCGGTCGGCTTTGCCCTGATTGCTGTGGGGCAGACTGCCATTTCGATGACAGCGGCAAGCATGAACATCGGCGTCGTCGTGGCACTGACCATTGTGGTGTATGCTGGCGTCGGTTTGGTGCTGAGCCCCTCACAGACGGCCGGCCTGGAGACGCTGCCCGCCGCCGAGCATCCTCACGGAACGGCATTGCTCAACACGTGGAACATGATTGCCGCGTCGTTTGGTCCATCGCTGTTTATCGGCCTGCTCTCGAGTTCTGCGGCGACTGCCGGCGCCGCTGGCGTTGCGGCGGACGTTGCCCAGGCTATTGGATTTGCGGCTGCCGTGCGCGTGGCGGCTGTGATTGCCGTGGTCGGTTTCGTGGCGTCGCTGGTGTACGCTCGTCGCGAGTCGCACATGTCGCATTAATGTGTGTACATAGATTCTGCAGCTAGATTGAATGGCGACACCATAAACTAATGGACGTTTTGCCGAGAGGCATGAATGTTTAAAGCGCAAAGAGTGCGCGACGGGCCCCGCGAATGGGGCGATGATGCCCGAGAGGGCCAAGAAGGAGTCTCATGTCCGAGAACGAAGAGATCATGAACGAGACCGAGAACGAGACCATGGCTGCCGAGGTCGAGGCAGTCGAGACCGTGGAGACCGAAGCTGCCGAGGCTGAGGCTGCTGACGAGGTTTCCGCCGAGGAGGAGGCCGAGGTTGTCGAGGCCGCCGTTGATTACGATGACGAAGAGCTGATGGACAAGATGCAGAAGGCCGCCCGCCTGCTGCGCAGCCGTCGCTTTGCTATTTCCAAGGAGGAGGAGGCCAAGGCCGAGCGCATGGCGAACATCGAGCGCGCCATCAAGCTTCTTGACCTCAAGCCCAAGATGGAGCAGAAGGAAATGTCCGACCTGCTGGGTATGCGCCTTCGTGAGCTCGATGGTCTGATGGCCGAGGCCGAGGCTGCCGACCTGGTCGGCCGCATCGACGACGCTGAGGGCGATATGCGCAAGATCGTCGTCTTTGCTGCCGAGGATGCCGCTGAGGGCCTGGTCGAGCTTGCCAACAAGAAGGAGAAGCTCCTGCCCGAGCTTTCTTACGAGGAGGCCACCGAGCTGATGGCTGCTCTCGATAAGGTCATCGCTCCGCTCGTCGCCATGGGCCTGGACGAGGACCGCGGTCCTCGCGGCGGCCGTGACGAGCGCGGTGGCCGTGGCGGCGACCGTGGCGGTCGCGGCGGCTTTGGCGATCGCGGTGGCCGTGGTGGTGACCGCGGCGGTCGCGGTGGCGATCGCGGTGGCCGTGGCGGCTTTGGTGACCGTGGCGGCGACCGTGGCGGTCGCGGCGGCTTTGGTGGCAACCGTGGTGGCTATGGCGACCGCGGCGGCAACCGTGGCGGCTTCGGCGGCAACCGTGGCAACGACCGCGGCGGTCGCGGTGGCGATCGTGGCGGCCGCAACGGTGGCGGCTTCCGCGGCAACCGTTTCTAGTTGGGTTACGCGGTTTTACCAAACCGCGTAACTAGTTGACGCTGCAAACCCGCCAGAGCGGCAATCTGCCTTTCAACTTCGGCGGCATGACCAGAAGGTCAATGCCGCCTCGTTTCAAGGCACCTTGCTCGCTCTGGCGGGTTTTCGCTGTCGGTACCAAGACATCGGCGTTGCCTTAATCCAGGTCTGCCAAAAAGTAGTCATTGGGGACGTTCTTAAACGACTACATAGCATGAGAGTGGACAATCTCCCGGTTTGAGCCTGCACTCAAGCTCAAAGTGGGAGATTATCCACTCTCATTTGTTCTGTGTCCGAAAATTCACGCTCGTTTCTACTCTGCCTACATTTGGAGGAAGAGCTCGTGGAGGCAGGCGTCGTCGTCGAGCTCGGGGTGGAAGGTTACGCCGAGCTGGTTGCCCTGGCGGGCGGCGACGATGCGGCCATCGACCTCTGCCAGGGCCTTGGCGTCGCCGTGGACCTCGACGATGCGGGGCGCACGGATAAACGTCAGCGGCACCTCACCGTCGATGCCGGCTACCTGCCCCTTGGTTCGAAAGCTGCCGAGCTGTCTGCCGTAAGCATTGCGCTCAACGAGCACATCCATGGTTGCCAAGCGCGGCGTCCCCTTATCGTCGTGGGCGGCAAGATCGCGCGCCAACAGAATCAAGCCGGCGCAGGTGCCCAGGACGGGCATGCCCTCAACAATGCGGGTGCGAAGCTCATCGAGCATACCAAGCTCGGCAAGTAACTTGCCCTGAACGGTGGACTCGCCGCCGGGGAGGACCAGGCGGTCAAAGTTCTGCTGCAAATCGGCCGCCTGCCTCATCTCGATACAACGTGCGCCCAGCTCGGACAGTCTTGCCTCGTGCTCGGCAAAAGCGCCCTGGACCGCCAGCACGGCGACCGTTTGGTCTGCATAATCGCTCATGTGCGATCCTTTCTGCTGGACTAGCGCCCGCGCTCCTCCATGATGATCTCGATTTCGTCGGCGTTGATGCCCACCATGGCCTCGCCCAGGTCCTCCGAAAGCTCGGCGATGAGCTTGGCGTCGGTGAAGTTTGCCACGGCCTTGACGATGGCGGCGGCGCGCTTGGCGGGGTCGCCGCTCTTAAAGATGCCCGAGCCAACAAAGACGCCCTCGGCGCCCAGCTGCATCATCAGCGCGGCGTCGGCGGGGGTCGCGACTCCGCCGGCGGCAAAGTTTACGACGGGGAGCTTGCCCGTGGCATGGACCTCGCGCACCAGCTCGACCGGAACCTGCAGCTGCTTGGCTGCCTCAAAGAGCTCGTCGTCGCGCAGGGCAACAACGTCGCGGATCTGCTTTTGGATCTTGCGCATATGGCGCACGGCCTGAACGACGTCGCCCGTGCCCGGCTCGCCCTTGGTGCGAATCATCGTGGCGCCCTCGGCAACACGGCGCAGTGCCTCGCCCAGATCGCGGGCGCCGCAGACAAACGGCACGTCAAACTGGGTCTTGTCGATGTGGTAGACATCATCGGCGGGGGAGAGGACCTCGGATTCGTCGATGTAGTCGATTTCGATGGCCTGCAGGATCTGCGCCTCGACAATGTGGCCGATGCGGCACTTGGCCATAACAGGGATGGAGACGGCCTCCTGGATGCCCTTGATCATCTTGGGATCACTCATGCGCGAGACGCCGCCTGCGGCGCGGATGTCGGCCGGGATGCGCTCGAGCGCCATGACGGCGCAGGCGCCCGCCTCTTCGGCGATGCGTGCCTGCTCGGGCGTGGTGACGTCCATGATGACGCCGCCCTTGAGCATCTGCGCGAGCTCGCGGTTGAGTTTAACGCGATCGGCCTTGCTGGTCTGTTCTGCCATGGTTGCTCCCTTGGTTGGCATGTGCATTGCTTGACGGAACATCCTATCGGGGAGCTGGGTATGGCGAAATACTCAGTTTTCGAGATAATAACAAGGTCAGAGTAATATCAGATTGAATGACTCGATAAGGTCAGGTGACAAACTCATGCTTGACTATAATTTGGAAAACCGCGGCGAAGCATCGCTCTATGAGTATGTTTACCAGCAAATTCGAGATGATATCGTTGCTGGACGCATTGCGGCGGGGGAGCATCTTCCGTCTAAGCGCGCCTTTGCGAGTCATCTGGGTATCAGTGTCATTACCATCGAGAATGCATATAGCCAGTTACTCGCTGAGGGCTATATTTGCTCAATGCCACGTCGTGGCTACTACGCTTGCGAGCTTCCGGATGCACCGGTTTTGGCTTCGGCTGCGGAGGGCATCGACCGAGATGCCGTCTCTGTGGGCCCCATCGTGCATGATGTCAACGGACAGGTCGAGCGATTCGATGCGCTTTCTCCTTCTGCTTTGGAGGCGGCGCGGCTTTGGCAAAGCGCGCTACGGGCGACGCTGGCATCCGAAGATGAGCGCGAAATCTTTTCGCCCGCACCGGCGCAGGGCACTGCTCGGCTACGACGCGCAATTGCTCGCCATCTGCGCGGGATAAGGGGTATGAATGTCGACCCCAACAACATTGTTATCGGTGCGGGCGCCCAGCTGCTCGATACCATGTTGGTTCAGTTGCTTGGAGCCGACAAGGTGTATGCCGTTGAGGATCCGGGCTATTTGCGCCTGACGCGCATCTATCAGGCTATGGGCTGCCAAGTACGACATATCCCGTTGGATGACGACGGCGTGGACCTGAGCGCTCTGCAGAAAACCGGGGCGGATGTCCTTCACCTGATGCCGTCTCACCAATATCCGACCGGCCTTGTGACGAGCATTGCGCGTCGCTATGCCCTGCTGAGCTGGGCCGCCGAGCAGCCGGACCGGTATCTCATCGAAGATGACTTTGATTGTGAGTTTCGCCTTGCCGGCAAGCCGATTCCCGCGCTCGCGTCGATCGATGCCGCCCAATCGGTCATCTACACCAACACCTTTTCAAAAAGTCTGTCGTCGGCCCTGCGTTTGGCGTATATGGTCCTGCCTGATGAGCTGATGGAACGGTTTAGGCGCAACCTTGGTTTTTACGCCTCGTCGGTGAGTTCTGTTGACCAGGTCGCTTTGGCTCGCTTGCTGGAATCGGGTGATTACGAGCGACATGTGAACCGCGTGCGCGTTCGAGCTCGCGAGGCGCGTGATGGCCTGACGGCGCTTGTGCGAAAGGCGTTTCCGGCAGGGGAAGTCTCGATCGAGCATGCAGACGCGGGCCTTTACTGTATCGTGGTTGCGGAGCGTGGAATGGGCGGAAGCACTTTTGCACGGGCCCTCACGCGCTCGAGCATCCCTTTTATCGATATCGGTGACTGTTTTTGGTGTGCCGATGGCGCATCTGTCCCTGAAAACTCAACTCAAATTCTTGTTCAGTATGACGATCTGAGTCCAAAAGTACTAACTACCTTGGAATTGCAGCTAATGGGGGGCACTCTGCAACCTAAGTGAGTAGACTTTTAGCACTTTGGCGACCAGGCAGTTTTGTAACAAGCTGTCTACCTGCGGTTTTGAAAAGCAGGATGACCGGCCTGATCGGGATGTTCAAAAAAGTCTACTCACTTGCCGCGCAAAGCTCCTGCATGAGAAAAAAATGGGGTTTTCAACAGGGCTTCGTCCAGCTCTTGGCAAGCTTTTGGCCAGTTGGGGAGGGATGTTGAAAACTCGGCAGTCCGTTCGGCGCCATTTTTGGTGCGTTCGCGCCAATGCGTGACTGACTGGGTTGAAATCCGTGTTTTCCTGTGCCTATGAAAGATCTACTTTGTGATATATCGGCTTTTAGGTACTGGCGTTTGCCTCCTCAAGTCCGCGCTTTGTGTCCGCCTCTTCCACGACCGGAAGAAGACCGGCAGCGATATGATCTCGCCCGCAACCCGACGGCTAAGGTTGCGCTCGGCTTTCCGTTGTATACGTTGGTTCGAACGAGAAACAAGCGGACTTGCCCTGCCGGCATGAGGCAGCGGCTGTTTCTTGGTGAGCTTCCCGGGGAATCCGTGCTGGAAACGGAGCATGGGTTTTTGATTACGTCTCCTCTACTGACGGCATTCATCATGTTGCGGCATCTGACGGATCTTCAGCTTCTTTTGGTATTGGCGGAGATGTGTGGCTTGTTTGCGGTGTGCGCCCTGCCGGCGGCACTTGAGGCGGAGCTTTCGCGTGCAATTGATTCGGGCGCGATTTCGACAACGTTCGGTTGGGTGCGCTGCCCGTCCGAGGACGGCACCGCCTCAAATTTATGGCGTCGAGACGCTTTGGTTTTGGGCGGAGACCTTGACCGTTTTTGTTCAGATGTTTGCGGGATGCGTTACGGCAATAGATTTATAGCGGTATCGCAACTCGTTCCATTGGGTGCCGCGTCGCCTTTTGAGGTCGAGGCGTATTTGCTACTTGCACTGCCGCGATCCCTGGGAGGCGAAGGTTTTTGCGGCATAGAGCTCAATGTCGAAGTGAGGCTAGGTGCAAGTGCTCGAGCGATTGCGGGAAAGTCCCGCGTCTTTATCGACCTGCTTCTGTCTTCGCCGGACGGAGCGCGACAGGTGGCCATTGAATGTCAGGGAAAGGCCTCGCACGGGCGCGCAGGGGACGGCTTGCGTGACGCCGATCGCATGACGGCGCTTCAGGCTATGGGCTACGATGTGCTTCTCCTGACACATGGGCAGATATCCGATAAGGATAGATTCCATGCGATCGTTAAGGCCATATGCAGGATGCTCGATGCTGAATATCGTGATAAAAGCTCAGATGAGCAAAGGGCTGAGACATTACTCCGGTCTGAACTATTCGTTGACTGGACAAAATTGGGAGTAATTGACGGAAAGATGCCCGTTAGACACAAAACAGCTCGATCGTGGACGGCTGCGGTTCTAAGTGAGTAGGCTTTTGGCACTTTGGCGACCAGGCCGTTTTGAAACAAGTCATTTACCTGTGACTTTATAAAGCAATACGGATGGTCTGCTCGGCAAGTTTCGAAAAGTCTACTCACTTAGTTTTTGACGAGAGACCGATGCCGAAGATAGCTCTATTTCAGGGCGTTTACGAGTTCTCGAGACACGAAAAAAGGCCCGAACCATGCAGTCCGGGCCTTATGAAGCTAGAGATTATCTCTCAGGCTGCTGGCTTAGCCAAAGTAGCGCTTGAGCAGGCCGGCGAAAGCCTTGCCGTGGCGAGCCTCGTCGCGAGCCATCTCGTGCACGGTGTCGTGAATGGCATCGAGGCCAGCGGCCTTGGCGCGCTTGGCAAGATCGGTCTTGCCGGCGGTGGCGCCGTTCTCGGCCTCAACGCGCATTTCGAGGTTCTTCTTGGTGGAGTCGGTCACGACCTCGCCCAGGAGCTCAGCGAACTTGGCGGCGTGCTCGGCCTCCTCGTGGGCAGCCTTCTCCCAGTACAGGCCGATCTCGGGATAGCCCTCGCGATGAGCGACGCGAGCCATGGCCAGGTACATACCGACCTCAGAGCACTCGCCCTCAAAGTTGGCGCGCAGATCGGCAACGATGTCCTCGGAGACGCCCTCCATCTTGGCGACGCCCACGACGTGCTCGGCAGCCCACTCGAGCTGGCCCTCCTCCTGCTTCAGGAAGCGAGAGCCGGGAACGCCGCACTGGGGGCACTTGAAATCCTCGGGCAGCTGGTCGCCGTCGAACTCTTCCACATAACCGCAAACGGGGCAAACAAACTTCATGATTCGATCCTTTCGATCGATGGCGATGGTGCGCTCGTCCGGTCCCGTAAGGGCCCTCTCCGGACGTGCGTCTTGACGAGTTCTATTATCCATAAATGCAACCAAATGTGAAGCCTATTAGGAATGATTTTTAATAAAATAATTTTGAGATATGAAGATGTTGATTGATTAACGGTTTGCAAGTCATATACGGACGCCGCTGAGTACAATCGGGCGAGCAAATGTTGACCTATCAACAAATGAAGGAGCTTCCTTTATGCATCTAGCCCGCCGCGCCTGGTGCCGAACGTATCAAACGGTTTTTCGTATCGCATTGCCGGTGCTGCCCTATACCGAGCCACGTATTCTGGAGCATGCCGAGGATGTGCCCGCGGTGCTTCAAAAGCGCTCGATCCAGAAGGTCCTTATCGTGACGGATCCCGGCATTGCCCGTCTGGGGCTCACGGCACCGCTCGAGTGCGCGCTCGCGTCCAAGGGAATTGGCGTTACGGTCTATGCCGAAACGCGTGCGAACCCCACGGTCTCAAACGTGGAGGAAGCGGCGTCCCTGTACCGAGAGAGCGCCTGCCGGGCCATTATCGGCTTTGGCGGAGGATCAGCCATGGACTGCGCCAAGGGCGTGGGCGCACGCATTGCGCAGCCAAACAAGCCCATCAACAAGATGCGCGGCCTGCTGCGGATTCATCGTCGCCTGCCGCTGCTCATCGCCGTCCCCACCACGGCAGGCACGGGAAGCGAGGTCACACTTGCGGCGGTAATTACCGATGACGAGACGCACTACAAGTACCCTATTAACGACTTTGTGCTTATCCCGCGCTTTGCGGTGCACGACCCCGAGTTTACGCGCGGTCTGCCCGCCTCCATTACGGGGCAGACGGGTATGGATGCCCTGACGCATGCCGTCGAGGCCTTTATCGGGCGAAGCACTACGCCCTATACGCGCAAGATGGCGCGACAGGCGGTGCAGCTCATCCATGACAATTTGCTCGAGGCCTATGAGCATGGTGACGACATGCGTGCGCGTCGCAATATGCTTTCGGCGGCGTATAAGGCGGGTGTTGCCTTTACGCGCTCCTATGTCGGATACGTGCATGCCATCGCGCACAGTCTGGGCGGCCGATACGGAATTCCGCACGGTTTGGCCAACGCGATCATCCTGCCGCACATGCTTCGCGCTTATGGTGACGCCGCCGCCCCCAAGCTTGCCGATCTTGCTCGCATGGCCGGTATCGCGCCGGCTAACGCGCAGGACAGTCTTGCGGCCGAGGCCTTTATCGATTGGGTCGACCGCATGAATGCCGCCTTGGGCATTCCCAAATATGTGACGGGCATTCGCCGCTCCGATATTCCGCAAATGGCGGCCCATGCCGATGCCGAGGCCAATCCGCTATACCCCGTTCCACTTTTGATGGACCGTTTGGAGCTCGAGCGTATGTACGAGGTCGTCGCGGGTGGTATGTTTGAGGATGAGAACTAGGAGGGCCCATGAACACCGAGGAAATCGCGCGCATTGTCGGCGAACAGCGCGCCTACTTTAAGACGCGCGCCACGTTTGATGTCGATGCTCGACGTCGCGCCCTCGTGCGCCTGCGCGAGGCGGTGCGGGCACACGAGACCGATATTGCCCATGCGCTCAAGACCGATTTGGGAAAGTCGCATGACGAGGTCTATATGTGTGAGATCGGCACCTCGCTTTCCGAGATTCGTCATCAGATTGCGCATGTGGCTCGATGGAGCCGTCCGCGCCTGCGTCCGTGTGACCTCGCCAACGCCGTGAGTGTGTGCAAAACGCAAGCCGTGCCCTATGGCGTCACGCTCATTATGGCGCCCTGGAACTACCCGTTTTTGCTAACGCTCGAGCCGCTTGCCGGCGCCCTTGCCGCGGGCAATACCGTGGTCATCAAGCCGAGTGCCTATGCTCCGGCATCGAGCGCGGTGCTCAGGCAGATTTGCGAGGAAGCATTTGATCCGCGCCTGGTGACGGTCGTCGAAGGCGGCCGTGCCGAGAATGAGGCGCTGCTCGACGAGAGCTGGGACAAGATTTTCTTTACCGGTAGCGTTCCGGTCGGCAAGTTCGTCATGGAGCGCGCAAGTAAAAACCTGACGCCCGTGACGCTTGAGCTGGGCGGAAAGAGCCCCTGCATTGTGGATGCCACGGCAAACTTAAAAGTCGCGGCACGGCGCATCGCCTTTGGTAAATGGCTCAACGTGGGGCAGACCTGCGTGGCGCCCGACTACCTGCTGGTCGATACGCGCGTACACGATGAGCTGTTGGGCCTCATCAGGGAGGAGACCCGTCGCATGTTTGGCGAGCATCCGCTCGACAACGAGGATTACGGTCATATCGTCAACGCCAAGCATTTTGCGCGCGTGCGCGGGCTGATCGACCCCGACAAGGTTGTGCTGGGAGGCACGGCGCGCGAGTCGTCGCTCAAGATTGAGCCGACGATCCTAGACGGCGTGGCGCCTGAGGACGCCGTGATGCAGGAAGAGATTTTCGGTCCCATCTTGCCGGTGCTGACGTTTGAGAGCCTGGATGAGGCCGAGGCGTTTATTGCAGATCGTCCGACGCCGCTGGCCCTGTATATCTTTAGCCAGGATCGCGCAGTTCAGGAGCGCTTTGTGCGCTACGTGCCCTTTGGCGGCGGCTGCGTTAACGACACGATCATGCACTTGGCTACGAGTCATATGGGCTTCGGCGGCATGGGTGCGAGCGGTATGGGCCAGTACCATGGCCGCGAGAGCTTCGATACGTTTAGCCACAAGAAGAGCATCGTGAACAAGGCAACGTGGCTGGACGTGCCATTCCGCTACGCCCCTTATGCAAGCTGGAAACACAAATTCGTGCGCATGTTTGTGCATTAGAATCAGATGACATAGGGATAAACAAAGTGGCCGCCCTCGCGTAAGCGAAGACGGCCATTTCTCACGATGAAAACGTGTATCGGAGTTGGCAAGACCCGCTGCCACGGGTGCCATCCGTGTCCCTATCTTATCTGCAAGCGTCCCGTCGCGCAAGCGTTGCGGCAAACGATTGAAAGACGCAGACAGGATGAATTTGTGTCCGCACGGGCCCGTAGACTTCTCAACTACGTTGTGGATGCTCGCTAATCGGTAATGGAGGCGCACGTGTTTGATGACGATGACCTGTTCGATCTGGTAGGCGATCCGTTTGAGTGGGATTTGCTGCTCGATGACGATGAGTTGGAGCAGGACCGCAAAAAGCAAAAGGATAAGAACGCCCGGGGTAAAGGTTCGAATAAAAAGGACAAGCGTCGCCGAGGTCTGTTCGGTGGGCTCTTTGGGTGACTGTCTCATCGTCGCGTCTGTATACTAAACAGGTCTTATACGCGTTGCGAAATGAGGACAGAGACGATGATGTGGTTTACCGCCGACCTGCACCTGGGCGATACGAATATCTTGCACGACATGGATCGACCGTTTGACTCGGTCGAGGAGATGAACCGCCGTGTCATCGATGCCATCAACGAGTGCGTGGCTGTGGACGACCGCCTTTATGTCCTGGGAGACTTTACGTATCGATTGCCCCTGGCGGAAGCGGTTCGCCTGCGCGAGCGCATCGACTGCCAGAACATAACGCTCATCCGTGGTAACCATGACGGCGATTGGGAAGATCCGGACGCGCCGCACATTTGGGATGAGGTGCGCGATTATCTGGAGATCGCTCCCGGTTACGCGAAGGGCCATCGTCTGGTGATGAGCCATTACCCCATGCTCAGCTGGAATGGCAAGGCGCGCGGCGCCATCATGCTGCACGGGCACATTCACAGCAAGGGAGACCGCACCAACGCGCGCAATCGCGATCGCGAGCGCCCAGTCCTTCGCTACGACGTTGGCCTCGATGCCAACAACTACAAGCCCGTTAGCCGCGACCAGATCCTGGGCTTCTTTGGACTCTAGCTGTAAGTGCAGGTAGAATGAACGCGCCGCGCGGATGGTCTGCACGGCGCGTTTTAGTAGGAGCGATGATTCCATGAGGGCTATCCAGCGCATTAACCACAACGCTGCCATCTGCGAAGATGGCGCGGGGCGTCAGCTTATCGCGCTGGGCCGCGGTATCGGCTTTGGCGATATGCCGCATGAGGTCGACCTGGATGTCATCACGCGTACCTTTTACGGCATCGATTCAAAGTACCTGGCGTTTATCGATGAGGTCGACCCCGAGGTGCTGGAGTTTTCTGCTCAGCTGGCCGATATCGCGACCGGACAGCTTTCGTACGAATTGAGTCCTAACCTTCCCATTACATTGGCAGACCATATTCAGTTTGCCATTAAGCGCGCCCGCGAACACATGGTGGTGTCGTTGCCGCTTGAGCGCGATCTGGAGCAGCTGCATCCCATCGAATACCGCTTGGGCGAGCTGGCTGTTCGCGGCATCCAGAAGAGCTTTCATGTGCGCATGCCCCGAAGCGAGGCCGCGGGCATTGCCATGTCGATTGTCAACGCATCGGTTAAGCCGAGCGAGCGGCGCGTGCTTGCCGAGCAGCACGAGGAGCGACTGCTCGATATGACGGTCGCGATTATTCAAGAAGAGTTGGGTGTGACGGTCGATCGCTCGTCGTTCGCCTTTGCCCGCTTTGCCACTCATGTGCGCTATCTGCTCGACCGCGTGGCAAAGAAAGAGCCGATCGATACCGAGAACTCCGGTCTTTACGACGTGCTCGTGGAGCAGTATCCGGCGGCATCGCGTTGCGTTCACCGTGTCGACGATCTGATTCAAGAGACCTTTGGCGAGCCATTGGCCCAAGAGGAGCTCGTCTATCTGATCATGCATGTGAATCGCGTGGCTTCTGTCCACTCGGATAAATAGGCTCTCTGGTATTTCCTTTCCGTCATGGCGACCGTTCGCGGGTCGTTTGCTACCGTTCGTCGGTAATCTGAGCCGCAACGAACGCATCTGCCGCATATACTCGCCGTGTGTTGGGTGTTACTCACGGCGCAGCTCCGAGAGGCACTACCGATTCTGCCGAGACCATAATTGGGTCTCTGTCGGTTGTGCGCGGGGCTTTTTTCATGTCGATCCACCCGGGAATCACATGCAAATCAATCTCTTGCCAACTGGTATCGCGCGCTGCGCAGGCGCGAGCGGAATCGTGCGTCTTGGTGCCGTGAAGTCCCACGGCCTTTAGTTGGAAGAGAAGGGATTCGACATGACTGTCGATAACAAGAAGATTGCCGAGGACGTGCTCGCTGCCGTCGGCGGCGCCTCCAATGTGACGAACGCGACGCACTGCATGACCCGCTTGCGTCTGAACCTCAAAGATCAGTCCATTCCCAATGATAATGAAGTTAAGAAGATCAAGGGTGTGTTGGGCGCACAGTGGTCTGGCGGCCAGTATCAGGTCATCATTGGCCAGAACGTGCCGAAGGTCTATGACGCCGCCATTGCGCTGGGCGTCAAGGGCGAAGACTCCATTGACGAGAACCTCGATGACGGCACCAAGGAGCCACTGACGGTCAAGACTGCGGGCAAGAAGGCCCTTAACTACCTGTCCAAGACAATGTGCATGACGATCCCCATTATCATGGGCGCCGCCATGTTCCGCACACTTGCCGTACTTTGCGGCGACGGCATGCTCGGTATCTGGTCTGCCGATTCCGACATCTACAACTTCTTCTACAACTGGATTTACAACGCCGGCTATTATTTCCTTCCTGTCTATCTGGGTTGGGCTGCCGCAAAGCAGCTCGGCTGCAGCCAGCCGCTCGGCATGATGCTCGGCGGCGTGCTCATTGCCCCCGAGTTCATGACGTTGGTCAACGCCGCTGCGGATTCTGGTGCTACGACCACGATGGTTTACGGCGTGCTCCCGGCTCAGCTGAACAACTATTCTGCGACCGTGCTCCCCATGCTGCTGTCTATGCCGGTGCTGATGGTCGTCGAGAAGTTCATGAAGAAGATCATCCCCGACATGCTCTCCACGGTGTTTGTGCCCGTGTGCACCATGGCTGTGATGACCCCCGTTTCCCTGTGCGCCCTAGCTCCGATTGGTTCCATTCTGGGCGACCTGGTCGGCAACTTTATGTTCGGCCTCGGAAACGCTGGCGGCATCGTCACGATCCTCTCCCTCGTCGCCATTGCTGCGCTTTGGGAGTTCCTGGTTATGACCGGTATGCACCAGGTTCTGATTGCCCTCGGCATTGTGCAGGTGCTCACCTCAGGGTCTGACTCCTGCGTTATGGTCGCGGGTGCTATCGCTCAGTTCGCCACGTGGGGCATGGCCTTCGGTGCCTTCCTGCGCCTTAAGGAGGTCGACGAAAAGGGCGCTATGCTTGGTTTCTCGCTCTCCGGCATTGTCGGTGGCGTGACGGAGCCCGCGCTGTATGGCTGCGGCTTTAAGTATACTCGCTGCCTGGGTGCCATGGTCGCGGGCGGCGCTATCGGCGGCCTGATCGCGGCTCTCACCAATGTCACGACGTATGTTTTGGGCGCAACTAATATCCTTGGTATTACAGGTTATGTTGCAGGCGGAACTGCTAATCTCGTATGGGGCTGCGTTGCATCGGGCACTGCATTTGTTGCCGCCGCTGCCATCGCCTACTTCTTTGGCTTTACCAAGGAGCAGCTCGACGAAGACGCTGCTGCCGCCAAAGCCTAAAGCATCCGTTCGGTAGGACAATTATCTGGGGCACTTGGCTGCGCTTCAAGTGTCCCTTTCCGTAGATGGGGGTCAATATGAAGCAATTGCTCATTCGTGCCGACGATATCGGTTATTCGTATGCCGTTAACCTGGGGATTGCCCGCAGTATCAATGAGGGCCTGGTGCGCTCGGCGGGACTTATGCCCAATATGCCCGAGGCCGAGCGTGGCTGGTCGCTCGTGGCGGATGTCGGCATTGCGGTGGGTCAGCATACCAACGTGTGCCTGGGCAAGCCGTGTGCCGACCCGGCGCTCATTCCGAGCATGCTCAACGAGAACGGCGAGTTCCATAGCAGCCGTACCTTCCGCGAGCATTTTAAGCGCGGCGAGGAGTTGATAGACTTCGACGAGGCCTGCATCGAGATCCGCGCGCAGCATGACCGCTTTGTCGAGATCGTGGGCCGCGAGCCCGATTACTTTGAGGCCCATGCCGTCATGAGCAAAAACCTTAACCGAGCGATCTCGGCGGTTGCTCAGGAGCTGGGCCTTAAGGAGCAAAAGGCGAGCTTCGACCCCGCGGCTGTGGTGCATTGCGGAGATACTGATCTGCGCATGGTGATGCGCTCGATGGAGCCGGGCTACGAGCCCAAAGAGGCAATCATGCAGACGGTTCGCGAGATGGTGGACGGCGAGACGGTCGTCTTTGTGTGCCATCCGGGTTATCTCGATCGTTTTATCCTGGAGAACAGCTCGCTCACGACCGACCGCACCAAGGAAGTCGATGCGCTGATCGACCCCGAGCTTCGCACTTGGCTTGAGTCTCAACCTGATCTTCGCCTGATCGACTACCGCGACCTGTAAGGACCCAAGTCACCACAAAGGGGACAGTCGCCTTTGTGGTGGTTCTGGCGCCGTTGCCATTATGGCGGCGGCGTCTTTTTTTGTCCGTGCGGCGCGGTAGAGTGTAGGCGGTTGAAATTTGCGTCCATCGAGGAGCTGCCATGAACGAGATCAAGTGCCCGCATTGCGGCGAAGTTTTTAAGGTCGATGCGTCCGGCTATGCGGAGATCGTCAAACAAGTGCGCAATGCCGAGTTTTCGCGCGACCTGGATGAGCGCGTGAAGGCAGTCCAGCGCGAGGGCGAGCAGGCACTGGAGCTTGAGCGCTCGCGCTCGACGGCTGCCTTGCAAAAGGCAGAGTCTCAGCGCAGCGCTCAACTTGTCGAGCAGAAGAACGCTGCAGCTCAACAGCTGGCACAAGAGGTTGCCAAGCGCGATGCCGAGCTTTCCGAGCTGCGCGCCAAGCTCGAGGGCGCTGCCGCAGAGCGCGAGAGCGCAAGCCAGCGCGCGGCGGTTGAGGCCCGTGCCGACGCTCAAAAGGAGAATGCCGAGCTTCAGCGCGAGATCGACAATTTGCGTGCGCAGCTGGGACGCAAAGATGACGAAGCCAAGCTTGCCGAATCGGCGATGCGCAACGCCGCTCAAAATGATTTAGCTGCACGAGATGCCCAGATTGCCGAGCTGCAGGCCAGGCTTGCCGCGGCGGACAAGGCCCAGGAGATGGCGCTTGCCGCCGCGGCGGCTGAGTCGCAGCGCGAGCTCGATGCCACTCGCAGCGAGGCCGAGCGCGCGCTTGCTGACTACCGTGCGAAGGTACAAGAGAAGTTTTCCGCTGCAAAGGCTCAGTCCGAGCAAGAGGCCGAGGGTCTGCGTGCGCAGCTGCGCGAACAGGAGCTGACGGCCAAAATGAACCTGTCAGAGGCGGTCGCCGCGGCGGAGCGTGAGCGTGATGAGGCCCGCGCAAAGCTCACGAGTGAGCTGGCGGTGCGCGATTCGCGTGAGGAACAGGCCAAGGCAGCCCACGAGCTTGCGCTTGCGCAGGCCAAGCGCGTGAGCGACGAGTTGATTCGCTACAAGGATGAAGAAATCGAGCGTCTTAAGGACATGAAGGTCCGCCTGTCTACCAAGATGGTGGGCGAGTCGCTCGAGCAGCACTGCGAGACCGAGTTTAACCGTCTGCGCATGACGGCGTTTCCCAACGCGTACTTCGAGAAGGATAACGATGCGTCCGAGGGCACCAAGGGCGACTTTATCTTCCGCGAGTGCGACGCAAGCGGCAATGAGGTCATTTCGATTATGTTCGAGATGAAAAACGAGAACGACGAGACCGCGACCAAGCATAAAAACGAGGACTTCTTTAAGAAGCTCGATCACGATCGTCGCCAGAAAGGCTGCGAGTATGCGGTGCTCTGCACCCTGCTGGAGCCCGAGAGCGAGCTCTATAACGCGGGCATCGTCGACGTGAGTTACCGCTATGAGAAGATGTACGTGATCCGCCCGCAGTTCTTCATCCCCATGATTACGCTCCTTCGCAACGCCGCTATGGGTTCGCTTCGCTATAAGCAGGAACTGGCGGAGTACAAACAGCAGAATATCGATGTCACGAACTTCGAAGCCAAGATGGAGAAGTTCAAGGATGGCTTCTCGCGCAACTACAACCTGGCGAGCAAGCAATTCGAGTCGGCAATCAAGGAGATCGATGCCGCCATTAAGCAGCTCGAGAAGACCAAGGACGACTTGCGCCGCAGCACCGAGAACCTACGCTTGGCCCACAACAAGGCCGATGAGCTTACCATTCGCAAGCTCACATGGGGCAACAAGACCATGAAGGCAGCGTTTGACGAGGCGCGCGAGGCTGCGCCAGAGACAAACGAGGAGCCAGCCGAGGCGGATTCGTATGAGGTCGAGGATGCCGAGTAAGGCATAGCGGATAGTGAAAAAGCGGGGCTGCTGGCGATGTTGCCAACAGCCCCGCTTCGTTTCGTCCCAATATGCTTGGCTAATCCTCGAGCAAATCCTCGATAAAACCGACGCGGTAGTTCTTGAAGATGACCTCGCCACCGTCTTGCGTGGCGTCCAGATCGACATCGCCCATGATGCCAAAGTCGTGGTCGCCGTCCTCGTCGGCAAAAATCTGGTGCACGTGCCACACGTGGAGCGCCTTCTCGTCGGACTCGTCGATCGAGAACATAGCAGAGGAGCGCGCGTCGCCGTCGGTGAGAATCTCCTCGTGCTGCTCGTGGTAAGCGTCGAGTGCTTTTTGCCAGCGGATCTCGCTCATGCCCCAGTCGTCGTCGAGCTCGCCCAGGTCGCGAACGTGCTCGCGGGCGGCAAGGGTCACGCGGCGGAAGAGCGCGTTGCGCACCAACAGCGTGCAGCCGCGGCGGTCCGCCACGACCTCGTCGATGCCCTGCGGCGGCGTGGCGTCGAGGGCTGCCGGGTTGCCAGCGTTTTCCCACTCGTCTACCAAGCTCGAGTCGACCGAGCGCACCACAAAGCCCAGCCACGAGATAATGTCGCGCAGGCGCTCGTCGCGCTTCTCGATGGGTACGGTGCGGTCGAGCGAACGGTAAGCCTCTGCCAGGTAGCGCAGCAAAATGCCCTCGGAGCGGGCGATGCCGAGCTTTTGAATGTAGCCCTTAAAATCGCTCGCGCTTTCCAGCATATCGCGCAGGACGCTCTTGGGAGAGAGCTGGTAGTCGTTTGCCCAGGGTACTTCCTGGCAGTACTTGTCAAAAGCGGCGTCGAGTAAATCCTCGAGCGGCTTTTCGTACGTGACGTCTTGAATGCGCTCCAGACGCTCTTCGTAATCGACACCGTCGGCCTTCATTTCGGCCATGGCGCGATCGCGCGCGGCACGCTCTTGTGCGCGGAGCACCTGTTTGGGGTCCTCGAGTGTGGCCTCGACCATGCTGATGAGGTCCATGGTGTAGGTCTCGCTCTCGGGGTCGAGCAGCTCCAGCGCGGCAAGCAAAAACGGCGAGAGCGGCTGGTCGAGCGCGAAGTCCTCGGGCAGATCGACCGTCAGCGCATAGTCGATGTCTGATGCGGCGTCGGTCGGGGCGTCGGGCGCGGGCGGCACCTCGGTGCGCACGACGACGCCGGAATCGATGAGCGTGGCGAAGATCTCGTCGGCACGAACCTCGAGCTTCGCCTTTTCCTCGGGCGTTTGCAGGCTTGTCTCGATAAGGTCGTGCACGCGGGCGCGGGCGTTACCGCCCTGCTCGACCACGCTAATTACCATAGAGTGCGTGATGCGCAGGCGCGGCTTGAGCGTCTCGGGCTGCGTCTCGATCAGGCGTTCAAAGGTTTGCTTGTTCCAGGAGACAAAGCCCTCGGGAGCCTTTTTCTTTTTAATCTTACGGAGCTTTTTGGGGTCGTCGCCCGCCTTGGCCATAAGCTTGGCATTCTCGATCTCGTGCTCGGGTGCTTCGGCAATCACCATGCCCTCGGTATCGAAGCCCGAGCGGCCGGCGCGGCCGGCAATCTGGTGGAACTCGCGGGCGCGTAGGCGACGCATCTTGTAGCCATCGAACTTGGTGAGCGCGATGAGCACCACGGTGTGGATGGGTACGTTGATGCCGACGCCGAGCGTATCGGTGCCGCAGATGACGGGCAACAGACCCTGCTGCGCCAAGCGCTCGACCAGCAGGCGATAGCGCGGCAACATGCCAGCATGGTGCACGCCGACGCCGCATCCAAGCAGGCGTTTGAGAATCTTACCAAAGGCCGTGGAAAAGCTCGTTCCCTTTGCCGCTTCTTTGATGGCCTCGCGCTGCTCCTTGCTGGCGATGCCAAAATTGGCGAGCGACTGTGCCGTCGCAAGGGCAGCATCCTGGCTAAAGTGCACGATATAGAGCGGGGCCTCGCCTCGGCGCATGGCGAGCTCGACCGTGCCCTCGAGGGAGGTCGTCACATAGTCGTAGCTCAGCGGAACAGGACGCGGGGCATCGACGACCAAGTCGCAGGTAGCGCCGGTGTGCTCCTCGAGTGAGGCGGCGATGGCAGTGACATCGCCGAGCGTGGCGCTCATGAGCATAAACTGCGTGTGAGGCAGGGTGAGCAGCGGTACCTGCCAGGCCCAGCCGCGGTCGGGGTCGGCAAAGTAGTGGAACTCGTCCATGGCGACGCAGCCAACATCGGCATCTTCGCCCTCGCGCAGTGCGTCGTTGGCAAGGATCTCTGCCGTGCAGCAGATGACGGGCGCCTTGGTGTTGATATGCGTGTCGCCGGTGATCATGCCAACGTTATCACGGCCGAGCACCTGTACAAGGTCGAAAAACTTCTCGCTGACCAGGGCCTTGATGGGGGCCGTGTAATAGCAGCGCTTGCCCTGAGCCATGCCCATAAAGAGCATGCCCAGCGCGACGAGCGATTTACCCGATCCGGTCGGTGTGCCTAAAATGACGTGATCGCCGGCGGCCAGGTCCATGAGGGCTTCTTCTTGGTGATCCCACAGCTCAATGCCGCGATCGCTCGTCCATTCAAAGAAGCGCTCGAAGGCTTGATCGGGCGTGAGCCACGGTTCGGGATCGCTGCCGTCCTCGGGCTCCCACCAGGTGGGGGAGAGCGCGCCGAGCGAGCCGAACTCTGCCTCGGTTCCCGTACCGCCCGAGAATGAGCTGGCAGCGCCGGCGCCGGAGACGGTGCTGGCGGCGGTATCTGTCGTGCTTTGCGTCATGTGGTAACTTTCTCTCGCGTTTGTCCGCCATCCATTATGGCGTAGCGTCGCATCGATGCGTTCGCAGGCAAGAAAATGCAGGAAATGGGCGTTCTGCCAGCCGTTTGGTGCAGTCGCCAGCTAAGTGAGTAGACTTTTTGCGATATCGCGAGCACATGGTTTTTACGCAAGGGCTCTACCTGCGGTTTTAGTTTTCGCTATGCGGGTTGTGCTTGGCTATTGCTAAAAAGTCTACTCACTTAGGTCTGAGGAT
The DNA here is from genome assembly GCA_959606035.1 of uncultured Collinsella sp. Classification (GTDB taxonomy): domain Bacteria; phylum Actinomycetota; class Coriobacteriia; order Coriobacteriales; family Coriobacteriaceae; genus Collinsella. The sequence continues at coordinate 266,369 of CAUHHB010000002.1, forward strand.
CGTTCGCTGGCGCTTATTTGCGCTTGTCTGCCGATGCCGCGACCATCAGAAGCCCCTAGGACTCCTGCGGTAAGCGCTTCTTGCCCTTGCGGGCGCGGTTTTTAAAGTTCTCGACGGCCTCTTCCATGCCGAGGGGCACGTAGGTGAGCTCATCGAGGTTATCGGGCAGGTAGCAGGCAAGACTTTGCTCCTGCATGCGACCCGCTGTGAGCTGTTCGTCGGTGGGCTGCGCGCCGGGTGTGGCGCAAATGCCATAGACGACGGCACCCATATCGCGGGTGCGCTGCTCGTATTCGGTCTCGGGATGCTCGGGATGGTCGCGGCGAACGTCGTCACTTACCCAAAGTGTATCGTAGCCGGCCGCGGCAAACTGCCCCAAGGCGTAGTCGCGCAATGGCTTACTGTCGGTTCGCAGTGTGACGGTGGCACCGGCTGAAAAGAGCGGACGGTACAGCATTAGGTGGTCGACATGGACGAGTCGCTTTTTGGCGTACTTGGCCTTGGGCTGCGGCGTGGGAAAGTTGATGGTGATGGCATCGAGCTCGCCTGCGGCAAATAGCTGCGGCAGCGATGCGGCACCTCGGGGCAGGACGAGTGCGTTGGACAGCCCCTGCTCGCAGATTTTCTGTGCGGCATAGGCGATGCAGATGGGCTCCTGGTCCATGCCGATAAAGAGCGTGTTTGGCTCGCGGCGAGCTTGCTCAACCAGATAGGTGCCTTTGCCGCAGCCCAGATCCAGATGAAGGCGGGTGAAGGGTGCGCCGCCGGCTGGCGCGCAGGCTTCGCGCCAATTCCCGGCATAAGACTCGGGGTTCGTCTCAATCGCATTGGCGTAGCGCTCCAAGCGCTCCTCGAGCACAAAGTTCTTAGGTGTGCGAACGTGGACGGCTCCCATGAGGCTCCTTGGTCATACGTATGGAACACATTGCAGGCGCGTTCCGTCAATGGGTTGAAAAAGGGTGGGCATGGTTTGCCCGAAAGATGCGGTGCGGCTCGGCGGCGAGTCGCCGATACCTACAGGCGCTTGAGAATCACATAGCGGTTGAGCTCGCCGCTGCGACCGTCGGCATGGAAACGCTCAAGCTCGCGCACGGGGACCTCGCCGCTCTTGTAGAACGTGCGGACACCGCGCACCAGGTCGGTGATCTGCTGATCGTCAAAGTGATGGCAATAGCGGTAGGCGTGGCGGTCGTTTTGCCAGCCAATGAGGTGGTCACCGGCTTCAAACTGCGCGGAATCGTAACCCTCAAACGGCGGGGTGAGCTCGGCGCGGGCCTCGGCGCGAACGGCTTTGCGCGCCATGCGCTCGTCGTTCATAAACTCCCAAAAGCTGATGGCGATGATGCCGCCTGGGCGCGTCTGGCGCACCAGAGCGTCGAGCACGCGTACGCGGTACTCGCACGACGGCACGTGGTGCATAAATCCAAAGCAGACCGAGATGTCGGCGAGCGGGGCGTCGAAAAGCACGTCGGGTGTCTCGGCGGGGTTGAGCTTCATAAGGGCATCGAGCACGTCGAGTTCCTGGAAGTGCAGGTTGGGAATGCGCAGGGCGTGACCGTGCGCATCGATAGCCAAATCCTGACACGAGTCAACACCATAGAACTCAAACGGGCAGCTGGCGTCTGCCGAGGGGTTTGCGCCATCGACGCCCTTGGCGGCAAGTGCGCCGCCGGCGGCAAAGTTCTCGAATCGCATATTGCCGCAGGCAAGATCGAAGACGCGGACGGGATGCTCGATCGTGGCGACTTCGAGCTGCCCGAGCGCGATGTCCATGGTGCGCACCCAGCCGGGCCACGGGGCCTGCCGCGTATCGGAAAAGGAGGCGGAGTGTTCGCGATAGAACGTGTTGTTGAGCTGGATGAGCGATGAGGCGAAATCGCGGTTCACGGCGCGGAACTCCCTCCGATGGCGGTGCGGAATAAACAGTACGACCATACTACCGTTAACGCCGCAACGGGGACAACCGAGCTGTGGGTCATTGCTTTGTTTGGACACATTTCCGCAGCTCATATGTGCCCGCAACCGCCGGTTGTCAAAAATCTCACTAGAATAGGTGGCATGATTTTGGCGGTGGCGGATAGATTTTTAACTGTGCAAGGCGCCTTAAGAACAAAAACGGTCCGGCGGCACGGCTGGCAAAAGCATAGGAGGAACCATGAATGTAGAAACTGCTCAGCGGCTCGCCGACCTTCGCCGCAGCAAGGGCTTTAGCCAAGAAGGATTGGCGCGAAAGCTGGGACTGTCACGCCAAGCGGTCAGTAAATGGGAGCGTGCGGAGAGCTCGCCCGATACCGAGAACCTGATTTCGCTCGCCAAGCTCTATGGTGTGAGTCTGGATGAGCTGCTCAATCCGAGCGATGAGATCGAAGACGATATCGAGTTTGAGAACGAGGACCGCGCCCGTCAGCGCGAGGCCGAGGCGGCGGAGCGTGCCCGTACCCACGAGGCGGCGGCACGCGCTACCGAGGCGGCAACGCAGGCGAGTGATGCTGCGGCCAAGGCGGCGCAAGCGGCAAGCTGGAGTGCACAGGCCGCCAATGCCGCTACGGCGCAGGCGACGAGTGGCGGTGCGGTTGGCTCGACTCCGGTGAAGGGCCCGTTCCAGTCGTTCTCGTATTGGGCTGTGTGTTGGCTGCTGTTCTTTTTGCTGATGTTCCCGTTTGGTGCCGGCCCCTTTGCCGCGCTGATCTTCTTTACGATTCCCATCTATCACTGGGTGGCGCGTGCACTCGATGGTGATTGGGCGCGCGGGGATATTCAGGTTGGTTCGGCACCGGTGACGGCTAGGACTCAGGTGCAGGATGCTTCCGCTGCGGTTGATGCTGGCGTGGCTACCGCGACTACCGCTGACCCGATCGCCAAAGAGGGTGATGAATGATGAAGCTTTCGCATGAATCCAAGGTACGCTTGGGCGTTGGCATCGGAGCGTTCGTGCTCATCATCGGACTTGTCTTTGGTATTTCGCGGACTTTGATTCATTTTGATGGCCCGTGGGATCTCGGCGATATTGCATCCGGTTTGTCCGGTATGGACGATGTGGTTGACGGGGACGATTCTTTGGATGGCGGTAACTATTCCGCTCAGTCTCGGCAGCTTTCGAGCGAAACGTTTGATGCCGACTCATTCCAGTCCCTTGACCTGGATGTGACATCGGGTGAGGTTGAGATCAAGTGCGTTTCCGGCGGGCAGGTGCGTGTCATCGAGAGCGGTCGTGTTGCAAAGGGGGTAGCTACCTACGATGCTGCCACTCAGAATCTGGCCGAGGTCAAGGGTTCTACACTCACGATTAGCCAGTTCGACTGCGATGACGAGCGCGCTATCGATCGTTCGGTCACCATCGAGCTGCCGCGGGATGTTGCGGATAACCTGGTCGGCATTACGGCGAGGGTGGGGTCGGGAGAACTGACGGTCGCGGACATTGCATGTCACGACTTCGAATTGACGTTGGACTCGGGAGACGTTGAGTTTGCGGGCACCGTAACCGACACCTTGGATGCCGAGGTCGGTTCGGGCGATGTGGCGTTCGAGCTCTACCAGGCCCCCGCGAAGTCGATGGACGTAAGCGTGGACTCGGGCGATGTGGAGATAACGGTTCCGAACTCTACGGGCTTTAAGGCGAGCCTCACCGTGGGCAGCGGTGACTTCGAGAGCGATTTCCTTCCGCTTGGCTACGATGGCGAGACCATATTGAATCTTGAATTCGACAACGGTGATAAGTCTGCCACGTATCGTTTTAAGGTCGGTTCGGGCGACATGTCGTTCGATCCGGAGTGACATGCGGTTTTCGGAGATCGGTGCATATAGGCATGCTCTTTGATGGAGGCGCCGGGGCCGTGACTGGCTCCGGCGCCTTTGCCTTTACAATGGGGGCATGGAACAGATTATTTTGAACATACTCGAGGCTCTGCGTCGCGGTGAGACCGTGGACGACAAGGCGCTCGTCAAACTGATACATGCCGAGGCGCGCCGTGAGGGTGCCGACAAACGAGATCTGGCCAAGCGCCGTCTGCTGCCGTTCTACCAGCGGGTTAAACGTGATGAGCCGGCTCGTTGGGCTGGGTGGAATGTCGACGCCGAACTGGAACGGCAGTTGCTGCAAGTGCTACGCATGAAGCCTCGCCGCACGGCTTCGGGCGTAGCGACCATTACCGTCATCACCAAGCCCTGGCCGTGCTCGGGCGATTGCCTGTTTTGCCCCAACGACCTGCGCATGCCCAAGAGCTATCTGCACGCCGAGCCGGCATGCGCCCGTGCGGAGCAAAATTGCTTCGACCCGTATCTGCAAGTGAGCGCTCGCCTGACCGCGCTTTCGCAGATGGGGCATGCGACCGACAAGATAGAGCTCATCGTGCTCGGTGGTACCTGGAGCGACTATCCGCAAGGGTATCAGACGTGGTTTATGTCGGAACTTTTCCGTGCGCTCAATGACGATGCCGTCGCCGGCGTGGCGGCCAACCCCATGTTGGCGCGTCCGGGCATCAGCCGTGCCGAGGCGGGGCGCCTGCTCGATGACGCTCCCGCCGATGCCCTGCCGCCGGTGGTAACAGAGCGTCGCGAGCGCTATCGAGTTGCCGGCATTGCGACAGACGAGGCTGAGCTTGCAGCAGATGTTGCCGACGAGCAGGGACGTGTGGATGCTGCCGTGGGAGGCTATAACCGTGCGGTGCGTCGTCTGTACGGCCCCGGTACGCCGTGGGGCGAGGTCACCGAGTGGCAGACGGCAACGATGGAGGAGCTTGAGCGTCAGCAGCACATCAACGAGACGGCGAAGCATCGCGTGGTGGGACTCGTTATCGAGACGCGCCCCGATGCCGTGACGCCACAGGCGCTCACGCTCATTCGTCGTCTGGGCTGCACCAAGATTCAGATGGGCATCCAAAGCCTTGACCAGCACCTGCTCGACATCAACGAGCGCCGTATTACGGTGGCACAGATCGAGCGGGCGTTTTCGCTTGCGCGCCTATTTGGCTTTAAGATCCACGCGCACTTTATGCTCAATTTGCTGGGTGCTACGCCCGAGGTGGACAAGCGCGACTACGAGCGCTTTATGACCGAAGGGGCCTTTATGCCCGACGAGGTCAAGGTTTACCCGTGCGCGCTCATCGAGGGTTCGCGCCTGGTGGGCTGTTATGAGCGCGGCGAGTGGCGTCCCTATACCGAGGAGGAGCTGCTCGACGTGCTGGCCGACGACATCGTGGTGACGCCGGCGTTCTGTCGTATCAGCCGCATGATTCGCGACTTTAGTTCCGACGACATTATGGTGGGCAACAAGAAGCCCAACCTGCGTCAGCTCGTCGAGAACCGCTTGGCGGCTCGTGGAGAAGGCGCGACGGTGCGCGAGATCCGCTATCGCGAGATCAGTACCGCGGGTGCCGACCTGGATGAGTTGACCCTTGACGAGGAGGTGGTGTACGAGACGCCGGTGACGCGTGAGCGCTTTTTGCAGTGGGTGACGCCGCAGGGCAAGATCGCAGGCTTTTTGCGCCTGTCGCTACCCGACCGCGCGTTTGTTGCCGCGCATGCGGACGAGTTGCCGACGACACCGGACGAGGCGATGATTCGCGAGGTGCACGTGTATGGCATGGCGGCACGCGTGGGGGATCAAGGTCAGGCGGCTCAGCATCACGGTCTGGGGCGTCTGCTCGTGGAGCGTGCGTGCCATATTGCTCGGGACGCGGGGTATACGCACATCAACGTGATTAGCGCGATCGGTACGCGCGAGTACTATCGCCATTTGGGTTTTTACGACCGCGGACTCTATCTGCAAAAGGAGCTCTAGATGAACAAGCCGAGTGTTTCTGCTGGCGTCGTTGCCGGCGTTGCCCTGGGAGCCGCGGTGCTTGGTGCGGCTGCCGTCGCTGTTCGCGCTGCCTGTCTGCAGGTTGCGCGAACTCGCAATGGGTTGGCGCGTGTGAAACGCGTGCACGATGAGGGCGGCGATGAGATTCGTGTGTTGGTGCAAGGCGGCGTCTACCAAAGCGCAAGCTACGTTGGCGAGCGCTGGGCGGAGCCCGTCTTTGCGTACTATCGCACGTTTGACGACGTGTTTGAGGCCGAGGATGTGATGCGCGACGCTTATGGTCACGGTATCAACCGTATGCTTATGCTAGGTGGCGGCGGGTTTGCCTATCCCAAGTTTGCGCTGATGTCGCACAAGGTCCTGCGCATGGACGTCATCGAGTATGACGGAGAGATAACGCGCTTGGCGCGCCGTTGGTTCTATCTGGATGAACTGGAGCACGCGGTGGGCGATCGCCTGCGGGTGATTACCGCTGAGGCTCGCTCGTATCTGGGTGTGACGAGCGTGGGCCATCGTCGCTACGACGTGGTCGTGAGCGATTGCTTTGGCGGTGCCGAGCCCGTGCGCGAGCTGGCGACCGTTGAGGCGCTGCGCCTGGTGCGGGGCAGCCTGAACCCCGGGGGTATCTACGTGGCCAATATCGTGAGCGCAAACGAGGGGAGCGATGTGACGTTCCTTCGCGACTGCGCTGCCACGGCGCTCGAGGTATTCGTCCACGCCTGGGTGGTCCCATGTGGCGATGCGAAGTTCAGCGGCGAGGAAAACTACCTGCTCATCGCCAGCGACGGCGACTACGCCTTTGCCGAAGCCGTGCCCTTCGACACCGACTTCCTCGGCACCGTCCTTCACGACAAGTAAGTCTCCCCGTCCCAAAAAAGACTGGTCTTAGGCGTGGTCGCGCCAGCCGAGAACGCGCTGCTTCATACCCTCGATGTCGAGCACGCCTTCGGCAAAGCCCTTGCGCACGAGCTCTTCGGGAACAAACTCGTCGTAGCGGTCAAAGTAAGGCACCTCGCCAGGATAGACGAGCTCGATGGGATCGAAGTCCTTCTCGGCCTCGGCGGCGAGCACCTCAAAGAACGTCTCCTCATCGGCCTTCATCTTAAACTGCATAAAGTACGGGCGTGACGGATCGAGCCCGCGAAGGCCCAGCTCCGCGGCACATTTAATCTTGAGCATGCGCTCGAGCGCCAAAAAGGCGTAGCTGCCCAGCCAGGGGAAGAGCACCCAGGTATCGCCGCCCAGGTTAATGAGCGGCTTAGTTCCCGCGCCCGAAATCTCGGCGGTATGACGAGCCTGCGCCAAGCGGGCCCGTGCGTTACCCATAAGGTACGGATATGTCGCGTGCTCGTTGAGCGCCTTGCGCATGCGCTCGAGCACATGCGTGTTAATGTCGCCGGGGCAGTCGCCAAAGTAGGCCGGCACCCGGCCCTTGACCTGCGTGGCAAAGACAGTGTGGCGCTTCCAGTCCACTTCCTCGACAATCCAGCAGTGTCCGGCGATGGCGATGCGCTCACCGGGCGGGGGCGGATTAACGATCGTGCCCAGCTCGGCCGATTCGCTCCGGACGGTAAACTCCTCGTTTTCCTGGAACACGGCGTAGAACTTAAAGTTGTTGATGATGCGCTCGCCCGCGAGACCCACGATGAGCCCGCCACCTTCGGTGACCTGGATATGGTCGATCTTAATGAGGTGACGTAGCAGCACGCGGTAATCGTCTGCCGAGACACGGTGGAAATAGCTGAGCGTGAGCACGCGCTGGGCAAGTTCGGCCGGCGTGAGCTCGCCGGTGCTGGCGAGGGTCGACATAGTCTGGTGATAGAGCAGGCTGTAGGGGAGACGATCGAGCTCGGGTGGCTCGACCCACTTTTCCTCGCGATAGAGTTGTACGAGCGCGATACCCTGCAGGAGCTTCCAGGGAATGGTTTCGGGCATCATCGTGCGCGGCTCGGGCTCTTCCTCGCGCATGACAAACCACATCTCGGGCGGAAGATCGCGACGGCCCGTGCGCCCCATGCGCTGCAAAAAGGAGCTAACGGTAAACGGCGCGTCAATCTGGAAGGCGCGCTCCAGGCGGCCGATATCGATACCGAGCTCCAACGTAGAGGTGGTGACGGTTGTCTGCGTCTGCTCCTCGTCGCGCATGAGCTCCTCGGCCGTCTCGCGTAGCGATGCCGAAAGATTGCCGTGATGGATGAGAAAACGGTCGGGCTCGTGCCGGCTCTCGCAGTAGCTGCGCAGCATGGAGCACACGGCCTCTGCCTCCTCGCGCGAGTTGGCAAAGACCAGGCACTTGCGGCCGCGCGTATGCTCAAAGATATAGCCCATACCGGGGTCGACGTTGTCGGGTGCCGTGTCGGTGGGGTTGAGAAGCGCCTGCTCGGTCGCACGTGGGATGTCGACTTCGCCCTCGGGGGCCGAGGAAGTGCGACGGTCTTTGGGAGCGGCCTTGCCCCGCGCCTGCTCACGACGTTGACGGTGTTCTTCCTGTGTAAGCTGTCCGCTGTGGCACATGTCTTGTCCGGATGCGGGCAGCGCCGCGGGCGCCGCCGTCTCAATACGCTCGCAAGCAAGCACCTCGGCTTCCTGCGGACCTGTGCCTACGAATCCCCGCTGCTGTGCCTGGGGGCCCGAGTTGTAGAAGTGCTCCATGGAGATGCGCCACACGCGGCGCGGTTCTTCAAAGCGGGGGATAACGCAGTCGCGCCCCGTTCCCTGTGAGAGAAAAGCGCCCGTGCGCTCGGGGTCGCCGATGGTAGCGGAAAGGCCAATGCGTCGAGGCTGCACGCCGGCCATGCGCGAGAGTCGCTCGACAAGGCAGAGCGTCTGCCCGCCACGGTCGCCGCGCATGAGCGAGTGAACCTCGTCGATGACCACGTAGCGCAGGTCGCAAAACATGCGCGGGATCGCCATGTGCTTATGGATCAGGAGCGCCTCGAGTGATTCGGGCGTAATCTGCAAGATGCCGCTCGGTTTTTTGATGAGCTTGGCCTTGTGCGACTGCGAGACATCGCCGTGCCAGTGCCAGACAGGGATATCGGCCTCTTCGCAGAGGTCGTTGAGGCGAACGAACTGGTCGTTGATGAGTGCTTTGAGGGGGCCAATGTAGAGGGCGCCCACGCTCGCGGGCGGGTTCTCCCAAAACTCGGTCAGGATGGGAAAGAAGGCCGCCTCAGTTTTGCCAGATGCCGTGGATGCCGTCAGGAGCACATTGTCTTGCGTGTTGAAGATGGCATCTGCCGCCGCAACCTGGATGGAGTGCAGGCTCTCCCAATCGTGGGAGTAGATGAAGTCTTGGATAAACGGGGCGTAGCGGTCAAAGGCGTTCACGGGGCCTCCTCTCAAAAACGAATTTCTCAACGCTGCCGACAACGGCTTGCTGCATTACAGTCTCAACGTTTGCCCAGATAAAACCTGCCAAAATAAACCTGTCCCTTATTGGCAGGTTAGATGGTGAATTCGGCGAAGTTACGGTCGCCGCCTGCGGTATCGGTGTCGCCTGTTGCGGTTGCCGGCGCCAACGCGTCGCCGCCGACGCTTTGCAGCAGCTCGGCCACGTTGGCGTCGGGGTTTTGGCATAGGATGTCGAGCAGCTCGATAAAGTCACGAATGACTTCACGCGGCGTCAGATGCGTGTCGGCTCCCACGCGACCGAACTCGATCTTGAGGAAGTCCACCAAGTCGTTCTCGGCAAGCGTGGGCGTCCAGCCAAAGTAGCCGGCATGGATCTGCATGAGTTTTTCGATGAGCACCAGCAGCTCCTCGTAGGTGAGTGGCTGCAGGCGGATGATGGGCGCGAGCATGTCCTTAAAGTCTTCGCGCGCAAAGCGGCCCTGAGCGAGTCGGCTGCGCAGGGCCTCGTAGGAGAACACGCCGCGGCGGCGGTCCTCGATGGAGGTCGGCGTGCCGCCCATGATCATGCCCAGGTACTGCGCCTTGCCTTGGAGCGTGTCGTTGTACATGGTCAGGATCTTCTCGTAGTTGTATTGGCGCGTGATGGCGTTGGGAATCTTATACAGATTCACGAGTTCGTCGATGAGCACCAGCATGCCCTTGTAGCCGCTGCAGACCAAAAAGCGCGCAATGAGCTTAACGTAGTCGTACCAGTCGTCATCGCTGATGATGGTCGAGGAGCCCAGCTCGGCGCGTGCCTCGCTCTTGGTGCGGTATTCGCCGCGAATCCATTTGGTCACGCGGCTCATGGCCTCTTCGTCGCCCCCGGATGCGGCCATGCGATAGCGGCGGAGCATGCGGGTGAAGTCGAAGCCGTGGACCATCTCCTCGAGCGGGGCCAGTTGGGCATTGACGATCGACTCGTCGACGTCGGCACACGAGGCGACCCAGCGATCCAGAATAAGGTTGAGCGCACCGCCCTCGGGGCGCGTCTTGGTCGATATATTGCGGATGAGCTCGCGGTAGGTGGCAAGGCCCTGTCCCTGACCGCCCTGCAGGCGGCGCTCGGGCGACAGGTCGGCATCAGCGACTACGAATCCCTCGCCCATGGCGTGCGTGCGGATAGTCTGGAGCAAAAAGCTCTTGCCGGCGCCGTAACGACCGACCAGAAAGCGGAAGCTCGCGCCACCGTCGGCGATGAGACTCAGGTCGGTGAGCAGGGCGCGGATCTCGACCTCGCGCCCTACGGTGATGTAAGGAAGGCCGATGCGCGGGACCACACCGCCCTTGAGCGAGTTGAGAATGACGGCAGCGACGCGCTTGGGCACGCGAGGTGCTGCGGATGCGGTATCACTCATGGTCTAGGTATCCTCTCACGTCTGCTTCGTAGTCCTCGATAATCTGCGGCCCTGCCGCGCTAAATTCAATTACGGTGTCGCCCACCAGGTCAAAGAGCGCCTCGTTGATGGTATCGACGAGCATGTCCTCGCTCTGCTCCGATTGCACTACCGCCGATTCCGCCTGTACTGCGTTGTGCTCGAGCAGCGCGCGGAGATAGGCGTCTGCGGCGGGCGCGAGTTCGTTCGTGGCGTCAGCGGGCGCAGCAGCTGCGAACGCGGGCGTCGGTGCGAGAAGCGGTGCTACGACACCAAACTGTTCGGTGGATATGGTCGGCTCGTCGGACTCGTCCTGCCCTGCGGCCGCCGCGACCGCCTCGACCGTCGCGGCGGCCGCAGGCTCGGCTTCCGGTTGCCCTGAGTCCGCTGCCTCGGCTTCTGCGGACGCGCCGTCCTCGCGTTCCTCGTCGATCAAAAGCGCTTCGCGCGTTTGTGCGGCAGCGCTCCGAATGTGCCCCAGCTGGCTCAAATCGATATCGATCTTGACGGGCTGGTGTGCGGCGTCCCACGAAAGCCATGCCACAATCTCGTCATCGATAATCTTGGCCAGATATTTGGGGACCTTTTCTTCCTTAAGGGGATGGGCGGGGTCCAGCGCCAGGCGCAGGCGTTGGTCGCAGGCGCGCATCATTTCACCGAGCTTGCTGCTCTTTTGCCTGCTACCGTGAATCCGCATGCATTCCCAAAAACCGTTTTGGCAACGGTAGATATGGATGGGGTCCAGACGGTATTCGCAGTCCTCGTGGCGCTCGGGCGCAAAGAATACGGCCGAGGCAAACATGGTGTAGGGCATGGCCGTCTCCTCCCCAAATAAACTTGCCACGATGCCGGTCTTTCGGTGCGTGTCATAGTAGCGCGCCATGCGGACATACACGGCGCACGCCACGTGGCGCAGATCGCGGTGGTGGCTGCGGTCGAGCCGCGAGTTACTTAGGTTGTACGTGGAGAGGGCGTTGATGGCGGCCATGAGTCGCTCCTCGCGCACCTCATCGGGCGGAAGGGGGAGCGTGGGCTCGGAGGTTTTGCGACGCTTGGGTGCCGGGTCAGACGGCGTCGGTGCTGGTACAAGGTCTCGTGCCGCGCGCCGCAGCTCGATAAGGGCGTTATCGAATATGACGGTTTTAGAGTCGCGAAGCAGCTTGGGGTCGAGCCCGTGGAACACGGCGTAATCTTGCAGCCACACGCGCGCAAACCGGTCGATGCCGGGCTCGAAGGCGCGATAGACATCCCAAAAAGCCTTGATCTTGTTAAAACCATCGAGTGGATTATCTACGCCAATGCCGCAGATCAGCTCATAAAGATACAGAAAGGCAAAGGACGTAGACGTTTCCTCGACGGTTCCGCGGCGCACTTGGGCACGCCAGGTAAAGTAGCCGCGCAGCTGCCGGTCGCTCATGGCGTTGTAGGTGGGAAAGTACGACTTAAAGGTGCCGTTGTAGGGACAGTCGTCCTCAAAGTCGGCCATCAGCAGGCCCTGGCGGTAAAAAAGCTCGGCTTCCGAAAGCCAGCGGCCCGCACCGCCCTTGGGGTCATCCTGCCAGCGCGATATCTCGCGCATTTTACGGTACTGGTCGGGGAGGAAATTCTGCATCTGTCGGCCGGTTTTGAGAATCGGCTCGTCTGCGTAGGTTTCGTTTGAGAAGCGGGCGGACTGATGGGTCCGGGCCTCGGCCATGATGCGCTCGATGAGCATCTTGATGTCCTGGTCGGCCACCGCTCCTCCTCTCGAACACAGCTACGGTGACCTCATATCATAGCACAGCATCAAACAGATGTTCGAGATACCGCTGCGTTGATAGATTTAGAACAGGAGGGCGTAGATGACGGCGATGACGACGGAGGGAAGCATATTGGCCGTGCGGAAGGTCTGAGGACGGATGAGGTTGACGCCGACGCAGAAGATGAGCATGGAGCCTACGAGCGAAAGGCTGTTGAGGGCAGCTGTGGTCATGATGGGGGAGAGCGCGCCGGCAAACAACGTGATCGTCCCCTGGAACACGGCGACGGGCAGGGCGGAGAAGATGCAGCCGCGGCCAAGCGAGGCCGTCATGGTGCAGACGATGATGCAGTCCAGTGCGCCCTTGAGGGCAAGCGTTGACCAGTCGCCGAGCAGGCCGTCCTGGATCGATCCCACAATGGCCATGGCGCCGATGCACACGGTGAGTGAAGTCGAGACAAAAGCGTTGGTGAACTCGTTATCGCCCTCACTGCCAGTCTTGCGCTTGAGCCATTCGCCAAGGTTCTCGATGGCGGCCTCCAAGTTGATGGCCTCGCCGATGAGCGAACCGAGCGCAAATGAGACGATGAGCATGGTGGTACCGGTGGTCGCTAGCGCCTTTCCATCGATGATGAGCATCTTTTGCATGGTGCCGCCCAGGCCGATAAACAGGACGCACAGCCCCGATGCTTTCATGAGCGTGTCTTGGATGCGCGGTGTAATGAAGCGGCCGCCCGCTAATCCCAAAAGACCGCCCGCAACTAAAAGCGCAACGTTGATGATTGTTCCCAAGCCCGGCATGAGCCCTCCTGTATTGATGCCAACGTGGCAATCGTAGCAGAACGAAATGCGAGGCACATCGCGACTCATCTAATACGTTATATAAGTGGTATTAGGAATGATGCGCAGCATTTAAGCCTCAGGTGGTTGTCGGGACATAGGGGTAGTAGTCAAAGCGCAGTGTCATAAGCCGCTGCGGGGATTCAATAGCCGCGGCGATGATATTGGCATCGCGGGCACGATCAAACCCTTCGAGTTCGATCTGATACGAGACGTCTTGCATAATGTCCAGACGTCGCCAGGCTAGAAGTGTGTCGCCATCGAATTCCAAGGTCTTGCCTCCGTCTGGGGCAACGGCGTATAGACGCAGTTTAGCGGTGGTTGCAGGGTCGACAACCGTGACCTTTTTAATTTCGTTTCGAGTATTCTTGGCGCCCAACAAGGTGAGCAGTGTTGGGGCCACGACCTCGCCCGATGGCAAAAAGACGACTTCGATGGATTCGGGAAATGCGATGATAGCCGACTTGCGGACGGGCTGATTGACGGCGGCAACTTCGATGTTTGCAGCATCGATGACCTCTGTGTGGTCGAGGGCGGCAAGCACGCAGCAGTTACCTTCATCGATCTCCTGAGGATCAGCAAGCCCCAGACTGCCCGCGAGCTCTGGATCGTTTGGACCGGTAGCGGGCTCATTCGGTGCTTCGAAAGAAGCTGGGACGCTGTTTGTCGGCGACGGCGTGTCGCCCGCACCTGCTTCTTTGTCCGTGCTCTCTTCTTGTATGGTTGCGTTGATGGGTTCGTCGTTTGAGGGGAGCGTCTTGGCGTCAAGCGCGGAGGGGACAATCCCGACGGCTCCGGATCCGTTCCACTCCATCTCGAGAAGCGCCGGGTCGGCAAGAATGCGTTGCCTGCCTAGCGTGTGGGTATCGATCGCAATAGGGCCTGCCTCCGTCCCGCGCGTAAGGCCGAGCGATCCGGCCGGCTTCTCGAAATGAATGTCTGTGTCTTCGGTACTGGCGGTGTAGAACAGCAGGGATGCTTCTCCCGCCGCGATGGCATCGGTGCCCGCCTTGGTCAGCCGCAGCGATGCCGTGAATGAGAGGGTGGGCTGCACATCGTCTGCATTCGCGGCGGCGCAGCCCAGACATATACCGCCTCCTTTCTCGAAAAACGCACCGTCGAAGGCGACCTTCGCTCCGTTCGCCGAGTCATCGACCGAAGCGATATCGATGCGCAACCCCAAATCGCACGGATCGCCATCTGCATCGAGCGCAATCGAGCGCCACGTGCAGACGGCGCACCCCGCCTGGGAGCCGTTTGCCTTGTTCGAACGATTGATATCCACGACTATCGAGCCGTCCGTATTACGACGAAGGCATCCCGAGGTTGAGATTGCGGCCTGTGCGATCGAAAAACGCTTGCACGCAATGGCGCTCGACGGATTTGGTGCGGAGCTTAGGGCTGCTGGTAAGGAATCTGCCATGACGGGAGTCGCCCAAGCGGCGACAGGCGTTCCGGTTGCGAGCGCGCCGCAGAGTGCGACGACGGGCAAAAGGTTCTTCGATGCCATGGGGTCTCCTTAGCTAATTTAGTGCGGCCTGTCCGTGTTTCGTTTCTGGCTGCGTTTGATGTGCAGACCGAGGCCGGCGGTTCCCGCGCCTGCTGCCGTGGCGCCTGCTGCCAAGAGCCATCGTCTGTCGTCTGTCTGTGCCAACGGTTCCTTGCAGTTGCCGCGGTCGAGCTCCGAGAGGTCGACCGTCACTTGCGTGGCGGCCTGCGCCTGTTCTTGCTGGGCAAAGGCCATGGCTGGCCCAAACGCTAGGATACTGACGGCGGCGGCCAGGGCGACGGCCTTATGCCGTGTGCGCACCGGGCTCGACCGTCCAGGTGATCGTTGCAACCTGATCGCCTTCGCCGGTTACGCGGAAGATGTCGCGCGTGACGCGGGCGACGTTTCCGCTTGTCTTGAGCTTAATTTTGTCCGTGCCGCCGGCAATGCCCTGGTAGCCCATGTCGAAGGCTGCATTCTTGGAAAGATCGAGGCCCGTCTCCTGCATTGCGGCGCTGGCGTTCTGGAGTGCACCGTCGGGGCCGACCTTAAAGTCGATGGAATTCTGCGCGGTTCCGGCCTTGGCGTCGGCGGCAATGGTCCAGGTGTTCATGGCGTCGATCTTCATGTTGGTGACATGGATGCCGTAGGCCGAATGATTGTCGATGGTGGTCGCGTCTTCTGAGGGGCCCTGAAGCGTGCCGTCGGCCTTGGCGACGAAGGGAATAACCGTCGGAACTTTGAACTCTACGTTGTCGATCTCGGTCCTGACCATTACTTTCGTGGTTCCAACGCGCCCGGCTGCCAGAGCTGGCGTCGGGGCGGCGCCCATTGCGAGCGCGAGCGCGAGCCCTGCGCCCACGACGAGCGCTCTGGCTCCGTTCATGTTCCTGGTGATGTCCATGGTCGTTCCTTTCTATTCGCCGCGGGCCGTCCCCGCGATGATTGGACGAATGCTGGTGAATTGCGTGCGGTGCCGCGTCGGCCGAAAAAGCTAGTTCTCGGCTTGCTCAACCCGTACCTTGACACGTGTCGGATTGCCGTGGCTGTCGAGGGTCTTGGCATCGAGTGCCTGGATCTCGATGTATGCCTCGCCTTCTTTGATGTCGCCGGCGGGGCACGTCTCGATTGTCTTGCCGGTCTCGACCACACCGGATTCGTACATGGTCTCGTCGTTTTGGATGACGCGGAATCGCTGGGGAAATTTATTGTCTTGGACGTTTTGCACGTTGACGCGCAGCTTGCCGTCCTCCTGTAGCTGAGCGACCGGCGCGACCGAAATCGTCATCATGTTGTCGCGGACGATGGCATCGAGCTCATCTTGGATTTCTTGTCGCGATTTGCCCTCTGCCGTCGTGACTGAGGCGCCCGCTTCGGGCACGGGCTGCGACTGCCAGGCGTATAGCCCTACGGCGATGAGGGCGCAGACGATAGCCAGGCAGACAACGACGAGTTTCTTGCGACGCCCCAGTCCTGCGAGGCGGGGCGGCTTCTTCGCACTCATGCGGCGTCCTTGGTGGTGTAGACACGTGCGAACGTGGACGGGTCCGCTCCAAAGAGCATGTGAAGCATCAGGCGGCGCGAGTAGATGAGCTCGTCAAAGTCGTGAGGGAGCTCGATGTCGTGGATACGCGCGATGTGGTGGGCGAGCGCCGAGAACGACTCGGGGTCGCAGATAACATCGGTGGTGACGTGGTAGACCGCCGTATCGGGGAACGCCTCTTCGTCGAAAGGCAGGAGATAGGGATCGTCGTCGACCTCGATGGCGACGCCGTACTGGGGCCAGTAATATGCCATGGGAACCTCCCTGCTTCTGGGGCCAAAACTTCTATCGGTTTTGGTTGTCGACGCCGACCGTATCAGCCGCTACTTGACCAATTTCTGACCAAATGCTTGACGGATTGACATCTCCGCAGGTAAAAGGTGGAAAAAATTACTTCAACTTTTTTCGAGCGACAATCGAGCGGTCGGCGACGGCGGGGCGATATGTGTCAAAAGCATCGTCTGCCGAGGAAGCCTTGCCGTTCGCCGAATTGCACAAACGTAAAAATCGCCAATTATGGAGACGGTCTCGAACACGTCGACGAAACGATGCGGTAACATCTCCCTGCAAACACTGTAGTTAGCTAAAGGGGGAGTTCGCGTGTCTGCAACCATTAAACCCTTCACCGATGAGTTCGAAGAGTATGGCCGCGATGAATCTCGTGCATCGGGCGAAGCATCGAGCATCTCGTTTCCGACAACGGAAGACGAGGTCCGTGCCATTTTGGAAACGCTCCATGCCGAGCGTGTCCCGGTAACGGTTCAGGGCGCCCGAACCGGCCTTGCCGCCGGTGCCGTGCCCCACGGTGGGCATATCCTCAATACTTCCCGTATGAATCGCTACTTGGGCCTTCGCCGCGATGAACAAAGCCAATTTCTGCTGCGCGTGGAGCCGGGCGTTGTGCTCTCGGAGCTGCGTAAGCAGCTGAGCAAGAAGGTACTGCCGACCGCTGGTTGGGACCAGGCATCGCTTGAGGCCTACGAGGAGTTCCAAGAGTCCCCCGAGCAGTTCTTTCCCACCGATCCCACCGAGGCATCTGCCTGTCTGGGTGGCATGGCGGCATGCAACGCCTCCGGCGCCCGCAGCTACGCTTACGGCCCCATGCGCCCGCATATCACGGGACTCCACGTCGCGCTGGCTGATGGCGATTTGCTTGAGCTTCAGCGCGGCGAGGCTTTTGCCCAGGGCCGCCACCTGTCGCTCGTGACGGCAGAGGGCCGTACGCTCGAGCTCGATCTTCCCGGCTATACCATGCCCGAGACAAAAAATGCCTCAGGCTATTTCGTTGCGGACGATATGGACGCCATCGACCTCTTTATCGGCGCGTGCGGCACGCTCGGCGTTATCACCGAGCTCGAGATTGCCCTGCAGGCGGCGCCTGCGGTCGTTTGGGGTGTGAGTTGCTTTTTCGATAGCGAGGACAAGGCGGTGTCCTTTACCGATTCCGTGCGCCCTGTCCTGTCCCATGCGGCTGCCATCGAGTACTTCGATGCTGGCGCCCTGGATATTCTACGTCGCCAGCGCGAGCAGTCGACGGCGTTTGCCTCGCTGCCGGCGCTCGACAAAGAGGCCAAGGTATGTGTCTACGTGGAGCTCGATTGCGATGACGAGGCGCAGGCGACCGAGGAGCTGTACCACTTGGGATGGGTGCTGGAGCTTGCGGGCGGCCGCGACGATGCGACATGGGTCGCCCGCAACGAAGTCGATCGCGAGTGCCAGCGGTTCTTCCGCCACGCGGTGCCCGAGAGCGTCAACATGCTCATTGACGAGCGTCGCCGCACCGACCCCACCATTACCAAGCTGGGATCGGATATGTCGGTGCCCAATGCACGCCTTGCCGATGTCGTGGCCCTCTATCGCCGCACGCTGGCCGAAAGCGGGCTTGAGTCTGCTGCCTGGGGACACATCGGGAACAACCATCTGCATGTGAACATCCTGCCGCGCGATGCGCAAGACTACCGTCGTGGTGGAGAGCTCTTTGCCCAGTGGGCTTCCGAGGTCACGGCCATGGGCGGTGCCGTTTCTGCCGAACACGGCGTCGGCAAGATCAAGGCGGGCTTCTTGGAGACGATGTACGGCCACGAGGCCATGGTCGAGTCGGCGCGTCTCAAACTCCAGCTTGATCCTGCCGGCCAGCTGGGTCGCGGCAACCTGTTTACGGAGAAGCTCTTGGATGAACTCGTCCAGAAAGGGGGCGCGTGAAGATGAGTGATTTCCATATGGTGGTGTGCGTCAAGGCGGTGCCCGGAAGCACCGAGGTCAAGATGGACCCCAAGACCAATACTATCGTGCGTGATGGCAAGCAGGCGGTCGTTAATCCCTTCGATGCAAGTGCCCTCGAATGTGCGCTAGCGCTGAAGGACGACTTTATCGGCTTTGGCATGGACGTGCGTGTGACGGTGGTGTCGATGGGCATCCCCGCGACCGAATCGCTGCTGCGCGACTGCATCGCCCGCGGTGCCGACGACGCGCTGCTGCTGACCGATCGCGCCTTTGCGGGCGCCGATACCCTAGCCACCACCTATGCCCTCAAATGCGGCATCGAGGCACTCGATGAGGACTTTGACCTGCTCATCTGCGGCAAGATGGCAGTGGACGGCGATACGGCCCAGATCGGCCCCGAGCTGGCCGGCGCCTTTGGGGTCCCCTGCGTGACCGACGTGAGCTGTGTGCAGAGCGCGGGATTTACGACGTGTGGCTCGCTGGCGCTCGTTCACGGCTGCGATGCCGGCGAGGAGACGGTGTACCTGGAGATGCCGTGTGCGATGACGACCGCCAAGGAGATTGGCCAGCTGCGCATGCCGAGTATTGCCGGTATTCGCGCGGCCGAGGATGCAGACGTGCGTGTGGCCAGCGCTGCCGACGTAAACGCCGATCCCTCGCGTTGCGGCCTTGCCGGATCACCGACGCAGGTCGTGCGCTCGTTTGTGCCCGACCGTGACCAAACGTGCGAGGCCGTTGAGGGAACGGCGTCCGAGCAGGCGGTAAAACTTGCCAAGATTATTGAGGGGATGGCATAGATGAGCGGGCTGATTATCGATAGCGAAGCCTGTATCGGCTGCGGTCGCTGCGTTCGCGCCTGCGCCTCGGGCGGCATTGTGGTGGAGGGTGAGCGCCCCAATCGCTGTGCCCGCGTAACCGACGGCTGTATCCTGTGCGGTGGGTGCGTCGACGCCTGCCCCGTCAACGCCATCTCGATTGAGCGCGACGAGGCCGCCGGCGCGGCAGACCTTGACGCATATCGAGACATCTGGATCTTCGTGCAGACTGACGAGCACGATGCCGTTGCATCCGTGGCCTTCGAGCTCATGGGCAAGGGGCGCGAGCTTGCCGATGCCCGCGGCTGCCGTCTGGTGGCACTGGTCGGCATGAGCCCCGAGGGCTCACTCGGGGACCTGGAGCATCTGATTTGCGCCGGTGCGGACGAAGTTCTGGTCTGTCGTGACGAGCGCCTGCGTCAGAACGACGCGGAGGTCTACGCTCGCTTGATCTGCGATTTGGTAGCCGAGCGCAAGCCCGAGGCCATTCTGTACGGCGCGACCGCCTTTGGTCGCGAGCTGGCGCCCGGTGTGGCCGTGCGCTTGCAGACGGGTCTTACGGCCGATTGCACGGTGCTTTCTATGGATACGGAGACGGGTCTGCTGCAGCAGACGCGCCCGGCGTTTGGCGGCAACCTGATGGCCACCATTATCTGCCCCAACCACCGTCCTCAGATGGCAACGGTGCGCCCCGGCATCTTTAAGGCGCCCGAGTTTGACTATAGCCGCTCCGGCACGATTACCCAGGTAGTGCTTGCGGATGACGTTAAGGCCCGCGTCGAGATCTCGATTCCCGCCGAGGAGTGGGGACAGCAGGCCTCAATTGCCGATGCCGAGCGTCTGGTCGTGGTGGGCCGCGGCATCGGCTCCAAGAAGAATCTGCCCCTGATGCGAAAGCTCGCCGATGCCCTGGGTGCCGAGCTTGGTTGCACGCGTCCCATTGTGGAGGCAGGCTGGTTGGAGTATCGCCACCAAATTGGCCAGACGGGTGTATCGGTCTCGCCCAAGCTCCTCGTGAGCATCGGTGTCTCGGGCGCTATCCAGCATCTCGCCGGCATCGGTGGGGCGGAGTGCATTGTCGCCATCAATGAGGACCCGGATGCCCCCATCTTTGGTGCCGCCCAGTACAAGGTCGTCGGCGATGCCGTTGAGATCGTTGAGGAGCTGCTGGCTCAGCTTGAGCGCTAAGCGCGCGTCAGCCAGTCGCGCATCTCGTCCTTTAGGCGGCTCCAGGTTGCCTGCGTGGCGGGGTCGGTAAAGGGCCGCGTAATGCCAAAGGGCGCGTCGAGCAGGCGGTGGATATCGCCCTGTTTGCGCGCCAGCGCGCGGCTCGCTGGATAGACGAGCTCAAACATAAAGCAGATGAGTCCCACCAGGTAGTCTGCGGGCTCATCGCGCTCATCGCGTGCGACGCAGCGGTGCTCGTCAAAGGCGGTAAGCGCCGGTGTCGAGAAGTGGCTGGCGAGAAACGTGTCCTCATCCACCTTGAGGATGGTGTCGACGGTGCTGTCGGCGATGGTGCGCATAATGTCGATCTTGTCGCCATCGCGCACGATCTCGCAGAAGCTCCGTGTACGGGTGTCGAGTTCCGTGGGCAGGCGAAAATCACTGTGGTGGGCGATGCTCGCGCGGATCAGTTCGTCCTCTGCCGGGTCATCGATAAAGTCGCGGATGCTCGTTACGGCGGGTGCATCGGCGGGATTCTCGCCAAAGAGGACCTCGATGCCCAGCGCTGCATGGCTCATGCTCTCGGCGTCCTTAAAGGTGTCCCAGTGCCGCAACTGCTCAAAGCGGCCCATATCGTGTAGCAGGCCGCAAAGCCATGCCAGGTCAATATCTTCTGACGACCAGCCCTGCTCGCGCGCTACGGCATCGCATGCCTCGGCCACGTGGTACGTATGCTCGATTTTGAGCGCGATGCGTGGGTTGGTGGCGTCGTAGGCATCGGTGTAGCTTTTGAAGGCCGCGCGCGCCCGGTCTCGATCGATAGCTGTCATAATGACTTCCTAAAAAGTTGTGTCTTTCGATCCGGTGGCAATTGTAGGTGAACTTTATTGCCACCGGTTGATATTTCTGCTGCGTTGCAAGGCGCGCTGCAGACGACTTACCAGAATGGGAGTGGCATGGTCCTTAGGATCTTTAAAATCGTCTGGCCAGTGATGCTTACCTATATTGCAATAGGCGCGCCGTGCGGAATGATCATGGGGCAGACGGGAATGGAGCCCTGGATGGTCTTTGCTCTGAGCAGCACGTTTGTGACGGGCAGCGGCCAGTTTATGATCTGCAATCTTTGGCTGGCGGGCGTGCCTGCAGCATCGATCGTCGCGAGCGTTGCTGCCATCTCCTCGCGCTTTGCGCTTTACTCGGCATCGATCGCGCCGCATCTGACGGGTGCCTCGAAGCGTCAGACGCTGGCTGTTGCCGCGACACTTACCGAGGAGGCATATGGCATCTCGCTTGCCAAGTTGGTTGAAGGGGAGGATTGGGGCCCGCGCGAGTCCTTCGTGCTCAACGTGATCCTTATCGCAACATGGGGCGTTTCGTGTACGATGGGCGCCATCGTCGGCGCCGTTGTCGATGTTCCCACCGCCATTGCAGCCTTTGTCTGCACCTCGCTCTTTATCTGCCTGCTCTTTTCGCAGCGGCTGTCGCGCGGCAACGTTGTCGCGGCGGTTTCGGGCGCGGTGTCCGTCGCCGTATGCAAGTTCTTGGGCCTCACGAATATTGCCGTGCCGGCAAGCGTCGTGGCCGGCATTGCCATTGCGTTGGCGTGCGATGCTGTATTTGACGGAAGAGGTGCCCGCGATGCCCGTTAACGAGTTCTTGGTTCTGTGGCTGTCGTCGTGGGCTGCTATCGCGTTCTTTCGCATCGCGCCGGCGTTTGCCTTGCGCGGGAGAACGCTGTCGCCCCGCATTACCGAGGCCCTGGGTTATATCCCGCCCGCTGCCTTTGCCGCGCTGGTCGCCAACGACTTGGTGAGCCCCGGCGCGTTCGACGCGGGGCTCTGGCCTGCCTTGGTTCCCTGGATTGCGGCCGCCGGCGTCGTGGTCGTGGCGGTCAAGACAAAATCGATGCTGTGGTGCTGCGTCTCGGGCATCGTACTCTATATCGTCTTGAGCCTTATATAGGGGTGGCGTCGCGGGCGCCGAATCTCGTTCCATCCCAACTTGTCGAGTTTTTCACCGAGCTGGTCTATTTCTTCTGGTACCATGGTCAAACTTTACTGTAGCAAAGCGTGACGTGGGCTTTTGTACCCCGTCAGCGGAAATGGGGGTTTCATGGCACAGGAAGCGACTGCCAACGAGCAAAAGAAATTCAAGGTCCCGCGCATCCCGGGCGACATCATGATCTATCCGATGATCGTCGGTCTTTTGCTCAACACCTTCTGCCCGCAGGTTTTTGAGATCGGCGGCTTCTTTACGGCTGCCTGCCGCGGTGGCTCCAATGCCATCGTCGCCGCGATCCTGCTGTTTGTGGGCGCCGGCATCAGCTTTAAGTCCACGCCGGGTGCCATCAAGACCGGTATCGTCGTGCTGATCCCCAAGCTGGTCGTCGCAGCGGCTCTCGGCCTGGGCGTGGCATATTTCTTTAACGACAACTTCCTGGGTCTGAGCTCCGTGTCTATCATCGGCGGCATCACGTTTTGCAACATGGCGCTCTATACGGGCATCATGGGCGAGTTCGGTGATGAGTCTGAGCAGGGCGCCGTCGGTATCCTGTTCTTTACGGCTGGCCCCGCCGTCACGATGATCATCCTCGGTGTTTCCGGCCTCGCCAACATTCCCATTGGCACCATTATCGGCTCCATCTTGCCACTCGTTATTGGCATGGTTCTGGGCAACCTGTTCCCGTTTATCAAGAACCTGCTGGTTCCCGGTGCCAATCCCGCGATTGCCGTCATCGGATTTCAGCTCGGTGCGTCCATGAGCCTGTCGAGCTTTATCACCGGCGGTATTTCCGGCATCTTGCTGGGCCTTGTCACGCTGTTTGTCGTCGGTCCCATCACCTTTGCGTTCGAGCGTCTGTGCGGCGGCAATGGCAAGGCCGCTGTGGCTTGCTCCACCATTGCCGGCACGGCTATGACCACACCGGTTGCCCTCGCCGAGGTCGCACCGCGCTACGCCGAGCTTGCGCCCATCGCGTACGCTCAGATCGCCACCGCCGTTATCATCACGGCGATCATGGCTCCGATTCTGACTGGCTGGGTCGACAAGAAGTTCTGCCAAGGCAAGGAGGATCTGTCGCCTGTCGGTGTCGAGGCCATAGAGGAGGCCGTCGCGACTGACATCGATGGCGAGTAGCAATCGATACCCATCAATGATGCCGGCGTGTGCAATTCGCGCCGTATGGGCGCCCGAACAGAAACTGTTTTGCAGTGATGTTCGGGCGCTCTGCTATTATCCCCTTTACCCCTGTGGAGTAAAGGGGTGTTTATTGCCCTGATTCGAATTGGGCGATTCTGACCACTTGGGTATTGAAGGGATGGCGCTAGTGGTTAAGGCACTCAAGATTGAGATATTCGTGCTATGCATGATTGTTCTTATCGGGCTTGCCGTGCGAAGTCGTCGCTCCTTGTTCTCGAGCACCCAGCAGCTATTGTTTAGCATGCTTGGCTACACCTCTGCCGCGTACATATTATTCGATATGATCTGGACGCTTTCGGACGGTGTGGACGGCACGTTGGGCATTGCTGCCAACTGGATTTCCAACGCGGTTTCGTTTTCGCTCTTTGCTATCGCGTGTCTCATTTGGTTTATCTATTCCGAGACGGTGCAGGGTTCTCGCCTTTTGACCTCGCGCTATAGGGTGGTGCTTGTAGCGTTGCCTACGGCTCTGGTGGTCGTGCTGGCGTTTACCAGTTACTGGACGCACGCCCTGTTCTATATCGATTCGCAGGGCGTGTATCGTCGCGGCTTTGCCTATATGATCCAGCCCATCGTCAGCTACTGTTACGTTATACATACGTCCCTGCATGCATTTGTGCAATCTCGCAGGGTCGAGAGCCTGCAGACGAAGGCCATCTATCGAACCTTGGCATTTTTCGCCATTCCGGCCCTGGTGGGCGGTACCTTTCAGGTCGTATACTCGGTGCCCGGCCTTTGTGTCGGCATAATGATTAGCATGTTGCTGCTCTACATCATCTACCAGGAGCAGCTCATCTCGACCGACCCGTTGACTGGACTTAACAATCGCAACCGTTTTGAGACCTATATGCTGTCGCTCTTCTCAAATGTGGATCAGGCCGAAGATGTATATCTGCTTATGATGGACGCCGACGGCTTTAAGCAGATTAACGATCGCTATGGGCATGTGGAGGGCGACCATGCTCTTCAGGTCATATCCGCTGCGCTCAAAGAAGTCTGCTCGGCGTCTGGCGGCTTTATCGCACGTTATGGTGGCGATGAGTTCGTGGTGCTCCAAAAGGCAGTGGCGGAACAGGATATCATGCATCTGTGCGCGACAATCAACGATGAGCTCGCGCGCGCCGAGGTTCCGTATCTGTTGCGGATGTCCATCGGCTACGCACGGGTCGGTGATGGCGTCGATACCTGGCAAGACTTGTTTCGTGCTGCCGACGCGGAGCTCAACCGCGTAAAGCGCGAGAAGAAGAAAGCCGGCGCCCAGATACGCTAGAAAAAGGGCGCACGCTGGCGGGCGTGGCGGCCCTCGGCTCTCCGATGTACTCCATTAAGCTAAAGCATGTGAACCCCCTCTGCTAAATAGGGGTAGTTCGTTAGACCTTTTTGGGCCTGTTGACGATGATGATGCCGCCGCAGACCAACAGCAGGGCAACAAGTACGGTAACAGGGCTCGTGCCAGCGCCCTCGCCGAGCAGCAGAGCGCTCAACAGTACGCCAAAGACTGGATTCATAAAGCCAAAGACCGACACACGGCTGACGGGGTTGACGGCAAGCAGACGCGACCATAGCGAGTACGCGACGGCGGAAATGAGTGCCATATAGATAATGAGTGCGATGGCGGGGATGATCGCGGTGGGGGAGAGCGCGCCGCCCATCAAAAACCCGATGGTGGTAAGGACCAAACCTCCGACTAAAAACTGCCAGCCGGCGAGCAAGACGCCGTCATGCTTGCGCGAGAAGATGCCGATCAGGCAGGTCGAAAGAGCACCCGCGACAGTGGAGGCTAGGATAAAGCCCTCGCCATCGAGCCTGAAGCCAAAGGTGCCATCTGCGCCCGAGAGGTTGACGAGCGCGACGCCGGCAAAGCCCAGCGCACAGCCAAGCACCTTGGCCGTATTGAGCTTCTCGGTGTGAAATGCCAGGGCGGCAAAGAGGATTGCGAGGAAGTTGGCGCTGGCCTCGATGATGGAGCTCGACATGGCGCTGGCGTGCGAGAGGCCCAGATAGAAAAAGAAGTACTGCCCGATAGTCTGGAAGAGCGACAAGACAAAGATGGGCTTGATGTCGCGAGCCTGCGGAATGAGGGGGCGGCGCTGGGCCGCACTCATCCCAACGATAACCAGGGCGCCGGCAAGCGTGAAGCGCAAGCCCGCAAAGAGCAGCTGCGAGGCGCTATCGTGCGCCGGGATACCAAAGAGTGCGTAGCCGATCTTGATGCAGGGAAAGGCCGATCCCCAGAGCGCGCAACAAACAAGACAGCCCAGGATGAGTCCGGGCAGGGTGGCGAGATACGGCTTGCGGCTTTCCATGATGTCCTTCCTGCATGCGCGAAGCAAAAAAGAACCCGCCACCGGATGTGTCGGTGGCGGGTGTTGTTACCCGAGGGGATTGTACCCGATGGGAAAGGTTTAAGCGAAGTAGGCCACGCCGCTCTCAAAGATCGGCATGAACTTATCGCCGGGGACATGCTCGGGCACGTTGCGGTACAGGTTGTCGCCGCGACGCTCGGCATGGCCCATCTTGCCCAGGACGCGGCCGTCGGGGCTCGTGATGCCCTCGATGGCGAGTGCGGAGCCGTTGGGGTTGACGGAAAGATCCATGCTGGGCTTTCCGTCTTCACCCACGTACTGCGTGGCGACCTGGCCGTTGGCGATCAGCTGGGCGAGCACCTCGTCATTGGCGACAAAGCGGCCCTCGCCGTGGCTGATGGCGACGGTGTAGGGGTCGTCCAGGCTGCACTGCGAAAGCCACGGGGACAGGTTGGACGAGATACGGGTGCGCACCAGACGGCTCTGGTGGCGACCGATGGTGTTGAACGTCAGCGTGGGCGCATCGGGCGTGGCGTCGACGATGTCGCCGTAGGGCACCAGGCCGAGCTTGATCAGGGCCTGGAAGCCGTTGCAGATGCCCAGCATCAGGCCATCGCGGGCCTTGAGCAAGTCGCGGACTGCCTCGGTGACCTCGGGAGCGCGGAAGAACGCCGTGATGAACTTGGCAGAGCCGTCGGGCTCGTCGCCGCCCGAGAAGCCGCCGGGGATCATAACGATCTGGCTTGCACGGATGCGGCGCGCAAGCTCGTGGGTGCTCTCGGCGACGGCCTCGGGCGTGAGGTTGTTGATCACGAAGGTGTCGGCCTCGGCACCGGCGGCACGGAAGGCGCGGGCGCTGTCGTACTCGCAGTTGTTGCCGGGGAACACGGGGATGATCACGCGCGGGCGGGCGATCTTGGCGCCGCCGAACACGTGGATATCCTTGGCGCGGAAGTCGATGGTCTCGACCTCGGGGGTCTCGCCGGCGCTGCGGTAGGTGAAGACGCCCTCGATGTCGCTCTCCCAGGCCTCCTGGAGCTCGGCGAGCTCGATGACCTCGGAGCCGGTGTCGATGACATAGCCCTCGACGGTGGTGCCCAGGGGCTCGACGACAACGCCGTCGGCGACTTCGGGCAGCTCGGCGTCCTCGGCGAGCTCGACGATAAAGCTGCCGTAGAGCGGGGTGAAGAGGCTCTCCACGTCCACGTCCTCGGCAAGCTCGATACCGATCTGGTTACCGACGCACATCTTAAAGAGGCTCTCGGCGCCGCAGCCGTAGCCGGGCGTGGAGACGGCCAGGGCGTCGCCGGTAGCGGTGAGCGCCTCGACGGCGTCAAACGCGGCGAGCAGCTGCTGGGCATCGGGGCGGTAGTCCTCGCCATAGGTGGCGGGGGCGATACGGACGACGCGGTGTGTGAGGCCCTTGAACTCGGGGGAGACAGCGCGGGCCGCCTTGCCCACGGCGACAGCGAAGCTGATCAGGGTCGGCGGAACGTTGAGCTCGCCGGCCTCGTCCTCAAACGAGCCGCTCATGGAGTCCTTGCCGCCGATGGCGCCGGCACCCAGGTCGACTTGGGCCATGAGGGCGCCCAGGACGGCTGCCGTGGGCTTGCCCCAGCGCTCGGCCTCGGTGCGCAGACGCTCGAAGTACTCCTGGAAGGAGAGATAGGCGCGCTTGTGCTCAAAGCCGGCAGCTACGAGCTTGGCGATGGACTCGACCACGGACAGGTAGGCGCCCGCAAACTGGTCGGCTTCCATCAGGTAGGGGTTGAAGCCCCATGCCATGGCGCTTGCCGTGGTGGTCTCGCCGTCCACGGGGAACTTGGCGACCATGGCCGAGCTCGGGGTGAGCTGCGTCTTGCCGCCAAAAGGCATAAGCACGGTCGCGGCACCGATGGTGGAGTCGAATCGCTCGGAAAGGCCCTTGTTGGAGGCAACGTTGAGGTCGGTGACGAGCGAGGTCATGCGCTCGGCAAGCGTGGTGCCGGCCCAGCTGGGCTGCCACACGCTACGGGCGCACACGTGGGCGACCTGGTGCTTGGGTGCGCCGTTAGAGTTGAGGAACTCGCGGGACAGGTCGACGATGGCGACGCCGTTCCAGGCCATGCGCATGCGCGGCTCGGCGGTAACCTCGGCGATAACGGTCGCCTCGAGGTTCTCCTCGGCGGCGTAGCCCATGAACTCCTCGACGTCACCGTCGGCGACGGCGCAGGCCATGCGTTCCTGGGATTCAGAGATGGCGAGCTCGGTGCCGTCAAGACCGTCGTACTTCTTGGTCACGGTATCAAGGTCGACATACAGGCCGTCGGCAAGCTCGCCTACGGCGACCGAGACACCGCCGGCGCCAAAGTCGTTGCAGCGCTTGATCAGACGGCAGGCATCGCCGCGGCGGAACAGGCGCTGCAGCTTGCGCTCGACCGGGGCGTTGCCCTTCTGGACCTCGGCGCCCGATGTCTCGATGGACTCGGTGTTCTGGGTCTTGGAGGAGCCGGTGGCACCGCCGATGCCGTCACGGCCGGTGCGGCCGCCCAACAGGATGATCTTGTCGGTGGGGGCGGGGCACTCGCGACGCACGTGGTTTGCCGGGGTAGCGCCCACGACGGCGCCGACCTCCATGCGCTTGGCGACGTAGCCGGGGTGATAGAGTTCGTTGACCTGACCGGTGGCAAGGCCGATCTGGTTGCCGTAGCTGGAGTAGCCGGCGGCAGCAGTGGTCACGAGCTTACGCTGCGGCAGCTTGCCCTCGAGCGTCTCGGACACGGGGACGGTGGGGTCGCCGGCGCCGGTGACACGCATGGCCTGGTACACGTAGCTGCGGCCCGACAGCGGGTCGCGGATGGCACCGCCCACGCAGGTGGCGGCACCGCCGAAGGGCTCGATCTCGGTCGGGTGGTTGTGGGTCTCGTTCTTAAAGAGGAACAGCCAGTCCTGGTCCTCGCCGTCGACATCGACCTTCACCTTGACGGTGCAGGCGTTGATCTCCTCGGACTCGTCGACATCGGTCATGACGCCGGTCTTCTTGAGGTACTTGGCGCCGATGGTGCCCATGTCCATGAGGCAGACGGGCTTGGTGTCGCGACCGAGTTCGTGGCGCATCTCCATGTAGCGGTCGAAGGCCTGCTGCACCACGGCGTCGTCGATCGTCACGTCGTCCAGGACGGTGCCGAAGGTGGTGTGGCGGCAGTGATCGGACCAGTAGGTGTCGATCACGCGGATCTCGGTGATGGTGGGGTCGCGATCCTCATCGCGGAAGTACTGCTGGCAGAAGGCGATGTCCGCCTCGTCCATGGCAAGGCCGCGCTCGGAAATAAAGGCGGCAAGGCCGGCTTCGTCGAGCTCGCGGAAACCGTCGAGCACCTCGACGGGCTGGGGCTCGGGGGTCTCCATGTACAGCGTCTCGGGCAGGTCGAGCGAGGCGATGCGCGCCTCGACGGGGTTCACCACGTAGTGCTTGATGGCATCGATGGCGGCCTCGTCCAGAGCGCCCGAGATCATATAGACCTTGGCGGAGCGCACGGCGGGGCGCTCGCCCTGGCTGATGAGCTGCACGCACTCGCTGGCGGAGTCGGCGCGCTGGTCAAACTGGCCAGGCAGGAATTCGACGGCAAAGACGGCGCCATCGCTTGCGGGGAGCTCGTCGTAGGTCACATCGACCTGGGGCTCGCTAAAGACGGTCGGCACGCAGGACCGGAAAAGCTCCTTGTCGATGCCCTCGACGTCGTAGCGGTTGATAATCCTCAGGGCCTCGATGCCCTTGATGCCGAGAATTTCGGTCAGCTCGCCCTTGAGCTGCTGAGCCTCGACGTCGAACCCGGGTTTCTTCTCCACGTAGATACGAGAGACCATTGGTTCCTGCCTTCCTGATCGGTTGGGCGTACGGTACGGTATGCGGCAGCGGTCGGTTTGCGGGGTCTGCCCTGCGGTCGCCTTGAGCCACATGTTTGTAAACCTCACTATGATACGACAGCTCGCGGCGCGTTGAGGACGGCGAGGGTGCTACAGTGAAGCGCAAACAAGAGAAAGGCATCACATGGCATTCGTTTCGCTCGCCATCATCGCACTCGTGGCCTTTGCGAGTCCTTTTATCGCCTCGGCGATTCCCGGAAAACCCGTTCCCGAGACGGTCTTTTTGCTCGTGCTCGGCGCGGTACTGGGACCCCATATGCTCGGCGTCATCCATGTAGATGCTGAGGTCTCGCTGGTGTCCGAGCTGGGCCTGGCCTTTTTGTTCCTGCTTGCCGGCTTTGAGATCGACCCCAAGAGCATCACGGGCGTCGAGGGGCGCTACGGCTTGGCGACGTGGGTCGTCACGTTTGGTATCGCCTGGCTTGCCGTGCGCTTTACCCCGTGGTTCTCAGTCAGTCATTTCGACGGTATCGCCGTGACGCTTGCCCTCACTTCGACGGCGCTCGGTACGCTTGTGCCCATCATGCGTGAGCGCTCGCTCACCGGCACGCGCGTGGGCGACTCGATTCTCGCGTATGGCACTTGGGGCGAGCTCGGTCCCGTGCTCGCCATGTCGGTGCTGTTGTCTGCCCGCACTGGCATCCAAACGCTCGTTATCCTTGGCTTGTTTGCGGTGGTTTGCGTGTTGCTGGCCGTGGTCCCGAGCCGCTCCAAGCGCGTCGGCAGCCGCTTCTTTGCATTTGTTGAGGAGCGCGCCGATACCACGTCGCAGACCTTCGTGCGCCTGACGGTGCTCATCCTGGTCACGCTCGTGGCATTCTCGGCTGTCTTTGATCTCGACATCGTGTTGGGTTCTTTTGCCGCCGGCTTTGTCCTGCGCTATATCATCCCCGAGGGCAACCATACGCTCGAGACCAAGCTCGACGGTCTGGCCTACGGTTTTTTGATTCCGGTGTTCTTTACCGTGTCGGGCGCAAAGATCGACCTGACGGCCGTGGCGTCGCGCCCGGGCTTGCTCGCGGGCTTTATCGTGGCGTTGTTGATTATTCGTGCCGTGCCCATTCTTATTTCCATGAGCATTTGTCCTGCGACGCGCGATGTGTCGGCGTATGGTCGCATTACCGTGGCCCTGTACTGCACCACGGCGCTGCCGATCATCGTTGCCGTTACGAGCGTTGCCGTCAACGCGGGCGCGCTGTCGCAAGATATTGCGTCGGTCATGGTTGCCGCCGGTGCCATCACGGTGTTCTTGATGCCATTGCTCGCGCAGCTCTTCTACCGCGTGGTGGATGCCGCACCGGTCGCCGCCGTGGCAGAGGTTGCCGAGCATCCATCCGATGCGCTCGACATCTTGCGCGCCCACCACGACCTAGCGAGCTTGCTCGCGCGCGAGCACGAGCTGCTGACCTCGCATGGCCATGGTCGCGTATTCGAGGGCCTGCCTACGCTCGATACGATTGCCGAGCGTCTTTCCGCCGAGGCAGCGAGCGGCCACATCGATGCCCGCATCGTGGACGCGGCGCACCTGCTTGCCGATAAGACCTATGGAGACGAGGTCGACCCGTCCGAGCTGACTCCGCGTGAGCGCCGCCGCCTGGAGCGCGCCAAGCTCGCTGTGCGCGAATACCGCCGCCGCATGCTGGAGCTCTATGCGCGCGAAGAAGCCGAAGACGACGACGGTAAGTAGTCGATACTTTCTCGGGGAAGCCGCGTCCCGCTTTGAAGGCTCGGAACGGGATGTGGTTTCCGAAACGGGGGCCGTTGGGAAGCTGTGTCCCGGAATGGGCGCTCAGAGTGGGATGCAGTTTCCGCAAGGAGGTCCTGGGGGAAACCGTGCCCCGTTCTGATCCGAAATACTGGGACATAGTTTCCCTTTCATAACAGGAGAAGGCGCGCTGTCTGCAGTTGATTCAGACGGCGCGCCTTTTTGGTTGAGCTATGTTGAAGCTTGAAGCCAAAGCTTGTGGCTCCTTAGGAGCGGGCGGCTCCGTCGACGGGGAGCACGGCGCCCGTGACATAGGAGGACATGTCGCTCGCCAGGAAAACAAAGGCGTTGGCGACATCCTCGGGCTCGCCCATGCGACCCAGCGGAATGGTGGCGATGATGGGCTTGATGACTTCTTCGGGCAGGTTAGCGACCATGTCGGTCTTGGTCACGCCAGGTGCGACGGCATTGACGCGAATGCCCATGGGGGCGAGCTCGCGCGAGAGCGACTGGACCATGCCGTTGACGGCAAATTTGGACGTGGGGTAACCGACGCCGGAGGGCTGGCCGTACTTGGCGACCATCGAGCTCGTGGTGGTGATGGTGCCGCCGTGGCCGGCCTCGGTCATGATCTTGGCGGCAGCCTGGTGGCCATTAAAGACGGCGACGACGTTGAGGTCCATGACCTTTGCAAACTCCTCGGCAGTGTAGTCCAAAAGGGGCGAGCGCTGGGAGATGCCGGCATTGTTGACGACCGTGTCCAGGCCGCCCATATCGGTGGCAGCTTGGGTAAAGGCCTCGGTTACGGCCTCGAGCGAGGTGAGGTCGCAGGAGCGGCCCCAGACCTTGGCCTCGGGATAGGCGGCCGCCAGCTTCTCAACGGCTGCGTCGGCAGTTTCCTGGCGCGAGCCAAAGACGGTGACGGCGGCGCCTTCCTCGATAAAACGGCAGGCGATGGCATAGCCGATTCCGCGCGTGCCGCCGGTGATGATTGCTTTCTTGCCCTCGAGCAACATGATGCCTCCATTCTTCGGGGGTGGACGTACTCAGCACAGCGTAGCGGTAGCCGGAATCGGCCGCGTTTGCATATCGGTGAACGGTAGCCCGCGTTACCGATGGGCGGCTCGCACAAATGTGCTCTGCCGTTGTGCTTAGGGCAGGAGACAAAAGGGCTCCCGTCCCACATCGGACGGGAGCCCTCAAAGCGCGTATTGCTAGGCGATCGATGGACTAGTTGGCCATGACGCCTTCGGTCCAGGCCTCGACGTCCTCGATGCGCAGGACGTTGGCGACCTCGGCCACGCAGTCGACGCTGGCAAGCTCGGCGGCGGCAGCCTGGACGTCCTTCTCGAGCGCGCGGTGCGTCAGGAAGATGACCGAGCAGGCATCGCTGACGCCCGACTTGCCGTCCTCGACCTGGTTGATGAGCGAGATCGAGATGTTGTGCTTGGCAAAGATGTCGACCGTCTCGGACAGGGCGCCCACGCGGTCGGCGACCTTCAGGCGCACATAGTACTTGGTCTGGAGCTCGTCCATGGGCTTAAAGGCGAGGTTGTGGCCATAGGGCTCAATCTCGGGCAGCGGAGCCACGCCGCGGCTGATCTGCTCGGAGAGCGACAGGATATCGCCCACGACGGCGCTCGCGGTGGGGAAGGAGCCTGCGCCGGCACCGTAGAACATGGTCTCGCCCACGGCGTCGCCCACCACGTAGACAGCGTTCATGGCGCCGTTGACCTTGGCAAGCATGTGGTCGGCGGGGATCAGCGTGGGGTGCACGCGAACGTCGACGCCGGCGTCGGTGTTGCGGGCGATGCCGAGCAGCTTAATGGTGTAGCCGAGTTCGCGGGCCTGGGCGATGTCCTCGGCGCCGATGGTACGGATACCCTGCTGGTACACATCGTCGGTGGTAACGCGGGTGCCAAAGCCGATGGAGGCGAGGATCGCCGTCTTGCTGGCGGCGTCGAAGCCGTCGACGTCGGCGGACGGGTCGGCCTCGGCATAGCCCTTGGCCTGCGCGTCGGCAAGTACGTCGGCGTAATCGGCACCCTCGGCGTCCATGCGCGACAGGATATAGTTGGTGGTGCCGTTGAGAATGCCGGCGATGGTCAGGATCTTGTTGCCTACCAGGTCGTGCTCAAGCGTGCTGACAATGGGGATGCCGCCACCGCAGCTGGCCTCGCACTTGATCTGCACGCCGCACGCGCGCGCCTTCTCGGCGAGCGTCTCGACGTGACGGCCCAGCAGAGCCTTGTTGGCGGAGACGACATGCTTGCCGTTCTCGAAGGCAGTGGTGAAGATCTCGGTCGCGGGGTGCTCGCCGCCGATGAGCTCGACGACGATATCGACGGCGGGGTCGGTGACGACGTCGTGCCAGTCGCTCGTAAAGGCCTCGCGCTCAATGCCGGCGGCTTCGGCCTGCTCCCAGGCAAGCGCGCAGGCGCGGGTCAGCTTAAGGTCGATGCCGTAGGCTGCCAGGTACTCATCGTGGTGGCTCTTGATCAGACGGGCCACGCCGCCGCCGACGGTTCCCAGACCGATGAGGCCGACGTTCACGGTGCGCAGGGGTTCGCTCATAGATAGCTCCTTCGTGCATCTTATGGATGGATTAACCGCTTAAAGGTTGAGTGCATTCTAGCGTGAACCGGGGGCGCGTGCTCGCCAGGCAACAGGAGCTGCACAAAACGGCACCCCTGAAACGCTGCGGAAACATTGGAAACATGCTCGCTACAAACGAACTTACGTAACAAACTGTCAACGTTTGCGCCATAAGGTTTGCCCCGTACCGCAAGACGGCCGCACTGCGGCCAGCGAAAAGGGGGACACCATGTTCAACATCAACAGCACGCTTAGCCGTAGGAACTTTCTCGCCGGCGCCGCAGCGCTCGGCAGCACCGCCGCACTCGCTGGTTGCTCGTCGGGTGGCTCGGACGGCGGCTCCGCCGATGACGGCAAGACCTTCAAGATCGGTGTCATCGGCCCTCTGACCGGCGCCGCGGCAACCTATGGCGTCTCGGCCGAGAAGGGCGCCAAGCTTGCCGCCAAGGATTTCTCGACCAAGGACCTCAAGCTCTCGATTAAGTCCGAGGATGACGTCGCCGACGGCGAGAAGGCTATCAACGCCTTCAATACCCTGTGTGACTGGGGCATGCAGGCTCTCGTCGGCCCCGTCACCACCGGTGCCGCCGTCGCTGTCTCTGGCGAGATCGCCGACGACATACTCATGGTCACGCCTTCGGCCTCGTCGCTCGATGTCACCAAGGGAAAGACCACGGTCTTCCAGGTTTGCTTCACCGACCCCACCATGGGCACCAGCGCCGCGAAGTTCTTGGCCGAGAAGTACGCGGACGCCAAGATCGCCCTGTTCTACAACTCCGGCGATACGTATAGCTCGGGCGTTGCCGACGCCTTTGCCGAGCAGGCCAAGGCATCCAAGCTCGATGTCGTCGATACCGAGACCTTTAAGGACGATTCCGCCACGAGCTTTACCAACCAGCTGACCAAGGCCAAGGAGGCCGGCGCCACGCTCATCTTTGCGCCGATCTACTACACGCCGGCGTCCGTTCTGCTCAAGAACGCCAAGGACATGGGCTACGACATGACGCTCATGGGTACCGATGGCATGGACGGCCTGCTCTCCGTTGAGGGCTTCGACACCTCTCTTGCCGAGGGCGTGCTGCTCATGACCCCGTTCTCTGCCGACGATGAGAAGAACGCCGACTTCGTCAAGGCATATAAGGACGCCTACAACGAGACGCCCAACCAGTTTGCCGCCGACGCCTATGACTGCGTCCACGCGATTGTCGAGGCAATCGATAAGGCAGACATCGACATTACGGACGACGGTGCCGACATTGCCGGCGACCTTGCCCACGCCATGCGCAAGATCAAGATCGAGGGCCTGACAGGCGAGCTGACGTGGAATGACGAGGGCCAGGTCGAAAAGCCCGCCACAGCCTATGTGATTCAGGACGGCAAGTACATCGCCGCCTAAGTGCGCATAAAGCGCGACCGGTGAGGCCGTTTTATTCAGGGCAGGGACGCCTGTAACAGAACGGAAACATTACTTTCACACAATAAAGTGGCATTACTGTATAAAGTAATAGAAATACACAGAATTATGGATAAATGGACAAATCCAAAGAAAAGTTGAAATAATCGCCACTTTCCTTAACTAAAGCGTCTAGTATTTTGCGAACGCCGAACACGGCGAAGGATGGCCTGTCGGGTAACCGAAACCCGACGAGATTTGAGAGGAGAGCCGCATGTCGAGCCTCACCGGTAAGTCATTGAACCCTGTTATGAATCGCAGGAGCGTTATCGCGAGCGCAGCAGGTCTGGGGGCGATGTCCATTCTAGCTGGTTGCTCCTCCAACGGCGGCGACAGCGGTTCCGCTTCAAGCGACGCTTCGTTTAAGATCGGCACCATCGGCCCGCTGACCGGCGCCAACGCGTCCTACGGCAAGTCCGTTACCCAGGGTGTCGAGCTTGGCTGCAAGGATTTCTCGACCAAGGAGCTGCCGCTTGCCAGCAAGGCCGAGGATGACCAGGCCGACGGCGAGAAGGCCGTCAACGCCTTCAACACCCTGCTCGACTGGGGCATGCAGGCCCTCGTCGGCCCGACCACCACGGGTGCGTCGGTCGCCGTTGCCGCCGAGTGCGGCAACGACCCCGAGACGTTCATGATCACCCCGTCCGCGTCCTCCGAGGACGTCACCGACGGCAAGGATTGCGTCTTCCAGGTTTGCTTCACCGACCCCAACCAGGGTGTCAACGCTGCCAAGTTCCTGGCGCAGAAGTATGCGGACGAGAAGTTCGTGCTGTTCTATAACTCCGGCGACGCCTATTCTTCGGGCATCGCAGATTCCTTTAAGGCCCAGGCCGCTGAGTCCAAGCTCGAGATTGTTGACGAGGAGACCTTTAAGGACGACTCCGCCACGAGCTTTACCAACCAGCTGACCAAGGCCAAGCAGGCCGGCGCCACCATGATCTTTGCGCCGATCTACTACACGCCGGCGTCCGTCCTGCTCAAGAACGCCAAGGACATGGGCTACGACGTCAAGATGATGGGCTGCGACGGTATGGACGGCATCCTGGGCGTTGAGGGCTTCGATACCTCTCTTGCCGAGGGTCTGCTGCTCATGACCCCGTTCTCCGCCGACGACGAGAAGAACGCCGACTTCGTTAACGCTTACAAGGATAAGTACGGCGATACCCCCGACCAGTTTGCCGCTGACGCCTACGACGGCGTGCACGCGGTGGCCGAGGCCGTCAAGGAGGCCGGTCTTGGTGTCGACGCCGATCCGACCGAGGTCGCCGAGAAGCTGTCCAAGGCTATGCTCAAGATTACCGTTGACGGTCTGACCGGCAAGCTCACCTGGAACGATAAGGGCCAGGTCCAGAAGGAGCCCACGGCGTACGTCATCACCGACGGCAAGTACGTACAGGCCTAATTGGCCGCCTTACATAGAGCGGTTTTGATCCCAAGCAGGGGAGGTTTTGGCCTTCCCTGCTTGCTTGGTATCTAGGGACAGTGTAACGTCCCTGTTTCATACATTAACTGGAAACCTATTCGAAAGGGGGATGTGGAACATGACGGTCTTTATCCAATACCTGGTCAACGGCCTGTCCATGGGCAGCGTCTACGCCATCATCGCGTTGGGCTACACCATGGTCTACGGTATCGCCAAGATGCTCAACTTCGCTCACGGCGATGTCATCATGGTCGGTGCCTATGTCTCGTTCTGCGCCACGTCGTATCTCGGCCTCCCGGGCTGGGCATCTGTAGTTCTCTCTTGTGTGGCCTGCACGGTTCTCGGTGTTCTCATCGAGGGTCTGGCCTATAAGCCGCTGCGCCAAGCAGGCCCGCTGGCCGTTCTGATCACGGCTATCGGCGTGTCCTACTTCCTGCAGAACGCCGCGCAGCTTCTGTGGGGCGCCACGCCCAAGAACTTCACTTCGCTCGTCACCTTCCAGGTGCCGGAGTTCTTGGCCAAGTTCAACGTAAGCGCCGTCTCGCTCGTCACCATCGTCGCCTGCCTGGTTATCATGGCCGGCCTGATGTTCTTTACAGGTAAGACCAAGATGGGCAAAGCCATGCGCGCCGTGTCCGAGGACAAGGCCGCCGCTCAGCTCATGGGCATCAACGTCAACCGCACCATCTCGATGACGTTTGCCATCGGCTCTGCCCTTGCCGCCATCGCCGGCGTGCTGCTGTGCTCCTACTCGCCGGTGCTGCAGCCCACGACGGGCGCCATGCCCGGCATCAAGGCCTTCGACGCCGCCGTCTTCGGTGGCATCGGCTCCATCCCCGGCGCCTTTGTCGGCGGCATTCTCATCGGCATCATCGAGGCGATGGCGCAGGCTTACATTTCCACGAGCCTTGCCAACTCCATCGTCTTTGGTGTTTTGATCATCGTCCTGCTCGTCAAGCCTGCCGGCCTCTTGGGCAAGTACGTCCCCGAGAAGGTGTAGGTGAGCGTTATGAAGTTTCTCAAAGACAAGCAGACGCGTCACGACTTTGTCACGTATGCCATGTGCATTGTGGCGTTCGCCATCGTGTTCTTTATGCAGTCTAACCACATGATCCCGCGCATGATCGCCGGTCAGCTGGTCCCCATCACGGCCTATATCGTCATGGCCATTTCCCTTAACCTCGTCGTCGGCATCGCGGGCGACTTGTCGCTGGGCCACGC
Organism: uncultured Collinsella sp.; assembly: GCA_959606035.1. GTDB lineage: Bacteria > Actinomycetota > Coriobacteriia > Coriobacteriales > Coriobacteriaceae > Collinsella. Next base: position 304,560 of record CAUHHB010000002.1, read on the forward strand.
GGGCTTTATGAGTGTCGGTGCCTATACGGGCATCGTCACCGCGGTCGCCCTCGAGAGCGCCGTTCCCTCCGATCCGGTGCGCCTTATCATCAGCATCGTGGTCGGCGCTATCGCTGCCGCCATCTTGGGCTTCTTGATCGGCATCCCGGTCCTGCGCCTGAGCGGCGACTATCTGGCTATCGTGACCCTGGCCTTTGGCGAGATCATCAAAGAGATCGTCACCTGCCTCATTGTGGGCGTCGACTCCCGCGGCCTGCACGTGATCTTTAACATCACGGGCAACTCTACGATCGACGACCTGCACCTGCTCGAGGACGGCACCGCCATCATCAAGGGCGCCCAGGGCGCCTCGGGCGTGTCGACGTACTCGACCTTCCTCGCCGGTGCCATCCTGGTCATGGTCGCACTCGTGATCGTGCTCAACCTGGTTCGCAGCCGTACCGGCCGTGCCATTATGGCCGTGCGCGATAACAAGATTGCAGCCGAGTCCGTAGGCATCTCCGTCACCGAGTACCGCATGATCGCCTTCGTGGTTTCCGCTGCCCTCGCCGGTGCTGCCGGAGCCCTCTTCGGCGGTAACTTCTCGCAGCTCTCCGCCACCAAGTTCGACTTCAACACGTCGATCCTCATCCTGGTGTTCGTGGTCCTGGGCGGCCTGGGCAACATGCGCGGTTCCGTCATCGCGGCGGCGTTGCTCACGGTGCTTCCCGAGCTGCTCCGTCAGTTCTCGGACTACCGCATGCTCATCTACGCCATCGTGTTGATCCTGGTCATGATCTTTACCAACAACCCGCAGCTCAAGGCGTTCTTCGCACGCATTAAGGACCGCTTTGCTTCCAAGAAGGAGGTGGCAGCCGATGCCCAGTAAGTTTGAGTTCAACAAGGGCAAGATGGTCCCGTATCCTTCTGGCGCCATCGTTCCCGATCGCGACCTGGGCGAGCGCCCGGCGCTCGAGTGCATCCACCTGGGTATTGAGTTCGGTGGCCTTAAGGCGGTCGACGACTTTAGCCTGACTATCGGCAAGACCGAGATCGCCGGTCTGATCGGCCCCAACGGTGCCGGCAAGACCACGGTCTTCAACCTGCTCACCAAGGTGTACCAGCCCACGCACGGCACCATCCTGCTCGACGGTGAGGACACCTCGGGCAAGTCGGTCTACCAGGTCAACCGCATGGGCATCGCCCGTACCTTCCAGAACATCCGCCTGTTCAACACCATGACGGTGGAGGATAACGTCAAGGTCGGCCTGCACAACCAGGAGCGCTATTCCAGTTTTGAGGGCGTGCTACGCCTGCCGACGTACTGGAAGCACGAGAAGGCCGCCCACGAGCGCGCCATGGAGCTGCTGTCCATCTTTGATATGGAGCACCTGGCAAACGAGCAGGCCGGCTCGCTGCCTTATGGCGCCCAGCGTCGTCTGGAGATCGTCCGCGCGCTTGCCACCAACCCCAAGCTGCTGCTGCTCGACGAGCCTGCCGCCGGCATGAACCCGTCCGAGACCGCGGAGCTCATGGAGAACATCGTTAAGATTCGCGACACCTTCGGCATCGCCATCATGCTTATCGAGCATGATATGTCGCTCGTCATGAATATATGCGAGGGTATCTGCGTGCTTAACTTTGGTAAGGTCATCGCCAAGGGCACGGCCGAGGAGATCCAGAACAACGACGCCGTTATCGAGGCGTATCTGGGCAAGCAGGATAAGGGGGAGAACTAAATGGCAGAGCCGATGCTTTCCGTCTACAACATCAACGTCTGGTACGGCGCCATCCACGCCATCAAGGACATCTCCTTTAACGTCAACGAGGGTGAGATCGTGGCCCTGATCGGTGCCAACGGCGCCGGCAAGTCCACGACGCTTAAGACCGTCTCGGGCCTGCTGCGCTCCAAGACCGGTTCCATCAAGTTTATGGGTGAGGACATTACCCATACGCCTGCCGATAAGCTGGTGGGCAAGGGTCTGGCTCAGGTTCCCGAGGGCCGTCGCGCCTTTTTGCAGATGACGGTCGAGGAGAACCTCGAAATGGGCGCCTATACGCAGCCCAAGTCCACGGTGGCTCCGGGCCTGGAGCGCGTCTACGAGCAGTTCCCGCGCCTGAAGGAGCGCCGTCGCCAGGTCGCCGGTACCCTTTCGGGCGGCGAGCAGCAGATGCTCGTTATGGGCCGCGCCCTTATGAGCAACCCTAAGCTGCTCATGCTCGATGAGCCCTCTATGGGCTTGGCACCGATTCTGATCGAACAGATCTTCCAAATTGTCGAGGATCTGCATAAGGCCGGAACCACGGTGCTCCTGGTCGAGCAAAACGCACAGATGGCACTTTCCATCGCCACGCGCGGCTACGTGCTCGAGACCGGCAAGATCACCATGACCGGCACCGGCCAAGAGCTCCTGCACGACGACAACGTCCGCAAGGCTTACCTCGGAGGCTAGCCAATCCAACAAAAGGGGCGCTGACTATCCCGGTCAGCGCCCCTTTTTAAGTTGCGGTGAAATAGGGACTAAATGAAGGCTCCAGAGGCCAAAACAGTCCCTATTCCACCGCAACTTCATTGGGGCGTGCGACGATGACCTTCCCAAATTAGCACCCTTGCACCAAGCCAAGGCCCCGTTCTGGAGTGTTTCGGAACGGGGCCTTGGTGGTTGGGGTCTATTAGGTTTTTGTTCGCTAGTCTACCTTTTGTCCGCATGTGGGGCAGAACTGGGCTTCGGGTACGAGCGGGGCTCCGCAGTGACGGCAGAAGCGGGCGGGCTCGGCCGGAGCTGCCGGTGTCGTCGGCATCGCAGGTGCTGCAGGTGGAACGGCGTTCTGCTGGGCGCGCTTCTGACGACGACGCTGCTTGCGCTGAGGCTTGGGCACTGCGGCTGTCGCACCGTTCGCGGCCTTCGCACGCTTCTTGCGGATGCAAAGGACAACAATCGTGCCACCGATGATGAGGATGATCGCCACGCCACTGCCAATAACAAACGGCAGGTGAGTCTGGACAAAGTAGAGAACATCCTCAGGCAGCGAATGGGGGATATTGGACTTGTAGATGTTTACGTGAAGCGTTGATGAGTCTTCATCGTAATAATCAGTCCAAATCTCGCGATCGCCATTCATGAAAGTAGGGCCGCACCAATGAGAATCAAACTCGCTCTTGGCCCCGGTTTTTGCATCGACTAGGCATGCCGAAGACTTGTCATCGTCTGAGTACGTCCCAAGCATGATTCCGCCATCATGCGAGATGTCGCCGAGATATCCATCGCCGAAGGGAAAAGCAATTGAGCTGATGATCTTGTCACTTTTCAGGTCATAAATACTAAGATTCGCATCCTCTTCATTGAGATAGTAATCCCCGTCATCCTCTTCAAAAAGATCGTTCGATCCCTTCTTTGTGTAGAGGGCATAAAACTCCGCCGAAGGGTATGAACAAGGCCAATCGGGTGCGTGGTCGTCATCGTTGAAAACAACGCTCATATTTCCATCACGGTCCGCTTTTATTAATGCGGTTTCACTCTGAAGATAAATATTATCCGAATTCAAGCTTGAGCTAACATTGTCAATCACCGAAGATCTGCCGTCTTTTTTAACGCTGGCAGTCTTTAATTCGGTTGACCCCGTGTCGCAATTGAAAACCCTAAGCGCGACAACGCCGTCTTTGGTATTGTCCTGTAGGGCATATAGGCGGCTCATATCTTTTGAGTAGTAGTACGAAGAGTCATCTTTATTTGATTGATATGTCTGGATCAGTTTGTCGGATTTTAGATCATAGATTTCGACCTTTTTGGGCTCGTATTCATAATCATAATGTTCCACGGCGGCTCTTTTTCCGTCGTAAGAGACGGTTTCTTCGGTGTAGGCATATTTGGTCGAAATGATGGGATGGACTGTTTGCCTTTGGTTGTCTGGCGAGAACACGACCAAATTATTGCCGTCTTGCCAGTAGAGTTGATTGTTGGATGTGGGCCGTCCTGACTCAAGGCTTTTATCCGGAATGGCAATGGGGCTTGTACTGCCGTCTTTAAAATTGACGAGTGATATGCTCTTTAAGTTGTAATCCTCGTCGTAATCGTATAAATAGCCGAACTTTGAATCGTCGCCCGTGCTGATATCCGAGTATTCGCTACTCACCTTAAAGCTATACGACTTTTCAAGCTCAGGCGTCGGTACGCTGCCGCCGGCTAATGCTGCAGGAGGGGCTGCGAGCGGAGACAGGGCTGCGATCAGGCCGATGGCGACTGCTGCGATCCTTCCGCTCTTTTGGATGCTCTTAAACATGGCAATCCTTTCCTCTAGATACGAATGCGATACTGCCATGGTTAATCGGGATTCCGAAATCTTGTTGCGCAACATTCACCATCGGCAACATTTTTCGGCCAGCCGTAATGATCCGTTTTCCTCCGTCCCCGAGGGGTCATTTGAGTTGCGGTGAAATAGGGACTGAATACGGGCTCCAGAGGCTAAAACAGTCCCTATTCCACCGCAACTTCATGGGGATGTGTGACAATGCCCGTCGGAAAACATCTGCTGTCTTTGGGGGCCTATCTATGCTGTACGAGTTTTGTGCCGAGAACTTTGAGCGAGTGCCGGCGGCCATCGAGGCCGGTGCGGGGCGCATTGAGCTGTGCGACAACCTCGCGGTCGGTGGCACCACGCCTTCCGCCGGCGTTATTAGCGCTACGGTCAGTTACGCTCACGAGCATGACGCGCGAGTGATGTGCATGATTCGTCCGCGTGGTGGCGACTTTCATTACAACCAGGACGAGCTGCGCATGATGGAGATGGACCTGGGTCTTGCTGTGAGCGCCGGCGTTGACGGCCTGGTCTTTGGCTGCTGCAAGCCCTGTGCCAGCGGCTGGGCGCTCGACGAGCTCACCCTCGGCGCCCTCGTTATGGCTACGGGCTGCGCGACCGAGGAGTGCAAGCGCGAGTCCCTTGACATGACCTTCCACATGGCATTTGATCAGCTCTCGCCCGAGGCTCAGCTCGATGCGATTGATACGCTTGCCGACTGCGGTGTTACGCGCATCCTCACGCATGGCGGCGCGGCCGGTACGTCGATCGAGGATAATTTCGATCACCTGGCTCGTTTAATCGAGTATGCAGGCGACCGCCTGACCATCCTTCCCGGCGGCGGCATCACTACGGCAAATCGCGACGCGGTCGCGGCAGCGCTCGGCGTCTCCGAGCTCCATGGCACCAAGATCGTGCCGCTGGAGGTATAACCCGTGGCGCTGGTATTTGACGTTCAGCAGGCGAGCGGCAAGCCCGACGATAATCGTCGCCCTGGCACCGCGTGCCCCTTTTGCGACACGGAGGGACTCGCCAACATCATCCAGCGCGATGGTGACTGCATCTGGCTCGAGAATAAGTTCAAAACCTTGCGCGCCACCCGTCAGACCGTATTGATCGAGTCGGCCAATCACGACGCCGACCTGGTGACCTATGAACCGGATGAGCTGCATCATGTGATGCGGTTTGCCCTGGGCTGTTGGCAGCAGATGATCGATTCCCAACAGTACCGCAGTGTGCTCATGTACAAGAACAAGGGTCCGCTCTCGGGCGGCAGTCTCGTCCATCCGCACATGCAGATTGTGGGCTTGGAACGGGAGGACGGCTATGCGGCGCTGACTTCCGCCAATTTCGAAGGCATCAATGTCTGGCAGCAGGGGAGAATCTCGGTCAACATCTCAACCGAGCCCATCATGGGATTCTTTGAGGTCAATGTCTCGGCTCCACAGGGAATCGCCGCCAGCGACGACGCCCGCGACCAAGCCGAAGCGGACCTGTTTGCCGATGCGATTCAGGTGGCCCTGCGCTATATCCTGCACGAGCACCACGGCGGTCGCGCGGAGTCGTACAACTTGTTCTTCTACCACATGGACGGCCGGACCATTGCCAAGGTGCTGCCACGTTGGGTGGTTTCGCCCCACTTTGTGGGCTATCGTTTGGCCCAGGTCAATGCCGAGACAACGCTCGATGTCGATGCTGAGCGCCTACGCGCGCATCTGGAAACGCTCGTATAGCAAGGCTGACGCCCGCGCAATGCGGACAGTCTAGCGTGCCATCGCGTCGCGCCCGGCCTTGACCCGCTTGCGCTGTTTGGCGCGCTCCTCGCCGGTTAGGCGCTCAAAGAGGTGCCCGATAATCGAGGCGAGTAACTGCTGAAACAGCGTTCCGCACATGACGGGAAACACGACTTCGCCCGGAAAGTACTGCGTGGCGATGACGGCACCCGAAGAGATGTTACGCATGCCGCAGGTAAAGCACATGGTGGTCGTCTCGCTATATGGCAGATGCAGCGCATGTGCGACCAGAAAACCGACGACAAAGCCGCTAATGGCGAAGACCAAAATAAAGAGGGCGACTTCCAGGCGCACCGTGTTCATGTGCAGCACGTACTCGCTCATGGCGGTGGAGTTGGACGCGATAACACCCATCATCATGAACTTGCAGGCGGGCGAAAGCGCGGGGGAGAGTTTCTCGTGCCCCCATCCGCGCGTGAGCTCGTTGATCACGATGCCGAGCACTGCGGGGATGGCGATCATAAAGGCCATGTCTTGCATCATGCTCGGCACATCGATCGAGACGGTGGCGCCCAGCAGGAGCTTGAGCGTAAGAGGAATCGTCACGGGTGAGATGACCGAGGACGTCAGGATGATGGTGAGCGCGAGCGGGCCATTGCCGCCGAACATGCTGATCCACATAAAAGCGGTGACGGCTACGGGCACGCTGTATTCGAGCACGATGCCGCAGACAAGGTTGGGATTGGAACCAAAGAACAGCGATCCCATGGCATACGCCGCGATGGGGATGATCACAGCCGAGACAAATAACGCCAAAATCAGGTGCAGGGGACGGCGGAACACCTCAGCGACCTGGTGGAAGGTGTTGCTGAGCGCACCTTGGAACGTCATAAAGGCGAAGAGGGCGGGAACGATGGGCTTGAGTACGCCGATCTGCTGAGGAAAGAGCACGCCGAGCGTCACGCAAATCGGAACGATGACCTGCATATGCCCCGCGAGAAACTTGCCCAGTCCAACCCATTGCTTCATATGTGCTTGTGACTCCCTTTGCTCGTGAATCCGTTTTGAATGGATATGCTAGACGCTCGCATGCGTCTGTGCGTCAGAAACGCTCGAATATTTCGAGGCTATTACCGGTATCGTTTACCGAAACCGCGGCGTGCTGCGAGGTTCTGCGTCCGCACTGCACGGTATAATAAATCCGTTCAACAGATCTGCCTGCCGAAGCGGGCATACACAGAGGACTCATCGCTATGAACCGTGAGAGGTATCGCGGCGACCTGCCCCTATCGGGGGTGGGTGCCTATGTCATCGCTTAAGACGACGCATCGCTGGGCGGTCGCTCAGCAAAACCCCGAGCTCGAAAAGGAGCTTTCGGCTGGCCTGGGCATACCCGGGCTGGTGGCGCGCATTATGGTTGCGCACGGCATTACATCCATCGAAGAAGGCCAGCTGTTTTTGACGCCTTCGCTCGATCGCGACTGGGCGGACCCGCTCGTTATTCCGGGCATGTCGGTCGTTGCCGACCGCGTCGAGCGTGCTATTCGCAACCACGAGCGCATCGCGGTCTTTGGCGATTTTGACGTTGACGGTATTACGTCGACCTGCCTGTTGACCGAGGCACTGCGCACGTTTGGCGCCGATGTCACACCGTTTATTCCGCATCGCTTTGACGAGGGCTACGGCCTGTCGCGAGCGGCGCTCGACCGCGTTAACGAGCTCGCTCGCCCCCAGCTGATCGTGACCGTCGATAACGGCATTGCCGCCAAGGAAGAGGTTTCCTATCTGGAGAGCCTGGGGATCGATTTGGTGGTCACGGACCATCACGAGCCCTCCGATCAGGTGCCGCAGGGCGTACCCCTGACCGACCCTAAGCTCGAGGACGAGGGTCCCTCGCGCGAGCTTGCCGGTGCCGGCGTGGCACTCAAGCTGGTGCAGGTTCTGGGCGAGCGTTTGGGCAAGCCGTCGTATTGGCGTTCGCTGATCGAGGTCGCGGCGCTTGGCACCGTGTCCGACATGATGCCGCTGACGCCCGAGAACCGCGCGCTGGTCGCCGAGGGCATCCAGCAGATGCGCGTGACAGCTCGTCCCGGCTACATCGCGCTGGCAGCGCTCGCCAAGGCCGACCTCTCTAGCATTACGGCCGATGGCCTGTCGTTTTCGCTCATCCCCCGCTTAAACGCCGCCGGCCGCATGGCCGATCCCAAGCTGGCGCTCGACCTGCTGCTTGCCCGCGATCCTATCGAGGCAAGCGCGCTGGCGGCCGAGCTCGAGGAGATCAACCGTCAGCGTCGCGAGATCGAGGCGGAGCTCACACGCGATGCCATGGCAAAGGTCGAGGAGACCTATGATGGCGGTCGCGCAATCGTCGTGGGTGGCGAGGGCTGGCACGAGGGCGTCAAGGGTATCGTGGCGAGCCGTCTGACCAACCGTTATCACGTGCCGGCGCTGCTGTTCTCGATCGAAGACGGTATCGCTCGCGGTTCGGGTCGCTCGGTGGGCAAAGTCAACCTGTTCGACGCGGTCGAGCGCTGCTCCGATCTGCTGATTCGTCGCGGCGGGCATGCGGGTGCGGTGGGCGTGACCATCGAGGCGTCCAAGCTCGACGAGTTCCGTCGTCGCCTTTCCGCCGTGCTGTCCGAGCTTCCCGCCGAGGACTTTGAGGACACCGACGAGGTTGCCGCCACCGTCGACCTCTCCGAGCTGAATATTGAAACCATCGAGCAGATCTCCCGTCTTGAGCCGTTTGGCCAGGGCAATAAGGTCCCGCTACTGGCTGCCGAGGGAGTGACAATGTGCGATCGCGCCGTGGTAGGCAAAACCGGTGAGCACATGCGCTTTGTGGCGACCGATGGCGCCGCGAGTGTGCCGGCCATTATGTTTCGCGTGCCGCAGATCGATAAGCTTATCAATTGCGATAGCGCCGTCGACTTGGTGTTCGAGGCCGTGGCCGAGCATTGGCAGGGACGTGTGAAGCCCAAGCTCATGATCAAAGATGTCTTGGTGCGCGATACCGCGGCGCCCAATATCGACGATCCGGCATGTGAGCTTCGCCGCGGCGTGGAGCCTGCGGACGCCGGTCTTCGTCTGGAGTCCCGCAAGCGCCAAACGCTCGCCCAGTTTTCCTATACCGAGCTGACGCGCTCGCTTATCCATAGCTTTATCGGCTCGAACCAGCCGCACCGCGCGCAGGTCGAGGCGCTCGATGCCCTGGCCGATCACCAAAGTGTTCTGGCCGTCATGGGAACGGGGCGCGGCAAGTCTCTTATCTTCCATGTGCATGCCGCGCGCGAGGCGGTTCTTCGCGGGCGTGCGAGCATCTTTGTCTATCCGCTGCGTGCGCTCGTTGCCGACCAGGCCTATCACCTCTCGTCGACGATGGCCGCGCTCGGCATTGGCGTAGGCGTGCTGACCGGCGAGACTGTGGAGGCCGCGCGCGATGACGTGTTTGCCGGCCTGGCTTCGGGCCGCACCGGCATCGTGCTCACGACGCCCGAGTTCCTGTCCATTCACCGCGACCGCTTTGCGCGTTCGGGGCGCATCGGTTTTGTCGTTATCGATGAGGCGCATCATGCCGGTCTTGCCAAGGGCGGCGACCGAAGCGCCTATCTCGACATGCCCGATATCCTCAAGGCCCTGGGCGACCCGGTCGTTCTGGCCACGACTGCCACCGCAACGGCTCCGGTTGTGGCCGAGCTCGCCCGCGTGCTACCGATTACCCGCACGGTGGTCGACGAGACGGTGCGCGAGAACTTGCAGCTCGAGGATGACCGAGATCTTGCGAGCCGCGAGAACCGCCTGGTGTCAATCGTGGCGACGGGGGAGAAGACTGTCATCTACGTCAACTCGCGCGACCAGTCCGTGGCGCTTGCTAAGACGCTGCGCAATCGGGTGCCCGATTGCGCGACCCGCATCGCGTTCTATAACGCGGGGCTTGCGCGCTCCGATCGTCGCCGTGTCGAGGAAGCGTTTCGTGACGGAAGCCTCAGTTGCATCGTTTCGACCTCTGCCTTTGGTGAGGGCGTGAACCTGCCCGATATCCGCCATGTCGTGCTCTACCACATGCCGTTTGGCGCCATCGAGTTTAACCAGATGAGCGGACGCGCCGGTCGCGACGGACAGCCCGCCGTGATTCACCTGCTCTATTCGTCGCGTGACGCTCGCATTAACGAGCGCCTGCTCGACTGCTATGCGCCCGAGCGCGACGAGCTCGTCACGCTCTATCGAGCGCTGCAGACTATGTGGCGCTCCAACCGCGGCAAGACCGGGGACGATTCCTTTAGCGCGAGCGATATCGACATCGCGCAGATGTGCCTTGCCATCGATGCTCGCACGCCGGTCGACGAGCGCTCGGTGGAAAGCGGTCTGGGAATCTTCGAAGAGCTCGGTTTCTGTCGCGTTTCGGGGTTTGACGATACGCGTCGCATCGCGATGGCCGAAAACCCTGGCCGCGTGCAATTGAGCAGGTCAATTCGCTATTTGGAGGGCTTGCGCTCGCGCATGGAGTTCTCGGCTTTCCGGAGCTGGGCGCTCGATTCGTGCGCTTCTGATATGCTAGCCAAAGTTAACCGCCCGATCGTACCGCGGGCCTAGGGGAAGGGGACCTCGATGGATGCCGCAGCCCGTACCGCCCATGATTCCACCCTCCAGCCGTTTTCGGAGATGGAGCACTATAAGCATGCCGATGAGCTGCCGCCCGAGATTATGGCGGACAGCTACGACAAGCTAGAGCGCCTGTGCCTCAAATATATGAATGAGGACGACTTCTCTAAGGTGGAGCAGGCCTATTGCTTTGCTGCCGAGAAGCACTGCAACCAAAAGCGCCGCTCGGGTGAGATGTACATCAACCATCCCGTCGAGGTGGCCATCATTTTGGCCGATCTCAAGATGGACTGCGATGTGGTGTGCGCCGCGCTGTTGCACGATACCGTCGAGGATACCGAGACCTCGCTTGCCGATGTTTCCGGCCTGTTTGGCGATACGGTGGCCGAGCTCGTCGATGGCGTGACCAAGCTCACCAACATCGAAGTCGACAGCATGGACGAGAAGCAGGCCCTCACGCTGCGCAAGATGTTCCTTGCCATGTCCAAGGACATCCGCGTCATTATCGTCAAGCTTGCCGACCGCCTGCATAACATGCGTACGCTGGCGGCCCTTCGCGAGGACCGTCGCCTGTTTAAGGCCCGCGAGACCATGGACGTATACGCGCCCTTGGCCGACCGTCTGGGCATGAGCTCTATCAAGTGGGAACTCGAGGACCTGTCCTTCTTTTACCTGGAGCCCGATGCCTACCAGCGCATCTCGCGCATGGTAGCCGAGTCGCGCGAGGTTCGCGAGCGCTATCTGGCCGAGACTATCAAGACGCTCACCGATGAGCTCAACCGCATTGGCCTGGAGGGCTTTCAGATCAACGGCCGTTCCAAGCACTATTGGTCTATCTATCAAAAGATGAAGCGCAAGGGCAAGGAGTTCTCCGAGATTTACGACCTGGTGGCGCTGCGCGTCATCACCCATTCGGTGCGCGATTGCTATTCCACGCTCGGTGCGGTGCATACGCTGTGGCACCCCATGCCCGGTCGCTTTAAAGACTATATCGCCATGCCCAAGGTCAATAACTACCAATCGCTTCACACGACGGTTATCGGACCCACGGCTCGTCCGCTCGAGATTCAGATTCGAACCTACGAGATGCATGAGCAGGCCGAGTACGGCATTGCCGCCCACTGGCTCTATAAGAAGTCGGGCGGATCGTCTGCCTCAAAGACCAATGATGCCCAGCGTCTGGATGATCAGATTAACTGGCTCAAGCACTCACTCGACTGGGCGGCGTCTGACGAGATCACCGATGCCAAGGAATACCTGCACTCGCTGAAGGTCGACTTGTTTGACCAGGAGATTTTTGTCTTTACGCCCAAGGGCGAGGTCATGGCGCTTCGTGCAGGCTCTACACCGCTCGACTTTGCCTACGCCGTTCATACCGAGGTCGGCAACCACTGCGTCGGCGCCAAGATCAACGGTGCGGTGGCGCCGCTTACGCACGAGATCAAGACGGGTGACCGTGTCGAGATCCTGACCAACAAGAGCTCTAAGCCGTCGCGTGATTGGCTCAAGATCGTTAAGACACCTTCGGCCAAGTCAAAGATCCGCCGTTACTTCGCCGCCGCGACCAAAGACGATGACGCTGCTGCCGGCCGCGATATACTGGCCAAGGACCTGCGCAAGCGCGGGTACGGCATCTCTACGCCGCGGTCCACGCGTGCGCTCAACACCGTGGCGGAGCAGTTTAACTACAAGCAGCTCGAGGACCTGTTTGCCGCCGTTGGTGCGGGTAAAGTCGCCCCACGTGCCGTGGGCAATAAGGTCGAGCAAATCTTGGACCCCAAACCCGAGGAACAGCTCACCAAGGCCGAGGCAATCGCCGAAGTTGTTAAGCAGCCTGCCCGCGGCTCCAACCGCAAGCCGCAAAAGCGCGGCAAGAGCGCCAGCAACGGCATTATCGTCAAGGGCGAGAGTAACAGCGGCTTGCTGGTTCGTCTGGCGCATTGTTGCAACCCTGTGACGGGCGACGATATTGTGGGCTTCATCACGCGCGGCCGCGGCGTTTCGGTGCATCGCGCCAATTGCCCCAACGTCAAGGGTCTTATGGAACATCCCGAGCGCATGATCGATGTGGAGTGGGACGGCGCTGCCGACACCCTCTTCCAGGTCGAGATCGTGGTCGAGTGCCTGGACCGCATGGGCCTGCTCAAGGACGTCACCATTGCCATTGGCGATGCGGGCGGCAATATCCTTTCTGCCGCTACGTCGACCAACCGCGAGGGTATTGCAACCCTGCGCTTTATGGTCGAGATCTCGGACGCGAGTGGTCTGGATCCGCTGCTGGCCTCTATCAGCAGCGTTGACTCGGTCTACGACGCGCGCCGCCTGATGCCCGGCGAGGGTGGAGCCCAGCTTAAGCGCCGCGTTTAGTCGCGACGAACGTGCCACATTATCGATATTCGCTATGCTCGAGGCATCGTTTGATGCCTCGAGTTCTATAGAGAGGAGAAGGACATGAGTGCTGTGTCCTTGGATTTAACTCCCAAGGGATCGGTCGAGATCGAGACGCTCGTAAACGGTCCCATTCAGACCAATAGCTATGCTGTCATTTCGGACAATGAGTGCGTGATTATCGACCCCGCATGGGAAGGCGAGCGCTTGGTGGAGCATATTCGAGCCGAACACCCCGGCGTACACGTGCTTGGCGCCGTATGCACTCATGGCCATGCCGATCATGTTGGTGGTGTTGCCGGCGTGCGAACCACCGCTGGTGAGGGCTGCCAGTATGAGCTGTGTGCTAAGGATGTGGCGGTGCCGCATGCGAATATCGAGGAACAGCGAGCTATGTGGGGCATCGAGACGCCCGATCCGGGTGAGCCGACGCGCCTGCTCGCCGAGGGCGATGCTATCGAGGTGGGCGATATCTGCCTGCAGGTGATCGAGACGCCAGGGCATACGCCGGGCGGGATCGTCTTGTTTGCTGCCACCGAGCAGGGGAACATTGCCTTTGTGGGCGACACCCTGTTTCCGGGCGGGCACGGCCGCACCGATCTTTCTGGAGGAGACGAGGCGGCGATTCTGCGCTCGCTCTCCAAGCTCGCCCGGCTTCTCCCGCCCGATACCGTTTGCCTAACCGGTCATGGCGATTCGACCACCATGGCACGCGAGCTCATGCAGAACCCTTTCATGCGGATGTAGCTTAATAGTCGGCTTTTGAAGCACGAGAAGCGTCCAAACGTCAAGCTATTTTTCCCCAACGGGTCAATTCCGTAGGGCAAACGGTCAAAAAAAGTCTGTTTGGACGATATTCGTGAACAAACGAACGTTTATGCTCGGGTACGCCGTGGTAAAATCTCAGGCGTTATCGGAGCAACCTTACAGGAGGTTTCTTTTATGCTCGTCAACGCAGCAGACATGCTCAAGAAGGCTGAGGCCGGCAAGTACGGTCTCGGTGCCTTCAACACCAACAACCTCGAGTGGACCCTGGCTATTCTCCAGGCCGCCGAGGAGGCCAAGTCTCCGCTGATCCTTCAGTGCACCGCTGGTGCCGCTAAGTGGATGGGCGGTTTCAAGGTCTGCGCCGACATGGTCAAGGCTGCCGTCGAGGCCACGGGCGTTACCGTTCCCGTCGCCCTTCACCTCGATCACGGTTCTTACGAGGACTGCTTCAAGTGCATCGAGGCCGGCTTCACGTCCATCATGTATGACGGCTCTCACGAGGAGACCTTCCAGCTTAACCTCGACCGCACCAAGGAGCTCGTTGAGCTTGCCCACTCCAAGGGCATGTCCATCGAGGCCGAGGTCGGCGGCATCGGCGGCACCGAGGACGGTGTGACCTCCAGCGGCGAGCTCGCTGATCCTGCTGAGTGCAAGCAGATCGCTGACCTGGGCGTCGACTTCCTCGCCTGCGGTATTGGCAACATCCACGGCGTGTACCCCGCCGACTGGGCTGGCCTTTCCTTCGAGCGTCTGGGCGAGATCAAGGCCCAGACCGGCGACCTGCCCCTCGTCCTGCACGGTGGCACCGGCATCCCCGAGGATCAGATCAAGAAGGCCATCTCCCTGGGCATCTCCAAGATCAACGTCAACACCGACCTGCAGCTCGTCTTCGCCAAGGGCGTCCGCGAGTACATCGAGGCTGGCAAGGATCAGCAGGGCAAGGGCTTTGACCCCCGCAAGCTTCTCAAGCCTGGTCGCGACAACATCGTTGCCCGCACCAAGGAGCTCATGGAGGAGTTTGGCTCCGTCAACAAGGCGTAAGCGTCGCTAAACTTCCCGCCGGAAGCCCCGTCCCCCTACACTGTTTCCTTTGCGCTCACCTGGCTTTGCCAGAAGTCGCGCCAAGAAAACAGCTCCGGGGGACGGGGCTTCCTTCGTTTAACGCCGCAGGGTTACGAGTCTGAATTAAGATGGCTACTGGCTTTGCCAGAAGTCGCGCGACGGAAACAGCTCCGGGGAAACGGGGCCTCCTTTGTTAACTTGCTACAGGGTTACTGGTCTGATTTTAGTTATATGGTTACCGTTCAGCGGTGTTGATGGCTCCCTTGTTGGGGCTTTCTTTTTATCTCGCTACAATGGGCTTCAAGCGTTCTAGTGACTTGGAGTTTTGGTATGGCTGTTATTAATGTGCTGCCTTCGGATGGGAAGGTTATTGACGAAGGTCCTGTTGGTTGCTCTGTTGATGTCTGCTGTGATGATTTTCGCCATCTCGATATTGGGCTACCGCCCGAGATTCTTCGTCTTAAGGATGCGGGGTATTTGACGCAGGCTGTTGCTGCCTGCGATCGCCTTTTGGAGCAGAACCCCGAGCCTTCGCTGGCTGCTTGTGTTCGTGCCGAGCGGTATCGCATGCTCGAGACGCCGCTTCATTTTTCGGTGTCGCGCGATCAGGCTATTGCGATGATTCGCGAGGAGTGGCCAGAGTTTACCGAAGAGCAGTTTGATGACCTGATTAATCGTAAGCGTATTGACTGGCGCTTTATCGATGGCGAACTGTTCGTTCTCGACAACTTCCTCGATTCGCTTCGCGTATATCCCAAAGAGGTTCCCGGCATGCGGCCCGATTCTACGGACGGAGTAGCACTGCGCAACGAGATGCTCAAGGAGATGGAGTCGCAAAACGGATTGGCTCGCGTCATTACGCTTAAAGCGTCCGTGTCTGTCCCCGGCGCTCTGGAAGGGGAGACCGTTTGCGCTTGGCTTCCCGTCGCGGCTGCCTGCCGTCAGCAGTCTCGGGTCGAGATTCTCGACATGACGCCGGAGGGCGCTGTTGCTCCCGCGAATGCTTCGGCGCGTACCGCCTCGTGGTCTTCCTCGAGCGAGCACTTATTTTCGGTGACCTATCGTTATCACATCGATGCTGCTTATTGTGATGTCTACGGTGGCACACTTCCGGTTCACCCGCGTATGGACGCGCCTCTGCCCGAGGATATTTCCGAGGACCGTCCGCACATTGCATTTACGCCGTATCTGCAGCAGCTGACGGCCAGTGTTGTTGACGGACTCGAGGATCCGCTCGATCGCGCCCGTGCTATCTATGATTACCTGACGCAGCATATCGACTATCGCTATCAGCCGCCGTACTTGCTTTTGGGATCTATTGCCGATGACTGCGCGCATTCGCTCCGCGGCGATTGCGGCGTTATGGCGCTCACGTTTATCACCATGTGCCGTATCGCGGGCGTGCCTGCCCGTTGGCAGAGCGGCCTGTATGTTGCGCCCGATTCGGTGGGGTCGCACGACTGGGCAGAGTTCTATACGCCGCAGACCGGTTGGCTCAACGCCGACGTGTCATTTGGATCTTCTGCTCGCAGGATGGGGGAGGAGTGGCGCCGCCGTCACTACTTTGGCAATCTCGACCCGTGGCGTATGGTGGCCAACAATCGATTCCAGGCAGAGTTTGAGCCCTCTTTCGACGGCATGCGCGAGGACCCTTACGATAACCAGATGGGTGAGGCTTCGGTCGACGGTCGCGGATGCCGTTGGCGCGAGATGCTCCGCACGGTCGAACTCATCGAAATGCTCGAAGTTCCATTTTCGGACTAATCGGTAGAAAGCTGTGATAAACTAACTCACGCATTGCGTGCCCGAGTGGCGGAATTGGCAGACGCAGTGGACTCAAAATCCACCGTTGGCAACAACGTGCGAGTTCGAGTCTCGCCTCGGGCACCATTCATGCAAGCGAGCGTTCAAGGGGGTTGCGGCCCCCTTTTTCGTGCCGAACTCGCGTGAGCGCGCGAAGCGTTAAGCAAACAGGCCTGTGGCCTGTTTGTAGCGGAGCGTGGCGAGGGCGCCACGCGCCCGAAGCCCGGGGCTTCGCGAAGCGAAGGCCCTTCGAGTCTCGTCTCGAGCACCATACATGCAAGCGAGTGTTCAAGGGGGTCAAGGTCCCTTTTTCGTGTACGTAATGTGATAACGCGCTGTACGTGTTATTATTCGCAAGGCGTTGTTCCCGCAATGCCCTAAAGAGGAACCTGAGGGTTCCCACCTTTTGGCGCCAATGAGCAGCTGACTGGTCATACAACTTAGATTCCCTTCCTCAAATCGAGGAAGTCTATGTGTACGACCTGGTTGCTGAGAAGCGCCGGGTTATTTTTTTATGAATGGAGGTAGGGAAAATAGCTAAGTCTGATGACACCCGCATCAACGACGAGATCACTGCATCTTCGTGTCGTTTGATTGGCGTCGATGGCTCTCAGCTCGGCCTGTTCGCCATCCGCGATGCCCAGCGCGTCGCCGACGATCAGGGTCTCGACCTGGTCGAGATCGCTCCCAACGCGGAGCCGCCGGTCTGCAAGGTCATGGACTACGGTAAGTTCAAGTACCAGCAGGCCATGAAGGCCAAGGCTGCTCGTAAGAACCAGTCCAAGGTCGAGGTCAAGGAAATGAAGTTCCGACCCAAGATCGACGTTGGCGACTACGAGACCAAGAAGGGCCACGTTCTGCGTTTCCTCAAGAAGGGCGCACGCGTTAAGATCACCATCATGTTCCGCGGCCGTGAGATGGCTCACCCGGAGCAGGGCCTTAACGTTCTCGAGCGTCTCGCCGAGGATCTCAAGCCTTACGCTACGGTCGAGTCCAAGCCTAAGATGGAAGGCCGTAACATGCTTATGCTGCTCGCCCCGATTAAGGGCGCCTTCGATGAGGATAAAGCGGCAAGCGATAGCAAGTAACTAGTGTTCTGTAACCGATTAAGGAGTATTTCATGCCTAAGATGAAGTCCCACAGCGGCACCAAGAAGCGTTTCCGCAAGACTGGTACCGGCAAGCTTATGCGCGCCAAGGCTTTCAAGAGCCACATCCTGAGCAAGAAGTCCACCAAGCGTAAGCGTGGCTTCCGTCAGGAGACCGAGATCGCCGCTGCCGACCGCAAGGTCATCAAGTCGCGTCTCGCCTAAGTTCGCGTTCCCGTTTTTCGTTTTACCGTCTAGGAGTTGATAGAACATGGCACGTATTAAGCGCGCTGTTGCCGCCAAGAAGAAGCGCCGTACCGTTATGCACCGTGCGAAGGGTTACTACGGTGCCGCTTCGCGTACTTACAAGCATGCTAAAGAGCAGGTCCAGCACTCCCTGCAGTATCAGTATCGTGATCGCCGCAACAAGAAGCGCGAGATCCGTTCTCTCTGGATCACCCGTATCAACGCTGCTGCTCGCCTGAACGACATCTCTTACTCTCAGTTCATGCACGGCCTGAAGGTTGCCGGCATCGAGCTCGACCGCAAGGTCCTGGCTCAGATGGCTTACGAGGACATCGAGTCCTTCAACGAGCTGGCTGCCATTGCCAAGAAGGCTCTCGAGGCCTAATAGATTCTGTTGAATCGCTAGGGGAGTGTCGCGTTGTGCGCGGCGCTCCCTCTTTTTATCTGAAGTGCGGTTTACATTGCTAAAAGCGCGGGTAGATAAACACTTACAGGTGACCGATCTCTATATATTCCTGAACCAAAGGGTCATCATCTGATATGTGCGGAAGATCCGCGCCAGTCTTTCTATTACCTATAGAAAGCGATATGTTGTGTAGGACTTGTGAAGAGCGGAATTGACGTCCCACAAGGCTTCGCGGTCTGGCAATATATCTCCTTGCCGCGCGGCCCGGTCGGACCGGATCAGCCGCA
>CAUHHB010000003.1:0-257917 GCA_959606035.1 uncultured Collinsella sp.
CCGCGCGGCAAGGAGATATATTGCCAGACCGGAGGGGCGCCGGGGGCGGGAATCGCGCACTCCATATTTTGTTCACAAATGAATAGGTCCCTCAGTCGCATCACTGAGGTTAAAACTGAAGCATTGGCTTCTGATATTGGCGATGACCAGCTGGTTTATAGGTGTTAAGGCATCGGTCATCTCTGGAGCGCCACTTTACTCCAAAAGCATCAGCTATTTGTTTCCCGTCGGTAAAAGGCAGGTTTTGTTCGCCAAGCGTTCTTATATATAGAGAAGTTCGGGTTCGAACCCGTGGCGCGGCAACAAAAAAGCGACCAGCCGGAGCCGATCGCTTTCTATTCTATGCTGGATCATCCAGAGGGCGCTTCCGAACTCATTTTCTCGCTGCCATTCATGCTTTCGAAGCATCGTTCGACCTCCACAGCCTCATGTTTTGAGGATCTGCCGTGTTTATCACTGTTATTAATGAGTGTGTGGAAGTGATCCTCATACAGATACGTGCGATCCGCCAGAGAACTGAGAAGCATCTCTCTGCAGCCCTCGTTGCCTATCCTCGCATCTCTCAGGTCTTCCGGAAATTCACAAGCAGTCTTAGAGTCAATTTGTTTCCGTTTTCAGAGACTTGTTTGAGAGTTTTTAAAGACAGTTCAAAACAATAAGTGAGACACCATAAAGCAGAGCAAGATGTGCCGGATAGAAAATGTAGAAGAAATATTTGAGCTTCAGCCCTCGCTTACCATTATAAAGATTGATAAGCAGCAACGAAACGACCGCGGCAGCAACATCAGGATTAAATACATTAGCTGTAGCAAACTCAAATCCGCCGCCAACTATATGGCATGACGAAAGGAGCACTGCACATACTGCAGCAAAGAACATCTTGGCCTTGCTGTCGTGGAATAAATAGAATGCAGCCACAAGCATAATGCCATACACACCGCCATCTAGTTTAGTGTATTCAGCTGCCAGTGCTGTCAAAACAATCAGAGCAGTTTCTGCGATGTATCTTTTCCGTTTTGAAAGACTTTGTATCTTTTCCAGAACAATCAAAAAGACCAAGGAAAGCAGGAGCTCACACATAACATTTTGTTGCCGAAGGTCAAATAGTTGCCCGGTTTGGACGAAATCGTATATGGGCTCCGCAATGATTGCGAAGACAAGCATATTTCGCAGGTACTTCTTTAAGTCATGAGTATGCAAAAATCCCTCAACTATCAAAAAGCAAAATAAGGGAAATGCAATTCTGCCAAGAACATGAAGCACATCCGAAGCCTCGCTTAGAATCGCCCACTGTTCGTCTGATATCTGACTGTACGATGCGTGAGTCATGATTCCATTGGTCAGGACGATCCTGCTTACATGATCGAGAACCATCGAAATGGCTGCTATTATCTTTAATGTGCTGCCGCTAATTCCGTATCTATTTGTTTTCATTTCGTATTCCTTACTTTGGGTGGGCCGTCAGGGGTTCAGCCTGCGCCGCAGGCGGCCGCTGCGGCGCTTCGCGCCATGCGCGCTGCGCTGGCAAACGCTCACGCGTTTACTCAGCTCCGTGCCCTTTCGGGTTCGAACCCGCGTCGCGGCAACAAAAAAGCGGCCGGCATCCACCAGTCGCTTTTCCATTCTATGGTGGGCCGTCAGGGGTTCGAACCCTGGACCTTGGGATTAAAAGTCCCCTGCTCTGCCAGCTGAGCTAACGGCCCGCGGGTGGCATTGTACCACGGTCTGGGACTATTCCCAACTCCATTGGCCGTTCTGGAAAATCACAACTTCACGTCCATCAGGCGTAATGCCCGTAATATCGATGTCGTCCGTGCCAATCATAAAATCGACGTGCGTGCTCGAGACGTTAACGCCATGCTCCAGGAGCTCTTCCTTGGACATGTCATACCCACCCTCGATACATTCGGGGAAACCGACACCTAGCGCGAGATGGCAGCTAGCGTTCTCGTCATAGAGCGTGTCATAGAACAAAACGCCACTTTCACGGATCGGCGTGTTCTTGGAGATAAGCGCGACCTCACCCAGATGAGCGGCACCTTCATCGGTGTCAATGATGCTCGCAAGCGTCGCCTTGCCCACGCGGGCATCGTAGTCCGCCACGCGGCCGGCCTCGAACTTAATCCAAAAATCGTCGACCTTGTTACCGTGGTGAATGAGCGGCATGGCCGAGTACACGATACCGTCGGCGCGCATACGATCAGGCGAGGTGAAGACTTCCTCGGTGGGAATGTTGGGGAAGAAGGGGTGTCCATCGGGCGTCTTGCCCTTGCCGCCGGCCCACTCGTGACCCTTCGTCATGCCAATCGTCAGATCGGTTCCATTTTCCGCGGTGTAATGCAGGCGGTCAAAACGATTGTCGTTCAGGAAACGCAGGTTCTTTTCGAACGCCGCGTCATGAAGCTCCCAGTCGCTCTCCGGGTCCTGGCCATCGGCACGAGCGGTGTGCAGAATCGCATTCCATAGCTTATAGATTGCAACCTCATCGGCGTCTCCCGGGAACGCCTCGTGCGCCCAAGCCACGACCGGAGCGCCGGCGATGCACCACGGATTGATGTTGTAATCCAGTCCACGGCGGAAAACTTTGCACTGCGTATTCCTCGCCTTGGATGCCGCGGCCGGCTTGGCTGGATCGATGCCCTTGAGGGCTGCAGGATCCGCACCCTCAATAAAGATAAAGCAGGCGCCATCCTGGGCCAGGGAATCCAACTGCAGGCGCTTCCACTCGGGCGTCTGCTCAAAATAGCTTTTATCGACATGCTCGTACGTGAGCCTCGTCACGGCATCATCGGCCCAAATGACCGTCACGTGGCCAGCGCCGGCGGCATAAGCCTCCGCGACCACCACGCGGGCAAAAGGCGCGCACTCGACCGGAGACTGAACGACAACCTCCTGGCCGGGCTTGACGTTTACGCCTTTGCGGACAACCAGGCGCGCATAGTTTTTAATCTTGGGCTCCAGGGCCTTCATGCCCTCCAGAGCTTCTTCGACCGTCAGGGCAGCTCGAATCATGTGCCACTCCATCTATCTATAGGACAATAATAAGGCGCGCCGCAAAAACGACACGCCTTATATCTTAGCGATAAGTATGCATGCAAACGCTACTTCTTCTTGGAGTCCTTTTTGTCCTCCTCGGCAGCTGCGCGCTCGATAAGAGCGTTGAGCTTGTTCTCGGACATGCCCTCGGCCTGCGTGCGGTACATGTTGCGCAGGGGACGAATACGAACGAAGTCGTAAATAAAGTCACCCAAAATGACGACGTAGGACAAAACGATGCCGACCATCTGGACAGGGCTGGACACCATGCCAGCGGGAGCGAAGTAGAGCGAAGCCCAAATTGCCACGACGAGTACCATGCCGATAGTAAGCACGGCCCACCAGATACGACGGCGCTTGGTGTAGTCCTCATCCTGCTTGAGAAGGATATTCGACACCGTGTAGATGCGGTCCTCCTTGGCGCGCTGCTTAGCCTTGCGGGCGCGCTTCTCCTCTTTAGAGAGGCCCTCGAGGTTCTCGCCCTTCTCGAGCTCTTTGCGGCGTGCCTTAGACGAAGCCGGCACGACGCGGACAGAGCTCGCTGCCTGACGGGCAGGCTTAGCAGATGCGGCGGACTTGCGCGCAACCCCGGTAACCTCGTGGGATTGCGTGCGCTTGTTCGTGGCGCTACGGGTACTCACTTATGCGTTCTCCTTCATGCTTGTGAACTGGGAGCCCGTGATGATCTGGAAGGCCTCGCGATAGCGCTCGGACGTGCCATCGATGACCTCGGCGGGCAGGTGCGGGGTCTCCCCCGTCATATCCCAGTTGGCCTTGAGCCAATTGCGGACGAATTGTTTGTCGTAACTGGGCTGGATCTTGCCCTCCTCGTAGCTGGCAGCAGGCCAGAAACGGCTGGAATCGGGCGTGAGGCACTCGTCGATCAGCGTGACCTTGCCATCGATGACACCAAACTCGAACTTGGTGTCGGCAATGATGATGCCACGGGTCGCTGCATACTCGGCGGCAGCCTTGTAGATCTTGAGGGAAAGGTCACGAATCTGCGTGGCGATATCCTCGCCCACGATCTCGCAGCAACGCTCGAACGAGATGTTCTCGTCGTGGTCACCAATCTCGGCCTTCGTGGACGGCGTGAACAGCGGCTCGGGAAGCTTGGAAGCCTCGGTCAGGCCCTCAGGCAGCTGGATGCCGCAGACGGTGCCGTTCTCGTCGTAGGTCTTCTTGCCCGAACCGGTCAGATAGCCGCGGACGATGCACTCGATAGGAATCGTTTGGGCCTTTTTAACCAGCATGGCGCGGCCAGCGAGGTAGTCACGATACTCAGCAAACTCCTCGGGGAAATCCGCCGGGTCGATGGAAACGAGATGGTTGGGGACGATGTCGGCAAACTTATCAAACCAGAATGCCGAGATGCGATTGAGCACCTCTCCCTTAAACGGAATCTCGTCGGGAAGAATGAAGTCGAACGCAGAAATGCGGTCGGTGGCGACCATCAGCAGGTTTTCACCGGCATCGTAGATATCACGAACCTTGCCACGGGAATCCGGACGACGCTCCATCGTTGTCACGTGAGTCACTCCTTACCAAAATACGACAGTAATGCGGGTTCTTTCCCGCACGTTTTCGCAAACTCGGAGCGGCAGGGATGAAACCCCTCCTTCACCGAATAGCGAAAAGCTAGTGCTCCATTGTAGTAGATGCCGCGTCCGCCGTGTGCTCGCGAGGCAGATGAATCGTAAAAGTCGTACCCTTTCCAAGCTCCGACTCCACGGAAATGTAGCCATGATGTCGCTCGACGATCTGTTTAGTCACGGCGAGGCCCACGCCCAGACCGCCCGCCTCACGGGCACGGCTGGCATCGGCGCGCCAAAAACGGCCGAAGATGCGCGACAAGTCATCCTTGGCAATACCGATGCCGGTATCAGAAACGGCGACGCTGACGTGTTTGCGGTCACTGAGCACCGACACCACGACCCAACCGCCCTCGGGGGTATAGCGCATGGCGTTGCTCATGAGATTGATGACGCATTGTGTGATCATGTCGGGATCGGCTTCGACGACATCGTCGTGACCTTGGGTCTCGTCAGCAAAGCGCAAGCGCAGATCGCGGTCAACAAACAGGCGCTCCTGAGCGTTGACGATGGAACGCACGAAGGGAACCATGTCCACCGGCTCAAGGTTGAGCGGCGCTGTGCTGTTTTCCATGCGCGATAGATCGAGCATCTGCTGCACCAGACGGGCCAGGCGACGTGTCTCGGATGCAACGGTTTCCAGATGCTCGTCGTCGGTGGGATACACCCCATCCTGCATGGCTTCGACTGTCGCGAGCATGGCCATAAGCGGAGTACGAAGTTCGTGAGCCACGTCTGAGGTCAGGCGCTTCTCGTGTTTCATATCCTTCTCGAGCGAAGTGGCCATCTCATCGAAGGTCTCACCCAGCTGATCAATCTCGTCATCACCGCGCAAACCAGTACGAGCGGACAGATCGCCATCGCGAATTTGCTTGGCCGTGCTCGTAATACGATGAATCGGCTTGGTGAGCATGCGCGACACGAGCGATCCGATAACGACCGAAATGCAGATTGCAACAACCGCGGCGAGGGCCATGGCGTTAAAGGTCTTCTCCCTAAATGCAGAATCCGCCTTGGTGAGCAAGGCATCGGAGCCGATGGCCCATAGCTTTACCTGTCCGACATGCTCGCCCGAAGACGTTATGATTTCGACGTTGGCAACGCTATCGGAGTCGGTTGGAGCAGACGAGACCGGGCTATGCGATGCTTTTTTACCGCTCGAGCTGCTCGACGCCGATTCGCTCTCGCGCACATCGGCGGTCGCGCTTGCCGAAGGCCATGAGTCGTCATAGACGACAACGCCCTTCTTGTTGACGACCTGCATACTCAGGTCGTCGGATACCAAACTCGATGTCGCGACCGTGCGCAGCTCGCCCGCAGTCCAGTTGCCGTTTTCCTCATACGACGTCGCAAGCTTTTCGGCAGCTGAATTGGCGATCTCGACGATATTGGAGCGCGTGTAATCCGAAAAGACCGTGCCCCACACAACAGAGACCACGCCCACCAGCACCAATACCGTCATGAGCGATGTCAGAGCAAAAGCAAGTGCCATGCGCGAGGGATAGCTCATCGTTGGCCGTGAATCGGAACGAGGCGTGTTCCAACTAGCCTTGGAACCCGCCTCGCTCTCCTGCTTGTGCTTTTGTCCGATTTCAAAGCGCGCAGGTGTCATATGTGATTTCCCTATTTCTCGTCCGACTTATCGGTCTTGGCCGGAGCCTCAAAACGATAGCCGACACCGTGGACGGTGTAGAGCCACTTGGGCTTCTTGGGATCATCGCCCAGCTTGGCGCGAAGGTTCTTCACGTGGCTATCGATGGTGCGCTCATAGCCCTCAAAGTCGTAGCCGAGCACCTTCTCGACCAGCTCCATGCGGTTGTAGACGCGACCGGGGTGACGGGCAAGCGTGGTGAGCAGCTTAAACTCGGAAGCCGTCAGGTCGACTTCCTTGCCCTCGACCAAAATCTTGTGGCCCGAGATATCGATGACCAGATCGCCAAAGTCGAGCACCTCAACGGCAGGCTCGTCGGCCTGGTGGGCACGACGGAACAGCGCGCGAACGCGGGCGACGAGCTCGCGCGGCGAGAACGGCTTGATCAGGTAGTCGTCGGCACCAAGTTCGAGGCCGATAATGCGGTCCTCGATCTCGCCCTTGGCGGTAAGCATGATAATGGGCACATCCGAGGTATCGCGGATAGTGCGGCAAACGCGCTCGCCGGGAATCTTGGGGAGCATAAGGTCGAGCACAACCAGGTCGAACTGGTGCTTCTCGAACTCCTCGATCGCGGACTGGCCGTCGCCGACGCCAACAACCCAGTAGCCCTCGCGCTCGAGATAGGCAGCGACGGCGTCACGGATTGCCTTTTCGTCCTCGACCAGCAGAATCTTTTTTGCATCTGAAGCCATAACACGGCCCCCCTGTCTCAATTAGCTAAGAACAAGCCCATTTTAACGCACCTGAGCCCGCCGGATGCCGCTATGACGCGGCAGCTCGGCGGGCGGTACTCACAATTACAACGCGTTTATTCCCCTGTTGGCGCCTTTTTAACCCCTCTAAGCTTAAAGAGAGAATAGGCGTGCGGTGACCGTCTCGGGTATACCCTGGCTGTTGCGCACCGTGGCGTACGTAAGGAATGAGTCCGATTTTCCCGCCGTAGCTGGATAATCGCCATACTCCAAAGCGCGATCGGGCGACAGCAGCGAGCCATAGGTCTTGGCAGAGGTGTCGATCAGGAAATGCGACGCCTGCACCTTAACAAGGTATTTATTCTTCTTGCCAGCCGCACATGCGAGCGGCTCGCGTGACAGGAAGAGGTACGGCCCTCCCTCATTACCGATATACGTGCCCATGTTGCCCAAGCTGCCCACGCCACTATAGGTCGCCTCGATAGAAAACACGAAGGTATCGCCCATATATACGGCCTCGAAAGGCGAGACTGACGAGGGAAGGACTAGCTGGGCACGTTTGGTGTTGTTGCCATCGGTCAGATCGATTGCCGTTATGCCATAGTAGACGCCTTCGTCGTTGCGGACACGCGGCGAGATGGTCAAAATGCCGTCGCTCGCGCGCGGGGCCGATGCAAAGCGGCCCATCGATTTCCAAATTACCTCGGCCTTGGATTCATCAAGCGAGCGACGATAGCAAAACGAATCACTACTCGTTTTATTGCCGCCTGCCGAAGGCATTTTATACCAGATGACCGATGACCCGAACGCCGTAAACAGGGGCGGATCATAGTCCTTGCCACCCCGATCGAGCTCAACCACGTCGCCAGAGAGCGAAGCGCCCGACAGATTTTGAGCGTAGAGCTTCCACGATGAATTGGCAAAGTTCATCTCAACCCACGCAAACACGCCATCGCCGGCACGGACATCGTAAAATGCATATCCCGTGCCCTCGATAGGATCCTCGATTAATGTGGTAAGCGAGCCATCGCCCAGGTTGAGCACACCAAGCGTATTGGCATGCAGGGCAGAAGCAGGCGCCATCATCGCGGCAGCGTAGTCACCATCGCAGTAGTACAGCAGCGTACCCAAGGGCAATGTCCATGAAGCCGCCGGCTCAAGATCGATGTCGACTGCCTCGTACTCATCAGTGATCGAGACAATCTTCGAATCGTCCTTGATAACCTGCGGCTCGCCGGCGGCATCATCACTCGTGCCCGTTTTTTTCGAGCAACCGGCCAGTACGGCAGCAGCACCGGTAGCGGCGCCACCCAGTACAAAACCTCGACGCGTTATTCCATTCTTAAAGCGATCAGCGGTGCCCATTAGGCGATCTCTGCGCGAGCGGCCTCGATGGCGCGCGTAAGCTGATCGGCGCAAGAGGTCTTCTTCATGCCGCAGGTATTGCCGGCAAGAACCTCAATCACGCGATCAGCAGGAGCACCCTCGACCAGCTTAGAGATAGCCTTGAGATTGCCGTTGCAGCCGCCGGTAAACTCGACGCCCACCACCTTGCTGCCGTCATCGGACAGGTCAAGGTGGATATTGCGAGCGCATACGCCCTGAGGCTTGTAATCAAAACTAATCATTGCGTTCCCCTCTCGTAAAGCAATTTCAGACGTCTATTATCCCCGTCCGAACCGATAAAGTATCGCGGGCACCGATTCAACATTCCCCAATGCGCAAACCGGCGGTAGCAATACTAGCAATCTGCTTCCCGAGCGTGGACTTTTCGTTTCTCTTGATACATGTTGTGGTCAGCGATGTGGTAAATCTCGGTCAGTGTATAACCGGGTGCCTCTGCCGTCGCGACGCCAAACGACGCACTGACTGTCAGCACCTCATCGCTCGCAGCAGCAAGGCTGAGGCGAAGATCTTGCACTACTTCACATGCGGATTCGCGATCGGTGTGAGGGCAAATCAGCAAGAACTCGTCGCCACCAATGCGCATAGGCACAAACTTCTCGCCTGCCGTTCGCCTCAATACAGACGCCGTACGCCGTAGCAGCTCATCGCCCATTTCGTGACCATAGAGATCATTGGTATGCTTGAGGAAATTGCAGTCCATCATGATCACACTCACGGGCAGGGACTCGTTCACCAAGTCATCGCCAAGGGACTCAAGGTAATTTCTATTGCGAAGCCCCGTCAGCTTGTCCTGGAAAGAAAGCTCCTCGGCGCGCTTTGTCATCGAGATGTTATGCGTCGCCACGACGACCGATTCCAGTCGACCCTGCTCATCGCGGCGCTGTGGAACAACCTGCAGCGAATACCACGTACCTCGGCAGTCTCGTACCTCGGCATCCAAGTACGGCACGCCCTCCATACGATCCCGAAGCGTCTTTATATCTAAGAGCTCCATGACCGCCTCGCGACTTTCGGGACTCACAATGTCTCGGCAAACCGTTGCAAAAAAGTCATATGCCTCGGCGTGCTCGTCAAATATCTTCGCCACCGATGGCGACATGTTAATCCCCTCGATCTCGAGCGTGTCGAGATGCAACAGGAGGGTCGACTCATACGCGGAACTGATGGCATTGATGATGCCGAGCTGCTTGTCCTTTTCGGCCAAATTGCGACGATCGGCGACGATACGCACCAACAGCACTACAACCAAAAACACCAGGAACGCCAGTACGCCGGCAGCGATAAATGAAATCCTACCCGACATGACCTCAGATTTGGGATAGAGCGCAAACAGGCGATAGTCCTTATACGCCGCACGCACGGCATACCAGGTACTTCCCCGATATTCGACACGTGTTAAGCCTTCGTCTTTCCAATCAATTCCGCTATCGGCAAGAAGCCGGGCGAGAGCTATATCGACGGTCGAATCGTTTGAAGAAACGATTTGCATATCGCGCATCACGAACACCGTTGGGCTCTGATGGAATGTGTTGTTCACGAGCACGTCGGCGATCGTATACGAATAATCATCGGCGGGCTCGGGCGCAAGCGATCGATACCCCAGCGCTACGCCATCACCGTACGGAACAACACTCACGGCAAAATCGACATCGCGACGCTCAACGACCGTCGAGTAGGACACCTTGGATCCTCGATACATCGATGCGACCGACGAACAGGCCAGCTCCTCTCGCCACAGCATCAGCGGATCGCGACCGTCAATATCGTAATGAGCGGCCATATGGCCGTCGGCGTCCATGACCAACATTCCCGAAAGGTGCTCGGTATGGACGTACTCCTCGACGAGGTCATCGTTGACTTCAACGTGATCAGCTGGCAAGAACGTCGAAAACGACTCGAGCGCGGCATCCAAATTGTGCGTCGCTTCGGTTTTTCTTCCCTGTTCATATCGGTCATATTTTTCGCAGGCGTTTTTTAAAAACACCATGGTTTCCTGACCAAACCCAAGCGTTTTATCGAGACAGCGATGCGTGCCGACCACATACAGCAGACCCAACAGGACAGCGCTGACCACAACGCAGATAGCCGCGGTGACTAATGCCTTTCGGCGCAAGCGGCGCTCATCATTTGTCATGATTCCGCTCCTTGCCCGTCCGTCGTCGCCCCTGCCTTGTACTTGCCCACAATGCGCTCAATCGTGCCATCTCGATCCATCTCGAACAGCACGGTATTGAGGTTTTTGACGTACTCCCCCTCATAGCCGTCCTTAAACGCGACGCCAAGGTCAACCGTCATAACGTTGTCGGCAAACACACGGTACAGGCCGGGATACTGGGCGACGAGTCGATCGAGCGACTGAACGTCCGCCATCCAACAGTCAACATACCCCTTGACGAGGGCGGCTTTGCAGAGTTCGGCGGAGCCATATGATTTGATATGCACGTCCGACGAGATTTCCAGATCGCCTGCAAGCAATCGGCGTTCACTCACCGAACCGGAAATCACCGCAACAGTCTTGCTGCCATCGAGATACGCCAAGGACTTGATACCACTCGTTTTCTTGGTGGCAACCGAAACCGTCAAGGTTAGATACGGCTCAGTCCAGTAATACTCGTCTTCGCGATAACAGGGCGAATAGTCGCACCACAGGCAATCGATCTCGCCGTTTTTGAGCAGGCGATCGCGATCATTCCAAGATATGTCAATGAATTGCGGCTTGATTCCCGCACGCTTGCAAGCCTCGCGGGCGATATCGATATCGATACCGGCGTAATCGCCCGCGATATCGGTATACACATAGGGATCGTTATCCGTAACGCCGATTTTGAGCACCGGGAGATCT
Organism: uncultured Collinsella sp.; assembly: GCA_959606035.1. Classification (GTDB taxonomy): domain Bacteria; phylum Actinomycetota; class Coriobacteriia; order Coriobacteriales; family Coriobacteriaceae; genus Collinsella. Next base: position 11,224 of record CAUHHB010000003.1, read on the forward strand.
TTATCGGATTCACTCGATGAGGTAGAACTGCTTCGAGCGGTATACGTCAGGGCAACCGCACAGACAGCAACAAGGAGTATGAGCACAGACGAGACAATGGCGGCTCGCTTGATACGTCTGGGCACGCGCCCCCTTTCATCGAAACAGCAGTGAAGTTCATTTTATTACCGGGGGCCGATACAGCAGCGAAAAAAAGCGCCTTGCCCAAGACGGGCAAGGCGCCAATGGTTGAAATGTATCGGCAAACGGTCGAATTAGGTCAACCCTACTCGAAGCTCAGCTGCTCCCGAATGCACCCCCGACCGCTGCCTCGTTCAGGCCGTTGGCGCCGACCGCGTATCTGGCGGTTTCCGACGCGCCGCACTGCACGCGACACACGGGCTGAAGTCTTTAACGGAAAAGCCCCGTTAGTAAGACGAGTTACCAACAGGGCTTGGACTGAAAGGTCGCGCTTAAACGAGAGGGGCGCCCTAACGCTCGAGACGTTTGCGCATAAGCGCGAAGGCAATCAGCGAAGCGCCGGCAACGGCCATAATAAAGGCGACGGCAGGGGCCTGATCGCCCGTATTGGCGAGCGCACCCTTAGTAGTCTTAGTAGACTTTTTGGTCACCTTGGTCGTCGTCTGCTGACCAGGCTGAGACGGCGTCACGGGCTGCGTAGGCTGAGCCGGCTCCCCATTGGCCTCCTCGCCCGTCACCACGTACGTCGAGAAGTGGCTCGTGCGGAAGCAGAGGTAGTCCCCCTCGATCCACGTATCCATAGCCTGGGTGGAACCATCCTCAGCAACGTAGAGCACCTTGAGATTGGTGAGCGCCTTCATGGCGGCAGTCATCTTGACACGGACGATGAAGGACATGCCTTCGTAGTCCTCGATAACCTCGCCGTCCTTGAGAAGCTTGATATCGAGCTTATCGGCAACCTTGGTACTCCCCTGCTCAAGGCCGGAAATTGTAGCATTGGCGGCGTCGGTAAGATTTGTCGGTTCCTCGACCACAAGAGAGATGCTGTTGTTCTGGGCAATGCCGGCAGCGGCATTGTTCTCGGCGCTTACGCTAACGTCCGTTCCGTCGCTACCTGCAACGCCCGCAATGGTCCTCGCCGCTACAGTAACGGTACAGGTCGTTGTTTTGTCACCACAGGTGGCGGTGATCGTGGCGGTACCGGCCTTAAGCGGCGTCACGACGCCGTCTTTGACCGTAGCGATCGACGAGTCGCTGGAGGTCCAGCTCACCGTTGTATCGTCTGCATCTGCAGGAGTCACCGTTGCGGAGAGCTTTGCGGAGGCGTCGCCTACGGTAAAGGAAAGGTTCGTCTTGTTGAGCTCAACCTTCTGGGCGGGATTGGTCACGCTCACCGAAACGGTCTGGGAGAGCGACCCTGCAGTGATGACAAATGAACCAGAACCGGTCTTGAGGGCGACAACGGTGTAGGAGCCATCGCCGTTGTCGACGACCTTAAACGCCTTCGAAGCACCCGTGTCATCCAGAGCGAGCTTGGTCTCGTCGACCTCACCTGCTAGGGCTCCGGCAAGAGAGGCTTTTACGGTACCTTCTTCACTCTTCGCAAGGTTGAGGGAGGACTGATCGACTGTAAGACTCGTTGCGGGATTAGAGACGGTCACCGCGCAATCCTGAGAATAGGTGCCATCTTCGGTCGAAGCAGTGATGGTTGCGGCGCCCTTGGAAACAGACGTCACTTTGCCGGTTTGATCGACCGTAGCGACGCTGTCGTTACTGGACTTCCAGACAACCGTCTGGTCAGCCTCCGCGGGAACGACCGTTGCCTTAAGCTGCTCGGTTGCAGCGCCCACAAGCGTGACCTTCTGCTTATCGAGTGTGATACCCGTTGCAGGTTGAATAACCGTCACCTTGCACGTGGCGCTATACTCGCCGTCCTCAGTGGTAACGGTGATCGTGGCAGCACCGGCCTTGACCGGGGTCACGACGCCGTCCGCAACCGTGGCGACCTCCGGGTCGCTCGAAGACCAGGACACATTCTTATTCGTTGCATTGTTGGGCTCAACCGTTGCGGTCAACGTCGAGGGCTCACCGCCCACAGCAAGCTTAAGATTCGACGCGCTGAGACTGACGCTCGAGACCCTTACTACCGGAGTGGTTACCGTAATTGTATCCGTGGTTGCAGAGACTCCATCAACTGTTGCCGTGATCGTGGCATTACCGTCACCGACAGCGATAACAAGACCGTTGCCATCGACGGTAAGGACGCTCTCGTTAGAAGAGGACCAGACAACCTTACTGGCCTTATCGTCAGGGGAAACTTTTGCCTTCAACTGCTGAGTCGTGCCCTTGTCCATAGATGTTGAGTAACCATCCGTAATGGAGACCGTAGTTTTTGCAGGTTCCTCGCCCGGCTTGACGACGTGAACGGTCATAGTGTCGCAGAGACGACCACCCAAGTACATTGAAACCGTTGCATCGCCGTAACTATGAGGCACTAAATACCCCAAGTAACTGCCACCATTAAACATCGGTCCTTTTACCTCGAGGACATCGGGATTATCTGAAGTGAAAGAATACTTTGCGCCGGCATAGGAGTCCATCAATTCCTCAGCGCTTTTGCTCAGCACGCCCTTTGGATATTCAAACCCCCTGTCACATTCCAGCCAAAGCCAATCTTTGGATATACTATCTGAACTGACCTCACAGGGAAATGTATAATCGCTCGACACAAACTTAGCCTTCGAAAGGCTCACTTCCGCAGGGTCGACAACCTCTATCTCAAAGGGATGGTCATTGCCAAGGCCATCACGAGCATGAGCCTTAACGGTGCCAGGCTTTATTGCCTTAAACGAGTTTTCACCATCGGTAAGCTCAACAACATCGCTGCTTTCTAGAGAATAGGTTACAGAGCTAACGAGCGCATCCCAATGTGCACGCTGGCATGCCTTCAGTGCTTCATTTGGGGAAACGTTGAGAATGGCAGAAAGATAAGAGCTGTCCCCAACCAGCATCTTTTGTTTTTTGTTCCCACGCTCATTGAATCCAGGCTCCTGATTCTCGGTTACAACATCACATAGCTTCTTCGTCTCGGTCTCGCCGTTGCAATAGTCGACAAGAACCTTGGCCTCTTTTGCATCTTTCGCCAACGCCTCGAGTTGCAAAGAAGCGCTTAGCTCAGAAGTTCCATATGAATAATAATTCGAATTCACCCTTGCCTGAACTTTGGAATCCTTTGAGGGATCTTCCTTTATTTCAAAATATGTAGCCGCACGGGTCTCGTCCTTGGGGCGAACGTAAACTGTCCCCTCTAGCAATGCATAGTGCGTGTTCCCGCATTTTTGCGGACAATCATCCGTGTAACCCAGCGTTGCAGTCGTTGTCGTCGCACCGGATTGGTCATAGGATACGAAACTCACCTTAATTGGATTGACATTAGCCACGCTCTTAATCTTAAGAGAACCGTTTAAACTCTCGTCAGCCCTGCTCTTCATGGTTATAGTCGTTGTGCCGACTTTGGTGGGACTAATTGTCAACACCCAATCACGTGATTTATAGCTCACTTTAGCGATATCCTCATCAGACGATGTGATATCGATATCACTAGGGTCAATGGGCGCCCATTCGTGATTTTTATTAAAAAAGGAAAGCCTTCCTTTCACCGTCTGTCCAACAGCGACATCAAATTCTGACCACACATCGCCTGTAGACGAATCGTATGGGAGAAACGATGCACCCATGGAACCATCCTGCGACTCCAGCATGACAGCATCCGCATGCGGGGCGGCCACCGTCAGCCCAAACGTTGCCGCCGTTAAAGCAACGCAGATGCCTGCGGCTATCCTCCAAAACCCTTTTCTCATTCCCCTAAGTCCAATCTCTCGTGAAAAAACGCAGCATTCTCCCACACCTTAAAATTGGCTTAAGGATACCCCCCCCCCAACGAGCACTTGCAAGCTAATGTTTGCCAGAAGGGGCAAATTAACGGCAAGCGACATTTCTGCAATATACCATCATCCGCTGAAGTGTGACTTTCCCGACGCTCCCACGCAAAAGCCCCGTTGATAAACGCGTTACCAACGGGGCTTGGGCTGAAAGGCCGAGCTTCAACGGAGGCCGAAAGTAAACAAATCAGTTTGACTTCGTCCCCAATCGATCAGTTAGAACTCGAGCTGCTCCAGGCGATCGAAGACCGTGTCGATACGGGTGAGGAAATCCCACGGATCGAAAATCTCGTCGAGCTTCTCCTGGCTGACGGTACAGCGCGGGTCGGCCTCGAGACGCTCCTTAAAGATGGGACCGGAGACGCAATCCTGCACCTCGTGCCAGGTAGCCATGGCGTTTTCCTGCACGATAGCATAGGCATCCTCGCGGGTGATGCCCGTATCGACGAGGGCCAGCAGGACCTTGGAGGAGAAGATGAGGCCGCGAGTCTTGTTGAGGTTGGCCATCATGCGAGCCGGATACAGCTGCAGGCCGTCGATAACACGGATGAGGCACTGGAACATGTGGTCGAGTGCGATAAAGCTATCGGCCTGGGCGACGCGCTCGGCAGAGGAGTGCGAAATGTCGCGCTCGTGCCACAGGGCGACATTGTCGAAGGCAACCTGGGCATTGGACTTCACGATGCGTGACAGGCCACATACCTTCTCCATGGTGATCGGGTTGCGCTTGTGCGGCATGGCGGAGCTGCCCTTTTGACCCTTGCGGAACGGCTCCTCGGCCTCGAGCGTATCGGTCTTCTGCAGATTGCGGACCTCGGTAGCGATGCGCTCGCAGGTGGCCGCGGTGGTGGCGAGAACGCCGGCAAGGTAGGCATGGTGATCGCGGCTGATGACCTGCGTGGACAGCGGATCGTGAACCAGACCCAGGTGCTCGCAGACATATTCCTCGACAAACGGCTCGATGGAACTATAGGTACCGACGGCACCAGAGATAGCGCCAAAGGCAACGTTCTTGCGGGCATCCTCAAGACGGTCCAGATCGCGCTTGAGCTCCCAGGCCCAAGAGCCAAACTTCATGCCGAAGGTCATCGGCTCGGCATGGATGCCATGAGTGCGGCCGGCGCAGAGCGTGTTGCGCTCCTCGAAGGCACGACGCTTGCAGATATCGCCGAGTTTCTTGACGTCCTCGATGATCAGGTCGCAGGCCTGGGTGAGCTGGTAGCACAGGGCCGTGTCGCCCAGATCGGAGCTGGTCATGCCATAGTGAACCCAGCGGCTGGGCTTGGGGTCGCCCTCGGGAACATCGGCATCGATGTACTCCTTCATGTTGGTCAGGAAGGCAATGACGTCGTGGCGCGTGACTTCCTCGATCTCATCGACCTTCGCCTTCTCAAAGTTGGCATGGTCGCGGATCCACTGGGCTTCGTCTTTAGAAATGCCGATCTTGCCGAGCTCCGCCTGGGCCTCGCAGGCCAGAACCTCGATCTCCTGCCAAATGGCGTACTTGTTCTCGAGGGAGAAGATGTGTCCCATCTCCGGTCGGGTATAGCGATCGATCATAGCGGCTCCTTTTTGGTTATTGGCACGTTGGTCGTAACCCAACCATTGTACCGTGCGCGGATGCGAGTATGGGCAGCAGGCATGAACCTAACATTTTGTAGCAGGAGCGGGCAACGGGACGCCCGCGTATTTGCTTCGCAAATCCGCACCGGCTGCGGTCGCCTATCGGCGACCTTGCCTGCTCGCTATAAACGCTTCGCGTTTATTTAACGCTCGCACCCTGTCGGGTTCGAGTCCCGGCACTTTATTGAAAAAAGCACGGCACCGTGATGGTGCCGTGCTTGTGCTCTTAACTGGAGCGGGCAACGGGACTCGAACCCGCGAGTGTCAGCTTGGGAAGCTGATGCCTTACCACTTGGCGATGCCCGCTTGTGTGTTGGCTAGTATAACGCGGTTGTCTTGTTCGATACAAGGGTGGTGATACTTGTTTTAGCTGTGGAGATTCGTTTGAAAATCGCGTCAATTGTGGAGATGAGGACCTTTGACCTCCTGTTCTCCCTATCTTCTACCTGCGCTTTTGCTTGATTGTTGTATTTGAGCTCAATTTGTCAGGAATTGGGCAAGCTTTTGGTCAGGCTCCGGTACTTACCCGCATGAACCTCGGGGGTAGCCTCATCCTACGCGTCGCAGCCTCCCCGTGCGGCGCACGAGGGATAAGGAGCAGCCATGTCCAACGCACCCACGCACTCTGTCCACAGCGCAATCGCAACAGGCCCGCTGCTCCTGCTCCTCTTCCTGCTTTTCGGCTGCCTGGCACCGGGAGCCGCATTTGCCGTCGATGGCTACGACCAGCTCGGCTTCCGCACTATTAGCGATGATTGTGGGCCCTTCTTCATCGGCAAGTATGAAGCTCAAGACGCCTCGATTGCCTACTGCATGAACCAGGAGCGCCCCGGCCCCACCAAGCCGGGCGGCCCATGGCTCAACTTTGATCAAGGCTGGGTGTGGCTCGACGACGAGTTCGCGGCAATCGTTTGTCACGGATATCCTACCGCCACGTCGTTTGGCGGTTACCATCTTTCACCCGATCGCGCCCGCGCCGCCACCCAGCTTGCCGTATGGATGCTCAACGGCACTACCCATGTCGACGGCACCTACTCCTACACGACCGCTCAGGGCAAAACCAAGAGTGGACACTTTACCGCCGACAATGAAGTCGTGGCGGCTGCGCGATGGCTCCACGACAGCGCAAAATCAGGAAGCATCAAAGCCGCTCCGCACCGCGCGCGGCGCTATCTAGGAGCCGTATCGGGCGGCAGCAAACGTCAAGACATGCTCTATGTACTGCCGGCGGTCTCTGTTTCCTTCCAAAAGCAGTCTGCAAACGCTGCCATTACCAGCGGAAACAATACTTATCAGTTTGACGGGGCAACATTCGATGTTTTTGAGAGCGCCAGCGGCGCGCGTGTCGGCACCATCCAGATGGACAGCAACGGTCGAGCGCAGGCAGCACTTCTGCCCAACACGGCATACTACCTAGTTGAAACAAAGGCGCCGGCCGGCTATGTCCCCCGTCGTGATCGCATCGCCTTTACCACGGGGAATGACGGTGGACAGGTCGCCGTTGATGAACAACCCGGCACCATCACCCTGCATGTCGTAAAACTCGATGCCGCGACGAATGCCGGACCCCAGGCTGGAGCTTCACTTGCGGGAGCAGAGTTCACGTGCGTGTCGCAATCCACCCCCGGATGGGCGCAAACCCTCACAACCGATGAAAGCGGTCGAGCTACCCTCACCGATGTCCCCCTAGGAACCTTTACCATCTATGAGTCAAAAGCCCCCGAGGGCTACCTGCCAGCCAACGACAGCTGGTCCTATACCGTTGGAGCCGACCAGCTCGGTGATTCAGGCGTGGTCGAGATCGAATCGCGCGTTTCCGATATCCCCATTGCGTTTGACCTTGAGATTTCCAAATTCAAGGACTACGGCAATAGCGATCAATCCGGCCTGGAGCAGCCGGCAGGAGGTGTTGTCTTTGAGGTTGTCAGCAACAGCTCTCAGCAGGTTGTTGGCACACTGACCACAAACATCTATGGCTTTGCCTCCACCAAAGATCAGTCAGAAGCATGGTTCGGCGCAGGCAAGCGACCCGCCGGTGTCCACGGAGCCATCCCATACGACCGCGCCGGCTACACCGTTCGCGAGGTTCCGGAAACCGTCCCCGAGGGTTTTAAACGTGCAGGGGAATGGACCGTCGGGGCCAAGCAGATTTCCGACGGCGCCGAGCTTCAATATATCGTGGACAACCACGCTCTGTCGACGCATCTCCAGATTGTAAAACGCGATGCCCAAACAGGCGCTTCTGTTCCGCTAGCCGGATTCACCTTCCAACTCCTCGACAGCAATCACAAACCTGTCTCACAAACATGCTGGTATCCAGCACATAATGTAATGGACACCTTTACGACTGACGCGACCGGCACCGTCACACTGCCCGAATCGCTCGTGCCGGGCACCTATTATGTACGCGAAACTTCGGCCAAAGAGCCCTATCTTGTCGGTGAAGAGATCGAGGTAAACATACCCGCCGACATGAACCTAACGCCCATTGCAATCGCCTCGTATTATGACCACGCCGCGACCGGAAACATCAGGATCGTTAAAACCGATGCCGTAGACGGCAGCAGCCTCGCGGGCGCCATCTTTGAGATCCGTGCCTCGGGTGATATCGTGCGCCCCGATGGTAGCATTGCCGCGCTCGACGGTGAGACCGTCGCGACCATCGCGACGGATGAAACTGGAGAGGCACGCGCGGACGATCTCCCGCTGGGATCTGGCACCGCACGCTACGAGGTTGTCGAGACTCAAGCGCCGGCAGGCTTCTTACTCGACCGGACGCACCATATCGTCGACCTTACCTATGCCGACCAGAAAACACCCGTTGTGGAAGCACGGCTTAACGTATCCGACGATTACACCAAGGTTGATATCTCCAAGGTCGATGCAAGCGGAGAGCAGGAAGTGAAAGGTGCACAGCTCACCTTATATGGTCCCGATAAAACCGAAATAGACTCCTGGACCTCATCCGATAAGCCACACCGCATCGAACATCTTGCACCCGGCACCTACTCGTTGCGCGAAACGATGTCTCCGCGGACCTATGACCTTGCCGAGGAGATAACGTTTGAAATAAAGGATACGGGAGAAGTCCAATCCGTCGCGATGAAGGATGCGCCCATCGAGATCAAAGGACAGGTCGACAAGCGTCAGGAACTTGTCCAACCTATCGGGAAGGGTCTGCTGGCCAACGGCGATGGTAAAAATCGCGCCGCGACGCAAACCAATACGGACGGACTTTTCTCCTATACCATCGACGCTCGAAACGATTCAGCTACCTGGGTTGATGAGTTTACGATTACCGATGATCTTGAGTGTGCCGAGGACGATACGGCGAGATTCGTCTCAATCGAAACCCCCGTCGCCATCGGCGACCTCAACGGTCTGTGCAACGTGTGGTATCGCACGACGCCGTTGGACTCGACAGACGTCGATGGGCCGGCAAACGCGACGCTTGACGATGGGCACGAAAATCCTTGGCTTGAGTCCGACGAAGTAAAAGAGAGTCTGGGTGAGGATTGCCGCCTCGTCGATTACGACGGCTGGCACCTCTGGAAGGCGGATGTCTCGACCACGGAATCCACCACACTCGAGGCGAAAGAACTTGACCTTGCATCCAATACCGTCGTAACGGGCATTCGCATTGAATACGGTGCAGTAGCCGCCGACTTTACGACTCGAAGCGATGTGGATTCTTGGACCCGTGATGATCTCAAAGATGAGCACGACGACCTTGACGATGCCAAAGCAATCCTTGGCACAGACGCTCGGGGCGCAGCCGTGCACATGCAGGCAACGTCGGCTTATACGCCCCAAACCGCACTCACCAACAGCGCGCGCGTCGATCTTTGCCGCAACGGCGGCGGCGATAAACTTGAGTCACATGACGCGGACCGTGTCACTCAACGCTGTACCCTACCGCAGGACCTACCGGCAACAGGATCAGTTCCCATCGCCGCCTGCATCACCGCGCTTCTGACCTCGGGTGCCGCAGCCCTATGGTTCGCTCGCCTTAGGTCAATCCCAAAGAAGCGCTAGCGCGATGAAAAAGCGGGCGAGCCAGTCCCCCGGCTCGCCCGCTTTCAATCATTTAAATCGCCGTATCTACTCTGCAGACGAAGATCCACCATCAACGATTGCCTGCTCGGACTCAGGAATCCCATCGGCACCCGTGCTCTGTTCTTGCTCCACCTCTTCGCTGATTGCGGAGGCGGGGGTCGAGCCCTTCGCGCCCACGATATAGGCGGCTCCAAACCCCAACGCAATGGCAATCAAGGTCAAAATCACGTAGACAGGCCAATGGCGCTTAATATACGAAAACACGTTGACTCCTTAGAGCTCCGTCTACGAACGGCGGATAACCTCGGTCACGACCTCGGATACCGTGGCAATGTTCGTCGGGTTGACATTGTGGGGCAGGTCGTCCTCGGTACGAGCGCAAGCCAGACGCGTGCCGTCCACGCCGGCGATGGTGAGGGCTCGGCGGCTCGCCTCGAGCGCGGCGTAGGCATCGGTCTTGGCATAGGGCATCTCGAGCGCGCCACAATCGACATGGAACGACTTGCACACCTTGCTGACCAGGTTCATGATGCGGCGATCGCCCTTGAGCAGCTGCTGTTCGCCCTCAACCGTCACCACCGAAAGCCTACCGGCGCCGACGGATTCAAGATTGATGAAGAAGACGCCGCGGAGCTTATCGCGATGCGAAGCCAAGAAGGCCTTCATACCGGCGCCATCACAATCCGAGGCGCCCGTTGCCACAAACCAGATATCGTGACCGAGCAGCTCATCGTCGCCCATAGAGGCGACAGCCGAGAGCATATCTTCGGAAGAAGCGCCGTCGGAAGACGTAGCGCCGCCCTTCCAGCCATCGTTATCGTCCTCGAAATTATCCCACGAACCGATGCCGCGACCGGACTTCTTGGCATCGTAATCGTCTTCGACGCCCAGCCAGTCACTCATGCTGTCCTGTTCGTTTTTCTTTTTACGACCGAACAGGCCGCCCAGGCCGCGCTTGCGAGACTTGGGTGCCGCAGGGGCGGGAGCCGAAATGGTCTCGATCGGCTGTGCGCCCGACGCAACGGGCATAGGAGGCGCAACGGGTGCCGATGTGGGTTCGGGACCCTGGGCGGTAGCAAAGGGGTCGTTGACCTGTGCGGAGGGATCGGGAAGGTCGAACAGCGACGTGCGAGACGCAACGTTTGTCTGCTTCATCGACGGCAGCGACGGATCGGGGACCGAAGCCAGCGGAGACGAGGAGGGTGCAGGCGACGGAGCCGACGCCGGATCGGGAACATTCATCTGCGGACGCGGCGATGCTTGGGAGGAAATCTGGGCCATAAGGGAATCGACTGTTTCGTCCTGGGTGGGAGCAACATCGGCAACCGTGGCACCGGAACCACTCGGGGTCGGCATGGTGAAAATCTGCGTTGAGTAAGGCCTCGACTCATCCGTCTCGGGAGTCTCGGAAACCGCAGGCACTTCCTCCTGCTCGACCTCGGTCGAATCACCTTGATCGGCTGCCGCGTATTGCTCTTCGTCAGAGTTGGCCTCGACGGACTCGTCCTCGGCAGCATCCTGAATTTCGGCAGCATCAATGGGCTCGTCATCGTCTGCCGCGTCGTCCTGCTCATCGGAAGCAGGAAGGGACTCGGCAATCGCGGTGCCTTGCTTTTCAAACGTTATCGTGGAATCGAACTGCGCGGCATCAAACGACATGGTGCTATCGACGTGCTGCTGAGCCTCGAAAGACGTTGTTGCCCCAACAACATCCGCGGACGTCGGCTGCTGGGACTCAAAGGACGTTGTAGCTTCGGCGGCGTCGACGGGCACGGACTGCATAGCCTCGTTCTGCTCGAACTCTTGCGCCGCGAGCTCACGTGCCGCCTCGGCTGCCTGCTGCTGAGCGATAGCCTCCTGCTCGGCGGCCTCGCGTGCGGCAGCGCGCTTCTCCTCGAAATCGTCGACAAATTTCCTGCCTTTTGCAAGCGCACCCTTAAAGAAATTGGAAGCGCTGGCGCCAATCGAAGAGAACGCGGATGCAATATCGGCATGGGGCGTTGCCGCGGGAATCTCGGCCGAGAAATCAGTATCGCTCTCGTAAGACACGCGCCTCGGCTGTTCAACGTAATCGTCGTCAGACTCGTCCGCAACGTCTTGCGCCGGCGCGGCGGGAGCCAAAATGTCCAGCCCTGCCGCGGGATCGATCGCGGACACCGCCTCGGGCTCGGCAACGGCAGAGGTAACCGCGGCAGACTCATCATCCACGGTGGCAACGGGCGCAGGCGCCGTCACGACGGGAGCAGGCTCGGCCTCAAACGTCGGCTCCTCGCCCTCCTCGTAATCGAGCGTGCAGGACTCGGGAAGCATTCCGAGCGCACGGATGGCATCCGAACCAAAGCGGATGTTGCCGGCGGCATTGCGATAGAGCTTGGGCTCGGCCGCGGCAGGCTCCTCCGCCGGCTCGGCAGCGGGAACCTCGTCATTGAACTCTTCGGCCCGGACAGCCTGATTCTGATCCTCGGGCACAATGGCGCCAATCAGCGTCTCGTCGGCAGACGCACCCTCAAAGCCCTCGATCTGCTCGTCGAAAGCCTCACCCTGTTCGGGCTCGGCCTGAGCGTCGGGAGCAATCGGCTGACCGAACTCGTCCTCGGCGTAGGTAGGCTCTTCATACTCGATGGTGTTGCCGTAGTCGTTTTGCTGCTGGGCCGCAGCATACTCCGCCGCCGCGCGCGCCATTTCCTCGGCACGACGCTTCTGCTCCCCAAAATAGGTATCGAACGGAACATCGTCGGGAAACTCGTTTTCGCCCTGGAAGGGAGCAACGTTGTCCATGACGCCGAGCATAGCGGCGACAGAAGACTTGTTGCACACCGCGCCGGACGTATAGGGAAGAATGTGGCGGTTAGAGATGATGTTTGCCGCGTTGGCGAGCGCAACGAGGGAAGCGAGGATCGCGACAATCCACAGCAGAACCTTGAGCGCGCCGGGGAGCGGCAGGATACGCAGGATGGCAACGGCAGCGGGGGCAACCGTGGCAACGGGCAACAGCTTGGCGATGAGCGCACGATACGAAGCATAAGGCTCGCGGGCGAGCAGCTCGGCACGGGGAGAGTCGTAGTGTGCGACAACGACCACCGGGCGGTTGCGCGGAGACGCAAGCGGGCCCGAGGCCTTGTGGTAGGCGATGACATTTTGGCTCACGCCCGTCTTGCCCAGGCGCGAAACCACGGGGTGGCCCGTGCGCTCGAGCACGTAGAGCACGGCACCGACAATGGCCAGCAAGGTGCCGACCAAGCCGATACCGCCGCCGATGCCCATCAGCAGGGCGCCGGCAAACGCAAGGATGCCGGTAACAGCAAATGCCAACCTGCTGGGCGCCGGGGCATTGAACTCCTGAACCTCGGGATCAAAGCCGTGGTTGCGGAAGATCTGAGCGATATCCTCGGCAGCCAAGCGCTCTTCTTCGCTGCATGCCGGCGTAATGCCGGTGTTCTGCAGCAGGTGGTTAATATAGTTCTGGGTGTTCGCCATGTGCGCTCCACATCCATAATCCGACAAATAGGCCCAATGCTTGCACATTAGAACCGTATATAGTCGAAAGTATACCCCGAGCGAGCGCAAACGACCGAATTCGGGCCATCTTAACGCCCCGAGCGGACAAGGATATAGCCTAATCTCCATATCGGACTAAAATCATGGCAGCAAACCACCTTCTCATGCGAGGACTCTATGACGGCAAGCGACGCGACCGCGACAATTAAAAAGGGAAATTCGGAGCCAAGTTTCGATAAAACGGCTCAGCGTATCCTCAATCTTTTCTTTGTGCTCAACAGCTCCCCCGAACCGCTGACGACCGAGCAGATCGTCTTGGATTCTGACCTGGGATATGGCTCGGGCAACATTGACTCGGATAAGCGCAAGTTTCGGCGCGATCGTGACAAACTGCTCGAGCGTGGCATCTTAATCAAGGAGGTTCGCCCCGCCGGTGCGCAGGAGACCGAGGAAAGCTCGTGGACAATCGACCGCGAGCACACGTTTGCTGCAGGCGGCCTCATCACCGCAGACGACGCCGATGTCCTGCTCAACGCCATCGACCAGACGCTAACGGCCGGCTCTTCCACCTTTGCCGAGCCGCTTGCCGATATTCGCTCCAAAATTGCCTACCTCACCGGCATATCGGCGGTGGACGAAGCACCGATCCGCCGCTCTCCCACCGTCGATGCGGTATGGAGCGCCTTTGCCGAGCGATGCGCGCTGCGATTTTTATATCAGAACGGACGCGGCGAGCAGAAAGAGCGTACCGTCTGCGTCTACGGCATGTTCGAGCGCGAGGGCGTGGCGTACTTCTGCGGCCTCGACAATGTCACCGACGACATCAGGACATTCCGCTGCGACCGTATCGTTCGCGCTTGGCGTCCTTCGAAAGCCTACGCCATCCCTGCGGACTTCAATCTCAACGACTATCTGTTCTTTGAATTCGATTTTGCCGACCGACCGCCCGTTGCAGCTACGTTCTCGTTCGCCCCTCAGACGCAGATCGATATGATCAACGGTCTCACGCGCGGGCGAGGCGAGCTCGCACACACCGATTCGGGATGGACTTGGACCGTTGACGTGCGCAATCTTGAAGCCGCCGCCTCATTTTGCATGGCCCACGCCATGGACGGCATGAGACCCGTGGCCCCCAAATCGCTCAAACAGGCGTGGAACCACCTCATTGAAAGGACGGAGCACGAGTATGCCCGTGCGTAAACTCACCAGCGAGCAGAGGCTCTCGCGCGCCATCGACATCATGGAGGCCCTCTACGCCGCCGGCGAGAGCGGCATGACACGAACCGATATTTGCAGTCGCTTTGACATCACGGGGGCGTCGCTCGACGAGATTCTCGAGATCGTCTCGACGCTCGCTGATCGAGAATCGGGCGCGCGCATCATCTGCGAATGCCACGGCGAGCGTGTGGTCCTCACCGGTGACGCCGGGCGCGTGCTACCGCTGCGCCTGAGTGCCGCCGAGGGCGCTGTGCTCAACCATGAACTTGAATCGTTGGGGATCGAGCCGCAGACGGCGGCTCGGATTCGATCTGCTCTTCTACCCGAAGAGCTCGGCTATAACCAGCGCGTCTTTGACACCGTCAACCGCGGGTCGCACTGGCAGCAGCTGAGCTGCGCCATTCAGGACGGCGTTCGCTGCCGTATCTCGTATCGCTCGATGGACGATGCACGGCCACGCGAGCGTCTGGTCGACCCCTTGCGCATTACGGCAAACGGCGACCAAACATACCTGATTGCCTGGGACATCGCAGTCGATGAGCAGCGCACCTATCGCATGGATAAAATCGAGGGACTCACCTTGACGGAAGACTCCGTCGTGCCTCACGCACCGGACGTTGCATCCCTCCACGATTCCCTTGCCCGGACGCAGCGTAGCGCAAAGCTCCTGATGCCATTCGATATGGCGGAGCATCTGGACTGGGCCGGCATCACCCTTATCGAGCGCAGCGGGGCAGACATGGCAACGGTAACCGTGCATTACGGCTCCGAGCGTTGGCTACTGAGCCAGATAATCGCAGCGGGCGGAGCCATCCGCATCTTGGATGACCCCGCCCTGTCAAAGCGTCTGTGCGATATGGCAAAAACCCTCGTCTGTCCACTTTAGCGCCGCCGCTCGTGACGTGCGCGCCACAGGTGCAGATAGTGACCGATCTGCGCCGATTCGATGCGCTGGTAGGAGCTCGTGGGCAGCGACGTTAAGAACTTCTTCCCGTAGCCCTTCGTCACCAGGCGCGGGTCGGCCAGAATCAGCACGCCGCAATCGGTCGACGAGCGGATAAGGCGGCCGGCCGCCTGCTTAACCTCGAGCACCGCCTCGGGCAGCGAATAGCGCGCCCAAGCGCGGTCTTCGCGCAGGTTGCGCTCGCACGAGAGCGGGTCCGTGGGGCTCGAGAACGGCAGCTTGGGAATGATGACGCAACGCAGCGTCTCGCCGCTGGCGTCAAACCCCTCCCAGAAGGCCTTAAGCGCAAAAAGCGACGAGGTCGGCTCGTTGATAAACCGGTCGCGCAGGCGACGAGGAGATGAGTTGCGCTGCTGGCAGTTGAGCTCCAGACCCGCACGGGCCATCTTGGGCTCAACGCGGGCGTACAGGTCTTCCATGTCGCGCCGATTGGTGAACAGCGTGAGCACCGAGCCGCCCATGGCAAGATGGGCGTCGACCAGCACGCGCTCGAGCGCCGTAAGATAGCTCTCACGATCGCGCGGATCGGGGATATCGCCCACAACGACTACAGCCATGTTCGAATCGAAGTCGTAGCTCGAGTCCAAGTGCAGCGATGAGGATGTTGAAGCACCGATGCGATCGAGGCCGACCGCATGGTTAAAGTGTTCAAAGCTTTTGGACACCGTCATAGTCGCCGAGGCAAAGATAGCCGTGTGAACCTCGGGTAGCCACTCGGTTGCCAAAGCCTCGCCAATGTCGATGCGCTCTGCGGTCATCGACTCTCCGCCGGCACGAAGTCTGCGATTGACCTGCAGCGAGTACACGTAGTGTTCATCGGTGCCATCAATGATGAGTTTGAGGTTCTCGGCCAGCTCGTGCAGGCGGCGCGAGATATCACCCAGGTCGACAACAACCTCGGGCTTGTCGGCGGCGACGGCTTGCACCAGCGCGTCGACGCTCTTGTCAGCTTGTTCCAATGCGTCGATGCCAGTGTAGGCCGACTGTAAGAAATCATGCCAGTCGTCAGATTCGCGCAGCTCGGGGCCAATCCATAGATTGGCATTGTCATAACCCCCACGGGCACGGCGGCCGAGCTCGCGAACGCCATCGAACACGTCGGCGATCGCCATGCTCGCACGCGCAACCGTCGAGGTCGCCTTGGCAGTAAGGCCCAGATAGAGCGTAGAGCCCTCGGAGGTTGCCAAATCACGGGAAACCTGGCTTAGCGCGCCGGTGCTCGAGCCACCCAGGCGCTCAAACAGAACGCGCGATTCGTCCGCCGACACCACGCGCGCCCACTGGCGGCGCGCCTCGCGCTCGATGGAATGGGCCTCGTCGATTACCCAATGACGAATCGGAGGTAAAATCCTGCCCTCGGCCGCGACATTGCGGAACAGCAGGGAATGGTTGGTGACCACCACATCGGCATGTGCCGCACGACGGCGAGCACCGTGGACCAAACATTTATCAGGGAAAAACGGGCAGAGGCGACGGGCACACTCGCGCGAGGCCGTCGTAAAGTCGGGGCGGTTGACGCTGCGCCACCGAATGCCGAGCGAGTCGAGGTCGCCATCGGCTGATTGGCAGACGTACGCCATAATGACCGCGACCGCCGTGAGCGTGTCCGCCGGATCGCGCTTGGTGGTGATCTCGACCTGGCCGCGGCTCATGCGCTCGAGCTTGCGCAGGCACGGATAGTGGTCATACCCCTTGAGAGCGCAAAATGACAGACCACCGTTCAGTTGCTCGGCAAGTTTTGGCAGCTCATGGTACATGAGCTGGTCGGCAAGATTGTTCGATTTGGTCGCAATACCAACCGTGATGTTGTTACGGCGTGCTGCCTCGGCAAAAGGCACCAGATAGGCCATCGATTTGCCGACGCCTGTGCCCGCCTCAATTACACGATGAGTGCCCGTGACCAGCGCATCGCGGACCTCGAGCGCCATCGCGATCTGCTCATCACGCGGCTCGTAGGTGGGATACATGCGATTGACCAGGCCACCCGGCGCATAGTCTGCCTCAATCTCCTCACGACTCGGCATCTTGAGGACCGGCAGTTCGTCGGCGTCCACCCGATCGTCGGCGCGATCGGCCTTGAGAACGTCAGCACGAGCGGCGCTGAGAGAGAAGATAGAACCAGGGTTCTGTCCCGCCAAGAATGAGAAGATAGGACGATAGGACCAAGGCACATCCGGGTGCATGTCGGCTAGGCGCGCCATGAGGCCCTGGGGCAAGTCGGTGAGCGCCACGAGCAACACGCGCCATACGCCACACAGGGCGTCGACGTCGGCATTGGCACGGTGTGACACCGAGTCACAGCCAAACAGATCGGCCATAAAAGACAGCTTGTGCGAGGCCAGGCGCGGAAGCGCGATGCGCGACAGCGCCAGCGAATCGATCCAAATATCGCTCACGTTGACGCCGCCTTTGACCGACTCGATAAACGAGCGGTCGAACGTGGCGTTGTGTGCGATCACCGGGCAGCCACCGACAAAATCGGCGAGAGCGGCGACGGCCTCAACCGCCGACGGGGCATCTGACACATCGGCATTTGTAATGCTCGTGAGCTCGGTAATCTCGGCGGGAATCAGCTGTTTGGGATGCACGAAGGTATCGAAGCGGTCGACGACCTCGCGGCCCGAAAGACGGGCCGCCGAGATCTCGATCAGCTCATTGTCCTGCACCGAAAGACCCGTGGTCTCGGTATCGAGGACGATAACATCTTCCTCGATAAGGCCGAAGGACTGCGTTTTGGCGCGTTCGGCAAGCGTGGCATAGGAGTCGATGACAAACTGCGGCGTTCCTGACGAAACCGCGTCCTCGATTAGCATGCAATGCCCGCTCGACGAAGACCCATACGGATCAGGCTGTCACAGACCTGCGGGAACGTCATGTCGTCGGTGTGGCGGATCTCATCCGGATACAGCGACGTATCGGTCATGCCGGGAATGGTATTGGTCTCGAGGATGACGGGGCCGTCCTTGCTCACGATAAAATCGCTGCGCGAGATGCCCAGGCAACCGAGGGCCTTGTGAGCGGCACAGGCAAGCTCCTGGGCACGAGCATAGTTCTCGGGTGAAATCTGCGCCGGAATGCGATGGATGTCCGTAGGGTCGACATATTTCACGTCCAGATCGTAGAACTCGCAGTCCTCGGGCTTACGGATCTCGACAATCGGCAGGGCGCGCACGTCATCCTCGCCGTATACGCCAACGGTGATCTCGGTACCCTCGATGCACTTCTCGACCAGCACTTTGTCGCCGTACTCAAACGCCTTGGCGATTGCCGCGGGCAGCTCGGAGGGCTCATGGACCAGGGAAATGCCATAGCTGGAACCGTTGACGGCCGGCTTCACAAAGCAGCGCTCGCCACAAACCTCGACGATATGATGGATATCGACTTCATCGCCCACCTCGAGCGCGAGGCCGGGGGCAATGGGAATGCCCGCCTTGGCGTACAGGAGCTTCGAGACCTCCTTGTCGGCACCGCAGGCGCTTGCGAGCACGCCCGAGGCCGTGTAGGGGATACCCAAGGTCTCCATGGCACCCTGCATGGCGCCATCCTCACCGCCGGCGCCGTGCATGGCGATAAACGCCACGTCAAAGCCACCGGTCGCCATGGTTACCATAAAATCATCGGCAGCCGTGTCGAGCAGCTCCACCGAGGTGTAGCCGGCCTCCTTCAAGGCCGCCACGACGTTCTTTCCCGAATTGAGCGAAATCTCGCGCTCAGCGGAATGACCGCCCGCCAAGACCGCTACGTGCATGTTCTCTAGGCTTTTACCCGGCATGGGCAGACTCCTCCTCTATAATTTCTGCAGCTGATACCATATTGTAGCGATACCCTCTACGTTTCCCCAAAATCGAAAGGCTTCCATGAATCCCAGGACTAAATCTCAGGACATTCGCGACTTGAGCCAAAACGATATTCGCGAGCTTGTGGCCGAACTTGGCCAGCCCGCTTTCCGCGCAAAGCAGCTCATCGAATGGGTCTTTGAGAAGAACGTTTGTTCGTTTGACGATATGACCAACCTTCCCAAGGCTTTCCGCGAGCAGCTTAAAGAGGCTTTTGCCTTTGACATGCCGACTGAACTCACCAAGCAGGTTTCTAAAGATGGTTCTCGCAAGTATCTGCTCGAGTACCACGACGGCATTTCCGTCGAGACCGTCGGTATGCCCCGTCGTAACAAGCTTTCCGTCTGCGTTTCCACCCAGGCAGGCTGTGGCATGGGCTGCGCCTTTTGCGCTACCGGTCTCAACGGCCTCAAGCGCTCTCTGACCGCTCAAGAGATCGTCGACCAGGTACTTCATGTATCCAACGATTTTGGCGAGCGTGCCACGAGCGTTGTCTTCATGGGCCAGGGCGAGCCGTTTGCCAACTACGACGAGGTTCTCAAGGCACTGCGTATCCTCAACGACCCCGATGGCATCGGTATCGGCGCCCGTCACCTCACCGTCTCTACCAGCGGCGTTATTCCCGGTATTCGCAAATTTGCCGACATCCCCGAGCAGTTCACGCTTGCCGTTTCCCTGCACTCCGCCATCCAGTCGACGCGCAACAAGCTCATGCCCGGTGTTAAGAAGTACACGCTGCTTCGCCTTCACGAAGCGCTTCAGCTCTACACCGAGAAGACTGGCCGCCGCCCGACCTATGAGTATGCCATGATCGAAGGCGTCAACGATACGAATCCCGAGATGCAGGCACTCTGCGACTTCTGCGAGGGAACGCTGTGCCACGTTAACCTGATTCAACTTAACGATATCGAGGGCAGCCCGCTCAAGCCGTCGCCGATTCATAAGGTTGAGGATCTTCAGCGTCGTCTTGAGTCCCGTGGCATCGAGACCACGATTCGTAACTCCCGTGGTAACGATATTGACGCCGCTTGCGGACAGCTGAAACAGCGCTTCAAAGTTCAGAAGAACGCATAGGGGAGTCGCACTCCAAAACGTTTCATGTGAAACATCGAACGGCCCTTGTTGCAGGATATGCAACCGGGGTCGTTTCATTTATTGACCTCAATTTTGGAGCAGATGCTACCTTTCCCATTTTTTACGGACAGAATAAGGGCCCTTGTCTCATGAATCAGACAAGGGCCCCTCAAAATATGCAGGGTAATCGTTAGGTACCTAATAGCCTACATTTTCCCATTGGTTGTTAACCCAACCTTGATTAATCTTAGGATTTTTCGTTACCTGAGCAGTGCGCATGGCAACATCTTCTGTCATAACATCCATTTTCTTCTTGGATGTATCAACGATATCTTGCGCGCTACGAAGCAAACGACCTCGAAGTTCATCGTCTGTCGCGATCTTATAGCCAGCAAAGGCACCAGCCGCGACAGTCGTCGCCAACGCAATCGCAGTAAAAATCTTATTCCTCATCTTGGCCTCCTTGATCAAACTGAATCATTTCACCAAGAATACGAGAGAGCTCTTCCTCGTCTTTAAACTCAATCTCAATCTTATTCTTTCCACGCGAGCTCTTCACGCGCACGTTGGTATTAAATACCTGACGAAGTACACGCGCAGCCTTTTTAAAAGACTGAGGCGTTGCAGGCCTCGGCGTCTTAGGCGTCTCTCCGGCAGAAAACAATGGAGCAAGATTTTCTGTCGCTCTTACGGAAAGGCCCTCCGCAACAACCTTCTCTGCAAGTCGAATTCGAGCATCCTCATAGGGAACTGCAAGAATCGCACGTGCGTGACCAGCAGTAAGTTTACCCTCAAAAATCATCTGCTGAACTAATTCGGGGAGATCGAGAAGGCGCAGCGAGTTTGTAATTGCAGAGCGCGACTTGCTTACGGCCTTCGACAATGCCTCCTGGGTCATACCGCTAGCATCGATGAGCTGGCGATAGCCCTTAGCCTCTTCGACGGGATTCAGATCAGAACGCTGAAGGTTTTCGATAAGAGCAAGAGCCAGCATCTCTTCATCATTAACATCTTTAATGATGACAGGCAGTTCCTCAAGACCAGCAAGCTTTGACGCCTGGTAACGACGCTCACCAGCGATGATCTCATAGCCGTTTCCATGCTTGCGAACCAAGAGCGGCTGCAAAACGCCATGTTCTTGGATTGACTCGCTCAACTCGCGAAGTTCAGTTTCATTAAAGTGAATTCGCGGTTGATTAGGGTTGGGAACGATATCCTCAATAGGTAGTTTTGTTTCAGATGCGACATTTGAAGCAGATGCAGCAGAACCACCGGTCTCATACTCGGCCTCAGAGACCAAAGCATTGAGTCCACGCCCCAATCCGCCACGTTTCTTTGCACTAGGCACGCTTGATCACCTCTTTTGCAAGGTTCATATACGCTTTTGCACCCTTGTTTTGAGGTGCATAGGTAATTACCGGTTCTCCAAAAGACGGAGCTTCAGAGATTTTAACCGTACGGGGAATCAGCGTCTTAAACGCCTTATCACCAAAGTACGATTGAACTTCCTCAACAACCTGATTCGACAAAGAAGTACGTGAGTCATACATGGTCATAAGCACGCCATAGGTGTCTAAGCCCTTGTTCAGACGTGATTTGACCATCTTCATTGACTCAAGCAGCTTCGTAACGCCCTCGAGTGCGTAATACTCACATTGGATTGGAATCAAAACGCTATCTGCTGCGGTCAAGGCATTGATAGTAAGCAGGCCAAGCGAAGGAGGACAGTCAATGAAAATAAAATCGAACTCGTCCTGAATCGGCTCAAGCAAATCTTTGAGGCGGGTTTCACGAGCAATTGCGCTTACGAGCTCAATTTCGGCACCTGCAAGCTGAATCGTAGCTGGAATTACGAATACCTTTTTGCAATTTGTATCAAGAACAAGCGATTCTGCCAGCACATCATTCAACAATGCATCATAGATGCAGTGATCAAGGTCTTCTTTTTCAATTCCAAATCCACTGGTACTGTTTCCCTGCGGATCAAAATCGACAATCAGTGTCTTACGACCCTGCTCACCCAGTGCTGCTGCAAGGTTTACAGCCGTCGTTGACTTACCGACGCCGCCTTTTTGATTGATGATTGCAATGATACGCGTGTCTTTTGCGTTCTTAGAACGCTTAACGTCGCGAAATCCCACGGTCCCTCCTGGTGTGTATTAAAGCTGTCAAACGGAGGATGTTTCACGTGAAACATTCCGATTCGATATCAACCGCCATGTTTCACGTGAAACATTGCAAGTTGTTAGTATCCATTATGTTTCACGTGAAACATCTAGGCAAGCGGATTCTTCTTAGCCATGCCATTTGCACGAGGCAATGAAACGGATGCTGGATGACTCTTCTTGAGAACAATGAACTCCCTGTGGCCCAAGCCCTCAGGCAAATCGATTGCGTCATTAAGAAGCAAAGTGAAGCCGCAAATCTTAGCTGCCGACATGCCGGAAACTAGCTCCTCATCCGAAGGATTACCCTTGGTGATAACAAATAGACCTCCATCCTTGAGGAACGGAGCCGCATACTCAACAAGAATCGGTAGAGGGGCAAGTGCGCGGGCGGTTACGACAGAAAACTGCTTCTTATGGCTTCGAGCATATTCTTCAAGGCGATCATGAATCGCATGAGCATGTTTCAACCCAAGAGCATGAACAAAAGAATTGACGGCATCAACCTTCTTACCAACAGAGTCAATATAAGTAGCTTTACGATGCGTGGTTATGGTTAACGGAATACCAGGGAAGCCCGCACCTGTCCCCATATCGAGCAAAGCTCCCTCAGGAGCCTTATTGATATAGGGGAGCAAAACAAGTGAGTCGAGGATATGAAGTACCGCAGCATCTTCTACGTTAAGAATACGGGTGAGATTAGTTGTCTTATTTGTTTCCAGAACCAAATCCAAATGCTGAATACATTTCCTCAGCTCAACATCAGATACGCTCAAGGAATACTCTTTGCAATAGGAAGTTAGACGAGTCAACATCTCGTCAGCTTGCTGATCAGTAAGTACTAACAACGAAAGCTCCTTTCTGACAAAAATCAGTGTATCGAGAACTTTTGACAAAAAAAGGGGACGTGGAAACCACGTCCCCTTAGCATAAGCACGAGCAGATTATCGAGCAACAATCACCACATGGCGATCAGGGTCAGAACCCTCAGAATGAGTATCGACGGCATCATTGCCACGAAGTGCAATGTGAACCAGTCGACGCTCATAGGCATTCATGGGCGGAAGCGAAACACTCTTATGAGTGCGGATGGCACGCTCGGCTGCAGACTGAGCCATGGAGGCAACCTTGTCCTGACGGCGGCTCTTGTATCCCTCGACGTCCACTACAACCGGATACCTAAAGCCAAGCTTGCGGCTCACTAGCAAAGAGAACATAACCTGAAGGGCAT
Source organism: uncultured Collinsella sp. (assembly GCA_959606035.1). Taxonomy (GTDB): domain Bacteria; phylum Actinomycetota; class Coriobacteriia; order Coriobacteriales; family Coriobacteriaceae; genus Collinsella. The sequence continues at coordinate 34,791 of CAUHHB010000003.1, forward strand.
CAAGGGTGCGACCATGACGGCCAATGAGAACAGCAAGGTCGGGAGCCGTTACATCCAGAATCAGCTCACCCTCGTCGCCCTCATACTCATCGATAGGAGAGTTGGCGGCATCGAAGTGCGAAAGGATGGAACGCAGGATGGAAATCGCGACATCGGCAATGGTGTCGAGCTCCTCGTCGGTCAGCTCTTCACCGGCTTTGTAGCGCTGTGCAATCTCGGGATAATCGCCCGCGACCTGCGGGGCAACCTCCTCAAGCATATCCTCGATGATCTCTTCAGACATAACGTACTCCAAAAGTTAGGTACCTAAATAAGATTGATATCCCGCTACTTCTTCTTGTGCGGGCGCGGCTTCTTTTCGCGACGAGTGACCTCAACCTGCAGCGGCGCGTTCTTAAGGCGCTCCTCCTCATCGGCCTTCGCCTTGTCGATGACCTTCTGCGTCACAAAAATCTGCTGGATAACCTGCCAAGCAGACGAGACGTCGTAGTACAGCAGAACACCAACGGGAAGGCTCCAGCCCATCCAAAGCATCATGACCGTCATGACAACGGCCATCATACGCATGCTCTGAGCCTGCTGGCCGGTCTGGTTGCGCGACATATAGAGCTGCGGAATCAGGGTCAGGACAGCGAACAGGATCAGGCAGACCAGCGCAGGCAGCGCGACCATAAAGCCATCGGCAAAGGAGGCACTCGGCGTGGTGGTCAGGTCGGGCAGAATATTAAAGAACGAGAACGTGCCGTCGTTAAAGTAGTCCGGCAGGTTACGCAGCAGCGTAAATAGGGCGAACAGGACAGGCATCTGAATCAACAGCGGCAGACAACCAGCCATCGGGTTGAACTTGTTCTCGCTGTAGAACTTCTGCATTTCCTCGGCCTGACGCTGGGGATCGTCGGCATAGCGCTCCTGGATCTCGAGCATCTTGGGCTGCAGCACCTGCATGCGTGCCGTCGACTTAGTCGACTTGAGCATAAGCGGCGTCAGCAGCAGACGGATGATGACCACCAGGATGATGATGGACAGGCCCCAGTCGACCGCAAAGGTCTGGATGAGCTTGAGCAGCTCGAAAAGGATGTTAACGATCCAATCCCACATGTAAGTTTTCCTCCGATAGCGAGTGCCCGCTAGGGCACAGGGTCATAACCGCCGACGTGCAGGGGATTGCAGCGAGCGATGCGCCTCACGGCAAGCCAGCAGCCTCTCAAAACACCGTACTTCTCAATCGCCTGGACGGCGTATTGCGAGCACGTTGGGTAATAAATGCAGGCGTCAGGCAATAAGGGCGAAATAACCTGTTGATATATGCGAATAGGAGCGATGGCAACACGTCGCAAAACGTGATTGCTCATCGCTCCTCCCCGGCAACGCCGGCGCGTTTCATAAGCGAACGCAATGCATTGTCCATCTCCTGAGGCGAAGAAACCCTCGTCTTGGGAGTTGCGAACAAGATGATGTCATAACCCGCAACGGGAAATCCACAGCTGCGGGCGGCCTCGCGCATCACACGCTTAGAACGGTTGCGCACGACAGCACAACCGAGCCGTTTAGCACCAACGAAGGCGACCCTTCCGGAGTCGCCTTCGCCAACCGATTCACATATGGTCATTCGAATCAGAGGGTGATTGAAACGACGCCCCTGACTGAACACATGCTCGAAATCTTGCCGAGACTTAATAGTCTTCATGCGAGATGTGTGTATCGCTGCTAGACAGTGAGACGCTTGCGGCCCTTGGCGCGACGACGGGCGAGCACGGCACGACCACCCTTAGTGGCCATACGGGCACGGAAGCCATGGGTCTTGGCACGCTTACGCTTATTAGGCTGATACGTACGCTTCATCTTAAGTTCCTCCTGCTGCATTTCGAGTGTCCGCGGGGGCGCGGACGCAGATATAGACACGTGAGCTTGAAGATTGTAGGGAAATCAATGTTCAAATGTCAAGAAATCAAAGGTAAAAGGTTGCGCAGTTCACACGGTTCCCCCATAAGCCGAGCTCGATTTAGCGGTGCATGGCAACTTTTCACGATATTTCATTGAGTTTTCAACAGGTCATGTTGGCAATGTTGAGAACTTTTCGTCCGTTTTCCAAAGTTTTCAACAGGTTTTGAAAAGTTGTCGAAAGATGAGAAACATTGCACGGTGAGCTACTATTTGTCCGAAACCTTTTGAAAGATTGCGAGCGGCATGTCTGACGACTTTTACACCATGGTCGATTCCGGAGACCCGGCACCCGACAACGAGCACATCACCGGCGTGCGCGAAGAGCGCGACGAAGGCGAGCAGACGACCACGCAGGCGCCAAAAGCCATGTACGCCGCGCGCATCGCCGTCTATGACGACATGCTGTCGACACCACGTGTGATCGCCATTGATCCGCAAGATGTCCGCACGTATTTGGAAGAGACGACCAACACCGTCTACCAGTGTATGAAAGAGCAAGGTGGCCACATCTCGCTCATGGTCATCCGCGAGATTGTCGAAAACTTTATCCACGCACACTTTGCCGAGCCCATCATCTCGATTCTGGACGGCGGAGACACCATCCGCTTTGCCGATCAAGGACCCGGCATCGACGACAAGGAGCGCGCTTTCGACTTTGGCGTTACCAGCGCAAACAGCAAGATGAAGCGCTATATCCGTGGAACCGGAGCAGGGTTTCCCATGGTGCAGGAGTATTTGGAAAACGCCGGCGGGGCCGTGTCCATCGAGGACAATATGGGCAACGGCACCGTGGTTACGGTAAGCCTGGACCCTAAACGCGTGCAGGAAATCGAACGCGCCGGCGGGCGCGGTGCTGCCGTGCGGCCCGAGACGGAGCAGCCCGCATATCCCCTGCCGGGAGCTTTTGCGCAGCAGCCCATGGCAACGCAACAGATGCAGCCCCGCGTGGGACAGATGCAGCAGCCCGGAATGCTTCCTACACAAGAGCCCCAGGCGGCGTCGATGTCGATGCCGCCAAACATGCCAGAGGCCATGCCGCTGGCGGATCAGGATACAGCAGCAATGCAGCAGGCGACGGGGGCACCGGGTGGCCAGCAATTGGGCTATCAGCCGTACCAACAGGGATATCCATATCAGCAGATGCAGCCACTGGGGTATGGCCAGCAGTTCCCGCAGCAGTACCAGCAGGGATATCAGCAGCCGTACCAGCAGATGCCGCAGCAGCAGTACAACCCCTGGGCCCAGCAGATGCCTCCGCAGCCTTACCAACAGTGGCCTCAAAGTTTTCAACAGCAAATGCCGCCGATGCAGAGTTCTCAACAACCAGCAGCTCAAATGATGTATCCTAATGCAGCAAATCAGTATGCGCAGCCACAACCGGACGTGTTCGTAAGCGATCGCGGCAACGCCGCGCTGGGCTATCTGGCGCAAAATCAAGCGTGCGGTGCTACCGATCTGGCGAGGGCGTTTGGAAACTCGGCCCCCACTTGGTCACGCACGCTCAATGACTTGGCGCAGGCCGGCTTGGTCATCAAGCATGGCCAGAAATACCATCTGACCGAACTCGGCGCCGCTCGCGTGCGAGCTCAGAGCTAAAGAACGGGAGAGACAGTGGACGAGGAAGCAAGCATCATCCTGGGGGATGCCATCGCCTTTTGCCAGCGCGACGGCCAAGATGCACGCCTCATCAACATGCTGGGGCAATCGCGCGCCATAAGCCTGACCGAAGATACGCTCACGATCGAGGCCCCCTCGCGCTTTGCCATCGCGCAGCTCAAAAAGCATCAGCCGACCATTGAGGCCTATCTGGAAGAAATCGCCTTTGCGCCGATCGCACTCGACATCGTGGCACCGCAAGGAGCCGTGGCGGAATCCGCTGCCGCGACGGCGCCCGGCGCTGCTCCCGCTGCTTCCCCGGCGGCGCCGGCCTCCGCAGGCGACGTGCCGGCAATCGAGCACCAGCACAGCGATGTTTCCCGTGAAACCATGGCACCGTTGCCGACCGCCGCTGCGACGTCAACGAACGCACCCGTCACGCACATGCCCATCGCTCACGACGCAGCGGCGGGCGCGGATTCGGGTATTGCAATCAAGAACACGCTCTCGGCCGATGATTTTCGTCGCATGATGAACCAGATGAAGGGCGGAGCGCCGACTAAATCCACGCAAGCTGCGACCCCCGCTTCACCCATGCCAGCACCGACCGTACCGGCCGAGCAGAATACGGATGGAGCCCCGCTCGCCGCGAACTCAAAATTTACTTTTGAGAACTTTGTCTACGGCCCCGAGAACAGCCATGCCTATCGCTCGGCACTCAAGTTTGCCGCCCTCGCGGACGAGCGCGGCACGTGCACATCACTGTTCATCTACGGCAAATCGGGCCTGGGCAAGACGCACCTACTGCTTGCCATCAAAAACGAGCTCGCCGAGAAGTCGCCCGAGATCAAGGTCAAGTATGCCAACTCCCAGGCATATCTGGACGACCTGATGACCGAGTTCGACCGCCAAAAGAAGAGCAACGCCCCCATCATGCAGGCATACCACGGCGTGGACGTGCTCATCATCGATGACATCCAAAACATCATCGGCAAGCGCGCGAGCGTGGATTACTTTTTCCAGCTCATGGACGAGTTCATCCGCAACAACAAGAAGGTCGTCATCGCGGCAGACCGCGCCCCCAAGGACCTGAGCATGGACGAGCGTCTGACCAGCCGCTTCAACGCCGGCATGCTTTGCCTGGTCGCAGAGCCCAGCTACGAGATGAAATACAAGATCTTGCAGCGCTATTACGAGAACACCATCGTCGCCGCTCCCGAGGCAGGCGACGACTCGCTGCTGGCGGCCTATGGGGGCGACAGCGGGCACCTGACCGACGAGCACTTTAAGCACATGGCTGAGGTCTCGGGCACCAACATCCGCGAACTCGAGAGCTTCTGCGAGCGCTGCGCCGGCGAGGCGGGCGACCGCGAGCGCGAGGGCGGGGAGCTCACCTTTGACGATATCGACGCCATCGCCAGCCAGTACTTCGATACATCGGCCAAAAAGATCAACGTCCAGACGGTTCAGTCTGTCATCGAAGAGCAGTACGGCGTGACGCACGAGGAGCTCATCGGCCCGCGTCGCAACGCCAATATCGCCAAAGCACGCCACATTGCCATCTACCTGGCCATCGAGATGTGCGAGATGACGACCACGGCGGTGGGTGCCGAATTTGGCAACCGCAACCACTCGACCGTCAGCACGAGCTACAAAAAGGTCCAGAAGATGATCCAGGAAGACCGCACCGTCACCGAAGACCTCAAGTCGCTGCGCGATAAAATTACACTGCGCTCGTAGGGAAATAGAGACACCTGTTGAAAACTTGTCGAAACCACGGGCATAAGGTGTCTAAAACCCAATCCGCGGTGATGAAAAGTTTTGCGCAGGTTTTGAACGTGGAAAACCACCCCTGTTGCACACAGGTTGCTGTCGATTCTCTTTCTTGGTCTGACCTGCGTCTTTGGGAGTAATCAACAGTTTCGTCAGTGCTATTACTATTATTAAGATATTTATATCTATAGAAAGGTATTAAAAGATGAAGTTCACCGTCAGCCAGAGCTCGCTTACACAAGCCATCGGCGTCGTTATGAAGGGCGTCGCTTCGGCATCCACCCTCCCCATCCTGTCGGGCGTGCTCGTTAAGGCCCAAGACGGCATCTTGGAATTCCAGACCTCTAACTACACCATCTCGATCCGTCATCGCATCGCGGCGCATGTCGAAGAAGAGGGCGAGATGGTTATCCCCTGTAAGATGCTCTCCAATATCACCAAGACCCTCCCCGATGCCCCGGTCACCTTTGAGCTGTCCGAGCGCCAGGTGCTGATTGGTTGCGAGAAGAGCTCTTTTAGGCTGAACACGCTCGATGCCAATGACTTCCCCGAGTTTCCGGCCTATGCCATCGAGAGTGCCGTGGAGCTGCCGACCGATGTCTTGTCCGAAATGGTCGGCCGCGTGTGGCGCGTCACCTCGACCGACAAGGCTCGCCCCATCCTGGGCGGCGTGCACATGAAGGTCGAGAACAACACCGTACGCCTGGTGGCGACCGATTCCTTCCGCTTGGCCGTGTGCGATACGCAGGTCGAGACCTCGACCCTCGAGGGCTCCTTTGAGCTCAACGTTCCGGCTGACGCCTTTAACGACGCGCTGAACATCATGGCCAGCCAAGCGACCATCATGATCGGGGCTACCGACACCCAGGTCGTCTTCGAGGCCGGCAACACCACCTACGTGTCGCGTCGTATCGAGGGCGTGTACCCCAACTACAAGCAGCTCATCCCCGATTCGTGCGTGACGAGCGTCAAGATCGACGTCGCCGCCTTTAACGCCGCCCTCAAGCGCGTGGCCGTTATCGCGAGCGCCAACCCCGCCGTCAAGTTCGAGATCGATGTCGAGAACGGGCAGATGGGCCTGTCCTCCATTTCCAATGACCAGGACCTTGCGCAGGAGACGATCGATGTCGAGGCCGAGGGCGAGTCGGGTACCATCGCCTTCAACTACCATTACATCTTCGGCTGCCTCAATGCCCTGTCCAAGGAGAAGGAGATCACGCTGGAGCTCAAGAGCTACTCGCAGGCGGGCATCTTCAAGTCCTACGACAAGATCAACTACCTGTACCTGGTCATGCCGGTCCGCATCTAGCGCTGCGCCATGACCATGTTCGCCCGCGATCTTTCCGTCGCGCACTACCGCAGCTTCGATAGCTATCGCCTTGCCCTGGACGAGGGCGTGACGATACTTGCGGGACCCAACGCGGCGGGAAAGACCAATCTCATAGAGGCGCTGCAGCTGCTGACGAGCGGCGCCTCGTTTAGGCATCCGACCGCAGCCGAGCTCGTCCATGACGGCGTGGGCTCGTGCAAGATCGAGCTGAGGCTCGAGGGCGACGGCCGCGTGCTTGATATGGGATTGAGCGCGGAGGACGGTAAGCGCTCGTTTAGCCGCAACGGCAAGAGATGCTCTGCCGCCGGTGTGCGCGGAGTTCTGCCGAGCGTGCTGTTTTGCCCCGACCATCTGGACATGGTTAAGCGCGGCGCCAGTGTGCGCCGCGCCGCCCTCGATGACTTTGGCATGCAGCTGAGCGCACGCTATGCCGATCTTGCGAACACCTATGGGCGCTGCGTGACCCAGCGCAACGCCTTGCTCAAGGAGACCTGGTGCTGCCGCGAGATGCTCGGCGCGTGGAACGATTCGATTGCCCGCGCGGGTTCGGCCCTGCTCGTGCACCGGTTGGCCCTGCTCGACCGGCTGGCGGACCATGTGCACACTGCCTACGGGCAAGTGGCGTCAGGTGAGGTCGCCAACGTGACCTATGCGTCCACGCTGGGGGATTTGCCCCAAGTCGAGGATCGCGAAGAGCTGAAGGGCTGGGCGTACGAGCGCATGCTGGCTGCCCTTGATGAGCACGCCGACGAGGAAATTCGCCGCGGCGTGACGTTGGTGGGACCGCATCGCGACGAGATCGAGTTCACCGTGGCGGGTCGCTCCGCCCGTTCATTTGCCAGCCAAGGACAGCAGCGTACGCTGGTGCTGTCCTGGAAGGTGGCCGAGGTTGCCGTGGCTCGCGATGTCCTGGGCACCGCCCCACTGCTGCTTCTGGACGACGTGATGAGCGAGCTCGACGGCGAGCGTCGCGGCGCTTTCCTGCGGCTGATCGGCGATGATATCCAGACGGTCATAACCACGACCAACCTGGGGTATTTTGCCGATGACCTGCTTGATCGAGCCAAGGTGGTGAGCATGGGTGAGACGTGCTAATTACGAGCGCGAGAGCGAAACGGTCGCCTTCAGCGGGTTTTTGAACGCAGAGCGCCAGCGCATCTTGGCGGCTGCGACCCCTGAGCGCCGCGCGCAGATGGAGGTTGCCGAGGAGTCGCGCGCGGTCTATCGCGCCTGGAACGCGGTGTGCTCGGGCACGCGCGAGGGGCGGCATGTGACGGGCCTGCGCTACCTGCCCGAGTCCAATGAGCTGCTGGTATATCTCGACTCGCCCTCGTGGACGCAGGAAATGACGCTGTTGCGCGAGATCATCCGCGCGCGCATGGAGCGCGCCGGTGCGCACGTGAACGGCCTGGTGTTCAAAACAACCGCGCCCGGTCACACGCCGCCCGCCGCCAAGGAGCGCCTGCGCCCGGCCGTGACCGAGCGCCCGCCGGCCCCGCACGCCGACCTAAGTGAGGCCGAGCGCACCGAGATTGAGCGCCAAGTGGAGCCCATCGAAGACCAAAAACTGCGCGAGGCCCTCGAGAATGCCATGAGAGCCAGTGCCGAGTGGGCCAAGGGCGTGCAAAGCAAAAAAGAGCCTTAAATCGCATCTGGTGGCCTTGTAGAGCCAAATACCCTCGTTCCCGAGGGTATTTTTTTACGATAAACTAGTAAGGCTGTACACATTTTCTTGACTGAAGGAGGACGTGTGGCAAACGAAAACGATTACGATGGCGGCGAGATTAAGATTCTCGAAGGTCTCGAGGCCGTTCGTAAGCGCCCGGGCATGTATATCGGCTCGACGAGTGCCAGCGGTCTGCATCACCTGGTGTGGGAGATCGTTGACAACTCCGTCGACGAGGCCATGGCCGGTTTCTGCACCGAGATCCAGGTGACGGTCCACGCCGACAACTCCATCACGGTCGTCGACAACGGGCGCGGTATCCCCGTCGACGAGCACCCTGTTAAAAAGATCCCGACGCTCGAGGTCGTCATGACGATCCTGCACGCCGGCGGTAAGTTCGATAACTCGGCCTATAAGGTCTCGGGCGGCCTGCACGGCGTGGGCATCTCCGTCGTCAACGCACTGTCCAAGCGCGTGGTCGTTCAGGTTCGTCGCGATGGTAACACCTACGAGATGGAGTTCTCGCGCGGCAAGACCGTCAAGAAGATGGAGGTCGTGGGCACCTCGGATTCGACGGGCACCACCGTCACCTTCTGGCCCGACGACGAGATCTTCGAGACCTGCATCTACGATTTCGATACGCTGCACAACCGTCTGCAGGAGACGGCGTTCCTCAATAAGAACCTCAAGATCGTGCTGACCGATGAGCGCGATGCGACTCCCCACGTGGAGGAGTTTTGCTACGAGGGCGGCATCATCGACTTCGTCAAGTTCCTCAACGAGGGCAAGGACGTCCCCGAGGCCTTTAAGGAGCCCATCTACATTGAGGGCAAATCGGACCCGGACGCGCCTGTGGCCAAGATGGGCGAGGTCGAGGTTTCCCTGCAGTGGAATAGCGGCTACGGCGAGAACGTCATGTCGTTTGCCAACGACATCTACACCCCCGAGGGCGGCATGCACCTTGAGGGCTTCCGTACCGCGCTCACCCGCGTGATCAACGATTACGCGCGCAAACAGAACCTGCTCAAGGAAAAAGACGCCAACCTGACCGGCGACGATGTGCGCGAGGGCCTTTCGGCCGTTATCTCGGTCAAGCTGCCCGATCCGCAGTTTGAGGGCCAGACCAAGGCCAAGCTCGGCAGCTCCTATATGCGCGCGCTAACGCTCAAGATCGTGACCGACGGCCTCGCCGACTACCTCGAGGAGCATCCCAAGCCCGCCCGCGAGATCGTCAAGAAGGCCCAGCAAGCCTGCAAGGCCCGCAACGCCGCCCGCAAGGCGCGCGAGGCGACGCGTCGCAAGAGCCTGCTCGAGACGGCGTCCCTGCCAGGTAAGCTCGCTGACTGCTCGGTGCGCGACGCTGAGCTCACTGAGCTCTTCATCGTAGAGGGCGACTCGGCAGGTGGCTCGGCCAAGGACGGCCGCCGCCGAGACATCCAGGCGATTCTGCCCCTGCGCGGCAAGATTCTGAACGTCGAGCGCGTAGGCGACCACCGTGCGTTCTCGAGTGACACCATCCAGTCGCTCATCACCGCAATCGGCTGCGGCGTCACGACGAGCGCCGGTGACGGCGGCGACTTTGATATCACCAAGGCCCGCTACCACAAGATCATCATCATGACCGATGCAGATGTCGACGGCGCGCACATCCGCATCCTGCTGCTGACGTTCTTCTACAAGTACATGCGCCCGCTGATTGACGCCGGCTACGTGTACGTCGCGTGCCCGCCCATCTTTGGCATCAAGGTGCGCAACAAGATCCACTACGTGTATCCCAACGGCCGCCAGCCCGAAGACGAGATCTTGCGCGACACCATCCAGAGCCTGGGCCTCAATCCCGATGATAACGACGAGGACGGCAAGGCCAAGGACGGCAAGATCACCAAGAAGCGCAAGGGTTACACCGTTCAGCGCTACAAGGGTCTGGGCGAGATGGACCCCAAGCAGCTTGCCTCGACGACGATGGACCCCAAGACCCGCATTCTGCAGCGCGTGTCGATCGAGGACGCCGTGGTGGCGGACCGCGCCGTGCGCGAGCTCATGGGTTCCGAGGTCGGCTATCGCCGTGAGTACATTGAAAAACATGCGCATGACGCGCGTTTCCTTGATGCTTAAGAGGAGGTAACGTGGCAGACGATATCAACAACAACGAGGGTATGGGCGAGGCCGGCGACGCTGGCATGCCCGATGATCTGAAGCGTCTGCTCGCCCGTGCTGAGCAGGGCGAGGACGGCGATCCGGACGCCTATAACCCCGATGCCGATGATGATGAGGAAGAAGACGACGACGGCGAGCTCGAGGAGAGCTTTGGCGAAGTCGACCGTGGCGCCTCGGCCGGCGAGGATATCAATGGCGGCCAGCTCCAGATTTCGGAGTTCGGCCGTGAGATGAAACAGTCATTTATCGAGTATTCGATGTCGGTCATCACGGCGCGCGCCCTGCCGGACGTGCGCGACGGCCTAAAGCCGGTTCACCGCCGCATTCTGTACGCGATGAACGAGAGCGGCATCTACCCCAACCGTCCGCACAAGAAGTCGGCCTGGACGGTCGGCGAAGTTATCGGCAAGTACCATCCGCATGGTGACTTCGCGGTCTACGAGGCAATGGTTCGCCTGGCGCAGTGGTTCTCCATGCGCACGCCGCTCATCGACGGCCACGGCAACTTCGGCAACATCGACGGCGACGGCGCCGCTGCCATGCGTTACACCGAGAGCCGCCTGGCAAAGCCCGCCATGGAGCTGCTGCGTGACCTGCAGAAGGATACCGTCGACTGGCAGCCCAACTACGACGAATCGCTCGCCGAGCCTCAGGCGCTGCCTGCGCGCTTCCCCAACCTGCTGGTCAACGGCAGCCAGGGCATCGCCGTCGGCATGGCCACCAATATCGCCCCGCATAACCTCACCGAGGCGATCGAGGCAACCTGCTACCTGATCGATAATCCCGACGCCACTGTCGACGAGCTCATGCAGATCATGCCCGGTCCGGACTTCCCCACCGGCGCCATCATCATGGGCAGCGCCGGCATTAAGCAGAGCTACGAGACCGGCCGCGGCTCCATTACCGTGCGCGCCAAGGCCCACGTGGAATCCACCAAGACCGGCCGCAACCGCCTGGTCTTTACCGAGATTCCCTACATGGTCAACAAGGGCACCCTGCAGGAGAAGATCGCCCAGCTCGTCAACGACAAGCGCATCGAGGGCATCTCGGACATGCGCGATGAGTCCAACCAGAAGGGTATCCGTCTGGTCATCGAACTCAAGAAGGGCGTCATCCCGCAGGTCGTGCTCAACAACCTGTACAAGTACACCTCGCTGCAGACGACCTTTGGCGCCAACAACCTGGCGCTTGTCAACGGCGTTCCCAAATGCCTGAGCCTGCGCGAGATGCTGCAGCACTACATCGACCACCAGGTCGACGTCGTCACCCGCCGCACCCGCTTCGACCTTAAGAAGGCCCAGGCCCGCGCGCATATCCTTGAGGGCTACCTGATGGCCCTTGACCATATCGACGAGGTCATCAGCATCATCCGCTCCTCGCAGACTGATTCCGAGGCCAGCAGCCGCCTGATCGAGCGCTTTGGCTTTACGCCCGAGCAGACCACGGCCATCCTCGAGATGAAGCTGCGCCGCCTGACCGGCCTGGAGCGCGACAAGATTCAGGAAGAGCTGGACGGCTTGCGCCGCGCCATCGCCTACTACGAGGACCTGCTGGCGCACGAGGAGAAGATCCTGGGCGTCATTAAGGAAGAGATGCGCGAGATCTCCAAGAAGTTCGGCGATAAGCGCCGCACCGAGATCAGCCATGTCGAGAAGGACCTGGACGTCGAGGACCTCATTGCCGATGAGGACATGGTCGTGACCATCACCCACACCGGCTATGTCAAGCGCATCCCGGTGGCCGCCTACCGCGCCCAGAAGCGCGGCGGCAAGGGCGTGTCGGGCGTCAACCTCAAAGAGGACGACGTCATCGACGAGATGTTCATCGCGTCCACGCACGAGTACGTGCTGTTCTTCTCGAGCAAGGGTAAGGTCTATCGCCTGAAGGTGCACGAGCTGCCGGTGGGTACGCGCCAGGCGCGCGGTACCGCAATCGTCAACCTGCTGCCCTTCGAGGAGGGCGAGAAGATCGCGAGCGTCATCAGCTGCCGCGAGTTCCCTGCCGACGAGTACCTGATGTTTGCCACCAAGAGCGGCATGGTCAAGAAGACCGTAATGAGCGCATATGACCGCAGCCGCCGCGACGGCCTGATCGCTATCAACCTGCGTGACGACGACGCGCTGCTGAACGTGCGCCGCGTGCGCGAGGGCGACAAGATTATCCTGGCCACCACCGCGGGCAAGGCGATCATGTTCTCCGAGGAGCAGGTGCGCGCCACCGGCCGCGATACTAGCGGCGTTCGCGGTATCGGTATGAAGGACGGCGTGAGCGTTCTGGGCATGGAAGTCACTAACGGCAACGGCGATCTATTCGTCATCACCGAGCGCGGCTACGGCAAGCGCACGCCGGTCGCGGACTACCCGGAGCAGAATCGCGGCGGCCAGGGCGTCTACACCATCCAAATGACCGAGCGTAAGGGCAACCTCGCGGCCATGAAGACGGTGGGCCCGCAGCACGAGTTGTTCATCGTGACGGAGGGCGCGACGGTCATTCGCGTCAAGACCGATGAGATTAGCCAGACTGGCCGCGCTACCCAGGGCGTCAAGATGATGACCGTCGACGACAACGACCGCATCTGCGCCGTAGCCCGCATGACAGCCGCCAAGGAGAAGCCCGAAGGCGAAGGCGCCGAGGCCGCAACCGACGTCGAAGAGGCCCCAGTCGACCTAGGCGACGGCAATGACATGCCAGAGGATCTCCTAGACGAGTAAGAGGCCCTAGCTGGTAGAAAATATCAGACCCCATATATCGGCGGTCGGCGCACTGCGCGCCGACCGCTTTTTTGAAAACTTTGGGACCCCATGGTCGCTGGGCTGGCGAGATGGTTTTGGTTTGTCGCGAGTTCCGCACGCAAAGAAGGCCACTTAATGTGGCCTTCGTCTTGCGCAGGACTGTCCGAGCAGCAAACCAAAACAATCTCGCCCAGCCGTCTGACACACCCCTCAAAGATTTTCAAAAAAGTTGTTGACGCGCGCGTAACGACTCGTCTAATATATCCCTTGCGCGATGGACCTGTAGCTCAGTTGGTTAGAGCGTCCGGCTGATAACCGGGAGGTCACAAGTTCGAATCTTGTCAGGTCCACCACTTTCTTTCGCAATAAACACCCCAGCGAGAGCCGAGTCGCCGCTGGGGTGTTTATTACTGTCTCCGTGGGGGTTTAGCTCAGCTGGGAGAGCGCGGGCTTTGCAAGCCTGAGGTCAGGGGTTCGATCCCCCTAACCTCCACCATGATGGACCTGTAGCTCAGTTGGTTAGAGCGTCCGGCTGATAACCGGGAGGTCACAAGTTCGAATCTTGTCAGGTCCACCATCAAAACTGTGAAGAGCCCTGGGGCGTTGCCTCGGGGCTTTTTTCTTGTCTGCGATAAATCTCATTTTGGTTTTGTGTGCTGTGCGAAAGATTGGGTAGTATAGCTATTCAATGCGGCGGGCTGCCGCGTGTTAACCGCTACGTACCGGAGGTGTTCCATGGTTCGTGTCGACATAGAGACCATCGTCATGGCCGCCGGTCCCGTGCCATCGCTTATCGTGCTTCGTGAGCGCAGCAGCAAATCGGACTCGCCCGCGCCGCTGCGTTCCCTTTCCATTCAGACTGGTTCGTTTGAGGCTGCGGCAATCAGCCGTGGCATCGATAGCGGCCGAGCCGAGCGCCCGATTACCCATGACCTGTTGCTCGATACCGTTGACGCCCTGGGCGCCAAGCTCGAGCGCATCGAGATCGTTCGCGCCGAGCCGCCGGTGTTCTACGCGACGATCGTCGTACTGGCCGATGGTGACGAGTGCAAGATCGACGCCCGTCCCAGTGATGCCATTGCTCTTGCCGTGCGCAGCAATGCCCCCATGTTTGTGGAGGACGACATCATGAATCGCCTGGGCACTGTTTCTGCCCACACCGAGGAAGTTGACGACGAGCAGGAGTTCGAGAAGTTCGACGAGTTCGTCCATACGCTCTCCCCCGATGACTTCTAAATGCGGGGCGGCCAGGCTGCGGAGCGTTCGCTGATGGCCGGCGGTATGTCGGCCGAGGCGGCTGCGATCGCCCGCGAGGCCCAGATGCGCTCGGAGGCTTCTGAGGCGGCTCGCATTGCCTATGTGACGCAGGCCCGCACGCTTCGCGAACGCCGCGGCTCGTTTATCAAGATGGTTGTCATCTCCGCCCTTGTCGCGGCAATCTGCTCGCGCCTTCGTGGTACAGTGGGTGCGCTTGGGTTTTCGATCTCTACGGGCCTCGTGATCTGGGGCGTGGTCGACGCGGTAATGCTGACCAGTCAGATCAAGGTGCTCGACAAGCGCGCGATGGATATGATGCGCGCCCGCGACGCTGCCGCCAAGATCGCCGCCGAGGCGCAAGAACTGTAGCGACGCCAGACTCGATGGGAAGGTCTAAAGATGGCACAGGATATGCAGGACGCCGGTAACGTCTCCGCCGAGCTCGACGCCATGGTGTGTGACCTCATCGGGGCATTTTTAGACGACCTGGCCGCTGGTGAGAACCCCGGCGTTGTCGTTGCGATCGAAGACGCCGCGTCCAACCGCTATCTGGCGGCACTCGACGAGGACGGCGAGGAGGCATGCCTCGAGGCTGCCACCAACTTTATCTCCGAGCACAAGATGGGCCTTAAGGACGAGGGCCTGGGTCGCATCGCCCGTTACGCCATCGGCTACACCGGTTGTGTCGAAATTGATGGTGGCTACCATGACGCCCTGCTTGTGAGTTTCTTTGAGACGACGCTCGAGAGCGGCTTTTCGGCATATGTACTGTACGAGGGTGTGGGCGCCGGCGATGGTTTTATGTGGAGCGACCCTGAACCTGCAGGTGAGGAAACCCCTCTTATCTAAAATCGCTAAAATAAACGAGTTTTCGGTAAAAGGCTCAATATTCCCGCTGAGCGTTGTATCGCTGGGCGGGCCGCATACGCGTGCCGTTTGTATATGGATAGAAGATAGGGGAACTACATGCGCGTAGACAATCTGAGGAACATCGCCATCATCGCCCACGTCGACCACGGCAAGACGACGATGGTCGACAAGCTCCTGCGTGCCACGGACGCCTTCCGTGCCAACCAGCAGGTCGAGGACCGCGTCCTGGATTCTAACGACCAGGAGCGCGAGCGCGGCATCACGATTCTCGCCAAGAACATCTCTATCGAGTACAAGGACGTCAAGATCAACGTCATCGACACCCCGGGCCACGCCGACTTCGGTGGCGAGGTCGAGCGCGTGCTGCGTATGGCCGACGGCGCCCTGCTGCTGGTCGATGCCTTTGAGGGTCCCATGCCCCAGACCCGCTTCGTGCTGCGTCACGCTATCGACACCGGCCTTAAGATCATGATCGTCATCAACAAGATCGACCGTCCGGGTGCTAACCCCGAGAAGGCCTACAACGACTGCCTCGACCTTATGGCCGACCTGGGCGCTACCGACGACCAGCTTGAGTTCGCCATGGAGCACGTGGTCTACGCCAGCGCCATGAATGGCTTTGCCCGTCTTGATCCCAACGACGGCAACATGGACATGTATCCGCTGCTCGATATGATTATCGACGACATGCCCGCGCCCGAGGTTGACGAGAACGCCCCGCTGGCCATGCAGTGCGTGACCATCGACCACTCCAACTTCGTTGGCCGTATCGGCATCGGCCGCGTGTACTCCGGCACCATCCATCAGGGCGACCAGATCCTGGTTGTCAAGAACGACGGCTCCAGCGCCACCGCTACCGTCAAGCAGCTCTTTACCTTCGACTACCTGGGCCGCACCGAGTGCCAGGAAGTCGGTGCCGGCGATATCGCTGCTGTCGTGGGTATCGACCGCACCGATATCGGCGATGTCTACACCGACCCCGAGAACCCCGTCGAGCTCGAGCCCATCGAGATCGACCCGCCGACCCTGTCCATCGTCTTTGAGGCTTCGACCTCCCCGCTCGTCGGCCGCGATGGCGACATCGTGGGCGCCCGTCAGCTCAAGGAGCGCCTGTTCAACGAGGCCGAGAACAACGTGACCATGAAGATCGAGGAGCTCGAGGACAAGAGCGGCGTCGAGGTCTCGGGTCGCGGCATTCTGCACCTGTCCGTTCTGATGGAGTCCATGCGCCGCGAGGGCTTTGAGTTCCAGGTCGGTCGTCCGCGCGTTCTGTTTAAGAAGGACGAGAACGGCAACAAGATGGAGCCTGTCGAGCAGGCCGTCGTCGAGTGCCCGGACGAGTACTCGGGCAAGGTCGTTGAGGTCTTCGGCACCTCCGGTGGCATCATGACGAGTATGGATACCTCGGGCATCGTGACGCACCTTGAGTTTAAGATCCCGACGCGTGGCATCATGGGCCTTAAGAACCGCATCATGAACGTCACCCACGGCGAGGGCGTGTTCTACCACACCTTCCTGGAGTACGGTCCCTACGCCGGCGAGATCGGCAACCGTCAGAACGGTGCCATGATCTCCATGACCACCGAGAAGGCCGTTGCCTATGCCCTGGGCACGCTGCAGGAGCGCGGCCAGCTGTTTGTTGAGCCGGGCACCGAGTGTTACGAGGGCATGATCGTGGGCGAGCGCAGCAAGGCCGGCGACATGGTCGTCAACATCGCCCGTACCAAGAACCTGGGCAACCAGCGTTCCTCGACCTCCGATATTTCCGTGCAGCTGGTGCCGCCCCGCACCTTCTCGCTGGAGGAGGCGCTGGAGTACATCGCCGATGACGAGCTGGTGGAGATCACTCCCAAGAATATTCGCCTGCGCAAGCGTCTGCTCAATGCCACCGACCGCAAGAAGGCCGCCGTCCGTGCCGGTCAGGTCAACAAATAAGCGCTGGGGCTTATAACCGCCAATAAGAAAGGGCGTCGACCGCGATGGTCGGCGCCCTTTTTGGTGCAAGGGGGACAGGTTCGCTTGCACCACCACAAAGGTGCCTGTCCCCTTTGTGGTGGTTGGCAGCTAGGCGGTGGGGAGTTCCGGCGTATTAGCCGGCTGTTGCGACTTGAGGTGAGCGTTGCGCCAGATGATCTGGATAACATAGCCGAGCGTGAAGACAAAGGCCACGCCGCTGATGAAATCGCCTACGAGGGGGATTGCCGTAAGTGCACCTGCGATCACGCCGCCGGCGGCCGCCATGGCGTAGCGGTTCTGGCTGTGTCCGACCATGCGCGCGATCGCGCACCCTGCAAAGGCACTCGACACCAGCGCGATGCCAATAACACCGCACATGAGGGCTCCGGCAAGCGACAGACCAGCGATAGAGATAATTAGCAGTAGGACGGCGGGGACGATAGCAATCGTGCCCAGAAGACCGCTCACCCACAGGGGCATGGGGCGCTGGTGGAGCATGCCGGCGGCGCTGGCGGTTGCGCGCGGAAAGACGAGTTCGAGCAGTAGGGCGACAAAGCAGGTGGAAAGCGCCGCGGCGACGATACCGCCGATGACATCGTTAACGGTGGAAGTATCTTCGTTCTCGGTGCGGTCGATCTTGAGCGCACCGACCTCGGCTCCCGCGGCGCGCTCGGGGTCCTCGGAGACGTGCGCGTTCACGGTGCCGGTGATGTGGGCGTTCTTGCCTAGGATGAGCTTATCGGCCCAAACCTCGACATCGCCCTCGACGGTGCCATCGATAGTCACCGTATCGCCCGCAAGCGCTGCCGACTTGGTAGAGCCGCGCAGGGCAACCGTCTCGCCTATCGCATAGAAACAGTTGGCGGTGCTGTCGGAATTGAGCACGACATGCTGGCCGGCAACGGTCACGCTGCCATCAACCGTAGTCTTGGCAATGTCGATGGTGCGCGCCGCCGAGCGGACGGCGCCGCCCACCGTGCAGTCGCGGATGGAGAGGCTCTCGCCTGCTGCAATTATGTCGCGGCCGATGGACGCATCGTCCAAGTTGAGGGCCTGACCTGCCCAGTACAGGTCACCTTCGACGCCGGACGAATTGGCGTCATTGTCGGTCGCAAGTACGTTGCCTGCGGTGTCTGTGCCGGCGAACGACGCCGTGGGAAGCGCGGTGATCGCCAGCGCGATGAGTGCGAATAGGATGGTGATGCGGCCCCACGCTTTACAGCGCTGGGTCGACGGGAATTGATTGCGGGGCATAGTGAATCCTTCGTTAGATGCTCGATATGCATCTAACAGGGTACCCAACGCGTGGGCGCTCTAAAAGAACCTCTCGGTTGTATTTCGAAGGATGAGCCCGCGCAATCTACTTTTTGCGGTGCAAAAAGCGCGCGATGTCCTCTTCGGTGGGGCTTTTGATGTCAAAGCGCAGCGAGAGCCAGCGCAGACCCATGGTCACGACAACGCATACGACCAGCGCGGCGACATTGCTCATGATGCCGCTCATAACGAGACACACATAGCTTGTCGATCCGGCGATGGCGGCGATGGCATAAAAGTTAGTACGTTGGAAAATGCCCGGAACCACGCCCATAAAGCCGTCGCGCAACATGCCACCGCCCACCGCGGTGAAAAAGCCCATCATGATGCACACCGCCGGCGCAAAGCCGTAGACCAGCGCCTTGTCTGCTCCAGTGGCGGCGTAGATGCCGACCGAGATGATGTCGAGCAGGGGAATGAGTTTTTCGGGCTTGTCGACGATTGCCGGGAAGATATAGATGATGGCGGCTGTGGCGATGGAGAGCGGTAGTGCCATGGGCTGGTTGAGGATGTAGACGTTGCCCACCTGCAGCGTCATGTCGCGTAAAAGACCGCCGCCCAAGCCACAGACCACGGCGAGCGCAACTGCACCCACCAGGTCGAGTTTGTGCTCGCGCGCGACCAACACGCCCGAGATTGAAGCCGCGACGACGGCGAACATTTCGAGCCAAAACGGGATGGCGACCATGGCATCCGTGGCGTGTGAGGTAACGGTCATAGCGGCGACGACGGGCAAGATGGAATCCTTTGAGTTGCAGGTTTGGACAATGCCCGTACATAGTACATGGTTGGCGGCGATTGCGACCCTATTGCTCGGCAAACGGTCGGGACTGGGTGGGGGCGTGGCGTTGCTGGAATGCCAGGGGTCCAGAACATGTACGTCACGCTCCAAAAACGACATTTTCCGACATCTTTGAAGGCTGACGTACATGTTTGGATTGAGCTCACAGCATGAGTGAGTTGATTTACTCACATCCGGTATATTTCCCCACTTCAACGGACATAAGAGTTGGATACCGGCTCAGAGCGAGAGGCCCTCAATGGATACCCCTGTTCTCATTTCGCATAAAACTGCATGGCTTGTCCATCATGCACCCCAGAATTTGGTTCAGTCTCTTGCGCGGCACGACTACCAGATAGGCGCACAAGGCATTTCCACCCAACAACGCGTTGTGCGCATACGACAGGCGCTTACCGACTGCGGCATTCCGTCCGATATGCTCAAGACTATCGATATCTCGGTTGTATTCGAGTTCGAGCGAATTCGCACCAAAGGCGTCATTTGCCACATGCTTGGACAAAATCTTCCCTACGAGCATATTAACGAGTTGACGCCCGGAGTCTTTATCACCGACGAAGCCTTCACCTTCGTGCTCGCTGCCGAGTGGATGGATAGGATCGAATATCTCGAATATGGCTATGAAGTTTGCGGCGATTATCGCATGAGGCTCAATCCCGCCGACCCTTATACCGAGCAACCAGCCACCACCTCCAAGGATGAAATAACCGAACTGCTCGATCGGCACCCCGGCAAACCCGGTGCCACACGTGCACGGCTCGCGCTCAGGCACATCTACGATCACTCGGCCTCGCCTATGGAGACCGCTTCGGCAATTGCCCTCTCGCTCCCAACAAGCGAAGGCGGCGTTGGCATTAGAGGTATCGAACTCAACAAACCGCTCGAGATCCCTCAACGTCTCTGGCATTGCGCCAAAGCTCGAACACTCAAAATCGATGCGCTCGTGACCTATAAGCGCAGGGAGCTCGGTATCGAATATAAGGGCGGTTTTCACGATGAGCTCGAGCGCAAGGGAGCAGATGCGGAGCGAGAGGCCGTTCTCTCCCAAATGGGATATCGAATCGTTACGCTCACTTCGGCTCAGTTCGGCAGCCAGCTCGCCTTTCACCGCGCCATGAACAACATTCGCGAAGCACTCGGCATGCCTCGCTGTACCGACACCGGGTATCAGAGAAAACAAAACGAACTACGCAAGGCACTTATCCGCAACTGGAAAAGCATGCGAGACGAAGAGGCACCTTCCGAATAGTGCCGCTCCCGTGAGCTCAATCCAAACGTGTACGTCAGCCTCCAGAGATGTCGAAAAATGTCGGTTTTGGAGGGTGACGTACATGTTTTTGAGGGAGGGGCAGGTTCGAATCCCTCCTCCTCCGCCGTATTTGCTTGTAAGGGACTCTAAACAAAAAAGCCCCCGTTTTCGGGAGCTTTCTCAACCAAAATGGCGGAGGAGGAGGGATTCGAACCCTCGTGACCTTATACAGGCCAAACGGTTTTCGAGACCGCCGCATTCAACCACTCTGCCACCCCTCCGCGTGGGGTAAAAACAAAGCAGGCTCGAAGGCCTGCTTTGGAATTAACTGGCGGAGAGTCAGGGATTTGAACCCTGGAGACGCTTTTGACGCCTACACGATTTCCAATCGTGCTCCTTCGACCACTCGGACAACTCTCCGTTAAATGCGAAAGTCAGTATACACGAGGAATCGCAAAGTGCAAACAGAAAAGTTGGCATTTTTTAAAACGCTTGGCCGTGCTTGGCGCTGCAGTGGGGCTTGAGGTCCCAAAAAACGGCTTCCGACCAGCGTGGTTGATCAACTCAATTGTTCAAAAAAGGGTATTCATAAGCGACTTGGCAATGAATTTAAAAATCTTTGGGTGGTGCTGTGGACCACTGGTATGCATTTTGCGACCACAGCCTTGTGCCCGCTGACCTGCGGCTTGGCTCAGCTTGTCCCCACGGCACCGTATCTTGAACACAGATCCGTCAAGCATTTGGTCAGCATTTGGTTGGAATGCGCATGAAGTGCCGTGCGAGTATGGGCATATGTGGAGGTCATGAGGTTGTAGCTGCATATTCTTGCAGCCTGGGAGGTTGAAAGATACTATTACCAAGTCTTTTCCTGCTTCAGGCGCACCTTCACGACCTGAAGCCACATTTGTCCAGAGGAGGTGACAATATGAAGGCTTATGAACTGCTGTTCTTTGTTGACCCGTCGCTCGACCCCGAGACTCGTCTCGCTGTTATGAAGCGTATCGATACCACGATCGCTGAGGGCGCTGGCAAGGTCGACTCCGTTGACGAGTGGGGCAAGCGCAAGCTCGCCTACGAGATCAACGACCTCACCGATGGTGACTACACCCTCATCAACTTCCACGCAGATCCCACCCAGATCGCCGAGCTTGATCGCGTCCTGCGCATCACCGACGCTGTGGTCCGCCACATGATCGTCCGTCGCGACGACCAGGAGTAAGACTGTCGTTTTGGACTGGGCTTGTGCCCCAAGAGGAAGTAGTGAGTAATGAGCATCAATCGAGTGAACATCACCGGTAACCTCACCCGCGATCCCGAGCTGCGCGCCACTGCCGGCGGAACCCAGGTTCTGTCCTTTGGCGTCGCCGTGAACGATCGCCGCCGCAATGCGCAGACTGGCGAGTGGGAGGACTATCCCAACTTTGTCGACTGCACTATGTTCGGCACCCGCGCCGAGGCCGTGAGCCGTTTCCTGGCAAAGGGAAACAAGGTCGCGATCGAGGGCAAGCTGCGCTACAGCTCTTGGGAGCGCGACGGTCAGCGCAGGAGCAAGCTTGAGGTCATCGTCGATGAGATTGAGTTTATGAGCTCCCGTGGTGGCCAGGGTGGCTACGATCAGGGCGGTTACGCCCCCGCAGCTCCCGCGCCCGCAGCACGTCCTGCCGCACCGGTGGCTACGCCGCCCGCGGTCGACGTCTACGATGAGGACATCCCGTTTTAAGGGTTGTTCACCTATTTTTGAGTGAGAGGCGGCTTCGGTTCGCCGAAGTTGCCAAATGAAAGGTATTTTGACATGGCTAATGATTTTTCTGCACGTCAGCCGCGTCGTAAGTACTGCCAGTTCTGCAAGGAGAACACTGAGTTCATCGACTATAAGGACACTCAGCTTCTCCGTAAGTACATGACCGACCGTGGCAAGATCAAGCCCCGTCGCGTCACTGGCGCTTGCACGCAGCATCAGCATGACATCGCCAACGCCATCAAGCGTGCCCGCGAGATGGCTCTCCTGCCGTACACCGTCCCCGTGGTTTCCTCTCGTGGCAACCGCGACCGCGGCTAAGAAGGGAGACGCATCATGAAGGTTATTCTTCTCGATGAGATCAAGGGCAAGGGCGGCGAGGGTGACGTCGTAGAGGTCGCTCAGGGTTACGCTGAGAACTTCCTGTTCCCCAAGAAGCTCGCTGTTGCCGCCACCAAGGGCAACCTCAAGCAGCTTGACGAGCGTCGCAACAACATAGCCAAGCGCGAGGCCGTCCGTCTGGCTACCGCCAACGAGACCAAGGCTGCCCTCGAGGGCAAGCAGGTCACCGTTGACGTCAAGGTCGGCGACGAGGGCATCCTCTTTGGCTCCGTCACCGCCGCTATGATCGCTGACGCCATCAAGGATCAGCTCGGTATGGACATCGACCGCAAGCGCGTCGAGCTCGGCAAGCCCATCAAGGTTGCCGGTGCCCACACCGTTGCCATCTCGCTGTACCGCGAGATCAAGGCCGAGGTTGTCGTTCTCGTCGGCGTTACCGCCGAGGAGCTCGCTGCCGATGCTGAGGTCGAGGAGGCCGCTGAGGTCGCCGAGGCCGAGACCGCCGAGGTCGAGACCGAGGCTGCTGCCGAGTAGCATTTGCTGCAACGCAACAATCTTGTTCTAAGAAGGGCGCTCTGAGAGACCGGGGCGCCCTTTTATTTTTTGCGCTGAGTGGGTGTCACGTCATACATTGAGATGCAGTCCCACATAAGCGTTGTGTTAGACCACTTTGGATAAGTGTCCTGCACGCAGTACACGCGACGGGGCCCCGGTTGCGACAATTCCATCATCAGGAGAGATGGAGGTTGCAATGGAAGACGTGCTCACCCAGCTGACGAGGCAGTTCCTCCCGCAGATGACGGCTGCCGAGAAGAGCAGGGCCCTGAGATCGCTCAAGGCGCTGATAGACGCGGAGCTTTTCGAACTCGCGGCAAGCGAGGGGGCGGAAGACGATCCCGACAGAGCCTGCCCCTGGTGCGGCTCCCCGCATTACGTGAAGAGGGGGCGAGACGGGAGCGGCCGTCAGCGGTTCCTCTGCCGAGGGTGCGCCAGGACCTTCACCGACGCCACCATGCGCATCTTCTCCACCACCAAGCTCGACAGGTCGGCCTGGATGAGGTTCGCGGAGTGCCACGTGGACATGCTCCCGCTGCGCGAGTCGGCGGAAAAGTGCGGCGTGTGCCTCAAGACGGCGTTCTTCATGCGCCACAGGCTGCTCGAGGCCATGGCCAAGCGCATGCCCGCCTTCCGCGTGGAGGCCGGCGGCGGGGCCGAGCTCGACGAGTGCTTCTTCAGGGAGAGCTTCAAGGGAAACCGCTCCAGGTCGGAGTCCGGCATGCCCAGGAAGCCCCGCACAAGGTCGCAGGGAACCGACGGGCACGAGAAGATATGCGTGCTCACCGGCATCAACGACGCCGGCGACATCTTCTACGAGATCGCGGGGAGGGGCGGCCTCGACGAGGCGGCAGCCAGGGAGCTGCTCGCCGACAAGCTCGCGGTCGGCGCGATAATCTCGACGGACCGTGCGCACGTGTACCGCCGCGTCCTGCCCGCCCTCGGCGTCGGCGCGCACATCGCCAGCAAGAGGGAGGAGCACGCCATCAACAGGGTGAACAGCCTCCACTCCCAGATGAGGCACTTCATCGGCAGGTTCCGGGGTGTCTCCACGAGACGCCTCGAGAACTACCTCGCCTGGTTCAAGTGGACATGGTGCTTCAAGGTCCGCAGGAGCGCGGACGAGCTCGCCGAGCTCATAGTGAGGCAGGCAGCCCGCGGCACGTACGAGAAGACCTGGCGCCAGTACAAGGTGACCCCCTATCCGTTCTACGAGTACTGGATCAAGCAGGCGAAATGAGACTCGCGTGCGCGGAGGGCCATATACGGCGTGGCGTGATGTCCAGGGCGGTCTGGCGCAGCGCATCTGCGGCAAGCGCTGAAGTCGTGCCCCGATGCAAATAGCAACAGCTAGCGATATTCTTCGGGAACGTCGAAACCGTACTCACGGCATAGGAGCATGACATCGTGGGCGTCGTGCTCGTCATGCTGATAGCCCAAGTGAAACAACAGCTGGCTTTCGGGGTCGATGCACGACACCTCCACCTCGCCGATGCGCCCCCTCCCCGAAAAGACCTCCCCGGGAAAACGATCTCCCTGATACAGAATATCGCCATTCTCGGCGAAATCGAAGCAATGCAGGTCGACGATGCGCCCCGCCTCGTCTTGCCACACCGTGTGATCTTCGGTGGTGAAAGATGCAGCCACCTCGGAAAACCCCTCATCAGCAATTAGATCCACGAACCTTTGGTAATCCCCGCGCTGAACGAACAGGTCGATGTCGTTATGAGCCCTGGTCTCACGCCCGACAAGCGCATCGATGCCCCAGCCGCCATCAAGGTATACGCCAATGCCCGCACCTGCGGAAAGGCCGATTATCCAACACGCATCATCCTTGGTGACCATAGGAGCTCCTTCGCTTTCGCCTGCTATCTAAGCAAGAAAGATTATAGGAAAAGTCCCAGTATCCAAAGCGGTCGGGACTGCGGACAAAAAGTTGGACCGTTGAGGTCCGGAACGGAGTCCGCATGGCATACAGTAGGAGAATGGTGGAGAGGGCCAGGGCGCTTCGCGGCGCCGGGCTCACCGTCATGGAGATAACCGAGATACTCGGCGGGCCCGGCAAGACGTCCGTCTGGCGCTGGATCAGGGACGTGCGCAAGCCCGCGGGAAGGGCCGGTGGAGGAATGGACCTGCCGCGACTCGTCGGGGACGGCCCCGACTACCCCGACATCGACCCGGAGGGCTGAGCTGTATCGTTTTATCGGACACGGATCGCCGCTCCCTTCCGTGTAACATTGGATTCGGCCGAGAAAAACGAGGAGGACAGCATGCCGAACGCAAGCACCTACACCGACGAGTACAGGCTCGAGTGCGCCGACTACGTCATATCGACCGGCAAGCCCGCAGCCCAGGTCGCCGAGGAGCTCGGCGTCCACCGCAAGACGCTGCAGCACTGGGTCAGGGCCCGCCGCGACGAGCTCGACGGGAAGCCCCCCGCAGGGAAGGAGTCCGCCGAGGTCAGAGAGCTGCGCAGGCGCGTCCGCGAGCTCGAGCAGGAGAACGAGTTCCTGAAAAAAGCGAGCGCCTTCTTCGCCGCCAACCAGGCAAAGTAGCCAAGTACCGCCTGATGAGGGCGGAGAAGGCGCATTACCCGGTCACCATGATGGCCCGCGTGCTCAAGGTGTCGCGCTCGGGCTTCTACAGCTGGCTGGCCAGGGGCGAGCCCGACGACCCGTGGGCCGGCCCCAGGGAGGCGGTGAGGCGCGTCTGGCTTGAGTCCGACCGGACCTTCGGGGCCAGGTTCGTCCGCGCGTTCCTGCCCGCCGAGTTCGCGGGCGCGACCCTCTACCGGGTGCGCAAGCTCATGCGCGAGCTGGGCATACGCGGCGTCGCCCCCAACACCAAGAAGCGCACGACGGTCCCCGACGAGAACGCGCCCGCCAGGCCCGACCTGGTGAGGCGCGACTTCACGAGCCCGGTGCCCACCTACAAGCTGGTGGGCGACATCACCTACCTGCGCACCGGCGAGGGGTGGCTCTACCTGGCCACCGTGATAGACCTGTGCACGCGCATGGTGGTCGGCTGGGCGATCTCCGAGCGCATGACCGCCGACATCGCGGTCGAGGCGCTGGAGCGCGCCAGGCGGCGCGGCTACGTAGCAGAGAACGCCATCTTCCACAGCGACAGGGGCTCGCAGTACACATCCAGGCTCCTGGCCCGCTGGGCCGAGGAGCACGGGGTCAGGCTGTCCGTCGGACGCACAGGCAGCTGCCACGACAACGCCGTCGCCGAGTCGTTCTTCGCGACGCTCAAGAACAACATGTACAGCCTCCGGAGGTGGCGGACGCGGGAGGAGGCGCGCAACGCCGTGATCCGCTTCATCGAGTACCGGTACAACCGCCACCGCCCCCACTCGTCGATCGGGTACAGGATCCCGGGCGTGGCGATGGACGAATTCTTCGAGAGGACGAAGCCGCCCGAGGCCGCCGCCAAACAGCAAGCTCGCAAGAGGAGGATGGCCGCCTAGAAAAGGGACGGCGAATTCTGTCCGAAATCTTGACACAGCTCAGACAAGGACGCCCTGATCGAGCGGCTCAGGCTCGAGAACGCGGTGCTGAGGGCGGTGCAGGACGTTTTAAAAGCCGAGAGCCTCGACGGGATGTCGAACAGGGAGAAGACCCTGGTGATAGACCGCCTGAGGCCTGCGGGGAAGTGGTCCTTGAGAGAACTCACGAGTTCCTTGGGGATATCAAAGAGCTCCTATGAGTACCAGCGCCGCGCGATCGCGAGGCCCGACCGGCGCGCGCCCCTGCGCGCGCTCGTGCGCAGGATCTTCACCGAGGACGGCGAGGGGGCGCGGGGGTACCGCTTCGTGACGGCGCGCCTGCGCGAGCTCGACGAGCCCGTGCGCGCCTCGGAGAAGGTCGTCCTCCGCATCATGCGCGAGGAGGGCCTGGTCCCCAGGTGGATGAGGAGGAAGAGGAGGCCCTACAGCTCCTATGCGGGCGAGCCGACGCCGGCCCCGCCGAACCTCGTGCGCCGCGACTTCCGCTCGGCCCTGCCGAACTTCCTGTGGCTCACCGACATCACCGAGTTCAGGCTGCCCTCCGGCAGGAAGGTCTACCTGTCGGCCATCAGGTACTGCTTCGACTCCTCGGTCGTGGCGTGGAGGGCCGGCGAGAGACCGGACGCCGCGCTCGCCAACTCGACGCTCGAGGACGCCTGCGTGCTGCTCGCGCCCGGCGAGCGCCCCGTCATCCACTCCGACCGCGGCGGCCACTACCGCTGGCCCGGCTGGATCTCGATCTGCGAGGGGCACGGCCTCGCCAGGAGCATGTCCGCCAAGGGCTGCAGCCCGGACAACGCGGCGATGGAGGGCTTCTTCGGCCTGCTCAAGAGGGAGTTCTGGCACGGCAGGGACTGGTCGGGCTGGACCCCTGCCCGCTTCATCGAGGAGCTCGGGGGCTGGATCGGCCGATACAATACGGAGAGGCGCAGCGATGCGCTCGGCGGCCGCACGCCGGCCGAGTTCCGCGCCGCGCTGGGAAGGGCGCGTAACGGTCCAAGAAATCGTCCGCAGTCCCGTCTAACACAACGCACATAAGGGACCGTTCATCCGTTTGGTTCGGTGATGATTGTTAAGGCGCGCCTCGATTTAAAGCTGTGGCTGATACTATGGATGCTCGCAAGCGATATGAATGAGGATGCTCATGGCATATGACGATAGGGAGACATGGCTGACGGTCGAGGACCGCGGCTCCAAGTTGGGTCTCCCCCAAAACCAAGATGCAGAGGCCAATGTACTGGCCGCTATGCTGCTATCGCCCGAGGTGGTCGAAGAGGCCCAGGTCGAGCTGCAGCCCGATGACTTCTACCGGCCCATTCATAAGACCATCTATACCGCGATGGTCGATATGTACAACAGCCGCATTCCCATCGACTCCATCTCGCTGATCGATTACCTGCGAAGCATCAACAAGCTTGATGCCGTGGGCGGCGAGGCCTACATTTTGGAGTTGATGGGTCAGACCCTGTCGCTCGTCAACTGGCAGCACCATGCCGCTATCGTTCGCCGCGATTCGATGCTGCGTGAGCTGATCGGCGCCACCAACGAGATCAACGCGCTGGCCTATAACGCTCCCACCGATACCAAAGAGGTCGTGGAGCTGGCCGAGAGCAAGCTGCTCAAGGTCACGGCACGCGAGGTCAAGTCGAGCTACAAGACGCTGACCGAGTTTATGGTCGAGGCCTATAACGAGGCCGAGGAAGTGTGCCAGGCCGGTGGCCAGGCTGCGGGAGTGCCCACGGGCTTCCCGTCACTCGACCGCATGCTCATGGGTTTTCGCGAGGGCCAGCTCATCATCATCGGCGCCCGCCCTGCTGTGGGTAAGACGTCGTTCGCCCTGAATCTGGCGCTCAACGCTGCCGCGGCCGGTTATACCGTCGGCTTCTTCTCGCTGGAGATGTCGGGCAAGGAAATTGCCCAGCGTCTGATTTGCGCCTACGCCATGATTTCGATCAGTGACTTCCGCATGGGCCGCATTAGCCCCGAGCAGTGGGCCAATATCAACGAGGCCACGCAGACCTTGTCCAAGCTCGATATTCTGATTGACGATACGCCCGGCACCACAGTGACCGAGATTCGCGCCAAGAGCCGCCGCATGCTCCACAACAAGGAGAAGGCCATCATCATCCTGGACTACCTGCAGCTGGTGAGTCCTCCGCCGGGACGCCGCTCCGAGAGCCGTACCGTCGAGGTCTCCGAGATGTCGCGTGGTCTGAAGATCATGGCCAAGGAGCTCAAGATCCCGCTCATCGCGCTGTCGCAGCTCTCGCGTCAGGTCGAATCCCGTACCGGCAAGCGTCCGCAGCTTTCCGACCTTCGTGAATCGGGCTCCATCGAGCAAGACGCCGATATCGTTATGTTCTTGGACCGCTCCGCCGACGAGGCCGAGGCCTCGCGCGACGATCGACCCGACGAGGGCGTTACGCGTATCGTCGTGGCCAAGAACCGTTCGGGCCCGATCGGCGACGTCGACCTGATGTTCCTGCCGGCATCCACCAAGTTCTATGAGCTTGATGGGGCACATGCCGAGGAGTAGGACAGGCGCCCGTTGCACGGGTATACTGGGAATGTTTTGTGCTTCTGCGTGCCGGCGTGGCGCGTAGACAGTCCATGAATGTAAGGAGTAAACATGCCGTCAACCGTTTTGGTCGGTGCCCAGTGGGGCGATGAGGGCAAGGGTAAGATTTGCGACCTGGTCGCCGGCGACTTCGATGCCGTCGTGCGCTACTCGGGCGGCAACAACGCCGGTCACACCATCGTCGTCAACGGCAAGAAGTACGGCCTGCACCAGGTGCCTTCCGGCATCATGTATTCCGACCACGTGTCGGTGATCGGTAACGGCTGCGTCGTCAACCCCAAGGTTGTCCTTGAGGAGATCGACATGTTCGAGGCCGACGGCATCACCACCAAGAACCTCAAGATTAGCGGCAACGCGCATGTCATCATGCCGTACCACATCGATCTGGATGGCGCCTTTGAGCAGAAGCTCGGCAAGAAGAACATCGGTACCACCAAGCGCGGTATCGGTCCGTGCTATCAGGACAAGATGGCCCGCATCGGCCTGCGCATGCAGGACATGCTGGACGAGGCACTGTTCCGCGACAAGCTGGAGACCGCTCTCGCCCGCGTGAACCCTGAGCTCGAGCTCATCTACCACCTGCCCACCTACACCGTGGACCAGATTTGCGACGAGTACCTGCCGATGGCCGAGCGCCTGCGCCCCTACATCACCGAGACGAGCCTGCTGCTCAACAACATGATCGATGAGGGCAAGGACCTGCTGTTTGAGGGCGCCCAGGCGACGCTGCTCGACATCGACCACGGCACCTATCCGTACGTGACGTCTTCTAACTGCACCGCCGGCGGCGCCATCACCGGTTCCGGCGTGGGCATGAAGAACGTCGACCGCGTGCTGGGCGTCATGAAGGCCTACATCACCCGCGTCGGTTCGGGCCCCATGCCCACCGAGCTTTCCTATGAGTCCGAGGCCGGCCACACGCTGACCGAGGAGGGCTATGAGTACGGCGTGACCACCGGTCGCCGTCGTCGTTGCGGCTGGTTTGACGGCCCTATCGCCAACTATGCCTCGCGCGTCAACGGCCTCACCGACATCGCCGTGACCAAGCTTGACGTGCTTTCGGCTTTCGACACCATCAAGGTGTGCGTGGCCTACGACGTCGATGGCGAGCGCTACACCAGCGTGCCCGAGCATCAGGTGCGCTTTGAGCATGCCAAGCCCATCTACGAGGAGCTCCCCGGCTGGAAGTGCGACATCACCGGTTGCCGCAGCTTTGATGAGCTGCCGCAAGAGGCTCAGGACTACGTGGCGTTTATCGAGGATCTGGCACACACCCGCGTGACGTTTATTGGCGTTGGCGCTGGTCGCGAGCAGATCATCAACCGATTCTGGAAGTAATCGGGACTATTTGGTTATTGCGATATACCCCTTTGCAGCCCGGACGGGCGGCCGAGGGGTATATTTGCTTGCAAAGGGCTCGCGCGGAGCGGGCCATTCATCCATAGAGGAGGCACCCTTGAAGGCGGACACTCAAACCATCGACATCCTGTTGTTGGGCAGCGGCGGCCGTGAGCATGCTTTGGCAGCTAAGCTCGCAGCATCACCGCGCGCCGGCAAGCTCTACATCGCGCCGGGCAACGGCGGCACCGCGAGCTGCGGCGAGAACGTTGTTCTCGACGACTGCGATCCTGCGGCCGTGGCGGCGTTTGCGCA
This sequence comes from uncultured Collinsella sp., assembly GCA_959606035.1. GTDB lineage: Bacteria > Actinomycetota > Coriobacteriia > Coriobacteriales > Coriobacteriaceae > Collinsella. The sequence continues at coordinate 65,808 of CAUHHB010000003.1, forward strand.
GAGCCACGGATGCGGACTCGTGGTAATTGGCCCCGAGGCTCCGCTCGTGGCGGGCGTGGCCGACGCCGTGCGCGCGGCGGGTATTCCCTGCTTTGGCCCGGGTGCCGAGGGCGCCCAGATGGAGGGCTCCAAGCTGTTCTCCAAGCAGCTCATGGAGCGTGCGGGCATTCCGACGGCAGCCTATGGTTCGTTTACCGACGAGGCTTCGGCTCTCGCCTACGTGCGCGAGCAGGGCGCTCCGCTGGTCGTGAAGGCCGACGGCCTTGCCGCGGGCAAGGGCGTTATCGTGGCGACCGAACTTGAGCAGGCCGAGGAGGCCGTGCGCGAGTGCTTTGGCGGCACCTTTGGCGATGCCGGCAACACCGTGGTTATCGAGGAGATGCTCGTTGGTCCCGAGTGCTCACTGCTCGCCTTTACCGACGGCAAGACCGTGCGCCCCATGGCCACCTCGCAGGACCACAAGCGCGCCCTCGAGGGCGACAAGGGCCCCAACACCGGCGGCATGGGCGTCTACAGCCCGGTGCCCATCGTGACCGACGAGGAGCACGCCACCATGGTGGCGGTCATGGAGCAGACCGTTGCCGAGCTTGCTGCCGAGGGCATCGACTACCGCGGCTGCCTGTATGGCGGCTTTATGCTCACGCCTGCCGGCCCCAAGGTGCTGGAGTTCAATGCCCGCTTTGGCGACCCCGAGACGCAGGTCGTGCTGCCGCGCCTTAAGAACGACCTGGTCGAGGTCATGCTCGCCTGCGCCAACTGCGAGCTCGATCAGATTGAGCTCGACTGGCGTGACGAGTGGGCCGTGGCCGTTGTCCTGACGAGCGCGGGCTATCCCGGCAGCTACGAGAAGGGCAAGGTCATCACTGGTATTGAGGATGCCGAGGCCATGGAGAACGTGACCGTGTACCACGCGGGCACCGCCGTGGTGGATGGCCAGCTCGTGACCAACGGCGGCCGCGTGCTTGCCGTAACCGCTCTGGGTGACACGTTCGAGAACGCTCGCAACCTTGCCTACGAGGCCTGCGAGAAGATTGATTTTGAAGGCAAGACCCTGCGCCACGACATCGGCCTGCGCGCGCTGCGCGGCCGCGACGCCTGGGATGCCTAAAATCCGAGAGGAATGAGACGGATGGACGAGAAGAACGAAGAGCTCGTGGACGCACAGATCGTCGAGGAGGACAGCCGCATGTATGGGCACGCCGAGGGCGAACCTGGTGGCGAGGTCGCTGACGAGCCGGCGCTGGTGCTGGGCGACGACGACCCGCACGATGCCGAGCTGCACGAGAAGATTCTTTCGGAGGAGTGCGCCTGGAAGGGCAAGATCCTCGACGTCCACCGTCTTGAGGTTGAGCTGCCCAACGGTCGCCGCAGTGCCCGCGATATCGTTCGCCATCCGGGTGCGGCGGCCGTTGTGGCGCTGACCGAGAGCGGCAAGATCGTACTGGTGCGTCAGTACCGCACCGCCATCGACCGCGTGACGGTCGAGATTCCCGCCGGCAAGCTCGACCCGGGCGAGGACCCACTCGATTGCGCTAAGCGCGAGCTACACGAGGAGACGGGCTTTAGGGCCGGTCGCATTCGCTTTTTGACGTCGATTGTCACGTCCTGCGGTTTTTGCGACGAGATCATTCACATCTACTTGGCTACCAAGCTGGAGTTTGATGCGCCCAGCCCCGACGATGACGAGTTTGTCAACGTTGACCTGGTGCCGCTGCACGAGCTGATCGACGCCGTGCTCGACGGCAAGATCGAAGACGCCAAGACCGTCGTGGGCGCCTTGGCCTGCGATAGCATCGCGCATCGCCTTGGGGGCGCGGAGCTCTAGGTTACGCGGTTTTACCAAACCGCGTAACGAGTCGACGCTGCAAACGCCCCTAAGCGGCAATCTGCCTTTCAATCGTCGCTCGCGTACCGAAGTACGCGTCGCTCCTCTTTCAAGGCACCTTGCTCGCTTAGGGACGTTTTCGCTGACGCTGCCAGAACATCGGCGTTATGCTTGTTGGGACGCTTTGTTTTCAGCCTGACCGGTTCAACCGGATTTCTCACGCTATTTATTTCTCTTCGAGGATTGCATGTTTAAAAGGTTTCTTTCGTACTACAAGCCCCAGATGGGGCTTTTTGTTGCTGATACTGTTTGTGCTCTGGTGCTTGCCGCCATTGACCTGGCGTTCCCCATTATCCTGCGCAATTTGACCGGTGGGCTCTTTACTCAGGGTCAGGCTGTCATTATGCAGGCGCTCGGCATGATTGCGGTGGGCTTGGTGCTGATGTATGCCGCCCGCTGCGCCTGCCGCTATTTTGTGAGCTATTGGGGTCACGTGATGGGCGCGCGTATGGAGTCCAAGATGCGCGAGGACCTGTTTGACCAGTATGAGCGCTTTAGCTTTGCGTACTTTGACCGCAACAGCTCGGGCGACATGATGAGCCGCGTGGTCAACGACCTGTTCGATATCTGCGAGGCGGCGCACCACGTGCCCGAGTGGATCATCATCTGCGGCATCGAGATTATCGGCTCGTTTGTGATCCTCTTTACCATCGCCCCGGTGCTGGCGCTCGCCATGGCCGTGGTGACGGCGGCGTTTGCGGTCATCATGTTTTGGCAGAACATGCGCATGCGCGAGGTCTTTAGCGACAACCGCAAAAAGATCAGCGGCATCAATGCGCAGCTGCAGGATTCGCTGGCGGGCATGCGCGTGGTCAAGAGTTTTGCCAATGAGGAGACCGAACGCTTCAAGTTCCGCGCCTCCAACAATCGCTATCTTTCGTCCAAGGAGAACATGTATCACGCCATGGGCGTCTATACCGCGACGTATGGCCTGCTTTCGGGTGTGCTCTATGTGATCGTGGTGCTGCTGGGCGGCTGGCTGGTCGCCCAGGGACAGCTGCAGGCGGTCGATATGGCGACCTTTGCACTCTATATTTCGCTGTTCTGCACGCCGCTCGAGACACTCGTCAATTCGGCCGAAACGTATCAGAAGGCCATCGCCGGCTTTAAGCGCATGGACGAGGTGCTCTCGACCGCGCCGGATATCCAGGACAAGCCGGGCGCTACGGATCTGCAGGTGACTGCCGGCGCCGTGGAGTATCACGACGTGTGCTTTAACTACGAGGACGTTGAGCTGGGCGAGGGCGATGCCGACGAGCGTCCCGTTATCGACCATATGAATCTGTCCATCAAGCCTGGGCAGACCATCGCTTTGGTTGGCCCTTCGGGCGGCGGCAAGTCCACGACCTGTTCGCTGCTGCCGCGCTTTTATGACGTGGCTGCCGGATCCATTAGCATCGACGGCCAGGACGTGCGCGATGTGACGCAGCAGAGCCTGCGTCGCGCCATCGGCCTGGTGCAGCAGGATGTCTATCTGTTTGACGGCACGATTGGCGAGAACATCGCCTACGGCAAGCCGGGCGCTACGGCAGGAGAGATCGCCGAGGCCGCCCGTCGCGCCAACATCGATGCCTTTATCGAGTCGCTTCCACAGGGTTATGACACGGTCGTGGGCGAGCGTGGCAGCCGTCTTTCGGGCGGACAGAAGCAACGCGTTGCCATTGCGCGCGTGTTTCTCAAGAACCCCAAGATCCTGATTTTGGACGAGGCGACGAGTGCTTTGGATAACGAGAGCGAGGAGGCGGTCCAGGAGTCGCTCGAAGAGCTGGCACGCGGCCGTACCACAATCATCATCGCCCACCGTCTCTCGACCATTAAACACGCCGATGAGATTGCGACCGTTGAGCATGGTCGCGTTGTGGAACGTGGCACGCACGAGGAGCTTCTCGCCCGTGGCGGCACCTATGCCCGTTACTATCGAATGCAGTTCGAAGGTGCGCGTGCGCACGAGCTCGACTGATTGATATGACAGGAAGTTTATGGCTGACAAGAACCCTTTGACTCCGGAAGAAGTGACGGAGTTATTCTCCGAAATCGATGCATCCGGTGTCTTGGATCCCACGCTTGCCAAAAAGCGAACCGAGCGCATGCGTGAGAAGGAGGCTGCGGCCAAGCGCGGTGACAAAGCGGCGCTAGCGCAGCTGCGCAGCGAGGACCGCGCGAGCCAGGCAAAACATATCGACCCGCTGTCCGAGGATGATCCTTCGGGTTCGCAGGTGAGTCATACCATTACGAAGACCGCGATGGCCGTGGTCATTGGCATCTTGGTGCTGATTGTGGGCATGCAGATTGGCTACGGCGTGATGCGTCGCCTGAACACCGCCAACCTGTCCGAGAGCGTTTCGGTCGATACCGTTTCGACGGCGCTGAAGGGCGGCCTTGAGTGGGGCAACGGCTTTACGCAGTTCCCGCTCGACTTTACCGTCGATGAAGCCGATGAGCGTACGGGCACGGTCGAGGTGACGGTGTTGGACACATCGTCTGCCAACGAGCTCGAGCTGCTGTCCAACGGGCAGATTCAGGCCGCGGCGCTTGCGACCAACGCGTTGCTCAACGATAAGATCGACCGCGTGGTGTATAACGTTCACGCCTATATCGACGAGGATAGCAACATTCAGCACGATTCCTTCTTTGGCATGTTTCCCGCCCAGGGCCACCAGAGCGCCATCCTGACGTTCGTGTGGACCAAGAGCTCATCCAACGCTACGAGTATCGACTGGAAGATGCGCATCGTGAGTATGGATGACACCATCGCCGAGCGCATTCAGAAGCAGGTGAACTCGGTGTCGTCGTTGATTGAGGACCCGGTGGTGAGCCAGACCAAGATTGACGAGGAAAAGGCCGAACGTGACCTGGAGCATCGTCTGCATGGCCGCGAGATTTTCCGCGGCGGCAAGCCCGATCGCACACCGTCCGAACTGCTGGAGCAGGACAAGATAAAATAAGACGCCATCATCCCGCGTGAGCCACAAGCCCCGCGGGATGATTTTTCCGGGACGGGGATTAAAAAATCATTATGCATAGAAAGTCATAATTATCATTTCGTAAACATTTCGATGAAATTAACGCCATGAGGCATGCTTGCGGTTACAATACCGCGAGGCCTAACTACACACCTTTAAGCCGGTCCTGTGAGACCGGGAAGGAGAATTATGGCGAACAACCATACCGCGGGCGCTGCCGCCCGCACCTTCGCGCCCAGCGAGCTTTGCCAGCGTATGCTGGCCAAAACCAGCAAGGGCGCCTGCGGTCCCTGTATCCTGTATCTTGAGGATGGGACCATTTTTTATGGACGTGCATGCGGCGCCGAGGGCACCGCGACCGGCGAAGTCTGCTTCAACACCTCGCTTGAGGGCTACTTTGAGGTCATGACCGACCCGAGTTATGCCGGCCAAATTGTAACCATGACCTATCCGCAGATCGGCAATTACGGTATCGACGAGACCGATGTCCAGTCGGCCTTCCCCGGCGACGCCGTGCGCCCTGCGAGCGCTCCGGCTATGCGCGGCATGATCGTTCGCGACATGTGCGCCACGCCTTCTAACTGGCGCTCGGCCGTCAGCGTGCCGGAGTACCTGCGCGCTCACGGCATCGTCGCTATCGAGGGTGTCGACACCCGCGCTCTGGTGCGCCATCTGCGCGACAATGGTTCCAAGACGGGCATTATCTCGACCGAGATCTTCGACGTCGACGAGCTTGCCGAGCGCTTGTCCGCTGCGCCCACGCTGGTAGGCGAGAACCTGGTCAAGACCGTAAGTTGCCCCGCGCCTCACGAGTTTGTGGCCGCCGACCTGCCTGCCACGCATGACTTTGCGCTTGCGGCTGCCGCTCCTGCCCGTCACAAAGTGGTCGCCTACGACTGCGGTGTGAAGCGCGGTATTCTGGAGGGCCTGGTCCGTGCCGGCTGCGATCTCACCGTCGTGCCGTGGGATACGCCCGCCCAGCAGGTGCTCGACATGAATCCCGATGGCGTCTTTTTGTCCAACGGCCCCGGCGACCCCGATGCCGTGGTGGAGACCTATGAGCAGGTACAGCAGCTGATCGGCAAGGTGCCGGTCTTTGGCATTTGCCTCGGTCACCAGATGATCAGCCTGGCCTGCGGCGCCCAAATGGAAAAGCTTAAATTCGGTCACCGTGGCGGTAACCAGCCGGTTATGAATCTGGTGAGCCGTCGCGTGGAGATCACCGCGCAAAATCACGGCTTTGGCCTGCTGTTCCCCAGTCTGGGCAAACTGATTCCGGAGCTTTCCGGCGGCGAAACCGAGCATGCGGCCGACGGTGACCTGCGCGCCTGGGTGCGTCGCGGCATCGCGCCGGTCGTGATGAACGAGCGCTTTGGTCGCATTCGCCTGACACATGTGAACCTCAACGACGGCACCGCCGAGGGCATCCAGCTGCTCGACGCCCCGTGTTTCTCGGTCCAGTACCACCCCGAGGCTTCGCCTGGCCCCACCGATGCCCACTATCTCTTTACCGCCTTTACGCGACTCATGGACGGCGAGGAGAACTACCTGGACATCGACACCGCGAAGGACCGCCTCGCCGGCTGGAATTTCGCCGAGTCCGAGAACGCTGCGACCGAGGAGAACTAACAATGCCGAAACGTACTGACATCAAGCGCATCCTCGTTATTGGTTCGGGCCCCATCGTTATTGGCCAGGCCTGCGAGTTCGACTACTCCGGCGCCCAGGCCTGCAAGGTGCTCAAGGAGGATGGCTTTGAGGTCATCCTGGTCAACTCCAATCCGGCGACCATCATGACCGACCCGGGCTTGGCCGACCGCACCTATGTTGAGCCTATCACCGCCGAGTTTATCGAGCGCGTGATCAAGAAGGAGCGCCCGGACGCGCTGCTGCCCACGCTGGGCGGCCAGACCGGTCTGAACGCCGCCGTCGAGCTGGCAAAGGACGGCACGCTCGACAAGTACGGCGTCGAAATGATCGGCTGCGACCTGGCCGCTATCGAGCGCGGCGAGGACCGCAAACTCTTTAACGAGGCCATGGCCGAGATCGGCCTGGAGGTCGCGCGCTCGGGCTATGCCTACAGCGTGGCCGACGCTGAGGCTATCGCCGAGCGCGTGGGATATCCCTGCGTACTGCGCCCGAGCTTTACCCTCGGTGGCGCCGGCGGCGGCATCGCGCATACCCACGAGGAGCTCGTCTCCATCGTGAGCCAGGGCCTTGAGCTCTCGCCTGCCCATGAGGTGCTGGTCGAGGAGTCCATCGAGGGCTGGAAAGAGTATGAGATGGAGGTCATGCGTGATCACGCCGGCAACGGCATCATCGTGTGCTCCATTGAGAATCTCGACCCCATGGGCGTGCACACCGGCGACTCCATCACCGTGGCGCCGGCGCAGACACTAAGTGACCTTGAGTACCAGCGCATGCGTGTCGCGTCGCTCGCCATTCTGGAGAAGATCGGCGTCGAGACCGGCGGCTCCAACGTGCAGTTTGCCGTGAACCCCCAGACCGGCCGCCTGATCGTCATCGAGATGAACCCGCGCGTGAGCCGTTCGTCCGCACTGGCCTCCAAGGCCACGGGCTTCCCCATCGCCAAGGCCGCCGCTCGCCTGGCCGTGGGCTACACGCTCGACGAGATCGTCAACGACATCACCAAGGCAACGCCCGCCTGCTTTGAGCCCACGATTGACTACTGCGTGGTCAAGGTGCCGCGCTTTGCCTTCGAGAAGTTTAAGGGTACCGACCCCACGCTCACCACGCGCATGAAGGCCGTGGGCGAGATCATGGCGATCGGCCGCACCTTTGAGGAGGCCTTCGGCAAGGCCATGCGCTCACTGGAGGACGGTCACCAGGGCATCTGCGCCGGTGGCAAGGAGGGTGCCGACAAGCTGAGCGACGATGAGCTCGCTCAGGCCGCGGCAACCCCGACCGAGCACCGCATCTTCTTTGTGGTCGAGGCCCTGCGCCGTGGCTGGGACATCGCCCGCATCCATGCCATCTGCGGTATCGATCCGTGGTACCTCAATCGTATCAACGACATGGTGCAGGTCCAGGAGAGCATCCGCGGCCTGCGTGTGGAGGATATCGACGCCGACGCGATGCGCCTGCTCAAGCAATACGGCACGAGCGACGCCGAGATTGCCGCGCTGACCGGCTCGGACGAGCGCTTTGTGCGCGCCTATCGCAAGGGTCTGGGCGTGGTTCCCAGCATGAAGACGGTCGATACCTGCGCGGCCGAGTTCTCGAGCGCCACGGAGTACCACTACAAGACGTACGAGAACATCTACCGCACGAGCCCGGATGCCAAGAAGTGCGTGGCTCCCGACGAGACCACGCCGGCGGACAAGCCCAAGGCGATGATCCTGGGCGCCGGCCCCAACCGCATTGGCCAGGGTATCGAGTTCGATTACTGCTGCGTGCACGCGAGCTACGCGCTGGCGGCCCGCGGCTTCGAGACCATCATGGTCAACTGCAATCCCGAGACCGTCTCGACCGACTATGACACGTCCGACCGTCTGTACTTTGAGCCGCTCACCTACGAGGACGTCATGGACGTTATCGATGTCGAGCGCCCCGACGGCGTCGTGGTGACGCTCGGCGGCCAGACTCCGCTTAAGCTGGCGCGCATGCTCGAGGAGAGCGGCGTGAACATCATGGGTACCAAGCCCGATGCCATCGACTTTGCCGAGGACCGCGAGCGCTTCGCCGCTCTGCTCGACAAGCTGGGCATCATGTACCCACCGGCGGGCCAGGCAACCTCGTTTGAGGAGGCCGAGGCCGTGGCCGCGCATATTGGCTACCCGCTGCTGGTGCGTCCGAGCTACGTGCTGGGCGGCCGTGGCATGATGATCGCCTACGATGCCGAGCATCTGCGCGATTACATGGCCGAGGCCGCGCGCATTAGCCCCGACTACCCGGTGTATCTGGACCGCTTCCTGGAGGGTGCGATCGAGTCCGATGTCGATGCCCTGTGCGACGGCGAGGAGGTCTACATCGGCGGCATCCTGGAGCATATCGAGGAGGCCGGTATTCACTCCGGCGACTCTGCGACCTGCATCCCGCCGTTCAGCTTTAGCGAGAGCCTGCAGGCGAAGCTTCGCGAGACCACGCGCCGCATCGCGATGGCGCTGGGCGTACGCGGCCTGGTCAACGTGCAGTACGCCATCAAGGGCGAGACCGTCTACGTGATCGAGGCCAACCCGCGCGCGAGCCGCACCGTGCCGTTTATCTCCAAGGCCACCGGCGTGCCGCTGGCCAAGTGCGCGGCGCGCATCATGGCGGGTGATTCCATCGCGAGCTTGGGCTTGCCGAGCGACGAGCGTCAGCTCGATTGGTTCTGCATGAAGGAAGCCGTTATGCCCTGGGGCCGTTTCCCGGGCGCCGACGTTATCCTGGGGCCCGAGATGAAGTCGACGGGCGAGGTCATGGGTATCGCCAAGAGCTATCCCGAGGCATACGCCAAGACGCAGCTGGCGATTGACTACAAGCTGCCCGACCCGAGCTGCGGCAAGGTGTTCATCAGCGTGTGCGACCGCGACAAGCGTCATATCCTTTCGGTCGCCCGTATCCTGCGTTACCTGGGCTTTGACATCTGCTCCACCGAGGGTACGGCGCGCGTGCTGCGTGGAGGCAACGTGACGTGCGAGATCGTGGAGAAGATCAGCGGCCCGCACGACGGCGAGCGCCCCAACATCGGCGACCTCATTGCCGATGGCAAGATCGCGGTGATCATCAACACGCCGTACGGCCCGGGTTCGCGTGGCGACGGCTATCTGTTGCGCACCGAAGCAGTGCGCCGCGGCTTGACCTGTGTGACCGCGATGTCTGCCGCCAACACGTACGTGAGCGCCATCGAGGCGGTGCGCGAGGACCAGCAGGGTCACGGCAGCGCCAACGACATGGGCATGGACGTCATCGCCCTGCAGGACCTGCCGCAGCACACGGTGTAGGTTGAGCTGTCCGGCCGGGGGCGGGAGGCGGACACTTTCTCTCGGAAACTGGGCTTCGCGAAGTTTTCCGAGAGAAAGGACCGCCTCCCGCCCCGGCCTGCGGTGACTTGGCCGCACCGTGTGCTGCCGAAGGGGCTTTGTGCGATGACTAGGGCTGAATAGAAAATGAGTGTGGGCGCCGTCGTTCGTTTGAACGACGGCGCCCACGTTTTGGATTTATTGGGCTGTGGCGGTGAAGGTTGTTTTGTCGGCGGCGATGTGCACGTGCAGCTTTGCCTGACCGTCGCAGCTGATGAGCACGCCTACCTCGAACGGGGTTCCCGTCTTGCCGTAGGTCGAACGCACGATGCGCATCGCCGCCTTACCGGTGTTCTGTCCCAAAAGACGCGCCTCATGCTTGTCGAGGTTGACCGTCTCGTAGACGGCATCGACGCTTGCGGGCAGGATGCCGGTCTTTTCCGCGATGTAGGCGTAGAGCGAGCCATCCACGTCTTTGCGCGTGAGCTCGGGGCAAAGTGACACGGGGATATAGACGTAGTTGAGCTCCATGGGTTTGTCGTTGGCGAGACGCAGGCGGCGAATCTCCCAGACGGGTGTCCCTTCGGGCACTTTGAGCCCGGAGGCGATGCCGCGGACGGCCGGTATGCTTGAAAAGGCGAGAATCTGCGAGCTCGGAACCCGTCCCGCTTCGCGCATCCGCGCGCTGAAATTCAGGGCCAGGTCGATGCCGGGTGCTGAAGTTTGGGGCTTGATGAACGTGCCCTGGCCGCGCTTGCGCACCACGCGCCCCTCGATGACGAGATCTTGGAAGCAACGGCGCACGGTCGCGCGCGATAACTCCAGCCGCTCACAGATTTCGAGCTCGCGTGGCAGCGGCGTCTTGGTGTCGAACGCCTGGCTGGCGATAAGCAGAGCGATTCGATGTTTAAGCTGGACATAGAGCGGCGTATCACCGCTGCGGTCGAAGGGTTCGGAGGCGAGAAACGAGATCATATCCATGGGGTACCTCCATGTCGTGGGCGTACGTGACATGGTCTGACACTGCGGGGCAAACCGGAGATGCCAGGCCCGATTCTTGCTGGTATGTATGGTGCATAAGGAACATAAAACATTTATCAGGCAATCTACCTGCTATTTTAAAAATAATTAGAAGGAAAAATAATTTAGGCACAAAAATAGTTGCTACCGTTAACCGATGAATAGTTGCCGTTCGCAACTATTTTCTTGTACCGAACATGCCCCGGCGCAACAATAATCTCAGCAAAAAGCAAAGCCGTGCGACACACGGCAGGTCGAGAGGAGACCGCATGCGGTATCTGGTAATGGTCAGTCACGGAACGCTCGCTCCCGGACTGCACAGTGTCCTCAAGATGCTCGGCAATGACGCCCCGAACATCTTGTCGACGAGTCTCGTGGACGGCATGGGCGCTGACGAGTATGTCGAGAACGTCAAGGCGATGCTCGCTCCCGTTACCGCCGATGACGAGGTTGTCCTGCTTGGTGACATCCTGGGCGGATCGCCGCTCACCAATGCCATGAACACGCTGGCCGAGAAGGGTTTGCTCGCCCACACCATTGCCTTCGGCGGTATGAATCTGCCCATGGCTATGACCGCCATGATGGGGCTTGCCACCATGGACCTGGATTCCCTCAAGCAGATGATGCTGCAGGAGGGCAAGAACGGTATGTCCGAGCTCGTTGTCCCGACCGATGACGCCGACGACGAGGACGACGACATCTAGGCAGCGCATCCGCCCAAATTTTCGTGATGGAGCGGGGGTTAAGAGGAAAGACCCCCGGTGATAAAGAAAGGGAGAACGCATGATTTCGTTCATCCGTATTGATGACCGTATGATCCATGGACAGACCGTTACCCGTTGGGCCCTCGAGTATCCCTGCGACGGTCTTATCGCCGTCAACGACGCTGCAGCGTCCAACCCCGTGCTCAAGGAGGCCTACAAGAGTGCCTCGGGCAAGAAGACGTTCGTGTGGACCAAGGAGCACTTCAAGGAGGTCTCCGAGAAGGTTCTCAAGTCCGACACCAAGTACTTCCTGATCACCAAGAACCCGCTCGACATGAAGGAACTTCTCGTCGATTTTGGCTTTAAGCCCGGCATGGACCGCATCATCGTCGGTCCCTGCAACGATCGTCCCGGCACCACCAAGCTTGGCAACAACCAGTCGATCACGCAGGAAGAGGCCCAGGCGCTCGAGGATCTCACCAACGCCGGTTACACGGTCGAGTTCGCCCTTATCAAGGAGAAGTCCATCGGTGAGTGGCCCAAGTTCCGCGGTCAGTTTGGCTTCTAGTTAGGTGCCAGCCGCATTTTGGTATCTACAGCCCTTGGTGAAAGGGGCTGAGGAATAAAGAAAGGGGAAAGCATGGCAATCAATGCATTCCAAGCCGCGCTGTTCGGCCTGTTCGCCTGCCTGGCATCACTGCCTGGCATGGGCGGCACGACGATCGGCAACTACACTCTGGGTCGTCCTCTGGTCGCCGGCCTCATCGTCGGCATCATCATGGGCGATATGCAGACGGGTATCCTCGTCGGCGCTGCCATCCAGGTTGTCTACATCGCTCTCGTGACCCCCGGCGGAACCGTCTCCGCCGACGTCCGCGCCGTGTCCTATATCGGCATCCCGCTGGCGATCCTCGCCATCAAGAACTCGGGCATCGATCCCGCCTCCGCTGAGGCTGCCGGCATGGCCGCATCCCTCGGTGCCGCCGTCGGCACGCTCGGCACTGTGCTCTTCTATGGCACCGCCACCATCAACCTGGTGTGGCAGGGCATGGGCTGGAAGTGGCTCGAGAAGGGCGATCTCCACAAGCTCTACCTGGTCAACAACGTTCTGCCTTGGATCGGTCACATCGTCTGCTCGTTCCTCCCGACGTTCATCATCACCATGGGCGGCACCGCCATGGTCGACCTCATGAAGACCTACATGCCCATGGACGGCATCGCGATGAAGACGCTGTTTACCGTCGGCTCGCTGCTGCCTACCGTCGGTATCGCCATCCTGCTCAAGCAGGTCATCTCTAAGCCCACGGACTTCCTGACGTTCTTCTTCGGCTTCACCCTGTCCGCTGTTATGGGCTGCAACCTGATCGCCGCTGCCGGCATCGGCTGCTTCTTCGCCCTGATCAACTATGAGATCGCTTCGCTCAAGATCGACCTCGCAAACGCTCCCAAGGCAGCTATCGCCTCGGGCTCAGATGATGAGGAAGAGGAGGACATCTAATGGCAGAGAAGAAAAAGCTCTCTAAGAAAACGCTTGCCAAGTCGTTCCGTAACTGGTCCTATGGCAACCTGACCTGCTTCTCGCAGGAGCACATGCAGACCTTCGGTTACCTGTGCGCCATGCTTCCGATTGTCGAGGAGCTCTACGACACGCCCGAGGAGCAGAAGCAGGCCCTCCAGACCTACTCCGCGTTCTTCAACACCGAGCCGCAGATCGGCACCATGATTGTCGGCGTCACCGCCGGCCTCGAGGAGGCTCGCGCAAACGGCGAGGCCATCGACGACGACGCCATCAACGGCATCCGCGCCGGCCTCATGGGCCCGCTCGCCGGCCTTGGCGACTCGCTGATCGTCGGTACCCTGATCCCGATCCTGCTCGGTATTGCCCTCGGTCTCTCGACCGGCGGCTCCCCGCTCGGCGCCATCTTCTATATTGTCGTGTGGAACCTGCTCATGTTCCTTGGCATGCGCTTTGCCTACAACCAGGGCTATGAGCTCGGCGGCAAGGCGGTCGAGGCCCTCGTCGGCCCCAAGGCCAAGGCTCTGCGTGATTCCATCGTGATGGTCGGTACCATGGTCATCGGTGCGGTCGGTGCTACCTGGGTCTCCATCACCTGCAGCCCCAACCTGGTGCTGCCCGGTGGCGGTAAGTTCCAGGACACGCTCGATGGCATCTATCCGCACCTGCTGCCGATGATCTTCATCATCTTCTGCTGGTACATGATGACCAAGAAGAAGGTCAACCCCATCGTTATGATGCTGATCCTCGTTGTGATCGCATTTGTGGGCGTTCTCATTGGCTTCTTCGACCCGGCACTGAGCTACTAGTCATCATCCCCTGGCCCCCTGTAAGGCCGTGCGGCCTCAACCGCACGGCCTTCTGATTTTGCGCCGCCCTTCAAGGGCAATATGGCCAGCGACCTCCATCGCCTACACGACACCCGCTATATTGCTCTTGAAAGATGACGTATTCGACAAACGATGCACTTGCGCATGATGCACACTTTGCACGAGGAGGACCATATGCACGAGAAACATGGACACGACCTTTCGCGCGACGACTTGATTCGCGAGGCAAAGATGCAGACCGATGCTATTCAGCGGCTCAATGTTTGGCTGCGCCTGGGCTATTCGCTCGTGGCGATTGGCTTTTTGATGGGGATGTGGGGTATGCAGGGCGGCCCCGGCTGGGGTGTCCCCGTGGGCATCGTGTGCCTGGTGGTGGGCACTCCGCTTTCGATCGTGCTTAAGGTCGGCACGACCAACGCCAAAAAGAATGTCGAGCGCCTGCTCGAGGCCGCTGGTGTCGACGTTGAGGAGCTTATGCGACGCAAGAAGGACGAGCAATAGACTTCCGCGTTGGGCTATCATAAATAATTGTTGCGAATGTTAACTAATGTACGGCAAATGACGGTTTTATGGCCCTTCTAGAGTTGCAAAGGACAATATCCCCAGTGGATTACGATGACGTCGCTCGAAAACTGATTGTGTACTCACGTTCCCTTGCCAAGGGATCCTTGAGTGCTGCCGGCGGCGCCAGTGTGGGCGAGGCACCGGTTTTACAGTATCTATCGGGTATTGACGGTGATGTCATTCCCTCCGAGATTGCCAAGAAGCTGAAATTCTCCCGTGCGCGCATGTCGCATATCATGGATTCACTCGAGAGTAAGGGTTACGTTCAGCGCAGGACTGATCCAAACGATCGTCGGCGTGTGCTGGTGAGCATTACCGAGGAAGGCCGTGATTTCGCGGCGAAAAAAAATGCCGAGAGTGTGGCATCGCTCTCGAAACAACTCTCAGCGCTCGGCGAGCACGATGCCCAGGAGCTCGTGCGCATCCTGAATAAAGCTTACAGCCTTACCTATGATGCCGACGACTACCTGGACAATCTATAAGGATAAAGACAGACATTTAGGTGCATCTTGAAATGCACCCGGGACAGTTGTGCCCATCAGCCACCGTCAACATCTCATTCCAAACCAAATCAGCCAACGTACGTCATGGCAATCCCCGGTAGGTTGCAGGATGGCGGCTGAGCCTTTCCCTCGGGAAACTTCGCGAAGCCCAGTTCCCGAGGGAAAGGTATGGTCTGTGTAATACCAGACAAACAGTACATTTTTGCTAGATTGGTATTTGACTGAAGAACCAATTGGTATGGCTTATTAAGCCCACCTTGCCGTTGACGCTTATTTTGCTGCCGCTGGGAGAATTCCGAACTTGGGTGCGCAAGTGCTCCCATATATTGATATGACCTAGTAGGTGGCTATCTGGTTACTACCAGTTGGCCCCTTGGTAACGGGTGGCCCCCATTGTGCGGAATGTACCGAACATCTCCGTTTGATACGTTTTCCCATGCTGCCGGGGGGCGTCCTCGGCACCTCAGCATGTCGGAAGAAAGGAGACCAGATGCGCAGGAATTCCATTTTTACGAAACGGTGGGTGAAGGGAAGCGCGGTCCTCGTTGCCACTGCAGCGACGCTCGTGTTTGCCAATCCCCAGCAGGCGATTGCCACGCCACTCAAGGGCGTCGACTCGGCGACCGTGTCCCAGTCTGCCTCGAATGTCGTCGACATCGATTTCGCTGACGGCATCAAGGGCCGTATTACGTTCCTCGAGGACGGTATTTTCCGTTATAACGTCGACCCCAAGGGTGAGTTTTCCGAGTACGCCACGCCGCGTAGTAAGTCCCACACGGCTAAGATCCAGGCTCAGCCCGATACCTCGGACACCTACAGCAAGCCGAGTGCGACGGTTGCCGACAAGGGCGACACTATCGAGATCACCGGCGGAAAGGCGACCGTGATCCTGGACAAGGCGACTGGCAAGATGAGTATCAAGTCAGGCGACCGTGTCGTGGTTTCCGAGTCCGCGTCCCTCGACCTTGATAAGAAGGGTACCGTCCAGACGCTCGCCAAGGAGAAGTCCGAGAACTTCTTTGGCGGCGGCACCCAGAACGGACGCTTCCTGCACACCAACCAGACCATCGCCATCTCCAACACGAACAACTGGACCGATGGCGGCGTTGCCTCGCCCAACCCGTTTTATTGGACGAGTGACGGCTACGGCGTACTCCGAAACACGTTTGCAGAGGGTTCCTACGATTTCGGTTCCACGGACTCATCGACGGTCACGACTTTGCACAGCGAGAATGAGTTTGATGCCTACTACTTCGTGGCGACCAACGAGGGCGCTTCGAACGTGGCAACCGAGATGCTGCAGGACTACTACAAGGTGACCGGTAACCCGGTACTGCTGCCCGAGTACGGGTTCTACCTTGGTCATCTTAATGCCTATAACCGTGATGGCTGGTCAACGACCTCGGGTCAAAAGAAGTGGGAGACCAAGGGCAGCAAGTCCTCGAGCGAGAAGGGCGACGTTAAGTACGAGTCTGGCATGTCGACGGGCTACAAGCTCGACGGCACACTTGCGGCCGAGACGCTCAACGGTGAGGGCCCTACGGTTGATACCGAGAACATGAAAGCGACCGATTTCGACCGCCAGTTCTCTGCTCGTCAGGTTATCGATGACTACGAGGACAACGACATGCCGCTCGGCTGGTTCCTGCCGAACGACGGTTACGGCGCCGGCTATGGCCAGAACGGTTACTACAAGACCGGCGGCGTCAACTCCGACGGAGCGAGCTCGGCCGACCGTCTTAACGCTGTGCGTGCCAATGTCGACAACCTTAAGAAGTTCACCGAGTATGCCAACTCCAAGGGTGTGAGCACGGGCTTGTGGACCCAGTCCAACCTTGAGCCCGACAGCAACCCTGAGACCCCGTGGCATCTGCTTCGCGACTTCGACGCCGAGGTCAAGACGGGAGGCATCACTACCCTTAAGACCGACGTTGCCTGGGTTGGATCTGGCTACTCCTTTGGTCTTAATGGCATCAAGACAGCTTATGACACGGTGACGACCGGCGCTAACAAGCGCCCCAACATCATCACGCTCGATGGTTGGGCCGGCACGCAGCGCTTTGGTGGCATTTGGACCGGCGACCAGTATGGCGGTAACTGGGAGTACATTCGCTTCCATATCCCCACGTATATCGGTCAGAGTCTTTCGGGCAACCCCAACATCGGCTCCGACATGGATGGCATCTTTGGCGGCGACCCCATCATCTCTGCGCGTGACTACCAGTGGAAGACGTTCACGCCCTCTATGCTTGACATGGACGGTTGGGGCACCTACCGTAAATCGCCCATGACGCACGGCGATCCCTACACAGGCATCTCGCGCTTCTACCTCAAGCTCAAGGCGCAGCTCATGCCCTATATCTACACGAGCGCGGCCTCGGCGGCCAACATCGACACGGGTAACGGCGATGCCGGCCTGCCCATGATCCGCGCCATGCTGCTTTCCGACAACTCCGAGTACGCCGCAAGCACTTCGACGCAGTACCAGTATATGTTCGGTGAGAACTTCCTAGTGGCACCGGTGTATCAGGATACCCAGGCAGACGAGAACGGCAACGACATTCGCAATGGGATTTACCTCCCCAACTACGGCACCGACGAGAATCCCACCATCTGGATCGATTACTTCTCGGGTAAGCAGTATCGCGGCGGCCAGGTTCTCAACAACTACGAGGCTCCGCTTTGGAAGCTGCCGCTGTTTGTGAAGGCCAACGCTATCGTGCCGATGTACGCCGAGAACAACAACCCCGAGGCCGTGAGCGACACCAACACCAAGGGTACCGACCGCAGCCAGCGTATCGTCGAGTTCTTCGCCACCGAGGGCGACGGCACCTTTACGCAGTACGAGGACGACGGCTCCTCCATCGAGAACAACACGACTGAGGACGATTCCTACGGCACGATCGACAATATCTCCTACGGTGAGCATGTGAGCACCGTCTACAGCTCCAAGGCCGCAGGCGGCACCGCGACCTTTACCGCCGAGGCCTCGCAGGGCGGCTACAACGGCTACGACTCCAACCGCACCACGACCTTCGTGGCCAATGTGTCCGCCAAGCCCACGAGCGTTGTCGCCAAGAACGGCGGATCCGCACTCAACGTGGTTGAGGTCGACTCGCAGGAGACCTTTGACGCCGCGACCCCCGAGGCCGGCCAGGCGGTCTACTTCTACAGCGAGACCCCCAACCTCAACCACTACGGCAGCGATGCGGACGGCACCGAGGCCGAGCAGGGCGAGAGCTTCAACAACACCAAGATCACCACGAACCCCAAGGTCTACGTCAAGTTCGCGAAGACCGATGTTGCTGCAGCGGCGCAGACGCTTGAGCTGGGCGGTTTCGTGAACGCCGACGCCACGCTCACAGCCGATCGCCTCAACGAGAACCTCTCCGCACCCACGAACCTTGCTGCCCCCGAGGACGCCACGACCCCAACGAGCATCAAGCTCACCTGGGGAAAGGTCGATGGTGCTACCTCCTACGACCTTAAGGTCGACGGCACTGTGTTTGCCGTGGGTGATGCGGCCGAGTTCACGCACACCGACCTCGCCTACAATAGCAAGCACACCTACCAGATTCGTTCGCGCAACGCCGAAGGTTACTCCGCCTGGAGCGATGTGCTCGAGGCGAACTCCGCACTCGATCCGTGGCGGAACGTCCCCGACGCCGAGGAAATCACCTGGGAGGGCTCACTTTACGGCAGCCATAAGGCCGAGCTCGCCTTCGACCATGAGTTCCAGTCGGGCGACGGCGGTTTCCACTCCGGTGGCAACGATCTGGGCAAGGCGCTTACCGTTGACTATGGACGCGCTTACAAGCTCGATAAGCTCGAGTACTATCCGCGCGATGACGCCGGCAACGGCACCGTGACCAAGATGCGTGTTGAGACGAGTCTCGATGGCGTCCACTGGACGAGCCAGGAGGTCGATTGGGCACGTTCCGCTGATTGTAAGACGGTAGCGTTTGACGGCACCGTGGCCGCCCGTTACGTGCGCATGACACCGCTCGCCTCGGTCGGCAATTTCTTCTCCGCGTCCGAGATTGCCATCTACAAGACCGACGGCACGGATGGCTTCGCCGTGGGCTCCAACCTCAACAAGGCCACGATCTCCGACGGAGACTACTCCAACATGAAGAACTATCTGGGCCTCGAGAATCGCGAGCCCGATACCCCGACGTTCGGTTCGCAGATCCGCGACCACTTCGCCGACCTCAACGATAACGGCGTTTACGACGTCTACGATTACTCGTTCACCATGGCGGGTCTTGACGGCGGCACTAAACAAAAGGGCAAGGTCGCAGGTTCGCTCGCGGTGATTCCGAGCAAGACCGAGGTCGAGGCCGGTGATGAGATCACCGTTGATGTCTATGCGGCCGACGCCAAGAACGTCAACGCCCTGGGCGCCCTCGTCAACTTCAAGAGCGACCAGTTCGAGTTTGTGTCCGAGAGCATCGCGCAGGACGGCTCGACTGCCGGCATGGAGAACCTGTCTCGCGAGAAGGTCCAGTTCGTGGACGGAACGCAGACTATCAATCTCGCCTTTGCCAACCGCGGCGATGGCAAGCTCTACAACGGTACTGGCGCGGTGGCGAGTTTCAAGCTCAAGGCCAAGACCGCCGGAAAGGTCGAACTGCCCTCGACATCTTGGCTTATCGGCCCGGCATGCGACGCACTTGAGTTTGCGAGCGACGGCACGGTGACGATGCCGGACGTTCCTCAGCCAACGGTCGCCGAGTACGCCCAGGATGCCTTCAACATCACGATGACCAACGATGAGCTCACGACCGACGACGGGACCAACGTCGAGAAACTTATCCAGCAGAAGAGCTATAACGCGCTGTTCGATAATAACGAGGGCGACAACGGCTTTGAGTTCCTGTGGAACTGGAGTGGCAACTGGGACAGCGAGGGTAAGCTACCGAGTTACGTGAAGCTTCCCACCACGATGACATTCGCATTTAAGACGCCGTCGAAACTCGATAGCGTCGAGGTCGTTAACCGCAACGGCGGCAACGGAACCGTACAGAAGATCAAGGCCGTCGTGACGTTCGAGGATGGCTCGATCCAAGAGTTCGCGGGCGGGGAGTACGATTCCTTCCTGGCTCGCTACGCCTTTGACCTCTCTGCCGAGAACAAGGGCAAGAAGGCGACCAAGGTCGAGGTCACGCCGCTTGAGGCATCGGGTGACCAGATGCTCACACTGCGTGAGGTCAACTTCAACTACACGCAGGGTGTCGAGGCCATCGAGGGTGTCGAGCTAGGCAAGAACCAGACCGAGTTCTTTGAAGGCGACATTACGCCCGTCGACGCCAAGGCTACGCCTGAGAGCGCTGGCTACCCCTATGTGACGGTCGAGAGCTCCGACCCCTCTGTGGTAAGCGTCTCCGCTGTTCAGGCTGGCGATAGCGTGAGCTACTACCTGCGTGCCAACAAGGCCGGCAAGGCAAAGATCACGGTGGCGTCGGTACTCGACCCCTCCAAGACCGCATCCTATGAGGTCGAGGTCAAGGCTGGTGTCGATACCTCTGCGCTCGTGGCAGCGCTTTCCAAGGCCGCGGGCTACAGCGAGTCCGTCTACACCAAGGATTCCTATGCAGCTCTCACCACTGCGGTCGAGGCGGCTCGGAAGCTCCTCGACAGCGGCCAGGGCAGCTATAGCAAGAAGGATGTCGCAGACGCCACTGCCAAGATCGAGAAGGCAATCGACGGCCTCAAGATGCGCCCTGTCGATGAGAAGATCCTCATCAACACGCCCGAGAACCGCAAGAACGTCAAGGTGGCCGACTTCTCGAGTGAGGCCGACTACGAGGGCAGCAACGCCGTCAACGCTCTCGACGGCGACGAGCGGACGCTTTGGCACAGCGACTGGGCCCATGGGACCGGTATGCCCCAGTATCTGAGTGTCGACCTGGGCCGCGACTACGATCTCACCGACGTTACATTCCTGCCGCGCCAGGACGGCGGCACTAACGGCGATATCTTCGAGGCCGAGATACTGGTCTCCGACACTGCCGACGGTTATGAGATGGGCACCGCCGCGTCGATGGGTACGTTCGCCTTCGACAACGACGGCCGCGTGCTCACCGACCGTGGCGACTGGAAGCAGATGAGCTTTGGCGCCGCGCGCGGTCGCTACGTGACCGTCAAGGTGATTCACGCCGGCGGTGGCGACGTTGATGCCTACTGCAGCATGGCGGAGCTCAAGTTCTACGGTACGGCCGTCCCCGATCCGGTGGCGAAGGATGATCTCGCTACCGCGATCGAAAAGGTTGATGCCGAGGTTGCTGCCGGCGACCTCAAGGCCGGTGACTACACCGAGGCCTCCTGGACGGCGCTCGAGAACGCCCTGGCGAGCGCCCGCGCCATCTTGAGCGATGAGGACGCCACGCAGGACGAGGTCGACCAGGCGCTCAGGGCGCTCGAGAGCGCCCGCGGCGCGCTCGAGAAGACCCCGGTGGTCCCGGTCGAGAATCCGACTAAGAAGCAGCTCAAGGCCCTGGTCAAGCAGGCGAAGGAGACTGACACCAGGGGCAAGACGGACGAGTCTGTCAAGGCCCTGACGGATGCCATTACCTACGCCGAGGACGTCTTGGGTGATGAGAATGCTTCCGACACCCAGCTCCAGGCGGCCTATGACCAGCTCAAGCTGGCCATTGAGAGCCTCAGGGATGCCGACTCCGGCAACCAGGGCGGCTCGGGCAACCAGGGTTCCGGCAATGGCTCGAACGGCGGCAACCAGGCGGGCAAGCCCGCAGGCGACAAGGCCCAGGGCAGCAAGAAGAACGGTTCGGCGATCCCCAATACCGGCGACCAGACGGCGGCGACCGTCGTGACCGTCGGTGGTCTCGGCGCCATCATCGCCGCGATCGGCGCTTTCTTCCATCGTCGCAGCAAGGCCAAGTAGCCCCAGCAACAGCTAAGCAAGCGTGCCCGCCGTCCCACCCAAGGACGGTGGGCATGCTTTTTGAATGTAGGCGGAAAGCTCCGACCCTTCGGCCTTAATCTCGCAAAGCATTCCGCCTCTCACCGAACACATCGGCATCGGTGGCTATACTTGAATTATTTGCAGTTAAGGGTCGCGGATTCGCTGCGTCACCGCTCTCAACAGGAGGTCTATGTTTATGGCAGATCAGAAGCCGGTTGTCGGGATCATCATGGGTTCCAAGTCCGATCTGGGCGTTATGGAAGGCTGCACCGCCGAGCTCGAGGCACTGGGTGTGCCCTATGAGCTCGTCATTGCGAGCGCGCACCGCACGCCGGCGAAGGTCCACGAGTGGGCTTCGACTGCCGCCGATCGCGGTATCAAAGTGATTATCGCCGCCGCCGGCAAGGCCGCTCACTTGGGTGGTGTCGTGGCTGCCTTTACGCCGCTGCCGGTTATCGGCGTGCCTATGAAGACGAGTGACCTGGGCGGTATGGATTCGCTGCTGTCGATGGTGCAGATGCCTTCGGGCGTGCCCGTGGCCTGCGTTGCCATCAACGGTGCCAAGAACGCCGCCATCTATGCCACACAGATTCTGGGTGCTTGCGACCCCGAGTACCGCAAGGTTATCGAGAAGATGAAGCAGGAGATGGCTGACGCCTAAGCGTTCCGCCGTTTCACCGCAGTATAAGGAGAGCCATGTCCGATTATCAGGGAAAACGATTCAAGGCTTCTCAGATTCCCGATCCGTCGAAGCCGGGTGCTGCCCGTGCGGCACAGCAGGGTCGGACATCCTCTCCTCAGCAGCCGCGCGCGCCGCGCCCCGTGACACCGGCGACGCATCGTCGACAGGACGCGCCGGCCGCATATCGTCCTTCGTCTTATAGCTCCGCTAAGAAGCCGCCCCGGTCTTCATCGCATGCCGCGCCGTCGGATCGCACCGAGCTGCCGCGCAAAAAGCGCCACTCCATTATTCCCATTCTGCTCATCATCATCGGTATCGGTCTGATTGTTGCCGCCGCCGCTATTTTTATTAATGCCCAGATTGGCTATAAGCAGGCGAGCGATTCGTATCAGAAAATCGAGAAGCAATATGTAAGCGATAAGGACGCCAGCGGCGTGCCGATTATCGACTTTGATGCGCTTGCTCAGACGAACCCCGAGATTGTGGGTTGGATTTACGTGCCGGGAACCAACATCAACTATCCCGTGGTGCAGACCAACAACAACTCCAAATACCTCAACACGCTGTTCGATGGCACGTCTAACGCCTCGGGTGCCATCTTCTTGGATAGCGATGACACCGCGCCGGGAATGGTCGACCAGCAGACCACGATCTACGGCCACCATATGAACGATGGGTCGATGTTCAACGTGATTTCGGATACGACTGACCAGGCAACGTTCGATAGCATTGAATATGTGTACTACATCACGCGCGATGCGACGTATAAGTTGCGTCCGCTGGCGACCAAGGTGGTCGAGGACACGTATGCCAAGGCGCGCATGACCAATTTTGAGGGCGACGACGGACTCAAGAACTACCTGTCCGAGATGCTCGACGGCGCTTCTGCCGTGGCGAGTGATGCCACCGATCGTGCCGCTTCGGCAACTAAGGTTGTAACGCTTGTGACCTGTCGTTCGCTGTCGCTGAGCAACACACGTGCCGTCATGGTGCTCACGCCGGTCGAGGAATAAGTTGTTCGAGAGTAGCTAAAAAGGCCCCGTCCCAAATTGGCTACTCGACGACGGTAAGGGAGAAATGATGCTCGAGAGTGGCAAATTGATGCCTTCGATTGATGCTTGGCTGCGCGAGGCCAAGGCCGATGCTTCGGCGGCAGGCTGTGGGATGTATCTGACGCATAACGGTGTGGTGCGCGCGACGCCCAGGGCTGAGGTGCGCGGAGTCGAGACCGATGGCGTGGCGCCAGGCCACAGGGTGGGCGGCATGGTCTTTGACTACGACGCCGAAAAGGTACGGTCTGCTATCGAGGCTACGCGCGCGATGCCGGGTATCGGCTATGTGCGCGTGTGGCTGGCAAGCGGCGAGCTTACCGTAGGTGACGACATCATGCTCGTGCTTATCGGCGGGGACATTCGCCCACACGTGGTCGATGCACTGCAGGCGCTCGTTGGCACCATCAAGAACGAATGCGTGAGTGAGGTCGAGCGCGAGGCATAGAGGATTGCGTCGATAGAAGGATCGTTTATAAAAATGCCCACCGGTACGTGTGATACCGGCGGGCATTTTGCGTTTTGGGCGCAGTGAGCGCTATACGCGCGTCGCATCCTTGGGGCTCATGGCCATGCTCTGGAAGCGGTTTTCCATGTACTCGTTATCGAAGTGCTCTCCGTAGAACTGTGCGACGGGAATGTCCGGCTCCGTGCCGTTAACGCGCTGGTACCAGTAGTCGAGCGACTGCAGCGTCATGACACCGTCGACCAGCATGATAACGGTAAAGATGACGGTGGCCGAGTAGCGGCTCTTCCAGGGGATCTTGTTGATAAGCTTAAGCAGCCTCGGCAGCAGCAGCTTGATCCAGATGAGGCCGCCCAGGCCCCACAGGCAGGCGAAGCCCGTGCAGGTGCGTCCGCCCGTGAGGACCACGAGCGGATCGGGCAAACCGAACAGCGTTATGTGCGAGTAGCTCCACGAGACCACGCCAAACGCGGTCTGCATAAACCAGCCCACGAACACCTCAAAGCTGGCGCCGAGCAGGGCGCTCACCAGGAAAATGATGATGGGGTTCTTTTTGTAGAAGCGGTTAAGCACCATGGTCATGAGCACGGCGCCAAATCCGTAGATGGGGCTGAAGGGGCCAAACAGCATGCCGGCGCGGTTCTGGTAGACGCCCGGGTCGTCGACCGTCATGTGCCAGATGTCCTCGGCGATCAGGCCGAGCACGCAGCAGACAAAGAATACCCAGAACAGGTTGAAGTAGTTGAGCTTGATGTAGCCCTCGCCGGTTTCATCGCGGCCGAGCATGCCCTCGGCGGCGGCGTCGCGGTCGAGCATCTCCTGCAGGCGGCGCTGCAGTTCGCGCTCCTGACGCAGCGTGGGGTCGACGGTTGCCGAAAGTGCAACAAGGATGCCGAGCTGGATCGCGGGACGCAGCAGGAAGGGCCCGATGCCCTGGAGCATCACGTCGACCAAAAGCTCGACGACGGTGAATGCAATAAGGATGTAGGACAGGCGGGCGGCGTTGCGGCGCTGGTTTTTGATAAGGTCCAGGCCAAAGATGATTAGGATGACGGCACTTGCCGCAGAGAGCATGATGCCGGCGACGATAAGGCCGACTGCGACGAGCGTGTTGTCGCCGAGCTTTTCGGTGGCGTTGCCGTTAACAAGTGCCGTGATGACCTGCCACATAAAGGCAGCGACCGACGGGAGCGTGCCCACGCCGGAAAGGATGCACAGGAC
This sequence comes from uncultured Collinsella sp., assembly GCA_959606035.1. GTDB lineage: Bacteria > Actinomycetota > Coriobacteriia > Coriobacteriales > Coriobacteriaceae > Collinsella. Next base: position 91,100 of record CAUHHB010000003.1, read on the forward strand.
GGCGTACACCTTAATGATGAGGGGGATCTTCTTGACCTCCGTGGCGCTGGGGACGCTGGGGTCGAGTTCGTTTCGATCCATACAGAACCTTTCTCGCTTTGTTGTAGGTTATAAGGATACGCCGCCGACCTGCCAAAAGACAGGACGAACGTCCCAATTGCAACTTTGTAATCCCCAACGGCGGACGCGGCGGCCATCTGGGGGCGCGGGCACTTACACTGGACAGACCGATAAAATGTTTGGCAACAAAACTGATTATTAGCTCGGTGGGCTTTTAAAAAGCGCTGTTCACGCGCGGGAGTGCTTGTCTTGCCGTGCGTATAATAAGGCGGGTAACGCCAAAAATACGAGGCTCTGAGGGGATACCATGTCTCAAGAAACCATCCGCGCGGCCGAGCGTGCCGCGGGACAGGTGAACACCATGTCGACGTATGATCCGGACTCCGACCAGCTGCATGAGGAATGTGGCATTTTCGGCGTATGGGCGCCCGATCGCGACGTGGCTCGACTGACGTACTTTGGCCTGCGTGCGCTGCAGCACCGTGGCCAGGAATCGGCTGGAATCGCCGTGGGTGACGGCGGCACGGTTATGGTCCGCAAAGATCTGGGCCTGCTCGACCGCGTGTTCTCCAACGCCGACCTGTCGACGCTCTCCGGCCAGCTGGCCGTGGGTCATGTGCGCTACGGCACTGCCGGCGCCAAGAGCTGGGAAGCCTCTCAGCCGCACCTCTCTACCATCAACAGCGTCATTATCGCGCTCGCGCACAACGGCACCCTCGTCAACACCGACGAGCTGCGCCGTCAGCTGATCGAGCTGGGCGTGCCGTTCCTCTCCAATTCGGATTCCGAGGTCGCGACCAAGCTTATCGGCTACTTTACCCAGCGTACAGGCCATCTGCGCGAGGGCATTCGCAAGACCATGGAGCTCGTGCGCGGCGGCTACGCCATGACGCTCATCAATGAGCAGGCGCTCTACGCATTCCGCGATCCACACGGCATTCGCCCGCTCGTGCTGGGCAAGCTGGTGGACGAGGGTCTGGACCAGGCCGATGCCGCAGCCGTTTCGCAGCTGCCGTCGCAGGACGGCGCCGCAACGGTCGACTCCGCCGTCCGTGTCACGCGCGCCGGCGGCTGGGTCGTTGCTTCCGAGACCTGCGCACTCGACATCGTGGGTGCCGAGTATGTCCGTGACGTCCGTCCCGGCGAGATCTTGCGCATCAGCGCCGAGGGTCTGGTATCCGAGCAGGGCGTGCCTGCGGCCGAAGAGCCCGCCAACTGCATCTTTGAGCAGGTCTACTTTGCCCGCCCCGACTCCATCATGAACGGCAAGAGCGTCTATGCCTGCCGTTACGACATGGGTCGTCAGCTGGCACATGAGGAGCCTGTCGAGGCCGACCTGGTCATCGGCGTGCCCGACTCCGGCCTGCCGCCCGCGGAGGGGTATTCGCACGAGAGCGGTATTCCCTTTGGCGAGGGCCTTATCAAGAACCGCTACGTGGGCCGTACGTTTATCGAGCCTACGCAGGAGTTGCGCGCCATGGGCGTGCGTATGAAACTCAACCCGCTGCGCGACAATATCGAGGGCAAGCGCCTGGTCGTCATCGACGACTCCATCGTGCGCGGCACCACCATGGTGCAGCTCGTCAAGATGCTGCGCAACGCCGGCGCCAAGGAGATTCATATCCGCATCAACTCGCCCGAGGTCATTTGGCCGTGCTTCTACGGTATCGATACCGACGTGCAGTCGCAGCTTATCAGCGCCAACAAGACGGTCGACGAGATTTGCGAGTATATCGGCGCCGATTCGTTGGCCTTCCTTTCGGTCGAGGGCCTGCTTAAGGTCATGCCCAAGGGCGGCTACTGCGACGCGTGCTTTACCGGCCGCTATCCCGTGGCGATTCCCGAGAGCTTTGGCCGCGACAAGTTTATGGAGGGCTTTAAGCCCCGCAACCTGGACAAGCCGCTGTACTTTGACGACGACGCCGTGGTCGAGAAATACGACGACCGCAGCTGGGAAGAGGAGCACGGCGAGGCCTAAAACCTGCCATATGGGGACAGGTATATTTTGGTAGGTTTTACCTGCTGTTTTGTTGATATGACGGCGGGTGCTGTTATGGCACACGCCGAAATGAACGCAATTATGAGCACCGTTTGGCGCCCGCGCGGCGCGACGGTAGTGGGAGAGGAAGGCTCAGATGAGCGACAGCAAGCATGTGACGTACGAGGACGCCGGCGTCGATACCGCCGAGGGCGGCCGCGCCGTCGACGCGATTAAGCAAATGGTCAAGGACACCAATCGCCCCGAGGTTATCGGCGGCATCGGTGGCTTTGGTGGCCTGTTCTCGGCCGCCGCGCTTAAGGATATGGAAGACCCGATCCTGATCAGCGGTACCGACGGCGTGGGCACCAAGCTCGTGCTCGCCCAGATCATGGACCGTCACGAGACGGTGGGCCAGGACCTGGTCGCTATGTGCGTCAACGATATTCTGGCTTCGGGCGCCGAGCCGCTGTTCTTCCTGGACTACGTTGCCATCGGTCACATCGAGGCCGAGCACATGGCAAAGATCATCAAGGGCGTGGCCGACGGCTGCAAGCTCGCGGGCTGCGCGCTCGTGGGCGGCGAGATGGCCGAGCACCCGGGCGTTATGGCTCCGGCCGACTACGACCTCGCCGGCTTTACCGTGGGCGTCGTCGACCGTCCCAAGATGCTCGATCCCGCGAACGTCCGCCCGGGCGATGTGATCCTGGGCCTGCCTTCCACCGGCGTGCACTCCAACGGCTACTCGCTCGTGCGCAAGGTCATTGGCGTCGACGGCATCAAACCGGGCACGCCCGAGGCCGCCGCTAAGGCCAAGGAGCTGAGCCGTCCGCTCGAGGAGCTCGGCGGTGCATCGCTGGCAGACGCCCTGCTGGCCCCCACGCGCATCTACGTCAAGCCGATCCTGGAGCTGCTGCGCGGCGGCGCTCCGGTGCATGCCATTGCCCATATTACCGGTGGTGGCATCACCGAGAACCTCAACCGCGCGCTTGCCGACGACGTTGACGCCGTGGTCACCCGCAACGGTGCCGAGATGGGCTGGGACGTTCCGCCCGTCATTACCTACGTGTCGCGCCAGGCCGAGCTTGCGCCCAACGAGGCATGCAAGACCTTCAACATGGGCGTCGGCCTGTGCCTGATCGTCGCCCCCGAGGACGAGGCTGCCGTGACCGAGGCTCTGGTCGCGCTGGGCGAGAAGCCGTTCCGCGTGGGCGAGTGCGTCGAGGGCTCCGGTGAGGTCGTGTACTCCGATGAGCGCTAACGAGCGGATGACTGCCGCCGAGGGCCTGGGCTTTGTGCCCTACACCCGTCCGACCGGCACCGATACGGCCGAGCCGCTTAAGATTGGCGTGCTTATCAGCGGCTCGGGTACCAACCTGCAGGCGCTGATCGACCTAATCGCCGCCGGCAAGCTCAACGCCTCGATTGAGCTCGTGGTGTCGAGCCGTCCTTCGGCCAAGGGCCTACAGCGCGCCGAGCGTGCGGGCATCCAGACGCTCACGCTGTCCAAGGATGTCTATGCCGACCCCATCGCGGCTGACGAGATCATCGCGCATGAGCTGCTCGAACGTGGCTGCGAGTACGTGGTGATGGCCGGCTATATGCGCATGGTGCACACGCCGCTGCTGGCGGCGTTCCCCAATCGCGTGGTCAACCTGCATCCGGCGCTGCTGCCGAGCTTTACCGGTGCCCATGCGATTGACGATGCGTTTGCGCGTGGCGTCAAGGTGACCGGCGTGACCGTGCACTTTGCCAACGAGATTTACGACAACGGCCCCATCATCGCCCAGCGTGCGCTGGCTGTCGAGGAAGGCTGGGACGTCGACACGCTCGAGGAGCATATCCACGCGATTGAGCACGTGCTGTATCCCGAGGTCGTGCAGATGCTCGCCGACGGCCGCGTCCACGTGCTGGAGAGCGGCAAGGTCGCAATTGACGCGCCTCGCGGCTAGCGGTGCACAGTACAATTTAGTTGAGTGGTCAGGGTGGTCATTGGCGCCAAGGCGCGCGTGGCCACCTTTTGTTTTGGGTAGTCATCGGGGACGTTCCTGAATGACTGGGTGAGAGAGGTGAGCGCATGGCGGATAACGAAGCGCTGTTTACGCCTGAGCTGGTGTTTTTTGATTGGGAGTGTGCGACGCCGGGTGAGGTGTTTGCGCAGCTCGAGAGTGAGCTTGCTCCGCGCGGCTACATTGCCGACGGTTGGCTCGACGCCGTTCGCACGCGCGAGGATGCCTATCCCACGGGTCTTGCCATGCCGGCGGCAAACATTGCCATTCCGCATACCGATCCGGGGTTTGTGGCCAAGCCCTATATCGCGGTGGTGAAGCCCGCCGCGCCCGTGACGTTCAACGCGATGGCGGGCATGGGCGCCCCCGTGCCGGCGCAGATCGTCATCAATCTGGGCATTGCCGAGCCGGGCGGCCAGGTCGAGGCACTTCAGGCGCTCATGAATATCTTTATGGACGCTGACGCCGCGGCTGACGTGCTCGGCCAGACCACGCCCCAAGGCTTGGTCGACGCCATCCGCCGCCACTTTTAAGGACGGCACTGGGGGACTGTCCCTAACTGCCGACAGAAAAGGAACGTCCCCAAGTGCCAACTGCCAAAGTTGTCACCTTTGCACCAAAATGGTGCAGATTAACCTGTCCCCCATGCACCAGGTGTGTCGCAGGGGGCGTGTTGTGACACAATGGCGTTTGTTCGATCCGTGATGCGAAAGGCCAACTATGGCAAACAAGAAAAAGAACCCCGAGGCCGCACCGACGCCCGAGCAGCAGGCCCGTGCCGCGTCGAGCTCTCGTAAAAAGGTGCGCAAGACGTACGTGTCTAAGACCGTCAAGATTGTTCTGGTGGTTATCGGCGTGCTGGCAATGTTGCTTTCCGTCTCGGCCATGGCGTGCTCCGGTCTTATGTCGCAGACCGAGGACACCTCGGGCTACAAGCTCACCGGCGGCGTTGCCGCCACCATCAACGGCACCAATCTCACCGAGGATACCGTGACCAAGCAGATCATGAGCATGCGCACGTCCTATGGTTATACCAAGGACAAGGATTGGGCGCAGTACCTGGTCAACAACGACCTTACGCCCAAGAAGTATCGCAAGCAGCTCATCGATTCCTACACGCAGCAGATTCTGCTTCAGCAGGCGCAGAAGGAAAACGGCGTGACGGTGTCGGATGAGGAGGTCGAGAAGGCTTGGAAGGACGCGTGCAAGAGCGCGGGCGGCGCCAAGACCTTTAAGAAGACCCTTAAGACCTACGGCTACACCGAGGACACCTATAAGAGCTCGCTCAAGGAGAGCCTGGCGCAGCAAAAGCTCAAGGAAGCCGTGGCGCCTACCAGCAAGCCCGAGGACAGCGAGATCGTCGATTACATCAACGAGAACCTGTCGAAGTACAACGATGCCCGCCGCTCGTCGAACATCCTGATCAAGGTCGATTCCGACGCATCCGACGAGGACAAGGCTGCCGCCAAGGCCAAGGCGCAGGAGTGCCTGGACAAGATTAACTCCGGCGAGCTGAGCTTCGAAGACGCCGTGAAGCAGTATTCCGACGACACCGGTTCCAAGGAGAAGAAGGGCGACGTGGGCTGGGACAAGCTCACCACCTTCGTCGACAGCTATCAGGCGGCGCTCGAAGGCCTTAATAAGGGCGACGTGAGCGACGTCGTCGAGTCGACGGATGGTTACCACATTATCAAGTGCACCGACTACTTCCATGTCGATAGCCAGGTCGATGATATCAAGCAGGTACCCAAGGCCATCAAGAAGTACGTCTCCAACGTGGTGAAGACGCAGGCGGCCAGCACCGCGTACAGCGAGTGGCTAGAGCAGTACAAGAAGGATGCCGACATCACCGTTAATCCCATGCCCAAAGACGTGCCATACAACGTCAGCCTGAAGGGCGTCACCAAGAGCTCGACCGGCAATTCGTCGACGACTGAGTAATCATGGGGCGGCGCTCGCGTGAGCGCCGCCCACGCTATTGAGGAGGATTTGCAGATGACCAACGAAGAGCTGCAGCAGGAAATGATCGCCGCCATGAAGGCCAAGGACAAGGTTCGCCTGTCCATCATTCGCCAGGTCAAGGCCGAGGTGAAGAACATCGAGGTCAACGAGCGCCGCGACGTGACCGAGGAAGACGTCAACAGCATGATCAAGCGTCTGATCAAGCAGACGAGCGAGACGCTGGAGATGTCCATCAAGGCCGGTACCGACCAGGACCGTACCGACAACCTGACCGAGCAGGTCAAGATCCTGGAGAGCCTGCTGCCCGCGCAGGTTTCGGGCGAGGAGCTCGAGGCTCTGATCGAGCAGGTTATCGTCGAGCTGGGCGCCACGTCCAAGAAGCAGATGGGCCAGGTCATGGGTGCGCTCGGCAAGGCCACCGGCGGCAACTTCGACAAGCCGGCCGCGGCAAAGATCGTCGGAGCCAAACTCGCGTAATTTGTTACGCGGTTTTACCAAACCGCGTAACGGCTCGACGCTGCAAACCCGTACACGCGGCAATCTGACGTTCAATTTCAAGGGCGCGACCATAAGGTCTGCGCCCTTTCATTTCACGTCACCTTGCTCGCGTGTACGGGTTTTCGCTGGCTTATGCTCAACAAGGGCGGTTGGGCGCTCACTGGGGACAGACTTAAATGAGTGCCCAATGAGTGGGCGGAAGATTGCGGGTTCTTTACGGGGATGCAGTGTGGGCTGCGGAAACGTGATTCTTTCCGTACAATAGTGCAATTCGTGTAAACGCAGGGAAGGGACATTCATGGCAGACATGATCGAGATCAAGCATCTCAACAAGTACTTTGGCGACCTGCATGTGCTCAAAGATATCAATCTCACCGTCAAGCGCGGCGAGAAGCTCGTAATGATCGGGCCTTCCGGCTCGGGTAAGTCGACACTCATCCGTTGCGTCGATTATCTGGAGGAGCCCACGTCGGGCGAAGTCATCATCGACGGTACGCCGCTCACCAAAAAGAATCACCTGGAGATGGCTCGCAAGTATAGTTCCATGGTGTTCCAGCAGTTCAACCTGTATCCCAACATGACGGTGCTGGGCAACCTGACACTCGCGCCCATCAAGCTGCAAAAGAAGAGCAAGGAGGAGGCGACCGAGATCGCCATCGCCGCACTCAAGCGCGTCGGCATGGCGCATAAGGCCGGCGAGTATCCGCAGAATCTCTCGGGTGGTCAGCAGCAGCGCATCGCCATCGCCCGCGCCCTGTGTACCAAGCAGCCCATCATCCTGTTTGACGAGCCGACTTCGGCGCTCGACCCCGAGATGGTCCAGGAGGTTCTGGACGTTATGATTGAGCTCGCGCAGGAGGACATCACCATGATCTGCGTGACGCACGAGATGGGCTTTGCGCGCCAGGTGGCCGACCGCGTCATCTTTATGGAGGACGGCCGCATTCTGGAGGAGGGCACGCCCGAGCACTTCTTCGATAACCCCGAGAACCCGCGCTGCCGCGAGTTCCTGTCTAAGATTCTGCACTAGGCGCGGTGATGGACATGACGGATATGACGAGGGCGGCCGTGTCGCGCCGTCACTTTTTGCAGCTGGCGGGCGCCGGTATGCTTGCGCTGACGGGGACCGCGCTTACCGGTTGCGGCAACTCCACCAGCGGCGAGGGCTCCGACAAGGGGTCCAAGCTTGCAGCCATCAAGTCGCGTGGCCATCTGAATGCCGGCGTTAAGAAGGACGTTCCCGGCTATGGCTATTACGACACCGCCAAGGGCCGCTTTGAGGGCATGGAAGTCGATTTGTGCTACCAGATCGCCGCTGCCGTCTTTGGCGTGGGCTACAAGGATGCCCGCGCCCAGGAGCTTGTCGAGTTTACCGATGTAACGCCCAAGACGCGCGGCCCGCTGATCGATAACGGCCAGCTCGATGTGGTTGCGGCGACCTACACCATCACCGACGAGCGCAAGAAGAGCTGGGATTTCTCGACGCCGTACCGTACCGACTACGTGGGACTCATGGTCAAGAAGCGTTCGGGCTTTACCTCGATTGAGGACTTGGACGGCAAGGTCATTGGCGTGAGCCAGGGTGCCACCACGCAGGGCCTGATCGAGCAGATGATCAAGGACAACGGTTTTAGCTGTAAGCCCGAGTTTAGGGCCTTTAGCGGCTATCCCATCATCAAGAGTTCCCTCGACGCCGGCAATATCGACGTCTTTGCCATGGACCGCTCCACGCTGGCCGGTTACATGAACGAGACCGTTGAGCTGCTGCAGCCCGAGGTCAAGTTTGGCGAGCAGGGCTACGGCGTGGCGACCAAGAAGGGCTGCGACCTTTCGGCCGTGGTCGATCAGGTGATTTGCGATCGCCTGGCCGACGGCTGGCTCGACCAAGAGGTCAAGACCTGGGGTCTTGTATAGGCGCATCGTCCAAGGAAGGAATTAAATGCTCGAAGGATTATTTGACGCCGACCGTTGGTCGACGACATTTCAAAACATGGGGCCCTTCTGGGAGGGCTTTGGCGTGACGCTACAGGTGGTCGTTGCCGGTCTGCTGCTGTCGCTGGTGCTGGGCACACTGCTGGGCGTGTTCTCTACCACTCGCTCGCGCGTGCTACGCGCCATAAGCCGCGTGTACGTGGAGTTTTACCAGAACACCCCGTTGCCCGTGCAGGTGCTCTTTATGTACATGGCCGGCCCGCAATTTTTGCAGGCCATAACCGGCGCCGACCAGCCGGTGCGTATCGCGCCGTTCGTGCTGGGCTTCTTGGGCGTGGGCCTGTACCATGCGGCCTATATCTCGGAGGTCATCCGTACCGGCATCGAGGCCGTTCCGCGCGGTCAGATGGAGGCGGCTCAGAGCCAGGGCTTCACCCGCGTGCAGTCCTACTGGTACATCGTGCTGCCCCAGACATTCAAGATCATTCTGCCGCCGCTGTGTAACCAGGCGCTCAACTTGGTCAAGAACACGTCGGTGCTGGCGCTTGTGGCCGGTGGCGACCTTATGTATCGTTCCGACAACTTTGTGAGTCTGTACGGGTACCTGCAGGGATACATCGTCTGCTGCCTTATGTACTTCATCATCTGCTTTCCGCTCGCCATGCTGGTGCAGTGGCTCGAGCGCCGCTCCAAGGAGCGTCCGCGCGGCGTGAGCCTGGCCGAGCTGGGGCTCGACAACGTAGAGGAGGCCTAGCGCATGGAAATCTTCAACGCGACCAACCTGCTCTACATTTGGGGCGGCTTTGTTAAGACCATCGAGATCTCGGCGCTGTCGATCTTTTTCTCGCTCATGTTTGGCACGGTGCTGGCGCTCGTTAAGAGCTATGCGCCCCGCCCATTCCGTATTTTGGTGAGCGCCTATATCGAGCTGTTCCGTTGCACGCCGAACCTGCTGTGGATCCTGTTTATCTACTTTACGGTGCAGGGTCTGGACATTGTGATTTCGACCATCGCCTTTACGCTGTTTACCAGCGCTGTTATGGCCGAGATTGTGCGCGGCGGCCTCAACTCGATTCCGCGCGGCCAGTTTGAGGCAGCGCAGAGCCAGGGCTTTGGCTTCTTTGCCACCATGCGCTACATCATTCTGCCGCAGACGTTTAAGACGATTATTCCGGCGCTGTTTAGCCAGTGCACGACCGTCATCAAGGACAGCTCGTATCTTTCGGGCATTAACGTGGCCGAACTCATGTACACGGCAAACGTCGTGATGGCCCACGCGATCGATCTGTCGCAGGTGCTTATGCTCTACGGTCTGGTGTTTGCGATGTACTTTGTGCTCAACTTTGGTATCTCGCTGCTGGTCCGAGCGTATCAACGCCGCATCGTAGCCGCATAGTCCTGCTTCCCCAAGCACGGCACCTTGCCCCTCAATCGTCGCTTGCGTACATTTAGTACGCGGCGCTCCTCTTTCGGGGCAATCTGCCACACTTGGGAAACCAGGACCGGCGCAAGTGACAAAAATGGGAACAGAGATTGCCTCTTTCTCGTTTGTTAGAAAGGAATCGCGATGAGCGATCTGGAGAACAAGAAGAATCCTGTGGTCATTACCATCGCGCGCGATTTTGGTGCCGAGGGTCATGAGATTGGCCGAATGCTTGCCAACGAGCTGGGGATTCCGCTGTACGACAACGAACTGCTGGTGCGTGCGTCGCTGCGTGCGGGCGAGTCGCTCGACAAGATGGCCGCCTACGACGAGCGCCTGGCTGTGGAGAACATGGCGTTTCTGCCCGACCGCTACGATGCCCGTTCGTACTCGGACAAGCTATTCCAAAAGATGAGCCAGGTGATTTTGGATTTGGGCGAGACCGAGAGCTGCATTATCGAAGGCCGCCTGTCCGATTACCTGCTTCGCAACAACCCCAACCACATTGCCGTGTTGGTGACAGCGCCCTTTGAGGACCGCGTCGAGATTGTGCGCAAGAAGCGTGGCCTCAACAAAAAGAAGGGCGCCAAGCTGGTCAAACAGCAGCAGAAGGCGCGCGAGGCGTTCTATAAGCGCTACAGCGCCGGCAAGTGGAAGATGACGAGCGGTAAGGATATCGTCGTCAACCGCGCCAAGCTGGGGCGCGAAGGCTGCAAAGACGTTATCGCCGCTGCCTACCGCTACAAAGTGGCTCAACTCGAAGGCTAGCCGACCAAAAACCATCACAAAGGGTACAGGCACCTTTGTGGTGGTTTTTGTTTTAGGCCGAGGGGAAGGCCTTGGCGGCAGTGCCTATCCTCGGCTTTTGCATAGTCTCGATCTGTAACACCAAGCCAGCGAAAATGGCTCTAACTGTTACAGATTTAGATGAACCGTTCGGCCGTCAGCCCAACGTCTTGATCTGTAACACCAGGCGGCATATTTGGTCTCTAACTGTTACAGATTGAGATGCGGCGTGGGCGGCCGGCACAATATCTCGATCTGTAACAACTGCAGGGCTCAACGGACTCCAACTGTTACAGATTGAGACAAAACGATCAGGCAAGTCCAAAACCACCACTAAGGTGCCTGTCCCCTTTGTGGTGGTCGGGCGGCCGGCATAGAAAAAAGTCCCCGCCGGGCGTGTGCTCGACGGGGACTTTGCCGTTTGGCGGCTAGTGCTGTAGGTGATTACTCGCCCAGCAGGCTCTTGGTGATGGAAGCGGCGGCCTTCTTGCCGGCGCCCATCGCCAGAATGACCGTAGCGGCACCGGTGACGATGTCGCCGCCGGCCCAGATGCGGGGATCGGTGGTCTGGCCGGTCTCCTCGTCGGCGACGATGTAGCCCCACTTGTTGAGCTCCATCTTGCCGCCGATCTTCTTTGCGAAGGGGTTGGCGTTGGTGCCGATAGCCGAAATCGCGACGTCGCAGGGGATCTCCTCGATGGCGCCCTCGATGGGCACCGGGCGACGACGGCCGGACTCGTCGGGCTCGCCGAGCTCCATCTTCTGGACCTTGACGGCGCACACGGAGCCGTCCTCGCCAGCGACAAACTCGAGCGGGGAGACGAGCGGCAGAACCTCGACGCCCTCGGCCTTAGCATGGTGCAGCTCGGCGCGACGGCAGGGCATCTCGTCCTCGGTACGGCGGTAAGCGATGATGGCGTGCTCGGCGCCCAGACGCTTGGCGGTACGGACGGCGTCCATAGCCACGTTGCCGCCGCCAAAGACGACGACGTTCTTGCCGTGCTTGGTGGGGGTGTCGTACTCGGGGAACTTGTTGGCCTTCATCAGGTTCACGCGGGTGAGGTACTCGTTCGCGAAGAAGACGTTGGGCAGGTTCTCGCCGGGGACGTTGAGGAACTTGGGCAGGCCTGCACCGGTCGCCACGTAGATGGCGTCGAAGCCCTGCTCAAACAGCTCCTCGGCCGTGGCCATGTTGCCCACGACGGAGTTGTACTCAAACTTGACGCCCATGTCCTCCAGGCCGTCAATCTCGCGCTTGACGACTGCCTTGGGCAGACGGAACTCGGGGATGCCGTAGACCAGCACGCCGCCGCCGGTGAAGAAGGCCTCAAAGACGGTGACGTCAAAGCCGTTGCGGGCGAGCTCGCCGGCGCAGGTGATGCCAGACGGGCCGGAGCCGACGACAGCGACCTTCTTGCCGTTCTTGGGGGCCATCTTGGGCGTGGAGGCGAGCTCGGGGCGGTCACCCAGGAAGCGCTCGAGCTGGCCGATGGCCACGGGCTCGGACTTCTTACCACGGATGCACTTGCCCTCGCACTGGTTCTCCTGCGGGCAGACGCGGCCGCAGATGGCGGGAAGCATGGAGTCCTCGCGGATGGTATCGAGAGCGCCGCCGAAGTCCTTCGCGCGGATCTGCTCGATAAAGCGGGGGATGTTGATGTTGACGGGGCAACCCTCAACACAGAACGGCTTCTTGCAGTTGAGGCAGCGCTCGGCCTCGGCCAGCGCCATCTCCTCGGTGAAGCCCTTGTCGACGGGGCGGAAGTCGCAGGCGCGCTCGGCGGCCGGCTCCTCGTTATCGGGGGTGCGGGGCGACTTCATATCGGCAACGAAACGACCATTAACTAGTGGCATGCGCAGCTCTTTTCCTCATAGGCCTTGAGGGACTCGCCCTCTTCGGAACGGTAAGCGGCCTGGCGGGCACGAAGGTCATCCCAGTCGACCAGGGTGGCATCGAAGTCGGGGCCGTCGACGCAAGCAAACTTGGTCACGCCGCCCACCTCGACGCGGCAGCAGCCGCACATGCCGGTGCCGTCAACCATGATGGGGTTGAGCGACGCGGTGATGGGGGTGTCGTACTTCTGGGCGGTGAGGGTCGAGAACTTCATCATCGGAACGGGGCCGACGCAGAAGACCTGGCTCACGGCCTTGTCCTGCAGCAGGCGCTCCAGCGGAGCGGTGACAACGCCCTGCTCGCCGTAGGAGCCGTCGTCAGTGGTGATGTGGATGTGGTCCTCGTCGAGGAGCTCGCGGAACTGGTCCTCCATGAGCAGGAGGTCCTTGGTGCGGGCGCCCATGATGGCGTGGACCTCATGACCGGTCTCGACCAGGTGCTTGGCGACCGGGAAGGCAATTGCCAGGCCGACGCCGCCGCCAATGACGGCACAGGGGCCCTCGGCCATTTCGGTGGGAACGCCCAGCGGGCCCACGACGTCGCGCAGCGACTCGCCGGCCTCGTAGGTGGAAAGCATCTCGGTGGTTTTGCCGATCACCATGAAGATGAACTCGACCCAGCCCTCGTCACCGTTCCAGCCGGCCAGGGTAAACGGGACGCGCTCGCCCGTCTCGTTGGCGCGAACCATGAGGAACTGTCCAGCGTGCGCATGCTTGGCGATTGCGGGCGCCTCGATGCGGAACTTGAACACCTTCTCCGAGAACTGCGTCTTCTCCAGGATCTTATACATAGAACCCCTCTCTTGTTAGGGCCGCCGAACCGTGCCTCCACGGAAATGGACGGTAGCCCGAATAAAACCGTACGCGCACAGGCGTTGTGCAGACATACGGTGCAAATTATACCCTCATGGACATGCTGTTTACGTGTGTCTTCGGCGGTTGGGAAAAGGGCTTATCCACTTCGACCTACCAAATAGGGATAGGTTTATTTTGGTCGGTTTTATCAGGCAAAACGGCAAAGGGGGCCGGCCTCGGGTTGTGATGAGGCCGGCCCCCTTTGGGGTGTTATGCGTGTATGGCGGTGCGGGGTTTATTGCGATGCGGCCACCGGGGCGTTTCCGCAGATAAAACCTGCCAAAATAAACCTGTCCCTAAACGGTAGGTTTTAGTGCTTGCCGTTGGCGGAGGCGGCGCCGTTGACGTGGTCGCGGGCGTAGATTACGCCGTGGACGATGGCCAGACCGGCGGCATCTGCGGCGCGGGCGCAGGTGTCCTGGAAGTCCTCGGCCTCGCGGGCGCGCAGCTGCTTGAGCACATAGTCTGCCACGGCCATCTTGCCGGGAGGGTTGCCGATGCCGGTGCGGATACGGCTAAAGTCGCGGCTGCCCATCTTGTCGATGATGGAGCGCAGGCCGTTGTGACCGGCATGGCCTCCGCCCACCTTGACGCGCACGTCACCGGCGGGAATGTCGAGCTCGTCGTGAATCACGAGCAGCTCCTCGGCCTTGATCTTGTACTCGCGGCAGAGCTTGGAGATGGGTCCGCCCGAGGTGTTCATGTACGACTGCGGCTTGACCAGCACGATCTGGCGCTTGCCACCCTCTTCCTCGGGATCGTTGATGTTGATGAGTGCGACCTCGGCGCCGGCCTGGTTTTTCCAGTACGTGACACCGGCCTGACGGGCCAGCTCATCGATCGCCTTAAAGCCGGCGTTGTGGCGGGTCTCGGCATATTCCTCACCCGGGTTGCCAAGTCCGGCAACCATGCGAATCTTAAGCGGCTGTGCAGCTGCCATAGGCTTCCTTTCGTTACATAAGTAGTTCGTTCAACGACAAAGGCTACCACGCCCGCCGAAGGCGAGACTTCGTTTCAGCGAAATCCCACCAGACAAAAGCGCGGCCGCGGCAGAGCGAGCCGCCGGAACAGAAGAAACCCCCGCGCGACCTTTGCGAAGCAAGGGGGAGCGCGGGGGTTTCTTCTGTTCCGGCGGCGATGCGCCGGGTTGCAAGGACGATGCGACTACAGCGCGAAGTCGCCGCCGACGAGCGTGGAGACGGGCTCCTCGTGGTAAACGGCGGAGATGGCCTGAGCGAACTCCTCGGCGACCGAGATAGTCTTGATCTTGCCGCCGACCTCGACGGGGATGGCGTCGGTGACGACGCACTCGACGATGGGGGCATCGTTCAGGCGCTCGATGGCCGGACCGGAGAAGATGCCGTGGGTGGCGCAGACGTAGATGTCGCCGGCGCCCATAGCCTTGAGCTCCTTGACGTTGGCGCACAGGGTGCCAGCAGTGTCGATCATGTCGTCGTTGATGATGCAGGTCTTGCCCTTGATGTCACCGATGATGCCCATGACCTCGGCGGCGTTGTGGCGCGGACGGCCCTTGTGGGCGATGGCCAGGTCGCAGCCGAGCATGTCGGACAGCTTCTTGGCGGCCTTGGCGCGACCCACGTCGGGGGAGACGACAACCAGGTTGTCGGTGTCGAAGTGCATGTCGTTGTAGTACTGGCCAAATAGCGGCAGTGCGGACAGGTGGTTAACCGGGATATCGAAGAAGCCCTGGATCTGGCCCTGGTGCAGGTCGAGGGTGATGATGCGGTTGACGCCGGCACGCTCGAGCAGGTTGGCGACGAGGCGGGCGGTGATGGGCTCGCGCGGGCCGGCCTTGCGGTCCTGGCGGGCATAGCCGTAGTGGGTGATAACGGCGGTGATGGAGCGGGCGGATGCGCGCTTGGCAGCGTCGGTGGCGATGAGCAGCTCCATGAGCATGTCGTTGACGTTGCCGCCGGCCACGGACTGAATCAGGAAGACGTCGGCGCCGCGGACGGTCTCGTCGTAGCGGGCGTAAATCTCACCATTGGCGAACTGCTTTAGCGTAAGGCCCGAAAGCTCGACCCCAAGGTACTCAGCAATCTTCTGAGCGAGGGGACGGTTGGAGGAACCGGAATACACGCGGATGGACTTGCGCATATTCTCCGACTTCTCGGGATCATTAATCGGCATTACCCTTCTCCTTTATACATCGAATGCCATATAGATGCCTTGTTGCATTGTAACCGCGCGGCGGGGTTTATCGGGTCTTGATAACGTCTTTACCGCCAACGGACACGAACCGACCACTCATCCGGTTGCGCAGGTCACGATAGAAAAAGGAGCCGCCCCCATGGAGCAGCTCCTTTTGTGCTTGGTAAAACGTTATACCTCGTCGTCCTCGTGCAGGCGGCGGCGGTAATCGGCGGCCCAGCCCTCAATATTTACCTGACGGGCGCGGCCCAGACCGAGCGCGTCTGCCGGGACCGGCTCGGTGATGACGGAGCCGGCGGCCACGAGTGCACCGTCGCCGATCTGGGCGGGCGCGACCATCATGGTGTCGGAGCCAATGAAGGCGTCCTTGCCGATGACGGTCTTGTGCTTGTGCACGCCATCGTAGTTGCAGGTGATGGAGCCCGCGCCCACGTTGACGCCGGAGCCCATGGTGGTGTCGCCGATGTAGGACAGGTGGGGCACCTTGGAACCCTCGCCGATCGTGGACTTCTTGATCTCCACGTGCGTGCCGGCCTTGGAGCCGTCGAGCATGTGGGTGCCCGGGCGCAGGTAGGCGCGCGGGCCGCAGTCGACGCCGTTCTCGATGACGGCCTCAATGGCGATGGTCTCATCGATGGTGCAGCCGCTGCCGACGGTGGTGTCGGTGAGGCGGCTGTTGGGACCGAGCTGGCACTCCTCGCCCACGGTGACGTGGCCGATCAGGTGCGTCTGCGGCCACACGACGGTATCGCGGCCGATAACGGCATCGGGGCCGATCCAGGCCTGTGTGGGGTCGATGAAGGTAACGCCCTCGGCCATCCAGTGCTCGTTGATGCGGTCGCGCGCGATGGCGGTGAGCTGTGCGAGCTGGATGCGGCTGTTGACGCCCAGGCCGTCGCGGTAGTCGTCGCAGTGGAAGATGGAGACAGCCTGGCCGTGGCCTTTGAGGATCTCGAGCATGTCGGGCAGGTAGTACTCGGATTGCGCGTTGTCGTTGCCGATCTCGTTGATGTGGGCGGCGAGCTGCGTGCCGTCGAAGGCGTAGCAGCCGGCGTTGCACTCGAGCAGCGTGGCGGCCTGCTCGGGCGTGCAGTCCTTCTGCTCGATGATGCGCTCGATCTGACCATCGGCGCCCAGCTTGATGCGGCCGTAGCCGAAAGGATCGGGCGGGGTCATGGTCATGACGGTGCAGGCGAGCTCGCCGGTGGCGACGGTTTGCGCGAACTTGGCGACGGTGTCGGCGGTGATGAGCGGCAGGTCGCCGTTGAGCACGACGACGGGGCCTTGCGTGATGCCGCAGGCCTCGAGCGCGACCTTTACGGCGTGGCCGGTGCCCAGGCGCTCGGTCTGCTCGACGCACTCGACCTTGGTGGCGCTGTTGGCGTAGGCGCCGTCGATGAGGGCGCGCATCTCGTCGGCGTGGCTGCCGATGACGACCACGACGCGGCTGCAGCCGGCCTTGATGGTAGCGTCGACGATCCACTGGACCATGGGCTTACCCA
Organism: uncultured Collinsella sp.; assembly: GCA_959606035.1. Lineage (GTDB taxonomy): Bacteria > Actinomycetota > Coriobacteriia > Coriobacteriales > Coriobacteriaceae > Collinsella. The sequence goes on from CAUHHB010000003.1 coordinate 108,170, forward strand.
GGATCTTGTGCGAAACCTTGCAGTGGTTCGACTTCATGCGGGTGCCCTCGCCGGCAGCGAGGATAATTGCGGTTGCGTCCATGTGATCTCCTGTTACGTTATAGAGACGTGTGTTTGGAAACGATACACGGCGCAATATGATACCGCAGGCATATGACGAGCGCGTAACGATTGGTTTGCGGCGGTTGAGGCTTGCGCCGCCGGCGTGGCGTTTGCACTGCGTGCGTGCGGCGTTGGCGGTGCTGCGGAGCTGTTGTTTGAGCGAGGGAACGGGGGTGCCTGTGGATAACATACGAGAGGAGTTTGGCGGCGGGCCCGTCGCGGCATTCTCGATGTCGCATCCGGCTGTGCCGGCACTCTATATAGTGCTGACGCTGGGGCTCACTATGTTCTCGATGCAGCCGGTACTGATCGCGCTGTCGCTCGCAGGCGGGCTGGCGTATGGATTTGCGACGCGTGGGGCTGCCCGCACGCTGGGCGCGCTCCGCTGGCAGCTGCCGGTGATTTTGATCGTCGCGCTGCTCAATCCGCTGTTTAGCGCCTCGGGTTCGACGGAGCTGTTCCGTATTGGCATGCGCGCGGTGTATCTGGAGAGCATGGTATACGGCCTGTGCATGGGCGGGCTGTTTGTGGCGAGCGTGTTGTGGTTTGAGGCGGCGGCATCGATGCTCGAATACGACAAGGTACTCGCGCTGCTGGGCAATGCCGCGCCGGTGATTGCGCTCATGATCTCGATGTGCATGAGGCTTATCCCGCAGTTTTTGCGCCGCGGTCGTACGGTGCTGGCGGTGCAGGATGCGATTGATGTGCCGGGCAGCGCGCCGGCCGACCCCGTGCGTTCGCGTTTGCGGGCATCGAGTGTGTTGATGGGCTGGGGCATGGAAGATTCGCTGGAGCGCGCGGACGCGATGCGCTCGCGCGGGTGGGGTGCCGCGACGCGTCGTACGACGTATGCGCGGTATCGACTGGGGCGCAGCGACGTTGCCGCGCTGGCTGGGCTTGCGGTGTTTGGTGCCGCCGCGGTGGCGGTGGCATGGACCGCGACAACGCAGTATTCGTTTTATCCGCAGCTCTCGGTGCCGGCGCCGTGGCGGGGCTATGTCGTGTACGCTGCCTGGATGATGCTGCCTTGCGCGTCGCACGCGATTGATGAGAAGAGGTTTGGCTGATGGCTCGGTTGGATAGGGGCCCGGTGTCGGGCGCGGCGTGCGGCCCGGATATTCCGGCGATTGAGGTGCAGGGCCTTAGTTTTGCCTATCCCGGGGCCGAGGCACCGGTGCTCGAGGGGCTTGATTGGCGTGTTCCCCAAGGTGCATTTGCGCTGCTTGTTGGCGGTACCGGTTCGGGCAAGTCGACGCTGCTGTCGCTGCTCAAGCCCGAGATCGCGCCGGCGGGCGAGCGCACTGGTGATGCGCGCGTGCTGGGCGAGAACGTTGCCGACATGGACGTGCGGGCATCGGCGGAGCGCGTGGGCTATGTGTTCCAGGATCCCGAGAACCAGATCGTGTGCGAAACCGTGTGGCACGAGATGGCGTTTGGCCTGGAAAACTTGGGGCTAGCACGTGATGAGATGCGCCGTCGCGTAGCTGAGACCAGCTATTTCTTTGGTCTGGAGGACTGGCTTCATCGCGATACCGATACGCTTTCGGGCGGCCGCAAGCAGCTGCTGTCGCTTGCCGCCGTCCTGGCGCTGCGTCCGCGTGTGCTGCTACTCGACGAGCCCACGTCTCAGCTCGATCCCGTTGCCGAGAAGAATTTTCTGCACGCGCTGTTTCGCGTGAACCGTGAGTTGGGCTGCACGGTTGTTGTGGCTACGCATCAACCGCGTCCAATGCTCGAGTATGCGACGTGTGCGTACCGGATTGAGGACGGTCGCGTGCGCGAGGTGGCGGATATGGCTTCTTTGGGACGCCGAGAATCGTTGTTTTCCGACGACATGTTGGGGTGGGGTGCCGTCCGATGTGCAAAAAACGGAGTATTCAGCAGGCGTGAGGACAATTTGGGCTCTCTGGAGCCGCCCGGGGACGTATCGAGCGCGAAAAAAAGTTCGGAATTGGACAAATCGTCCGAATTTGTGGCGCAAACGTCGCTCGAGAACGGCTCGGAAGCCTTCCCGCGCACGGATGGGAGCAGAATACTCCAAAAAATGCACGGCGGGTCGGCTGCCACCCTGGCAGGGAGCTGGTTTCGCTACGATCGCGCGGGCGGTTGGGTGCTGCGCGGGCTCGACGTGGCGTTTTCGGCCGGTGCGGTGCATGCGGTCGTGGGCGGCAACGGATGCGGTAAGTCGACGATGCTCTCGGTGCTGGCGAAGACCGCCAAGCTGCAGCGCGGCCGCATGGTGCGCGGAGCGGCCTCGGCGGCGCTGCTGCCTCAGAACCCCAAAGCATTGCTGGTTGCCGAGACGGTTCACGATGAGCTGATGGAATGGGCCTCGACCTGCGGATATGACGAGAACTTGGCGCGGGAGCGTGCGGCGAGCTTGGGGCTGTCGGGTCTGGATGGGCGCCACCCCTACGATCTTTCGGGCGGACAGCGCCAACTGCTTGCGTTGGCAAAGCTACTGCTAATCGGCCCCGAACTGCTATTGCTCGATGAGCCCACCAAGGGTCTGGACCTGGCCAGCCGCCGCATTATCGCCCGCGCCCTGCGCGACCATGCGCGGGCTGGCGGCACCGTCATCATGGCAACGCACGACCTGGATTTTGCCGAGCAGGTAGCCGACGACATCGCCATGATGTTTGATGGCGAGATCGCCTGCATGGAGCCGCCGGCCGACTTCTTTGCCGACAACGTGTTTTATAGGGCGTGATGGGATGGCGGATTATCGCATCGTGCGCCTACTCGCAAAACTGGAGATACCGCTGCTGCTGGCGGTGCCAGCCGTGATGGCTGCGGCGTTGCTGGCGGGCGTTGAGCAGGCGGCGCTCGCCATGCTTGTCGTGGTGGCGCTGGTGCTTGCGCTGTTCTTTGCAGGCTACGAGGCGTCGCGACCGGGCCTGCGCCAGATTATGCCAACGCTGGTGTTGGCGGCGTTGGCCGCGGCGGGGCGCATCTTGTTTGGCCCCATTCCCGACTTTAAACCCGTGAGTGCCATCGCCATTATCGCGGGGGCGACGCTTGGGCGTCGCAACGGGTTTATGGTCGGCGCGCTGGCGGCGCTGACCAGCAACTTCTTTTTTGGCCAGGGCATGTGGACGCCGTGGCAGATGTATGCCTGGGGGCTCGTCGGCTATGTTGGCGGCACCCTGGCGCATGCGGGTGCGTTCGACCGTGCGGATGGGACCGTGCGCATGCCGGCATTGCTTGCGTACGGTTTTGCATCGGGCCTGCTCTATGGCGTCGTGATCAACGCATACGACATCATCGGTTTTGTGCAGCCGCTCACGTGGGCGGGCGCCGTGGCGCGTCTTGCCACGGCGGTGCCGTTCGACATCACGCACGGACTCGCGACCTGCGTGTTTTTGGCCGCCCTGTACAAGCCCTGGTGCCGCCGCATCGACCGAGTTGTCGTGAAGTACGGGCTGTAGGGCTGGTTGTGCCGGGGCGGGAATCAATACTGTCGAAGTACCATTTCAAAACTATGCCGGTTTACGGGGCTAGATTGGCACAGGCAGGCCATACCGGCTTTTTACGAAATAGAGTAAGCCGTTTACCTGCAGTTTTATTATTTCGGAATTGCGTATGGTTGAGGGTTTGCGATTTAGCCCCGTAAACCGGCATAGTTTTGAAATGGCCGGTTGACATGACGGGCATCGTGGCCCTCAGAGAGCCAAATTGATCCGTTTTCTTCCGTTCCCAGACGTCCCCGGGGAATCAGCTGAACCCGCCCGCCACGAAATCGGCCCATCCACTACGCTTAGCCTGATACCCCCGACCATGACCGCGTTTTATGAAAAACCGCAGGCTTTCTACCTGCGGTTTTCTTTTCGCGTTGTTCACTGTGGTTGAGGGTAGTGGCTTAAACGTAGTAGATGGGCACGTTTCGTGGCGGGTGGGTTGCGCGAACGCTCTCGCAAGGCGAAAGTGGCTCGTTTTCCTCCGTCCCTGGGGATCAGCTGGAGGCTAGAGTTCCAACGCGAGGGTGACGGGGCAGTGGTCGCTGCCGAAGATGTCGCCGCGGATGCCGGTGTCGCGTACGTTGTCGGCGATTGCGTCGCTTACCAGGAAGTAGTCGATGCGCCAGCCGGCGTTGTTCTTGCGGGCATTAAAGCGGTAGCTCCACCAGCTGTAGACGCCCTCGACGTCGGGGTTTGCCGCGCGCCAGGTATCGGTAAAGCCGGCATTGAGCAGCTCGGTAAACTTGCCGCGCTCTTCGTCCGAAAAGCCCGCGTTGCCGCGGTTGGACTTGGGATTCTTAAGGTCGATCTCCTCGTGCGCCACGTTAAAGTCGCCGCAGGTCACGACGGGTTTTCCGGTCTCGCGCTCGAGGCCTGCCAAAAAGCCGCGGTAGGCATCGTCCCAGGCCATGCGCACGTCGATGCGCGCGAGCTCGTTTTGGGCGTTGGGCGTATAGACGTCCACGAACCAAAACTTGTCGAACTCGAGCGCGCAGACGCGGCCCTCGGTTGCGGCTTGGGCGACGAACTCGGCCGCCTCGCCCTCGCCGGCGTAGGGTAGCAGCGCGTCGGCGTGCAGCACGCGCAGCGGTTCCTGGCGGCTAAAGACCGCAGTGCCCGAATAGCCTTTACGTTCGGCGTAGCTCCAGGTTTGGTGATAGCCGGCCAGGTCGATATCGACCTGGCCCTCCTGCAGCTTGGTCTCCTGCAGCGCCAAGATATCGACGTCGAGTTCTTGCGCGATCTGGATAAAGCTCGGGTCCTTTTTGAGCACGGCGCGCAGGCCGTTAACGTTCCACGAGGCGAAAGTGTAAGTCTGAGGCATGGTGTCCTTTCGACGGGGTTGGCAGGCTTAAGATTAGCGCAACAGGGGCGGGGTGGGCTCCGCGCATGCTGACTTAAAGGCCGCATGCTGGGACGTCGCCCAACGCTGCCCGACTAACAAGGACGGAGGACTCATATGACGCAGGCAATATCGGACCCCAGGCAGGCCTCCGCCGCGCTGGCGGATCTGTTTGACACCCACAAGCGCGTGGTCTTCTTTGGCGGCGCGGGTGTTTCCACGGCAAGTGGCATTCCCGATTTCCGCAGCGTGGACGGCCTGTATCATCAGCAGTTTGCCTATCCGCCCGAGACCATGCTCTCGCACAGCTTTTACGAGGCACATCCGGCCGAGTTCTTTGACTTCTACCGCACCAAGATGATCGCGCTTGGCGCCAAGCCCAACCGCTGCCACACCAAGCTGGCCGAGCTGGAGCGCGCCGGCAAGCTAAATGCCGTGGTGACGCAAAATATCGACGGCCTGCATCAGATGGCCGGCTCACAGCGCGTGTTCGAGCTGCACGGATCGGTCCATCGCAACATTTGCCAGTCGTGCGGCACAGTCTATAGCGCCGAGTGGATTTGCTCGCGCGAGCACGAGGATGCCGCGGGCGTGCCTGCGTGCCCCGCGTGCGGCGGCCGCATCAAGCCCGATGTAGTGCTCTACGAAGAGCCGCTCGACGAGCATGTGTTGACCGGTGCCGTTGCTGCCATCGCCGCAGCCGACGCCCTCGTCGTGGGCGGAACCTCGCTCGTAGTGTATCCGGCGGCGGGCCTCACGCGTTACTTTACTGGCGATACGCTGGCCATTTGCAATTTGGCGCCCACCGATCAGGATGCAAATGCCGACCTGCTGATTTCTTGCGACATCGCGGCCGCGTTTGCGTTCTAGCCCGCGCGCGCGGATACAATAGAAAGACTGAGTGCAAAGCGACCCCGCCGCCAGCTCCCCAAGCTCGGCGGCGTGGGCATTTTAGGAGGATGTTCATGGCGAACGACAGCAAGACATGGCGGTGCGGAAAGTACGAGCTCAGCTTTGACCGTCCGCGCATCATGGGCGTCCTCAACGTGACGCCCGATTCGTTTAGCGATGGCGGGGAGCACTTCGATCCCGATGCCGCCATCGAGTACGGCCTGGCGATGCTCGGCGCCGGCGCCGACATCATCGACGTGGGCGGCGAGTCCACGCGTCCCGGCTTTACCCCGGTCAATCCCGATGAGGAAGCGCGCCGCGTGCTGCCCGTGGTGCGCGCGCTGGCCAAGGAGGGCGCCATCGTCTCGATCGACACGCGTCATGTGGCGGTTGCCAAGGCGGCCGTGCGCTGCGGCGCCTCGATCGTCAACGACGTGACCGGCTTCACCGATCCCAAGATGGTCGAGTTTGTTAAGACGAGCACCTGCGGCGTCATCGTGATGCATGCCGGCGAGGTCGCCGCGCCCACCCGCACGCACGCAACGGTGCAGCTCGATACCTCGGCAGCGGCGTTTGTTGCCGAGAAGGCGCGCGAGGCGGCTGCCGAGGCCGCGCGTGAGGCCGAGAAGCCGGCTCGCCGCCGTCGCGGCAAGTTGCTGGGCGAGCCTAAGCCGGAGGCCAAGCTTCCGGGCGGCGTGGTGCAGCCCTCGTTGCCGTTTGGCGAACCGGAGACCACGTCCGAGCCTTCAAGCGAGCAGGAGACGCCGGCCGCCGAGCAGGCTGCTGCCGCCGAGACCGTCGCGCCCGCGCCCGAGGCCACGCCCGCAGCCACCGAGGCCGCATCGGAGTCCAATGACCGCCTGGCCGCCATGATGCGCCGCAGCGCCCGCCGCGAGGAAGCCTACGTGCCCACCTCGCAGCTCCGCCGCTTCACCCTGCCCGATTCGGCGCCCATCATGCGCCGCGTCATGGGCTTTCTGTCTGACCAAGCCCGCACGCTCATCCATGCCGGCGTGTCGCGCGACCGCATCTGCATCGATCCTGGCCCGGGCTTTGGTAAGTCGGCTAACGAGGACATCGTCATCCAGCGCGAGACTGCCAAGATGGCGTCACTGGGCTATCCGCTCATGTGCGCCGTGTCGCGCAAGCGCTTTGTGGGCGCCGTTTCGGGCGTGACCGAGGCCGCCGAGCGCGATGCCGCTACGTTTGGCGTGTGCCTGGGCGCCATCCAGGCCGGTGCCAACATCGTGCGCGTGCACGACGCCGCGGGTTTTGCGCAGTTCTTGAACGGCTACTGGGCGGTTGCCAAGCCGCAGCCGCGCCGCGCGTTTGTGGCCGTGGGATCCAACTTGGGACATCGTTGCGACAACATCCGCGCCGCGCGCGACATGATCGCCGAGATTCCGCTCACCTGCGTGTCCAACTCCTCCAAGATCTACGAGAGCGAGCCGGCCTACGAGACGCGCCAGGACGCGTTTGCCAACGCCGTCATCGAGATCAAGACCGAGCTGGCGCCGTTGGTGCTGCTCGACGAGCTCATGAAGATCGAGGCCGAGCTGGGGCGCGACCGCTCCAAAAAGGCCAAGGCCAACGGTCCGCGCACCATCGACTTGGACCTGCTGTGGATGGACGGCGAGACCCACGGCGGCAAAAAGCTGCGCCTGCCGCATCCGCTGATCGGCGAGCGTGACTTTGTGCTGGTGCCGCTCGAGGATCTGATGCACGACCCGGCGCGGTTCTTCCGCTACAACGGCGTCGAGGTCAAGGAGCCCGAGGATCGCGTGGGCCATATCGTGGGCGAATTGGGGCGTATGTAGATGATCGAGATGAATGCTGTTGCCGCTGGCACCGAGCTCGACGCGGCGCGCGACGCGGGCCGCGAGGGCGTGTCCGCGGGCTGGTGCGCGTGGAGCGCGGGCGATGCTTCGCTGACGTTTTCGCTGGTTGTGCGCCCCGATGTGAACATGCATGCCTTCCACGGCCTGCCGTTTGTGGCCGCAATGGGCATGATGGACGCGCTCGTGGGCACGGCTTCGACGCCGGGGTTGGGCCTTGCCGGTAAGGTGGGTATCCAGTGGCCGAGCGATATCGTGTGCGGTGCGCCTGCGTTTGAGACGTCGCTCGCGCGTGTTGCCGTGAACGGCGGTGCCGGTGCTGCGGGCATGTTTGCCGCGGTGACGGTTGATATTGAGCGTTCGGCGTTGAGCGAGCTTGGTGTGGATGTGGCCGACGAGGCGCTGGTCGAGGCGCTGGCCGCCGCCGTGCTGGGCCGCGTGGACGCCTGGGCGGTTGTTGCCAACACGCCGCAAGGCGCCGCAGGGCCGCTGGCTCCCGTGCTGGGCGAGTACTTCGACATGGTGCCGCTGCTGGGCCGCCAAGGTGCGGCGGTGTCGCCCAACGGCTTGCCGCTTGCGGTCGGTGTGTTTGCGGGCCTGGACATCTGGGGCCGTGCGACCATCAAGACTGATGCCGGCGAGCAGGAGTTTCCGCCCGAGGCCGTACGGATTCGCGGACTGTAACGCGAGGCGCCAGCGCTCAAAGATAACGATGACAACAAGACCCTCCTCGGCCTGTGCCGGGGAGGGTTTCGCCTATCTGGGGAATGGGTTGCCAGCGCCCTATTCCTCAAAACTGAAAAATTTTCGTTTTTGAGGAATAGGATTAAGGCAGCTCGGTCTTTCGCGAGGTATATTCGCTATAGAGCCTATTCCTCAAAACTGAAAATTTTTCAATTTTGAGGAATAGCGATAAAAGACCGCGAGGAGGCCCCGATGAAACTCATCAATAGAACGTCATATATGGACACGTTGACGAGTCTTATTGGCGTGCCGGACATCAAGGTCATAACGGGCATTCGCCGTAGCGGTAAGTCAAAATTGCTCGAGGCCCTCCGCGATTACGTGGAGGCAAATCTGTCCAATTCGAATGTCATCCATATCAATTACAACCTCGACGAGTTCGAGGGCCTGCTCGAGTATCACGCGCTGCTCGCCTATGTAAAAGAGCATCGAGCGTCCGGCAAACAAAACTTTCTGCTTATCGATGAAGTTCAGATGTGCGACGGTTTTGAGCGTGCGATCAATAGCCTTCACGCATCCGAGCAGTACGACATATTCATTACCGGATCGAATGCCTTTTTGCTGTCGAGCGATCTGTCGACGCTCTTTACGGGGCGTACGTTCGAGATCGAGGTTTTCCCATTCTCGTTTGAGGAGTATCGCCTCTATAGTGACGAGGGCGAGGTCGATCGCGACTTCGATGAGTACGCGAGAACCGGCGGTATGTCCGGCTCTTACCCTTATCCACTGCAGGAGCAGCGCTACCAATATCTCTCCAATGTCTTCAAAACGCTCATCGTGAGGGATATCGTGCAGCGGCATAACGTGAGAAACGAATCGGCACTGCTGCGCATTGCCGATTACATGATGGACAACGTCTCCAACATAACGTCGGCACGCAACATTACAGATGTTTTGAATGCGGATGGGCTAAAGATTACGAACAAGACGGTCGGCACGTACATGGGGTACCTGTGCGATGCGTTTGCCTTCTATAAAGTTCGTCGGTACGACATTCGCGGCAAAAAATACCTTAAGAGCGGCGAGAAGTATTACCTGGCAGACCACGCGTTCAAATACGCACTGCTTGGTACACGTGATATGGATTGGGGACGCGTATACGAGAACATGGTGGCCATCGAGCTGCTGCGCCGCGGATACGAGGTATACGTCGGTGTGCTCTATAAAAAGGAAATAAACTTTGTAGCAATCAAGCGAAGCGAGAAGCTCTACATTCAGGTGAGCGACGACATCAGCTCGGATAAGACGTTTGAACGCGAGATTTCGCCACTGCTGAGCATTGGCGATGCGTATCCCAAGATGATTCTTGCCCGCACGCATCACGAGGCCACGGATCGCGATGGGGTGCAGATCGTGGACCTGGCGAGGTGGTTGTGCGGCGAGGCTTAGCAAAAATCCTATTCCTCAAAACTGAAAAATTTTCGATTTTGAGGAATAGGATTGGCGGCTGGTTGCTGCGACCTCGCGTTTACTCTATCCCAGCTCCTGCATGCGGCGGTAGATTTCGCAGATGCCCTTGATGGTGAGTTGGCCGTCGACCACGTCGAAGGCGTCGGTCGAATCGGCGACGATGCCGGCGAGACCGCCCGTGGCGATAACGGTGGCATCCTCGCGGCCCAGCTCGCGCTTCATGCGCGCGACCAGGCCCTCGGCCATGGCGGCAGCGCCCACCACGGCGCCGACCTTAATGCACTCCTCGGTATCGCGACCGATGGCGTGCTCGGGCGCCTCGAGCGGCACGCTGGCGAGCTTGGCGGCTCGGGTGGCAAGCGCGTCCATGGAGATGCGGATGCCCGGCGCGATCGCCCCACCAATGTAATAGCCGTCCTCGTCGATGACGTCGATATTGGTTGCGGTGCCAAAGTCCACCACGATCGCCGGGGCGCCGTAGAAGGTCTCGGCAGCGACGGCGTTGGCGATGCGGTCGGCACCAACGGCCTGGGGGCGCGCCGCCCGCAGCTTGGTCACCGCGGCCGTCTGTGGCCCAATGACGATGGCGTCTGCCGCGATGCGGTCGGCCACGGCGTGCCACTCGCGCGAGAGCTGCGGCACCACGCCAGCAAAGGCGATCGCGTCGACCGCGCCGAGCGAGAGGTCGTACATCTTAAAGAAGCCCATCAGGCGCACGTGGATCTCATCGGCGGTGTAGGAGCGGTCGGTGGGCATGCGCCACGACTGCACCAGCTTGTCTCCGTCAAACAGGCCCATGGCCGTCTGCGTGTTTCCCATATCGATAGCGAGCAGCATGTCTACTCCAGGTGTCGGCGTAAAAGGACGCGCACCATTGTATACGTGCCGTCGGCGGCGCTCGGCTGCGATTCGTTCACGGCGATATGGGCTGAGGGGTTTTAAATATGAAGGAATTATGCTCTACGAGATTTTCCTTGCCGTTTACCGAACTCCCACGTAATATTCTTTCTTGCGCACATGAGGCGCCCAGACATTGCGGGGTGGAGCAGTCTGGTAGCTCGCCGGGCTCATAACCCGGAGGTCGTAGGTTCAAATCCTGCCCCCGCGACCAAGAACTTGCAGCTCGTCGGCCTAGCCGGCGAGCTTTTTTGTTATTCCGGGACTGTTCTCTCAGCCCAATTCCCAACATCTCAAACAAAATCTCGATCTGTAACATCTAGACCCGATTTGGGCGGCTAGGTGTTACAGATTGAGATGTTGAGTCCCCGCCTGGACGGTTTGTCTAAATCTGTAACACGAGGGATGGATTTTGCCGAGTAACTGTTACAGATTGAGATTTTCTGCCGGGACGGTTTTGGTTTGTCTCAATCTGTAACAGTTGCTCGGCAAAATAGGGTCTTACTGTTACAGATCGAGACAAACCGACGGGCCGCCCCGCCCCATCCACCTGCCGCTACCTGCTGTCTGCCGATTTCCGTTGCGCCACTGTGCTCCCATGCCATATCCTCTAAACAACTACGCGGCAACATCGCCGCCGCGCCTACAAGAGAGGAATGTCCATGACCGCACCCGCATCCAAACTGCTCCAGCCCATTACGGTTGGCCCCCTTGAGCTTAAAAACCGCATTATGTTTCCGCCGCTTACCACCGGCTACGAGGAGCGCGACGGTTCCATTGGCGAGCGCAGCCTGGCTTTTTACGAGCGCCTGGCCCGTGGCGGCGTGAGCTACATCGTCATCGGCGACGTCGCTCCCGTCATGACCGCGAGCCCCACGCCCAAGCTGGCGACCGACGCCCAGATCCCCACGTTTAAGGCACTGGCCGACGCCGTCCACAAGCACGGTGCCAAGGTCGCGCTGCAGCTGTTCCACCCCGAGTACGACGTGCCCGGTGTCGGCCGCATGGTCATGGGCTCCATGGCTGCCGCCAAGGCCGCGCAGGAGGCCAAGGCCGCCGGCGACGAGGAGACCTTCGCCGCCAAGATGGCCGAGTCCAACGAGATCCGCAAGCAGGCCTACGCCAAACTGCACCACGACATGCAGCACTTTGTGAACGAGGCCACCGTGGAGCAACTCACCCAGATCAAGGAGGCCATCGCCGCCTCGGCCGCCCGCGCGCAGCAGGCTGGCATCGACGCCATCGAGGTCCACGGCGACCGTCTGGTGGGTTCGATGTGCTCCGCCATCCTCAACAAGCGCACGGACGAGTATGGCGGCTCGTTCGAGAACCGCGTCCGTTATGCGCTCGAGGTCGTCGCCGCCATTAAGGAAGCCGCGCCGGAGCTGATGGTGGAGTACAAGCTCCCCGTGATCATGGAGAACCCCGACGGCACGCCGCGCGGCAAGGGCGGCCTGCTGCCCGACGAGGCCTGCGAGTTTGCCAAGCTGCTCGAGGGCGCGGGCATCGATATGATCCAGGTCGCACAGGCCAACCACACCGGCAACATGGGCGACACCATTCCGCCCATGGGCGCCATGCCCTACAACTGGACTCTGCCCGTGGCCGAGCGCGTCAAGGCCCTGGTCTCCGTGCCGGTGGCAACCGTCGGCCGCGTGGTTTCGGTCGAGGCCGGCGAGAAGATTCTGGAAGACGGCGCGGCCGATATCATCGCCTACGGTCGCTCGCTCATGTGCGACCCCGACATTGCACTGAAGGCCGCCACGGGTGAGCCCATTCGCGAGTGCCTCAACTGCAACAAGGGCTGCGTCGACGCGATTCAAAACCGCAAGTACATCTCGTGTGTGCTCAACGCCGAGAACGGCGACGAGGCGACCATCGCCATTAAGCCGGGCGAGGGCGACAAGAAGATCGCCGTGGTGGGCGGCGGCATCGCCGGCCTGGAGGCCGCGCGCGTGGCGGCCAAGCGCGGCTACGACGTGACCGTCTATGAGGCGAGCGATCACTTGGGCGGCCAGATTGTGCTGGCGGCCGCGCCTCCGCGCAAGGATGAGATTATGCGCTCGGTCGAGTATTACGAGAAGATTCTGCCCGGCCTGGGCGTGAAGGTTGAGCTCAACCATGCCGCTAACCCCACGGATCTCAACGCCGCCGACGCCGCGATTGTGGCTGTGGGCGCGCACGACGTGGTCATCCCCGTTCCGGGTGCCGACTCGGACAAGGTCGTCTCGAGCTGGGACGTGCTGGCCGGCAAGGTGGAGCTCAGCGGGCGCGTCGCCGTCATTGGCGGTGGCCTGGTGGGCACCGAGACTGCCGAGTACCTGCTGCAGCACGGCTGCGAGGTGGCGATCGTCGAGATGCTCGACAAGATTGCCGCAGGCGAGTCCGAGACCATTCTGCCGCTGATTATGAGCGACTTTGCAGAGCACAACGTGGAGCAGCACGTTAAGACCCGCCTGACCGCCATTACCGACGAGGGCGTGGAGGCCGTTCGCACCACCGAGGACGGCGCCGAGGAGCCGGTGAAGATCGCCTGCGATTACGTGGTGATGGCCGTGGGCTCCAAGGCCAACGCGTTTGACCTGGACGGCGTGACGGTGCCCGTGACCTGCGTGGGCGACTGCTCGGGCGAGCGCACCGCCGATATTGCGAGCGCCATCCGCACGGCGTATCACGCGGCCAACGAGCTGTAGCTAACATCGCGGCGGGGCGGGGCGGTAGCACGGATCCGCCTCGCCCGGCTGCGTCCCGTCGGGTGTCAACCGGTGCGGGGCCTGCAAGCGCAGCAGGCCCCGCCCTTTTTGTTTTGCTCCGGTGGATGGCAATGCGCGGTAATCATGAGGAGTAAGGACGTCTACTGCCTTGCCGATTGCTCAAAATTATTGGGGGAGGGGTTAATAACTATATCCTCTATGCCAAAGGACATAAAGAGATGTCAATTTTGTTGACAAGCGAATGACGATTAGCTGCGAGCCAGCTACCAGCGTAAATAATCGATAAAGAAATGTCGTAAATTGGTGCCAAATGCCCAGATAACACCGCGTCTATTTTAATTAACTGCTTTGAGCAAACAGCAAAATGCTACTATCTAACATGCACGTAAGAAAGCAGATTAACGGTTAAGGCTAAGAAGTGGCAGGTATGTCGGAAGCAACTAAGACTCGCACGCATGCGCCCGAGGTCAGGCAGCGCGCCGTCGAGGTCCTCCAAGAGGGGGTCGGTCATCGTGCCCTCGCCGCGGAGCTTGGCATTCCCCAGGCCACGGCTCGTCAGTGGGCCCGCGCGTATGCCGTGGGCGGTGCCGACGCCGTGCTTAACGCCGGTTCGCATCATCACACCTATTCGTACGAAGTTAAGCTCGCCGTGGTCAAGGACCGCTTGGAAAACGGCTTAACGGTTCGCGAGGCCATGATCAAGCACAAGATTCCCAGTGAGTCTTCGGTCAAGGCTTGGTGCCGCCAGTATCGCGAGAGCGGTGAGTCCGCGCTGGTTGATAAGCCGCGCGGTCGCAAGCCGCGCGTTAAAAAGGCGGAATAGCGAACGGGATGGTGCGCCCACAGGGGCGCATTTTTCTTGCCGCGCCAACTTTTTGGACCGTCGTGAGCCTACTGGAACATCCTCCAAAGTGGTTAATAAACCGCGCGCAGTGGCCCGTGCGCCCGCCGCCGCGATAGGGGGAGCGTCGCCTCTCTGCTCCAAAGCGGACAGACTCGTTACCCCGTACGCCTAAAACTCCCCAGTTGACCGAAAACCCGCCGCCGCTACTCCTCAACTGAGCTATAACGTTAAACAATTGCAGCGTTTTTGCATGGGGGAGTGATGGTATGACGCTACTGTATTTCCTTACCCTGTTTCCGCTGGTACCGGCGCTGGGCATGCTGCTCGCGCGCGGTGACCGCGCCCGCGATGCGGTAGGGCTTGTAGGCTCTGGCATCATTATGGCGGTGACGGTTGTAGTCGCCGTCATGTTTTTTGGCACGGGCCCGCAGAGCTTCGAGGTTGCCCCCGGCGCCTCGCATGTGCTCTCGATCATCAGCTCCGTCATCGACGTGATCCTGTGCGCCGTCATCCTGTACAACGCGCGTAAATATAAGAGCACGCTCACCACGGTGCTCGGCGTGGTGCAGCTGGCGGGCTCGATTGCCTTCGCGACCATGACGTTGCCTGCGGCCGAAGCCGTCACGGCGACGCCGCTCTACCTAGACTACATGAGTGTGATCATGGTGCTCGCCGTCGGCATTGTCGGCAGCCTAATCTGCGTGTATGCCTTGGGCTACATGAAGGACTTTCAGGCCCACGACGAGCACGAGGCTGCGCTGCGCAGGCAGACCGCGCCCGACCGTCGCCCGCAGTTCCTGGCGCTTATGTTCCTGTTCCTCTCGGCCATGTTCGTCATCGTGACGAGCGACAACCTTGAGTGGCTGTTCTGTGGCTGGGAAATCACCACCGTGTGCTCGTTCCTCATGATTGGCTACACGCGCACGCCCGAGGCCATAAAAAACGCTTTCACCCAGATCATCCTCAACATGCTGGGCGGCATCGCGTTTTTGGCCGGACTCATGTACCTGCACGTTAACGGCATGCCGCTGACCATCTCGGGCATGATCGAGCTTTCCGGCGCCGGAACCGCGCAATCCGCGCTGCTGGTGATGCCGGTCCTGTTGCTGTCGCTTGCCGCGCTCACCAAGGCCGCACAGATGCCGTTCCACACTTGGCTATTGGGTGCCATGGTTGCCCCCACGCCCACGAGTGCCCTGCTGCACTCGTCAACCATGGTCAAGGCCGGCGTGTTCCTGATGGTCAAGCTCAGCCCGCTCTACGCTACCTATCCCGTGACGGGCTTTATGGTCACGAGGGTGGGAGCCATCACGTTTTTGCTGGCAGCCCTTATGGCCATCTCGCAGAGCAACGCCAAGCGCGTGCTCGCGTACTCCACCATTTCCAACTTGGGCCTCATCAGTGCCTGCTTGGGCGTCGGCGCGCCCGAGGCCGTGTGGGCCGCCATTTTCCTGATCTTGTTCCATACGGTGGCAAAGTCGCTGCTATTCCTGTGTGTGGGCACCGCCGAGCACCATATCGGCAGCCGCAACATCGAGGACATGGACGGCATGTTCAGCCGCATGCCGCACCTGACGCGCCTAATGATGCTGGGCATCATGGGCATGTTCGTGGCGCCGTTTGGCATGCTCGTGTCCAAGTGGGGCGCCCTGGTGGCATTCGCGCAGACCGGCAACGTGCTCATGATCATGGTGCTGGCCTTTGGCTCGGCCGCGACGTTCTTCTTCTGGGGTAAGTGGCTCGCCAAGCTTTCGGGCGTCGACCCCACGGCCCAAAACGTGGAGGTCAATGTTCACAAGACCGAGTGGATGGCGCTCAACACCATCGCCGCGTTGCTGATTCTGTGCTGCGTGGCGTTCCCGGTTATTTCGAGCGGTCTGGTGTCGCCTTACTTGGCCATGGTGTTTGGCCGCGTGCCGTACGTTATTGGCAAGGACGCCATGTATCTGATGGTGGTTATCGTGGCGTTTATCGCCGTGGTGCTGCTGACGTCGTTCCGCGTGAGCAATAAGCCGCACGTCAACGTATACCTTTCGGGCGTTGGAACCGAGAACTACCGTCATTTCCGCGGCTCGATGGGACACGAGGTTAAGGCCGAAAAGCGCAATTGGTACCTGGAGGACGCCCTTGGCGAGAAGCGCATCGGCCCCGCAGGTAGCGTCGTGTGCTGTGCCATCATCCTGTTTGCGTTCCTGTGCTGTGCGTGGATTGGGCCCGAGCGGCTTGCCATGAGCGCGCCCTCGGTGTTGCGCGGCAAGTATTTTGAAGGTTCGGGTGTCGTGGGCATTTTTATTGGTAGCGTGGCGTTTGCCCTGCTGGCGCCGCTTGTGGGTGGTCTGGTCGACGGCGTTGACCGTAAGCTTTCGGCCCGCATGCAGGGCCGCGTGGGTCCGCGCCTGCTGCAGCCCTTCTACGACGTTGCCAAGCTGCTGCGCAAGGCCCCTGCCAGCGTAAACACCATGGACGATACCTACATGGCATGCGCGCTCATCTTTACCGTGGTGGGTGGCGGCATCTTTGTGTCGGGTTCCAACACGCTGTTGTGCGCCTTTATGGTTACGCTCGCCGCGATCTTTGTGGTGCTGGCGTCCGCCTCGACGCAAAGCCCGTTTGCCCAGGTTGGCGCCGACCGCGAGCTGCTGCAGGTCATGAGTTACGAGCCCGCCGTTCTGCTGATGAGCGTGGGCCTGTACCTTGCCACCGACAGCTTCGACTCCATCGCCGTGACGGGGCAGTCGGCCCCCATCATCGTGTACAGCGCGCCCATTTTCCTCGCGCTGCTTGCGGTGCTTACCATCAAGCTGCGCAAGTCGCCGTTCGATCTTTCGTACTCGCATCACGCGCATCAGGAGATTGTCCAGGGCGTCGCCACCGAGATGAGCGGCGGCACGCTGGCCAAGATGACCCTTATGCACTGGTGCGAGACCGTGCTGTTTTTGATGTGGGTGGGCATGTTCTTTGTTTGGGACAACCCGGTGAGCTGGGTGGTTGCCCTGGTCGTGATGGCTGCGACGTATTTTGTCGAGGTGCTGATCGACAACACCTTCGCCCGTAGCACCTGGCGTAGCTGCTTTAAGCTCGGCTGGGGCGTGGCGCTGGTGTTTGGCCTGCTCAACCTTATGCCCATTCTCGTCGACGTATTTATTTAGGAGGTGGCATCCATGGATCATAAAATGTCGCGCTCGCCGTGGGTTATTCATTACGACGGCTCGAGCTGCAACGGATGCGATATCGAGGTGCTGGCCTCGCTTACCCCACTGTTTGATGCAGAGCGTTTTGGTGTGGTCAACACCGGCAACCCCAAGCATGCGGATATCTTTTTGGTGACGGGCTCGGTCAACGCACAGAACCTGCCCGTCGTGCGCCAGATTTACAACCAGATGCTCGAGCCCAAGTGCGTGGTGGCCTGCGGCATCTGCGCGTGCTCGGGCGGTGTGTTCCGCGATGCCTATAACGTGATCGGCGGCGTGGACCGCGCGATTCCCGTGGACGTGTACGCGCCCGGGTGCGCCATTCGCCCCGAGACCGTGATCGATGCCATCGTGGAGGCGTGCGGCATCCTCGATCAGAAGGAGGCCGTGATGCGCGCCGGCGGCGATCCGCTTACCGTGGGCGGCGCCGCAACCTGGGACGGTGGCGTTGAGCTGGGCGAGGACGGGTTTGTGGCTGCGGGGGTCGGAACTGACGGTGCCGGTGACGCGCCTGCCGGGAAGCCCGCCGCGCCCGCCGCTGCAAAGGAGGCCGAGTAATGCAAAAGGCAATCTATACCACCGTCGGGATTGACGAGCTCCTGGCGCATGTGCAGGCGCTCAAGGGTGCCGGCGCGCGCTTTGTGCAAATGCACGCCGAGCGCAATGTAGACGACGGCACGTATCGCCTGGTCTATACGTTTATCAACGTTCGTGCTGCTCAGGAGCATATTGTGCAGGACGGCAGCTATGCGATTGAGAACCTGGTAGTCGAGGGAATTGATCAGTACCAGGAGATTCCGTCCATCAGCTCGTACTGTCCGGCGGTATTCCCGTTTGAAAACGAAGCGCACGACCTATTCGGTCTTGCCATCACCGATATGCAGATCGACTTTAAGGGCTTTTTCTACCAGGTCTCGACTGCCGAGCCCATGAGCGTTATCACGCCCGAGGTGAAGGCTGCGCGAGAGAAAGCCATGAAGGTCCGTGCCGCTGCCGAGGCCAAGGCGCGCAAGGCCGCGGCCGAGAAGGCCGCCGCTGCTGCGGCTGCTGCAGGGGAGGGCGCTGCCAGCGCCGGCGATGCCGCGGGCGCCGCTGCTCAGCCCGCTGCGGCTGCCGGCTCCGATGCTCAGCACGATGGGGCTGCTGCGAAGGCGGCGCTCAAGGCCGCCGAGATGGAGGCAAAGCTCGCCGCCATGGATCCTGAGAAAGCGGCCAAGGTCCGTGCGGCGCTTGCCGCCAAGGCCGCCCGCGATAAGCAGAAAAAGGAGGCGTAAGGTCCATGGCACATCGCTCCGTTATTCCGTTTGGCCCGCAGCACCCGGTGCTGCCCGAGCCGCTTCATCTGGACCTGGTGATCGAGGACGACCGCGTCATCGAGGCAATTCCGCAGATCGGCTTTGTGCACCGCGGGCTCGAGAAGCTCACCGAAAAGCGCGATATGCATCAGTTTGGCTACATCGCCGAGCGCATCTGCGGCATTTGCGCCGTGGGCCACAGCTGCGGCTATGCCAGCGCCTGCGAACGCATGCTCGACATCGAGGTGCCCGGCCGCGTGCAGTATATTCGCACCATTCTGCACGAGCTTTCGCGCATCCACTCGCATCTGCTGTGGCTGGGCCTGCTCGCCGACGCCTTTGGCTTTGAGGCGCTGTTCTATCGTTCGTGGACCCTGCGCGAGCAGATTCTCAAGATCTTTGAGCGCACGTGCGGCGGGCGTGTGATTCTGTCGATTAACGAGATCGGCGGCCTTAAGCACGATATCGAGGACTCCGAGCTGGCGGGCATTGTCCAGACGCTCGACGCCATGCGCCCCGACTACGAGGCCCTGGTGCATACGTTTTTGGACGACGACAGCTGCGGCGAGCGTCTGCATGGCGTGGGCGTGATTAGCAAGAAGGACGCGCTGGAGCTTTCGATGGTCGGCCCGTTTGGGCGCGCCTCGGGCGTGGACTATGACGTGCGCATGTTTGGCGACGGCGCCTATGCGGATCTGGCTGCGTTTGAGCCAATTGTCGCTACCGATGGCGACTGCTATGCCCGCTGCCAGGTGCGTTGCGCCGAGGTCACGCAGGCTATGGACATCATCAAGGAGCTTGTGGGCAAGATTCCGCACGACGGTATCGGTGGGCGCACCAAGCTTACGCCGGCCGACGGCGCGCGCGGCGAGGTTGTGATTGAGCAGCCGCGCGGCGAGGCGTATTACTATGTGCGCGGCAACGGCACCAAGAACTTGGACCGTTTTCGCGTGCGCACGCCGACGTCGCAAAATCTGGCGGGTCTGACGCATGCGCTGCAGGGCGTGCTCATTGCCAACGTGCCCATGATTATCCTGACCATCGACCCCTGCATTAGCTGCACGGAAAGGTAGGCACGGCATGAGTTTGCTGACATTTGCCAAGACGGCCTTGGGTTCTATGGTCAAGCAGCCGGTAACGGTGCGCTATCCGCAGGAGAAGCTCGCGGCACCCGAGCGCCTGCGCGGGCATATCGTCAACGATATGGACGTGTGCATCTGCTGCGGCATGTGCGCGCGCCGTTGCCCGGCGGGTGCACTTGCGGTCGATCGCAAGGGCGGAACGTGGTCGATTGACCCGTATGCCTGCGTGGTGTGCGGTGAGTGCATCGAGAGCTGCCCCAAGCACTGCCTGACTATGGACACCGCCCGCACTCCAGTCGCAGCGGACAAGACCCCCACGGTAGAAACCAAGCCGGAGTAGCGCTGGAATGGGGCTGGTATAGCGCTGGAATAGGGGCCGGCGGGGCAAAAATGCCCCGCCGGCCCCGCGCGTGAACGCGTGTGCGGGCCGCCACGCGACCCGTCCAGCCCGAAAATGACCCGTCTGCCACGAAATGGGCCCATCTACTACGTTTAAGCCGCTACCCTCAACCATGGCAAGTAATGCGAAATAAAAACCGCAGGTAGAACGCCTGCGATTTTTCATGAAAAGCGGGTATGGTCGGGGATATTGAGTCAAACGTAGTAGATGGGCCGATTTCGTGGCGGGCGCTGTCAGCCGATCTCCGCGGGCGGAAGAAAACGGATCATTTTTGTTCCGCGAGGCCTGGGATGGTATCCGTGCGGGACTATCCGAACAAAACTATGTCGGTTTACTACGATGAATTCGACATTCCCGACCATGACTGCATTTTTCTAAATATTGCAGGCGTTCTACCTGCGGTTTTGCAAGCGCGCAATTTGCCGTGGTCGAAGGCGGGCGATTCATCGTAGTAAACCGGCATAGTTTTGAAATGGTATTAAATCGGTAGCAGCCATTTTGCTATGCCGGGGCGGTTGGCCGTTGGGTAATTACCCTCGCAGGTAGGCGATGGCGATTTGGGTGCGGTTGCGCAGACCCATTTTGGCAAGGATCGAGCTGATGTGGTTGCGCACCGTGCCTTCGCCCATATAGGCGGTGGCGGCGATTTCCTTGTTATCGAGACCGCGGGCGATGAGCTCGGCGACTTCGAACTCGCGGTCGGTCAGACCGGCAAAGGCCGCGGGCCGGTGGGGCGCGCCCGTCTTGTTGCCCATCCCGTCAAAGTCAACATCTTCGATCGCCTTACCCTCGAGCACGCGTTTGCCATCCATGACCTGCGCCAACGCTGGCGGAATGGCGGCGACATCGGTCTTGATCAGGTAACCGCGGGCGCCCAGCTTGAGCGCCGACACAATGTACTCGTCATCCGAGAATGTCGTCAGAAACACCACGCGTGCCGCGGGGTCGTGCTCAAGGATCTCGCGCGCCGCCGAAAGGCCGTCGCGCCCCGGCATCTGAATGTCGAGCAGCGCGATATCGGGTGCGAGTTCGGCGTAGAGTGCCACCGCGTCGTTGCCGTCGGCTCCGGTGCCCACTACCTCGATCTGCGTTTGGGCGCCCAGGATAATCTTGAGCGAATCGACCACTAGGCGGTCGTCGTCGACAACGATGAGCCTCATCGGCCCTCATCTCCTTGCTGTTTGGGAACGGTGGCGAACACACGCCAGCCGCCGGCACCGGCGCGCGGACCGGCGGTGAAGGTGCCGCCAAGCGCCTCGACGCGCTCGCGCATGGAGCCGAGCCCCATGCCTTCTGCGACGTTGCTGCTGCTCGCCGGGGTCGCGTCCGCGCCATTATCGGTAACGATGAGCTGGTAAAACGACGGATGCTCCATGCACCGCACG
This sequence comes from uncultured Collinsella sp., assembly GCA_959606035.1. Classification (GTDB taxonomy): domain Bacteria; phylum Actinomycetota; class Coriobacteriia; order Coriobacteriales; family Coriobacteriaceae; genus Collinsella. The sequence continues at coordinate 129,760 of CAUHHB010000003.1, forward strand.
GTAACGGCATTGGCATGGGCGTGGCGCATGGCGTTGGAAAGCGCCTCGCGAAGGACCGCCGCAAAGCAGTTGGCGACATTTGCGGGCGCATGTTCGGTCATAACTTCAAGCTCAATCTGCGGGCCGCCGTCCGAGCGCGCGCCTTCAACAATGCGTTCGAGCTGCACGGAAAGGTCGACAGCGTTGTCGTTGAGCGCATGGACGCTAGTACGCACAAGTTGGAGCGCCTCGTCAACCGTGCGTTTGACGTCGGCGAAATCGGCGGCGACGCCGGGCTCGTCGGCGTGGATCACGCGCAGGGCTTCGGCTTGTAGCGAGGCACGCGTGAGCTGGTGTCCGACGTTATCGTGGATCTCGCGCGCGATGCGGGCGCGTTCGGCGAGCGTCGCGAGCTCGACTTCGTAGTCCTGGCGGTCGGCAAGATCGCGGTTGCGCGCTTCGAGCGCGAGGGCTCGTTCCTGCAGCTCGTCGCGGGTACGGCGCATGCGTTCCTGTTCGCGCTCCAGCTGCGCGGTGCGCAGTGACAGCAACGTGGCGGCGACCGAAAGAATGGCGGTTAGCAGCAGCGTTCGGGTGGTGAGCGCGCCGCCGCGAAGGTCCGCGACGAGCGCACAGGCAAAGACAGCACCGACACCCAACGCGATCCAGGCGTGCTCACGGCGCACGCGCCGCGCGATGTCATAGAGGGCGAGAGGCGCAAACGGCATAAACGGCGGCACGAAGACAGCCGCGATGATGTAAGCGTAGCTCACGGCCTCGCTCGCACGGCGGGCGCGATTTCCCTGTGCGACCTCGGCCAGTGAGGTGGCAATAACGCCCAGGCAAAACGCCGCGACTAAGCGAGCGTCCACAGCAAGGCCTGTGGCGGCTGCGATGCAGCACGCCAGCACAATCGATTTGTCGAAAAGCCTGTTCATACGGGTATTGTACGCGATGCCGCGCGTGGTGGAGGGGCCGCCTGCGCAACCGTGACATTTCTCCCGCGCGGCAAAGCGGGGGCGTCGGCAGGCCGTACGACCAAGACCTCCGCACTCGTGACAAAGCTCACTGGTGCGCGCCGCCCGCTCCTGCGATGATGCAATCGTACCGGGCCACGACCAACAGAAGGGCCGCCTCATGACAGACATCGTCCACGTCGAAAACCTCGTCAAGCGCTACGACGATCTTATTGCGCTCGACCACTTTAACCTGAACATCGCCCCCGGCGAGATTTTTGGCCTGCTGGGCCCCAACGGCTCGGGCAAGACCACGTCCATCAACTGCATCCTGCAGCTGCTCGCCTACGACAAGGGCACCATCGAGCTGTTCGGCGAGCGCATGACGCCCGCCCGCTACGACCTCAAGCGCCGCATCGGTGTGGTGCCGCAGCAGGTGGCGGTGTTCGACGAGCTCACCGTGCGCGAGAACATCGACTATTTCTGCAGTCTCTACGTCAACGACCGCAAGCGCCGCCGCGCGCTGGTGGACGAGGCGATCGACTTTGTCGGCCTGGGCGAATTTACCAAGTTCCGCCCCGGCAAGCTCTCGGGCGGCCTGACGCGTCGTCTCAACATTGCCTGCGGCATCGCGCACAAGCCCGAGCTCATCTTTTTTGACGAACCCACGGTGGCGGTCGACCCGCAAAGCCGCAACGCCATCCTGGAGGGCATCTGCCGCCTGCGCGACGAGGGCGCCACGGTGGTGTATACCAGCCATTACATGGAGGAAGTCGAGCAGATCTGCAGCCGCATTATGATCATGGACGGCGGCCGCGTGCTGGCGCAGGGCACTAACGACGAGCTCAAGCGCATGATTCAGATGGGCGAGAAGATTGTAATCGAGGTCGGCGAGGTTCCGAGTGCGGCGCTCGGTGCCGTCGCAAGCCTGCCGCACGTTCTGGACCTTTCGGCAACGGCGGGACAGCTCACGTTTTCGTGCGAAGCGAGCCCGCACAACCTGACGGACATTCTCGATGCGCTGCGCTCGCATGACGTGCCGCTCGGCCGCATCTATTCCGAACCGCCGACCCTCAACGACGTGTTCCTCGAGATCACCGGCCGCGAGCTGCGCGACTAGGGGGCGGCCATGTTCAACACCATCATCACCACGGTCAAGACGCTGCTGCGCCGGCCGAGCACGTGGGTCTGGGGCGCTCTCTTTCCTATCGCGCTTTCCACGATGTTCATGTTTATGTTTGCGAACCTCAGCTCCGACGGCACGGTCGACCCGGTGCCGGTTGCCGTCGTGGCGGACGAGGCCTGGGATGCCTCGACCTTTAAGGATGTGGCAGCTTCGCTTGCCAAGGCAGGCGACGATCAGCTGCTCGATGTGAGCGAGTACGAAGACTTGGCTGTCGCGCGCAAAGCGCTCAAGGCCGGCGAGGTCGCGGGCATCTATACGGTTGATGCCGCGGGCACGCCCAGGCTCACGCTGCTGTCGAGTTACGACAGCTCGCGCGCCTCGTCGGTGCTCACCGACCGCAGCATCCTTGAAACGGTGGCAAGCTCGTATACGCAAAATGCCGAGCTCATGTCCAAGATTGCCCAAGACAACCCGGCCGCCCTTGCCGACCCGGCGGCGGTTGCGCGCGCCCTGTCGCTCGAGGGCGGAACCCGCCGCGTGAGCCTGACGCGCACCACACCCGACGGCACGACCATTTACTACTACGCGCTCTTTGGTCTGGTCGCGATGATGTCTGCCGAGTTTGCCGCTTTGAGCGTCGTCGATTTGCAGCCCAATCTGTCGGGCCTTGGCGCGCGCCGCTGCGTGGGTGGTCTTTCCAAGACGGCGTCGCTAGCCGGCATCTTTGTCGGCTCGTGGCTGGTTTCCTTTGCCTCGATGGCGGTCGCGATTGGCTACGTGCGCCTAGTCGTTGGCGTCGACTTTGGCGGGCGCGAGGGGCTGTGCCTGCTGGGCGGTGCTGCATCCGCGCTTGCCGCCACGGGCCTGGGGCTCTTTGTGGGCACGCTTCCCGTTAAGGGTGGCAAGGCGTCCAAGTCGGGCATCCTCACGGGCTTTGCCACCACGTGCGCCCTGTTCGCCGGCCTCTACGGCGAGCCGGCGATGGCGCTTGCCGACGACGTCGCCCGCGCCTTCCCGGCCGAGTGCTGGCTCAACCCCGTCAAGCTCATCTGCGATATGTTCAATCGCCTGTATTTCTTTGAGGACCTGGGGCCCTTCGCCGTCCGCGCCGGCGCGCTCGTCCTGATGACCCTGGTGTTTGTCGTCGCCGCTACGCTGATCTTTGGAAGGAGCCGCTATGAGCACCTTTAAGACCGCGCTTCGCATGGCGCTGGCACACCCGTTATACCTGCTCATCTATACGGTGTTCATCTCGCTCATGGGCGTATTCATCGCGGCCTCGGTGAGCTGGAACTCGTCGCAGCTTACCGAGTACAAGCCCTACGACACCAACGTGATCGTGGTCGACCGCGACAATAGCGACCTTTCGCGGGCGCTTACCAAGCACCTAGGCTCACGCTTTGACCTGGTCACGGGCGTTGGTGACGACACGTACGACCTTGCGGATGCGCTCGCCAAGAGTAACAGCGCCAAGGGCAGCGCCGATTGCGTGTTCTTTATCCCGGAGGGGTTTGAGGACGATCTTGTTGCAGCCGCCCGTGCGGGGGAAGACCTGCCCAAGCTCGATGTGACGTACGGCTCCGGCACCATGGCGGCGGCGCTCTCGTCTGCCGAGGCCTCGCGGTGGATCTCGCTTGCGGGCGCTGCGGCCGCACTTGAGCCAGCTGCTTCCGACGGCGAGGTCGCCAAGGCCGCCGAGCACGCTGCCGCCAAGCGCGCCGAGGTCCAGATCGAGCGGGTCAAGGTCGAATCGACTGCCGTCGCCCCACTCGAGTCGTACTTCAACTTTGGCGCGTACGCGATCATCTCGTCGGTCATCGTGTCGGTGGGATTGGTGTTCTCGGGCATGAACGAGCCCGAGCGCGTGCGCCGCATGGAGGCCGGCCCGGTCTCCGAGCGCCAGCGTTCGCTCGCCGTGTTCGCGGCTGCTGCAGTGCTCACCGTCTGCATCTGGTTTGTGTCGAGCATGATGGGCGTCGTGGGCTTTGCCGGCGCGGTTGCCGAGGTCGGCGTGGGTCGTGTGTGCCTGGCGCTGGCGGCGACGTTTGCCCTGGCGTGCACGCCGCTGGCCGTTGGCTTTACCCTGTCGAGCTTGGGCGCGCGCGAGGAGCTGCTCAACGGCGTGGGCAACTTACTCGGCATGCTCATGACGTTTTTGGGCGGCGCTTGGATGCCGCTGTCGCTGATGGGCTCGGCCGTGCAGACGGTGGCGCACTTTGTGCCGACGTATTGGGTGAACGACGCGATTGGCAAGGCGCTCGCTTCGGATCTGACGTCCACCGTGTTGGGCGACATCGCCTGCGACCTGGGCGTCACCGTGCTCTTTGCCGCCGCCATTGCCGCCGTAGGCCTAGCCCTCTCACGCACCAAATCCCGCGCCTAGCCACCTAGTCATCGGGGACGTTCTTAAACGACTAGTCATCGGGGACAGTCTTTGCCGATTCGCCGGTTCGCCAGCCGGACTGGCAAGAGCTGTCCCCAATGACTAGTCTGAAATAAAATCCAGGCCTCGCTCCAAAAATAGTTCGCCCAGGTTTACTATTATGCTCATAAAGTAGCAAGAGGCTAACAATGGGGGATGACATGGCAGCGCAGAAAGCCTATGTCCAGGTCAACGGGCTCAAGAAACACTACGGCGACGGTGATGCACGCCTGACGGTGCTCGACGGCATCAACACGTCTATCAACCGCGGCGAGATCTGCGTCATGCTGGGGCCCTCCGGCTCGGGCAAGTCGACCTTTCTCAACCTGATCGGCGGCCTGGAGGATGCCGACGGCGGCTCCATCATGGTGGACGGCTGCGACCTCACGGTGCTCAAACCTACCGACCTGGGCGAATACCGACGCCGCGAGCTGGGCTTTGTCTTCCAGTTCTACAACCTGGTGCCCGATCTCACCATCAAGGAGAACATCGAGGTCACGGCGCACCTGTCCAAAAACCCGCTCAACATCGACGACCTGCTGCGTTCGCTGGGCCTCTACGAGCACCGCAACAAGTTCCCGCGTCAGGTTTCGGGTGGCCAACAGCAGCGTTGCGCCATCGGCCGCGCACTCGTCAAAAACCCGGGCCTGCTGCTGTGCGACGAGCCCACGGGCGCGCTCGACTACAAGACATCCAAGGAAATCCTGCAGCTCATGGAGGACGTCAATCGCACCTACGGCTGCACCATCATCATCGTCACCCACAACGCCGCCATCGCGCGCATGGCCAACCGCGTGCTGCGCCTGCGCGACGGCCGCATTGTCGAGGACGAGCTCAACGCCGATCCCGTGCCCGCCGCCGAGCTCGATTGGTAGGCGACGCCATGACACCTCTCGCAAAACGACTCCCGCGCGAGCTGCGCCGCAATATCGGCAAGTACCTGGGCATCTTTTTGCTTATGTGCGGAAGCATCGCCCTCACGTCGGGCTTTTTGCTCGCGGCGCATTCCATCGGCTGCCTTATTGACGACATGCGCGATGCGTACACGATTGAGGACGGTCGCGTGACCACCTCCTTCGAGGCCACCGACGACCAGCTCAAGGCTGCCGAGGACGCGGCGGAAGGCGTCGGCGGCGTCACGTTCTACAAGAATTTCTCTATCGACGCCATCATCAAAAAGGCGTCCGGCGACGACGGCACCAAGCGCACCCTGCGCACCTATGCGCACCGCACCAAGGTCGATATCGCGTCCTACTGTGAGGGCAGGCAGCCCAGGGCGGACGATGAGGTGGCAATCGACCGTGTCTTCGCCACCAACAACGACCTCGCCGTGGGCGATAAGGTCGAGCTTGAGGGCCGCACCTACACCATCTGCGGCATCATGACGCAGCCCGATAGCCAGGCGCTGTTCCTCAACAATTCGGACTTTACGGTGAACACCATCACGTATGGCGTCGCCGAGGTCACCGACGCCGGTTTTACCGCGCTCGAGGATGCCGGTGGCGCGCCTGCCTACACCTACTCCTTCACCTTTGCCGATCGCGACCTCCCCACCGCGGATCGCATCGATGCGGAGCAGGATATGGTCGAGGCGCTGGCGGATGCCGATGCGCGTGTCGACGATCTGATTGATGCCGATTCCAACCAGGGTATTGGCTATGCGCGCGATGACGTGGACGGTGACTCCATGATGTGGATGACACTGCTCGACATCATCATCGTGATCATGGCATTCGTCTTTGTGGTCCTTACCGACGCCACCATCGAGGAGGAGAGCGCCATCATCGGCACGTTGCTCGCCAGCGGCTATCGCCGCCGCGAGATCGTGCTGCACTACCTGGCGCTTCCCGCCATCGTGGGCGTGCTCGCGGCGCTTTTGGGCGCCGCGCTCGGCGTCGCGTTCTTTACCGAGCCCATGCGCGGCCTCTATTACGGTTCGTACAGCCTGCCTCCCTTCCAGGTGTACTGGAGCTGGGAGATTTTTGTGAAGTGCGCCGTGGTTCCCGCTGCCGCGCTCATCCTCATCACGCTGGTGGGCCTGCTTCGCAAGATGGGCAAGACGCCGTTGCAGTTCCTTCGTCACGAGGCGAGCGGCAAATCGGGCACCAAGCGCGGCTTGCAGCTGCCGGAGCGCATGGGCTTTGTCTCGCGCTTCCGCCTTCGTATCTTCCTGCGCAACCTAGGCAACTTCGCCACGCTCTTCGTGGGCATTGCGTTTGCCTCGCTGCTGCTGCTCTTTGGCCTGGCGATTCTGCCCACGATGACGCATTACGCCGACAACCTGGAGACAAGCCTGGTCGCCGAGCACCAGTACACGCTCAAGGCTCCGCTGGAGCTCGAGGGCACTGCCGAGGAGCGCGAGCAGTGGTCGGCACTCGAGCGCTTGCAGTCGGTTGACGGCGCGCTGCTCTCCGCCGCCCAAGATGCCAGTGACGAGCTCGATGACGCGGCCGATGCGGCGCAGACGGCAACCGATGCCGCGGCCAGCTCTCCGTCTGCCGAGAGCCTGGCCGCGGCGCAGGACGCGCTCGCCAAGGTCCAGGACAAGAAGGACGCGCTCTACGCGCGCCTCGATGACCTTGCCGCTGCCCTCGGCTGCAACCGCGACGAGGCCATCGGCCTGATCGACAAGGCCTCTAAGATCGACACTGACAACGACGATATCCACCCGGTCAATACGACCGACAACGGCGCTGGCGCAATCGCGCGGGCCGAGAAATACGCCGTCTACCAGCTGCAATACGACCGCGGCGATGGTAATGGCGAGGAGACGATTTCCGTCTACGGCATCTCGCCCGATTCGCGCTACTGGAAGGGCCTCAACATCGGCGACGGACACGTCGTCTTTGGCGGCGGCCTGCTCGACAAGTTTGGCTGGAGCGAGGGCCAGAAGGTCGAGCTTCGCGACAAGTACGAGGCTCGGGATTATTCCCTTGAGTACGCGGGCAAGGGCTGCTCCTGGGGCTCAAAGTCGGACATGAATATCTATATGAGCATCGATGACTTTAACGAGCTGTTCGACAACGATGCCGCCTACTTCAACGGCTATGTGAGCAACGAGAAGCTCGACCTCGATGCTCGTTACTTTGCCGGCGACACCACGCCCGACGACATGCGCGCCGTGGGCGACCAGTTCATCGGCATGATGAGCAAAATGATCGGCATGATGGTCGGGCTCGCGGTGTTTATCTTCCTGCTGTTTATGTACCTGCTGACCAAGGCTGTTATCGACCATAGCGCCCGATCGATCAGCTACATGAAAGTCTTTGGCTATCGCGATAGCGAGATCTCGCATCTGTACATCCGCTCGATCACGCTGTGCGTGGCGGTGTCACTCGTGCTGAGCCTGCCGGTCATTATTGGCTCGCTCACGGCCATCTTCCGCTCGATGCTGCTCGCCTACAACGGCAATATCGAGATCTACGTGCCCGCTTGGTCCATGGCTGCATGCGTCGGCATCGGCTTTGCGACCTACCTGGTCGTGGCGCTGCTACACGCGCGCTCCATCAAGCGCGTCAGCCTGGCCGAAGCCCTCAAGGTGCAGGAGTAGTCATCGGGGACAGTCTTTGCCGATTCGCCGGCCGGGCGGCAAGCACTCATTTAAGTCTGTCCCCAATGAGTGGCTGTGCTTGACTTCGACCCTACTTTAACGGGTACCATCCTCTATGTCTGTAACGCCATATAGACCGAGGGGATATAACTATGACCGCAACCGCACCCGCAGCACCGGCAAAGGTGTACTTCACCAACCTGCGCACGCATGCTCGCGAGAGCCAGCTCGACAAGCTCAAGCGCCTCATTCGCCACGCCGGCATTGAGCAGATCGACTTTGAGAACAAGTTCGTCGCCATTAAGATTCACTTTGGCGAGCTGGGCAACCTGAGCTTTTTGCGCCCCAACTACGCCCGCGCCGTCGCGGATGTCGTGAAGGAGCTGGGCGGCAAGCCCTTCCTTACCGACTGCAACACGCTCTATGTGGGTAGCCGCAAAAATGCGCTCGAGCACATCGACACCGCTTACCAGAACGGCTTTACCCCGTATGCCACGGGCTGCCAGATCATCATCGCCGACGGCCTCAAGGGTACCGACGAGGCGCTCGTCCCGGTCGAGGGTGGTGAGTACGTGCGCGAGGCAAAGATCGGTCAGGCGCTCATGGACGCCGACATCGTGATCAGTCTCACCCACTTTAAGGGTCATGAGCAGGCCGGCTTTGGCGGCGCCATGAAGAACCTGGGCATGGGAGGCGGCAGCCGTGCCGGCAAGATGGAGCAGCATGCCGCCGGCAAGCCGAGCGTCGCGACCGAGCACTGCGTTGGCTGCCGTGCCTGCGAAAAGATCTGCGCGCACAACGCCATCTCGTTTGACGATACCCGCGAGCGCGAGCTTGCCAACGGCAACGCCCGCACGGTGCACGTGGCCGCCATCGACCACGATCGCTGCGTGGGCTGCGGACGCTGCATTGCGGCGTGCAACCAGGACTGCATCAAGCCCGACCATGATGCCGCGGCCGACGTACTCAACTACAAGATCGCTGAGTACACGAAGGCCATTGTTCAGGACCGTCCGAGCTTCCACATCTCGCTCGCCATGGACATCAGTCCCAACTGCGACTGCCACCCCGAAAACGACACGCCTATCGTTAACGATATCGGCATGTTCGCGAGCTTCGACCCGGTCGCTATCGATCAGGCCTGCGCCGATGCCGTCATGGCATCCGAGCCGCTGCCCAACACCGAACTCACCGATAGCGCGGCCAAGATGGAGCATAACCACGAGCATCTGGAGGGCGAGCAGGCCAAGGACCCCTTCTGCATCACGCATCCCGACACCGACTGGCGCGCGTGCATCGCGCATGCCGAAAAGATCGGCCTGGGCACGAGCAAGTATGAGCTCATCGAGGTCAAATAGCGCCTAGCTATTGGACAAAACAAGCGTCTCTGTGGCGTAAGTCGAGCAAAAGCCGCCCGTGAGCACAGCGCCCACGGGCGGTTTTCCGGAAGTATGCGGCAAATTCCGAGGCCGCCGAGCACACGACGTTTTTTGGCAACAAAACCCCTGATAAATTGTTGATAAAACTGCGGTCTGGTCGGCAGTTCCAGATTTTGCCGCATACTTCCGAAAATAGGGGGTCAGATAAAGCCCCGGACGTTGCTTTTTGCCTAAAAATTCTTTCCGAGGAAGTCGTCGACCGTATTCCAGTAGAGCTCGGGGTCAACTTGCGCACTCTTGGCGTGGGTGGCGCCATGGATGGTGAGCTTTTGCTTGACCTTGCTGGCGCACGCGTCGTAGTTTTGGTCGAGCATGCTGTACGGCACAAAGGTGTCCTGGTCGCCGTGGATAAACAGCATGGGAACCGTCGCGTGTTTGAGTTGCTCCACACTGCTTGCCTCATGAAAGTCGTAGCCCGCGCGCACGTTGCACACCAAGTTTGCTACATCGAGCAAGGGAAAGCTGGGCAGCCCAAATACATCCTTGAGCTGCAGGGAAAACTCGTCCCAAACACTCGTATAACCGCAGTCCTCGATGATGCATTTCACGTTGGACGGCAAAGATTCCCCCGCGACGTTCATGGCGGTTGCCGCACCCATCGACTCGCCAAAGACCAGGATGCGCGCCTCGGGGTCAGCCTGAACGATCCGCCCAATCCATGCAACGACATCGAGCCGCTCGGGCCAGCCCATGCCGATATAGTCGCCGCCGGAGCGCTCGTGGGCACGCGCGGCGGGCGCGAGCACGTTCATGCCGCGGTCGTGGAATCGCTTGACGTATCGGGCCATACCGATGGGCTCGTTGGTATATCCATGCAGGCAGACGGCGTAATCGTGGGTGTTCTCCGAGGCGGCAAAATACCAAGCGGCGAGCTCGGTTCCGTCGTCCGCGGTGAGGCTGCTGCTCTCGCGATGCTCTTTGAACCACGCCCGCGCTTCGACTGCCTCGGCATCTATCTGCTCGTCCTTCTTGTCATCCTTGCCGTCCTGCATCATCTTCATGGTGTATGGCGCGCGGGGATTCAGCGCGAAGTCAAACAGAAAGTTGCCGGCAAACCCCAGCAGCGCGACAACGAGCACCAGCGCAACGACGCCGGCTATCTTGAGCTTTCGATGGGAACGTGCGTTTTGAGACATAAGAAGCTTTCCTATAAGATGTTAATACATCAACATTTAATGCAAGCGCATTATGGACGTTCGCCGTTGATGCGTCAACAGGCAAAGAATGGGTAAACAAAGGGTCACGTATGGTGCAAATTTCGCACGTACCTAGACGCTTTGATATAGTGTTGAGAACTCTTTACGTTGGAGGATGTAACCGGCATGTCCGATTCGAGCGACAGTTCTAAGCCGCGACCCAAGACCGCGGCCGTTCCACACTACACGGTGGGTGAGGAGATCATGAACTCCGTCACCCATGGTGTCGGCTGCCTGCTGGGTATCGCGGGCCTGGTGCTCCTGATCGTATTCGCCGCCCTGCGCGGCGGAGGCCCGGCCCACATGGCCGCGGCAATTGTCTATGGCGTCAGCATTATTCTCGAATACCTCGCCTCCACGCTCTACCACGCGATTCAGCCCGCACGCGCCAAGCGCGTGTTTCGCATCATCGACCACAGCTGCATCTACCTGCTCATAGCTGGCAGCTATACGCCGTTTTGCCTCATCACGCTGGCAAACGACGGCGGCCCTGCGCTGTTCTTTGCCGTGTGGGCCATCGCCATTATCGGCATCGCCCTCGAGTGCTTTATGCGCGAGCGTCAACCGCACTGGGTATGCGGCTTGGTTTACCTGCTGATGGGCTGGCTCGTTGTCTTTAAGCTGCCCGAGCTTGTGGCGCTGCTGAATCCCGTGGCGCTTGCCCTGCTCGCCGTCGGCGGCGTGTGCTACACCGTGGGCGTGCCGTTCTATATCGCCAAAAATGTGCGCTACCTGCACAGCGTGTTTCACCTGTGGGTGCTCGCCGGCAGCATCTTCCAGTTCATGGCGGTGATTCTCTTCGTAATCTAGCGACCACGCCTGCTCGCCCGCGTCCCCGTTTGGGCGACAGTGCAATTGCCGTATCAGCCACCAACGTTTTACCCTGACGTCCCGAATCTTGGAGGTTCGAGAAACTCCCGATGGACATAACCATCTCCCTTATCACTACCCTCGTTTTGACCCTCATCAACGGCTACTTCTCTATGTCCGAGATGGCGCTCACCACGGCAAAGCGCGCCGTGTTGGAGCACGATGCCGAGGAGGGCGATAAGCGCGCCGAGCGTGCCATTAAGCTGGCTGCCGACTCCGACCAGCTGCTCGCCACCATCCAGGTCGCCATCACGCTCGTGGGCTTCGCCTCGTCCGCCGTTGCCTCGACGAGTCTGTCCGACCCGCTCGCCACGTGGCTCATGAGCTTTGGCATCGCGCCGCTCTCCGCTATCGCGCGCGGCCTGGCGCCGGTCATCATCACCGTCGCGGTCGCCTTCGTGTCCATCGTGATCGGCGAGCTCGTCCCCAAGCGCATCGGCCTGGCCAATGCCGAGGGCGTGTCCAAGCAGGTCGTGGGCCCGCTTTCCGTGTTCCAGAAGATCGCCCGTCCGCTCGTGTGGCTGACTGGCGCTTGCTCCGATGGCCTGGCCCGCATCTTGCGTATCAAGAGTGCCGACGACCGTCAGAACGTCTCGGAAGAAGAGATCAAGTACATGGTCTCGGAGCAGGACGACCTGCTCGACGAGGAAAAGCGCATGATCCACGAGATCTTCGACCTGGGCGATACCGTTGCCCGCGAGGTCATGGTGCCGCGCGTGGACACCACCATGTGCGAGGACGACGAGACGGTCGCCAGCGTGCTATCCACCATGCGCCAGACCGGCTTCAGCCGCATCCCCGTCTATCACGAGGACCCCGACAACGTCGCGGGCATCGCGCACATCAAGGACCTGATCCAGCCCGCGCTCGACGGCAAGGGCGACCAGCCCATCGCCGGCTTTTTGCGCGACGCCACCTTTGTGCCCGACACCAAGGACATCCTGCCGCTGCTGTCCGAGATGCAGACCTCGCACGACCAGATCGTGGTCGTCGTGGATGAGTACGGCGGCACGGCCGGCATCATCACCATCGAGGACATCGTCGAGGAGATCGTGGGCGAGATCGAGGACGAGTTCGACCCCGACAACAAGTACCTCACGCGCCTTTCGCGCCGCGAGTGGCTCGTTGATGGGCGTTTTTCGTGCGATGACGCGATTGAGCTTGGTTGGCCGCTTGAGGAAAGCGATGATTATGAGACCATCGCCGGCTGGATTTTGGAGCTTTGCGACTCGGTGCCCGACATCGGAGAGGTGTTTGAGGTTGCGGGGTACAAGTTTAAAGTGCAGTCGATGCGTGGCCAGCGCATCTCGCTCATTCGCGTGATCGCTCCGGCCGAAACCGATAAGAAGGATTCCGAGTCTTCGGTAGACGAGCCGACGACGTCGGGTGCGGGTTCCGCGAATCCGCACGACGGCGACGAGTAGGACAAGGAAGAGTAGGGGAGAGTTATGGCAGGCCTGTTCAACATCCTTAAGGTCACCGTCAGTGAGGACAAGATCTGCGCGCATGTGCTGGTGAACCCCGGCATGCCGCTCATGACCTCGGAGGATATCGAGGCCACGGCGCGCGTGTATTACCTGGTGCCGGCGATTGCCAAGCACCTGTGCCTGGGTGATTCCGGTCGCGAGTTCCAGGACTGCATGGGCCAGACCGAGCTTTGCCATCTGCTTGAGCATGTGACGGTCGAGCTCATGAACGAGACCGGTCTTGCCGGTAGCATCTCGTGCGGCCGCACGCGCGTAAGCGAGCACGACGAGCGCGTCTTTGAGGTCGAGCTTTCGTGCCCCGACGACGCGCTGGCCATCGGCGCGCTGTCTTCGGCCACCTTTATGATGGACTGGGCCTATCTGCACGCCGACCAGCCTGCCCCCGACGTGGAAGGCACGGTCGCGGGCCTGCGCAACCTGGTGCTGGGCATGCGCGCCGAGGCCGAGGGCAAGGATCCTCACGAGGCCGTCGCCGCTGCGAACGGCGAAGATGCTGCCGAGGACGAGGGCGCTGACGAGGGCGATGTGCCGGTCGACGCCGAGCCCGTTGCCGATGCGACCGCCGAGCCCGTTCCCACCGAGCCCCAGGGCGTCCCCAACTTTGACGACGAGCCCCAGGTGGCGATTGATACCGAGGGCGCGGTTGCCGAGAGCCACGAGGCCTCCGCTGCCGTCTTTGGCGGTGCGGCGACGGTTCCGGCAGGACCTGCGCATGAGGGCGGCCTGCCGCTCGTGGACGGCGCCGGCGAGGACCCGGGTGCCACGGTGGCCGTGCCGGCTATGCCTCAGGAGTAGGCCTACGCGTTTATCACCATCACGTACCTGCACCTTTGCCGTACGCAGATGAGCGGAGCGGCAAGTGATGCGCTGCGGGTATAATGGACAGCATTCAAACGGTGGGCACCGACGTGCCCGCAGGAGAGGAATGATCATGGGTAAGACTTTCAGCTTTGTCTCCGGCGCACTTTTTGGTGCTGCTGCCGGCGCTATTATCGGTGTTGCTCTGGCTCCGCGCTCGGGCGCCGAGACCCGCGCCATGGCTGCCGATATCGCCAACGACGCCTGGGACAATATGCGCGACACCTACGAGCACAGCGCCGAGGAGGCCCGTGCCGCGGTGAATGACTTTGGCCCGATGGTCGACGCCAAGACTGACGACCTACGCGCCAAGGTCGACCTGGCCCGCGAGCGCATGGACCAGCTGCGCGAGCAGCTCAACGACGCCATTTCGGGCGGCAACGTGACGCCTGCCGCCGACGTCGTGGTCGAGAACGCCGTCGAGGCTGATGCCGAGGCTGCGGAGCCCTCGACCGAGGCATAATGCGCGCCGGGGATTTTGTCGGCGCCAAGATCTATCGCAAGCCTACCGAGGACAAGCGCACCAAAAAGGACGGCACGCCGCGCAGCCCTAAAAAGCTCGGAAAGATTCACTTTCCGGTCTTTACCCCGGGCGGTACGCGCGTGGTCGGCTTTATGGTCCGCCAGTCCGATATCGCGGGCATGATCGAGCGTCCCGACCGATTCGTAGCGCTCGATGCCATTGGTGTCTACGAGGGCGCCATCGCGGTTGACGACGTCAAGGGCACCTACGATACCGCTGCGGCCAAGCGCCTCGACATCAACCTGGACGATTGCATCATCTGGGTCGGTATGGACGTGCGCACGGAATCGGGCGACGTCGTGGGCTATTGCTCGGACGTTGAGTTCAAGCCGCGCTCGGGCATCGTGCAGGCATTCTATGTGACCGCCGGCGCTGCTTCGAGTGTTTTGGTTGGTGACACGCAGGTGCCGCCGACGATGCTGCGCGGCTACGAGAACGGCGCGATGGTCGTCTCGGACGAGGTCAAGTCGCTCGGGTATTCGGGCGGTGCGGCTGCCAAGGCCGCCGAGGCCAGCGTCGTGGTGGGCGACAAGGTCAAAAAGGGCGCCAAGGTGCTCGATGACAAGGGATCGGTCGCCGTGGACAAGGGCAGCCGCGCACTGGGCAAGCAGCTCGGCAAGACGCGCGGTATGTTCAAGGCCTTTAAGGACGAATACCAAAAGGCGAGCGGGGGCTCGTCGAAAACTAGCAAATAGCGACGTACCAAATGATGGGAGGCAAGCCGGAGACCTGTTGCTCCGGCTTGCTGTGTTTATGGGGGAGGGCACATGCGCCAAAACGGATCCAACTTAAACGGGCGTTCGGGTGCGCGTCCGACGGCGCGCCGCGACCTGGGGCAGCTGCCCGGCGGTCAGCGCCGTCGTCGCCGTAAGCCCGGCGCGATGTACCTCAACCATAGCCGCGGGTTTAGCGACCGCAGCGCTCGCATCGGCAACAGCCGTACGCCCCGTCGTTCGTCTCGCCTGCCCTATGCGCTCATCGCCGTGGGTTGCGCGCTCGTGCTGTTTATCGCTGCCGTCGTGGGCTACGTCAACCGCAGTGTGGACGTGGAGCTCAACGGCCAGAAGACGGCGGTGCGTGTGGGCTCTACGCTGCAGAATCTCATCGACGACCAGGAGTTGACTGACACCTACGACGCAGGCGACCTGCTGGCCGTCGATGACAGCGTGCTCAAGCGCCATGGGGGCGAAAAGCTGTCGGTGAAGGTCGACGGCAAGCGCGTGAAGCAGGGCAAATGGGATAGCCGCGAACTTGAGGGCGGCGAGAAGGTGACGGTCAAGGATGGCCGTAACACCTACGAGAAGCACGAGGTTCAGGCTACGGTTATCGAGCCCAAGCTCAAGGTCGAGGGCACGGGCGCTATCGAGTATGTGCGGACATGGGGTGTCCAGGGCCGATCCGAGGTGTGGGTTGGTGAGCAGTCGGGCAAGACGCAAGACCGCGGCGAGGTTGTGCCCGCCACCGATTGCGTTGTTGCGTGCGCCAGCGTGGCGCCCAAGGGCAACAAAAAGTACGTGGCACTGACGTTTGACGAGGGTCCGAGCGGCGCTACCAAGCAGATCTTGCAGGTGCTCAAGGAAAAGGGCGTCACCGCGACGTTCTTCCTTTCGGGCGATGCGTCCGAGGCCTCGCCTGCCACGGCCAAGGCGATTGTCGATGCCGGGTGCGAGATCGGATCCAACAGCTACAGCGACGATTCGCTCAAGGGTCAGGACCGTGAGGCGGTACGCGAACAGACCACGAAAGGCACCGATGCGATTAAGTCGGCGACCGGCGTGAAGACGATGCTGCTGCGTGCTCCCTATGCTGCCTTTGACGAGCAAAACTGGATTGATGCGATGGACTTGGTCTCCGCCGTGGTCTCGTGGAATATTGACTCGGGCGACTGGCTGCTCAACGGTGCCGACGAGCAGGTCTCGACGGTGCTCGATTCGGTGACGCCGGGCAATATCGTGCTGCTCACCGATAGAGACGAATGCGCCGAGCAGACGCTCGAGGCGCTGCCGCAGATTATCGACGGCCTCATTGCCGACGGCTACAAGATCGTGACGCTCAGCGACCTGGTCAAGACGGACACGTCGCTGAGAAAAAAGCTCACCTCGCTGACGAAGGTCACCATGCCCAAGGATGCCGTGTTCCCCCAACTTGCCGAGGACAACGACACCGCAGAGTAGTTATTGGGTAGTCATTTAAGAACGTCCCCAATGACTATGTCACGGATGCGTCAGCGTTTGGTATGCCTGCAATGTGCAGCGCATAAATTCGATGCCGCAGGGCGATGCTGATGCTATAGTTACTGCGGTTAATGAGGGTCAAGAGAAAGGCTACAGGTGAAATCCAAACCTCGACCATACAGTCGATGACCCCATGCAGGTGCTTTTTGCGCATGCACGGGGTGTAAGCGTCGAGCGGCGTGCCGCCCGCGCATGCGTATACATATCCAGAAGCCCCCGGACGCCGCACGCGCGGCCGCGTCCGGAGGAATAATGATGGGGAGCACCATTGAATTATCTGAGTGAGATGCTCAAATTGCCGGTCTTGGACGTCGACGGCGAAAAGCTCGGCGTGGTCAACGATTTTGGTATTGCTACCGGCGAAGTTTTTCCGCACGTGACGTCGCTCGCGTTCCGCGGTCCCGGCAAGACGCCGTTTATGATCAGCTGGCGCAAATGGGTCGACCGTATCGACGAGACGGGTGTACACCTTAAGACGTCGGCCACCGAAATCCGTTTTTCGTACCTGCAGCCGACCGAACTCTTGCTTGCCCGCGACGTGCTCAACAAGCAGATTGTCGACACGCAGGGCATGAAGGTCGTGCGCGTCAACGACATCAAGTTTTCCATGTCGGGCGAAAACCAGCTGCGCCTGCTGGGCGCCGAGGTCGGTGCTCGCGGTCTGCTACGCGCCATCAGCCCCGCGCTCGAGCATATCGTCGAAGGCTTTATGAAGCACCTGGGCAAGCCGCTCAGTGAGGACATCATCGCTTGGTCCTACATGGACCTGCTCGACCGCTCGACCAAGAACATTCAGCTCTCGGTGTCGCACAAGACGCTCGGCGAGCTGCACCCTGCCGACATCGCCGACATTATCGAGCAGCTCGACCCGCGTCTACGTGCGCAGGTGTTTGCGCAGCTCGATACTGCCCAGGCCGCCGAGGCCATCTCGGAGTTCGATGACGACGAGCTTATGACCGAGATGCTCGAGGGCCTGTCCGACACCGACGCATCGTCGATGCTGGCCATGATGGACCCGGACGACGCTGCCGACCTGATCGACGAGCTCGATTATGAGAAGGCCGAGAAGCTCCTGCGCTTGATGGGCGTCAAGGAGGAGAAGGCGATTCGTAATCTGCTGGGGTATGAGGACAACACCGCCGGCCGCATCATGACCTCGGAGTTTGTCTCCCTGCCCGCGACGGCAACGGTCGGTGATGCCATCGAGGCGATTCGCGAGCTCGACGAGGACTTCGAGAGCGTCTACTACGTCTATACCGAGGATCCGAGCGGCATGCTGACTGGCGTGCTTTCGCTGCGCACGCTGATCGTGGCCGATCGCGACGCCACGCTGGGCCAGCTGGCCTATCGCGACCTGGTTTATGTGTCGCCCGACGACGACCAGGAAGACGTAACGGACGAGATGACCAAGTACGACCTGGTCGCCATCCCCGTCTGCGACGAGAATCGTCATATCCTTGGTATCGTGACCTTCGACGACGCCATGGACGTTATCGCCGAGGAGCATCAGGAGGACCTGCAGATCGCCGGTGTCGGCTCGGGCGATAGCGCGTCGGACGACTCGACGAACGTGCTCAGCTGGTTCGTGCATCGTCAGTACTGGGTTGTTGTATGGGGCATCGCATCGTGCATCATGGCGACCGTGCTGGGAACGGCGCTCGGCTCCGCGCATCTGGTGGTGTTCCCCATGTGCGCCATGCCGCTCGTGCTGCTGGCGGCCTCGCGCATGGTGTCGTTCGTCAAGAACTACTTCCTGGAGTATGACGGTCACGACGACGAGCCCAAGCCGTATCTGGGGTTCTTCTTCCAGAGCACGGGCATGGGCCTGATTCTGTCACTCGTGACCTACCTGTGCGCCCAGCTGGTGCGCACCGCTGCGTTCCCCGATGCGTCCATGTTTGAGGAGCAACTCTTTACCGGGTGTTTTAATATCGCTGCCATCATTTGCCTGGTTGGCAACATGAGTGCCGTGATTTACCTGATGGTGCTGTTCTGGCGTGACGAGCATGACCTCAACACGTCGGGCACCGCCATGAACGTCATTGCCGTCATGATCTCGTGTGTGGCGTATTGCATCGCCGCGGTGCTGCTCGCCATGTCAGTCATGGGTTAGGTGGTCGCGTGCAAAATACCAAGCAAAAGTCGGGCACCAAGCAAAAACTGACCATCGCGGCCATCTTTGGCGCTATGGGCCCCGGTCTGCTGGCGGCGCTTTCGGGCAATGACGCCGGCGGCATTGCAACGTATTCCAGCGCGGGCGCCAGCTATGGCTACAAAATGCTCTGGATGCTTCCCGTCATGACTGTGCTGCTCATCGTGACGCAGGAGACCGCGGCGCGCTGCGGCTGCGTCACGGGCAAGGGCCTGGCATCGCTCATTCGCGAGCGCTTTGGCGTGCGCAAGAGCGTGTTGGCCATGGCGGCGCTGTTGATCGCCAACACGGCTGTGACCATTTCGGAATTTGCGGGCATCGCGAGTGGTCTTGCCCTGTTTGGCGTTCCGGCGAGCATCTCGGTGCCGCTCGTGGCGCTGCTGGTGTGGATGCTTACCATGTCGGGTAGTTTCCAGCGCATCGAGAAGATTTTGCTGCTGGTGAGCTGCGTGTTCGTGACCTACATCGTCGCCGCGTTTATGGCCGGCCCCAACTGGGGTGAGGTCGCGGTCGACTTGGTCGTCCCCAATATTCAGAACGATCCCAGCTACGTGTCGCTCGTGGTCGCAACGATCGGTACCACTATCGCGCCGTGGATGATTTTCTTGGCGCAGAACAACGTGGTCGATAAGAACGCGGGCGAGGACGATATCGTGCTGCAGCGTATTGATACCGTGAGCGGCTCGATCGCTGCTGATATCATTGCGGGCTTCATTATCATCACGACCGGTACGGTGCTGTTCCCGGCGGGTATTCAGATTAGCGATGCTGCCGATGCTGCCCGCGCGCTGGAGCCTATTGCGGGTCAGTGGTCTACGGTACTGTTTGCCTCGGGCCTGGTCGCGGCGAGCTTCTTGGCTGCCTGCGTGCTGCCGGGCGTTACGTCGAGCGCTATCTGCGAGGCATTTGGCTGGGAGCGCGGTGCCGATCGCAGCTGGGACGAGGCCCCGGTCTATCGCGGCATCATTACGGCCATCATCGGCATCTCTGCCGTGCTGGTGCTTATGCCCGGTGTCGATCTGTTTCAGATTATGATGACCTCGCAGGTCATCAATGGCGTGCTACTGCCCGTGGTTCTGGTGTTCCAGGTGGTTATCGCCGCCGACCGTCACATTATGGGTGCCAACCGCAACGGCCGCGTGTGGAACGTGCTCACGTGGGCGACCATTGGTGTGATTACGGTGCTGACGGTTGTTATGTTTGTCTTGCAAGCGATGGGCTACAGCGCTTAGCGCCTCTTTTGGGTTTCGAGCGGCCGCTGCCATGGGCCGCGGCCGCTTTTTTGCCCGCTATAGGGGGTTAGTTATATGGCAGTGGACAAAAAATGCCAAATATGAGTACTGTTGCTAAGTGAATAGCATTTACATCCAAGAAGATAATGGACATAGCCGATAGTATGTTCATTAAAATTGGCTTCAATATGTCTTAAACCAGTCAGGTTGGCTGCTTTAGGGGGTTGTAGGGGTCGCTCGGACGTCATTTTGGGTGGTTTTGCCTGCTACTAAAATGGTAACAGTACTCATATTTGCCACTTTTTGTCCACGACCTCTTGGAGTCGGCTCGAAAAGAGTGATTTTGGGTTGTTTGCTGCGGATGTGGGGCTTGGAAACAACGCTCGGGGTGGCGAGGCGCCCAGAATTCGGTCGCAAGGAGGGCGTTCCTTGGCTGTGTCAGGAGTGTCCCTGGGTGCCGGCACATAAGGAACGTTCCTAACTGCCGGAGGGGGTGTCTGCCGTGGCGGGCACCCCCTCCGAATGTGGGAAGTTTGCGCTGCAGGTTACTTGTCGGTGCCCAGCTTGTGCGGCTTGAGAGCGAGCGCATTGACGAGCGCGTCGGTGGCAGACTTGACGGCTGCCGGTTGCGGATCGTTGACGTGATCCTCGGGATGCACGGGCAGGTCCTTCTTGACTGCATCGTGGATCAAGTTGAGGTACTCAGTTACGCCAGTGGTCGATAGATGCGTGCCATCGCCATCGAACAGGTCGTTGCGGTTGGCGCTGTATCCGTACCAGTCGATAACGCGCACGTTCTTGTAGCGCGTAGCGGCGTTGGCGATGGCCTGGTTGGTAGAGCCAACCCACGGCTGCGGGCTGCGCGTGTTCACAAACACCACAATACGCTTATCTCCTGCATCGGCCATGATGGCGTCGATCTGGTCGTCGGTTACCAAGCCGTTGGTGCCCAGGGCAAAGACCACGATCTTGCCGGCAAGGTTCTGCTGGATATAGCCCTCAAATGTCGCGCGGCCCGCATCAAACTGGCGGCCCTTTTCGGCATCGATATGGCTGTGCGGGAACACGCCGTCAAAGGTGTCCACGGCACGCAGCGACACGGAGTCGCCGATCATAAGCAGATCGTAGGAGCCATCGGGGAAGCCGTCGTTGTCCTTGTCGGTGTCGTCGGCCGCCTGCTGGTCGGTGGGCGCGGTGTTCTTGGCTTCCTTGTTCAGAACTTCGGCGCCCTCGCCGCTCAGCGCAGACGTCTCGGGCACAAAGATCAGGCCGCCCAGTGCAACGACCAACACGACAGCGCAGGCTGCGCAGGCAGGGACGTGCGCGCGCACCCAGTTGGCGGGCGTGGCGGTGCCGTCGCGGAACTCGGATACGGTGCGCCCAAAGGCGCCCTTTCTAAACGGCGTCTCGATAAAGCGATATGAGCATTCGGCCACGGTGACCACCAACAGCACCTGCAAAATGTACTGCCACCACGGTGTATCGTTGATGTTGGCGACCGGGTTCATAAGCAACAGCAGCGGATAGTGCCACAGGTAGATGCTGTATGAGCGCTTGCCAACCCACACGAGCGGCTCGGCGGACAGCGCGCGGGCAACCATTCCCTGGGGCTGCACGCAGGCCGCGATGACCATGAGCGTGAGGATGGAGCATAACAGCGTGCCGCCGCGATACTGGAACGCGGTGTAGCCGTTGGTGAGCGCGACCATGGCGGCAAGGCCAACCAGACCCACGACGCCCAATACATCGATGGATGCGGGCGAGGACCAAAAACGCACGAGGGCGCTCGGCTGTGCCGGGACGGTCTCGGCTGCGCCGTCGGTCGTAGCGTCATGCTTGCTCTCGGCGTTCTTGCCGTGCTTGGCGGCGCCAGCCAGGCGATTGAGCCCCAAACGATGAGCGAGACGCACCGGCGCCAGGTCGCGATCGGGGATAAAGGCCATCCAGGCACCCAGCAGCAGCGAGAACACGCGGGTGTCGGTGCCGTAGTACACGCGGCTGGGGTCGGCGGCGGGGTTATAGAGCACCATCATGGCGATGGCGGAGACAGCAGCCAGTCCCAGAACCATGCGGCGCGTGTTGGGCTTGCTCATGTGCATGGATACCATAGCGAGCAGCAGCGGGGGCCAAACCAGGTAGAACTGTTCCTCGATGGCGAGCGACCAAAAGTGCGTAAGCGGCGAGGGGTCGCCCAGGGCGTTGAAGTACGAGACGTTTTGGGCAATCTGCCACCAGTTGTTGAAGAACAGCAGCGACGGCAGGATGTCGGGGCGCATCTTGGTGAGCATCACGTGGTTAAAGATGGTGCACAGCGCGCAGGTCGCGAACACTACCGTTACCACGGCGGGGACTAGGCGACGGATGCGGCGAATCCAGAAGCTCTTAAGGTCGATGCGGCCGGTCTTAGCGACTTCGTTGAGCAGCAAGCGCGTGATCAGATAGCCCGAAAGCACAAAGAAGATCGTGACGCCAAGCAGGCCGCCCTGAGCCCACGTGAGGTTGAGGTGATAGAGCACCACCGCGACGACGGCAAGCGTGCGCAGGCCGTCGAGCGCAGGGATGTAGCGGGACTTGGGGCGAGCAGGCGTCTGCTCCGCGGCGGGAGTGTTGGCGCGGCCCGCGTTGTTGGCAGAAGCGCGATGGGGGCTCGCGGTGCGTCGCGGCTCGTTGGCACGGCGCTCGCCCTTCACGCGTTCGTGCGGCGCCGGCTCGTTGCCCGTGCGGCGTCGACCGCGCGAGCCCGATTGCGAGAATTGTTCCATAATACATCATCCAATGACGAGAATAATCAGCACGTATTCATTGTAGCTGCCTACCCCTGTGAATGCTTGCTGCTGGCGCAAGCTCAAGCGCGCGTCCACATCAAAGTGGACTAAAGTTATAGGGGGTGCGAGAGTGCACAATCGTTGGTCGACGGTGGGCGCAAAGCCTGAAGACGAGGAGGTTTCCATGGCGGATCACAGCATCGTTGCGGTGTTCGGCAGCATGAACATGGACCTTTCGGTGGCGTGCGAGCGCATGCCGCGTGCGGGCGAGACAGTCGGTGGCAGCGGTTTTATCACCAACGCCGGTGGCAAGGGCGCTAACCAGGCCGTCGCTGCTGCGCGCATGGGTGCGCGCACGTGCATGATTGGCGCTGTTGGGCGCGATACCTTTGGCGATGCGCTTGTGGCAGGGCTCCAGGATGCCGGCGTGGGCGTTGAGTTTGTGGCGCGTCGCGATGACGTGGAGACCGGTACCGCGACTATCATTCGCTGCGAGAGCGACAACCGCATCGTGCTGTCGCCGGGCGCCAACCATGCGCTTGCGGGCGAGGACGTTGCCCGCGCACTGAGGCGCTTGGTGGCCGACGAGCTCGACGGCGATGCCAGCGAGTTTGCCCCGGCTGCCGGAAGCGTCTTTATCGCCCAGGGCGAATGTGACCTTGCAGCGACGGCCGGGGCGCTTGCTTGCGCTCACGAGCTGGGGTTCTATACGGTCTTTAACCCTGCGCCCGCCTGCGATTTGCCGGCAGGAGCGTGGCCTGCGGTCGACTTGGTCTGCCCCAACGAGACCGAGTGCCAGATGCTGACGGGCATTCTGCCCACAGATGATGCGAGTTGCGTCGCCGCGCTCAATGCGCTGCTCGACAAGGGCGCCGGCGCCGCGGTCATCACGCTGGGCGGCGCCGGCTCGGTTACGCTCGGCGATGGCGGTGAGCCGCTGCGCATGCCGGCGCTTTCGAGCGCGGTGGTCGATACGACGGCCGCGGGCGATACGTTTATTGGTGCGCTTGCTGCAGCTCGTCTGGAGGGTCTGCCGCTCTTTGAGTGCATGGCCGCGGGTGCTCGCGCCTCGGCGGTGACGGTATCGCGCCTGGGCGCTCAGCAATCAATTCCCACGCGTGCGGAAGTCGAGCACAAGTTTGGTTTAGACGGTTTGGATGTAGACGGAGAAGCGGAGTAGAACAATGGCAACCAAGAAGCTGATCCTTGATCTGGATATGGGTGTGGATGATGCGATGGCGCTCGCCTATGCCATCGCGAGCCCCGAGGTGGAGCTCGTCGGCATCACCACGTGCTTTGGCAACGTGCGCGTCGAGCAGTCGGCGCACAACTGCTTGGCGGTGCTCGACCTGTTGGGTCGTCCCGAGGTGCCGGTGTACCTGGGCGCCGATCGTCCCGTGAAAGCGACCGAACCCTACACGCCGCCGGCGTCCACCACGCTTATCCACGGCAAGAACGGCATTGGCGGCGCAAGCGTGCCCGCCTCGCCGTACGAGCCGGTGGGCGCGACGTCGGCCGATGGCAATGCGGCGGTCGATTACCTAATTGATGCCGCGCGTACCTATGGTCCCGATCTGGCCTACGTTGCGACCGGCCCGCTCACCAATCTGGCGCTTGCCCTGGAGCGCGATGCGGCGGCGATGATGTCCATCGGCCGCGTGGTCGTGATGGGCGGTGCGCTTACCGTGCCCGGCAACGTGAGCGCGGGCGCCGAGGCCAACATGGCGGGCGACCCCGAGGCTGCCGACGCCGTGTTGCGCTCGGGCCGCAAGCTCACCATGGTGGGCTTGGATGTGACGCACCGCGTGGTGCTCACGCGCCGCGACGTTGCCGGCTGGACGGGCTCGGGCACTATGGCTGGCTGCGCGTTTGCGAGCATGGTCGAGCACTATATCGGTTCGTACGAAATGAACGCGCCCTACCTGGGCGGCTGCGCGCTGCACGATCCGCTGGCGGTTGCCGTGGCGATTGATCCCACGCTCGTGGGTGCGCTCGGCTGTAACCTGCGTGTCGACCTGCTGGGCGAGTATCGCGGCCGCACCATCTGCGACGAGCACCGTCTGTCCGATCCAGATAAGAGCGCGCTCGTGGCGCTCACCGTGGACGCCCCACGTTTCCTCGCGGAGTTTAAGGCACGCATGGCTCGCATCCTTGGCTAAACGGTTTCTGTGCCCCGTTCCAGATTAGCTACCGAGTAAATACGCCCGTTGGGGGAATAGTCGCGTCGCTTCGCTTGACAACAGGCTAAACTAGCTATTAAACATTTACTATTCTGTTTAGATTGAATTTGCGGTCGTTTAGTTGTCGAGTCACGGGGCGGTCAGGCCACGATGCTCGACCGCGACCGTTACTAGGGGGAACAATGGCCAAAGCAAGTGTTCGCGAGATCAGCCGCATCACCGGTTTTTCGCCTGCGACCGTGTCCAACGCGCTCAACCGCAAGCGCAGCGTGAGCGAGGAGACCGCCAAAGTCATCCTGGAGTGCGCGCAGTCGCTCGGCTATCAGCAGTCGACGCAGCTCGAGAGCATCCAGTTTGTGCTCGCGCGCAAGACGGGCGCCATCCTGGACGAGAGCACCTTCCACCCCGCGGTTATTGAGGGCGTGGAGCGCCAGGCGCGTCGCCACGGCATGAGCACGAGCTTTGTCTCGCTCGACTTTAGCGACCTAGACGCCGTGCGTCCGCAGGTCGAGGGCCTGATCGCCGACCCGTCTGCCGCCATCGTGCTGATGGGCACCGAGTTGGGCGAGGAGGACTACGCCCTGTTCGCTAACGCCGCCGCCCACCTGATCGTGCTCGATGGCTGGAGCGACCGCCAGTACTTCGATGCCGTGGTCATTGCCAATACCGATTCGGTGCTGCGTGCCGTGGACTACCTTATCGAGAAAGGTCACAAGCAAATCGGCTATCTGGCGGGCGACCTTCGTATCCGCAACTTTAAGGACCGCGAGCGCGGCTATCGCCAAGCGCTTGAGGATGCGGACCTCGAGGCCAATCCGGCATGGCGCGTCACGCTGGGCACCACGCTCGAGGGCGCTTATCGCGACATGGGCGCGTGGCTCGACAATGCCTCGCACGACGACCTGCCGACGGCTTTCTTTGCCGAGAACGACGTGCTCGCCGTGGGTGCCATGCGCGCGTTCAACGAGCACGGCATTCGCGTGCCCGAGGATGTCTCGATCATCGGCTTTGACGACCTATCTCTGGGCGCTTTTTCCAACCCGCCGCTCACCACGGTGCATGTTCCCAAGCACGAGGTGGGTGAGATCGCGGTGCGCCGCCTGGTGGGCAACATCCGCAATCCCAAGAGCTACACCTGCAAAACGGCTGTGTCGACCTATTTTGTCGAGCGCCAGAGCGTGCGCGAAATCTAGGCGGAGACGGCATCGCCTGCAGCGTGCCAAAGCTCGCTAGGGCAGTAAACATAGCGCTATTCAAAAGAGGGTCCTTCGGGGCCCTCTTTTTGTTGCCCTTGTATGTTCAGATTGTTTACATACCGTTTAGGCTGATTTCTCTACCGTTTACGAGACTTTCGCGCTAAACTTTTAAACAAAAGAGTAAAACATTTAGTAAACATAACAAAACGAAACATGCGTCTGTTTACTGAACATGTGACTAGGGGAGGACGTACATGGACAAGATCAAGCTCGGCTTTGTGCCCACGCGCCGCAGTATCTTTAGCGCGCCGGACGCGATCAAGTATCGCGGTCTGACGGCTGATCGCCTGCGCGAGATCGGCGTCGAGATTGTGGATATCGACGACATCAACGACGAGGGCCTGCTGTTCGACGACAGCCATATCGCGCCTATCGTCGAGAAGTTCCGCGCCGAGGGCGTCGACGGCATCATGCTCTGCCACGCCAACTTTGGTACCGAGTATGTCTGCGCCCGCCTTGCCCGCGAGCTCGGTTTGCCCGTGCTGCTGTGGGGGCCGCGCGACGAGCGCCCCGAGCCCGACGGCACCCGTCTGCGTGATAGCCAGTGCGGTCTGTTCGCCACCGGCAAGGTCCTGCGCCGCTTCCAGGTTCCCTTCACCTACATGACCAACTGCCGTCTGACCGATCCCGAGTTCGAGCGCGGCGTCTGGGACTTTTTGGCCGTGTGCAACGTGGTCAAGACCTTCAAGCACACCCGCATCCTGCAGATGGCCACCCGTCCGTTCGATTTCTGGTCGACCATGTGCAACGAGGGCGAGCTGCTCGAGAAGTTCAACATCCAGCTTTCGCCCATCCCCATGACCGAGCTTGTCCAGGCCGTGTGCGACGCCCAGGCTGACGAGCAGGCCATGGCAGCCATGATCGCCCACATTGGTGACAGCTTTGAGATCTGCATCCCCGAGGACAAGGTTCCTGCGGTCGCAGGACTCGCCATTGCCATGAAGCGCCTGGTCGAGAAGTACGGCTGCAACGCCGGCGCCATCCAGTGCTGGAACGCCCTGCAGGACGAGTTGGGCATTATGCCCTGCGCCGCCAACGCAATCCTCAACGAGATGGGCATCCCCATCGTCTGCGAGACCGACATCCATGGCGCTATCACCGCGCTGATGGTCGAGGCCGCCGACCTGGGCCGTCACCGCGGCATGTTCGCCGACTGGACCGTGCGTCATCCCGATAACGAGAACGGCGAGCTGCTGCAGCACTGCGGCCCCTGGCCCTGCAGCTGCGCGGCCGTCAAACCCAAGCTCACTTACCCGCTGGCTTTCGATCACCCCGGCGCGCTGACGGCCGAGGCCAAGCACGGCGACCTCACCCTTGCTCGCTTTGACGGCGACAACGGCGAGTACTCGCTGCTGCTGGGCAACGCCCGCGGCATCGACGGCCCGGCCGGCATGGGCACCTACCTGTGGGTCGAGGTCGACAACCTCAAACGCCTCGAGGCCAAGATCGTCGAGGGTCCCTACATCCACCACTGCGTCGCCATTCACGCCAACGTGGTGCCGGTGCTCTACGAGGCGTGCAAGTACATCGGCATTGTCCCCGACCTGTACGACCCCATCGAAGAAGACGTCAAAGCTTACCTGCGAGGAGAGTAGAAATGGCAACTATCGAAGAGCTTGAATCCCTGCGTTGGGACCTTCGCCGCGATTGCGTCGATATCATCATGGCTGGCGCCGGCGGCCACATCGGTGGCGACATGTCGGTGATCGACGCCCTCATGACCCTCTACGCCAACCACCTCAACATTTCGCCCGAGACCGTCGACAATCCCAACCGCGATCGCTTCGTGCTCTCCAAGGGCCACGCCATGGAGGCCTACTACGCGGTGCTCTGCCACGAGGGCTATCTTGACCTTGATGACGTCAAGGCCCGCTTCTCCAAGTTCGGCAGCCCCTACATCGGCCACCCCAACAACAAGCTCAAGGGCATCGAGATGAACTCGGGCTCGTTGGGTCACGGTCTGCCCGTGGCTGTGGGCATGGCACTTGCCGGCAAGATGGATGGCCGCGGCTACCGCGTCTACACCATCATGGGCGACGGCGAGCTTGCCGAGGGCTCGGTCTGGGAGGGCGCCATGAGCGGCGGCAATTACCAGCTCGATAACCTGTGCGCGCTCGTGGACCGCAACCGCCTGCAGATCAGCGGCAGCACCGAGGACGTCATGAAGCAGGATTCGCAGGAGGAGCGCTGGGCCGCCTTCGGTTGGAACGTGCTGTCCATTCCGGGCAACGACGTCCAGGCCATCGATGCCGCGCTGACGCTGGCCGCCGAGACCAAGGGTAAGCCCACGGTCATCATCCTCAACACAGTGAAGGGCTACGGCTCGCCGGTTATGGAGGACAAGGCCGCCTGGCATCATCACCTGCCCAACGATGAGGAATATGCCCAGATCATCGCCGATTTCGCTGCCCATAAGGAGGCCATCAATGGCTAACAAGATCGCCAACCGAAAGGCTATCTGCGACACGCTGCTCGAGGCCGCCGCAACCGATAAAGACATCGTCGTCCTGTGCTCCGACTCCCGCGGCTCTGCATCGCTCACGCCGTTCTTTGACCAGTATCCCCAGCAGTCCGTTGAGGTCGGCATTGCCGAGCAGGACCTGGTGAGCATCGCCGCCGGCATGGCCTCGTGCGGCAAGAAGGCCTGGGCCGCCTCGCCGGCGTCCTTTGTGACCACGCGCTCGTATGAGCAGTGCAAGGTCGACGTTTCGTACTCCAACACCAACGTCAAGCTCATCGGCATCTCGGGCGGCGTGTCCTACGGCGCCTTAGGCATGAGCCATCACTCCGCGCAGGATATCGCCGCCATGAGCGCGATTCCCAACATGCGCGTGTATCTGCCGAGCGATCGCTTCCAGACCGCCGAGCTCGTGCGTGCCCTGGTCGCCGACAACAAGCCGGCCTACATCCGCGTGGGCCGCAACCCGGTGGAGGACGTGTACACTGAGGACGAGTGCCCGTTCCAGATGGATCGCGCCACCTGGGTGCGCCGCGGCACCGATGTGACGATTGTCGCCACCGGTGAGATGGTCCGCCATGCCGTGGACGCCGCCGATCTGCTGGCCGAGCAGGGCATCTCGGCAACGGTGCTCGATATGTACTGCGTCAAGCCGCTCGATGCCGAGGCCGTGATCGAGGCCGCCGGTGCCACGCGCGCCGTCGTGACCGTCGAGGAGCACAGCCCCTTCGGTGGCCTGGGTTCCATGGTCGCGCAGGTCGTGGGCGAGCATTGCCCGCGTCCGGTCAAGTGCCTGAGCCTGCCCGATGCGCCGGTCATCACCGGCACGAGCCCCGAGGTCTTTGCGCACTACGGCCTGACGGGTGCCGGAATCGCCAAGACGGTCGCCGAGTTCCTTGGCAAACAGTAGAAACAGACGCTGCGCGGCCGCCAAGCACCGCACCTTGCCGTTCAAACCGTCGCCTGTGTACACAAAGTACGCGGCGCTCCTTTTTCACGGCAATCTGCGGCACTTGACGGCCACTCGCTCCTTGTCCGTCGGGTTTTAGTTTTGAATCGACGGGGGAGACAGGAGAGTACATGAGCAAATACATCATCGGAATCGATCAATCCACGCAGGGCACCAAGGCGCTGCTGGTGGACGAGGGCGGCCATTTGATTCATCGTGCCGATCGCCCGCATCGCCAGATTGTCAACGAGGCCGGCTGGGTGAGCCATGATCCAGCCGAGATCGCCGCCAACGTGCTGGCCGTGGCGCGCGCCGTGGTGGAGGAGACCGGGGTCGATCCGGCCGACGTCGCCGGCATCGGCATCTCCAACCAGCGCGAGACTACCGTTGCCTGGAGGCGCACGACGGGCGAGCCGCTGTGCGACGCCGTGGTGTGGCAGTGCGCCCGCGCCCGCGAGCTGTGCGACGAGCTGGCCGCGCGCGAGGGCGTGGCCGAGCTGGTGCGCGACACGACGGGTCTAGTGCTCTCGCCCTACTACCCGGCGGGCAAGATGGCCTGGATCCTCGCGAACGTTCCCGCGGCTGCCGAGGCCGCTGCAGCGGGCGAGCTGTGCCTGGGCACCATCGATGCCTGGGTGGTCTGGACGCTCACGGGCGGCGCGGAGTTCCGCTGCGACTGGTCCAACGCCAGCCGCACGCAACTCTTTGACCTGCGCCGTGGCTGCTGGAGCGAGCCGGTGTGCGAGGCCTTTGGCGTCGATGCAGCCTGCCTGCCACAGGTGACCGATTCCGATGGCCTGTTTGGCATGACGGACCTGGGCGGCTTTTTGCCGGCACCCGTGCCCATTCACGGCGTGCTCGGCGACAGCCATGCCGCCTTGTTTGCGCAGGGCTGCCATAGCCGCGGCATGGCCAAGGCGACCTATGGCACCGGCAGCTCGGTCATGATGAACGTCGGCGACGAGTTCGTCGCCAGCTCGCACGGGCTTTCGAGCTCGCTCGCATGGCGCATGGACGGCGTGACCGAGTACGTGCTCGAGGGCAACGTGAGCTACGCCGGCGCCGTCAAGACGTGGCTGCGCGACGATCTGGAGCTCATCAATAACCCCGAGGAAGTTACCGACCTGTGCTACGCCGCCAATCCGGCGAGCCGCGTCTACTTTGTGCCGGCGTTTACCGGTCTGGGCGCGCCGCACTGGGCGAGTGACGCCGAGGGCTGCGTCTTTGGCATGACGCGCACCACGGGTCGCGCGGAGTTCGTGAAGGCCGCCGACGAGTCGATCGCCTATCAGATCTTTGACGTGATTGATGCGATGGTCGAGGATTCGGGCGCGGCGCTGGCCGAACTTCGTGTTGACGGCGGTCCCACGCGCGATGCGTACCTGATGCAGTTTGAGAGCGACCTGGTTGGCTCGCCCATCCGCATCGCGAGCAACGACGAGATGAGCGGCCTGGGTGCGGCCTGGGCCTGCGGCATTGCGCTGGACATGTACACGCGCGATGTCGTCGACGTCTACGGCGCCCGCGGCATCGTGGAGCCGTCGATGCCCGCCGACAAGCGAGTCAAAAAGATCGCCGGCTGGCGCCATGCTGTCGACGCGACTATCGCCTACACTGCCTAGGCGGCTGCGCGGCGCCCAAGGATTTTTCTGGGACGGGGATTAAAAACTCATTGATCCCCGTCCTTGGCAGCTCATTTGGGACGGGGCTTTTTTGACTGGTATGATTGGTGCGACCATTCCAACCAGCTAAAAGAGCCCCGTCCTAAATTGACTATCGAGAGGATCTGCCATGGAGCGTATCGCGAGTTTTTCCGTTGACCATCTGCTGCTTGAGCCCGGCGTGTACGTGAGCCGCATCGACCGCGATCCGGCGACCGGCGCCGCCGTCACCACGTTTGACCTGCGCCTGACCACGCCCAACAAGGAGCCGGTCATGAACACGGCCGAGTGCCACACCATCGAGCACCTGGGCGCGACGTTCCTTCGCAACCATGCCGAGTGGTCGAGCCGCATTGTCTACTTTGGTCCCATGGGCTGCCGCACGGGCTTTTACCTCGTCGTGTTTGGCGAGGTGACGAGCGAGGAGATCCTGCCGCTCGTGCGTGAGCTGTTCGAGTTTGTCGCCGGCTTTGAGGGCGATGTCCCCGGTGCCGCTCCCGAGGAGTGCGGTAACTATCTGGACCAGAACCTCCCCATGGCAAACTGGCTCGCACGCCGCTATCTCGACCGTGACCTGGCCGATATCGACGAGAAGCACCTACACTACCAGCAGGCGTAAGGGCTTTATCGCCCAAAGCGCGCGCATTGGGCGCCTTCGCTTATGCGGGGGCGCCTTTTTGTTGAGTGGTCGGGACGAGCGTTCAAAATCGCTCATGTTTGTTCTAGAATGTTCGTACTGTCACATAAACGAACAGGAGTGAACATGCATATCTATTCTGTCAACGATCCCGAGTTCAAATCCTATGGCAACGTTTGGGATGACGTTCCGTCCGAGCTCACGTCGCCCGTGCTCGAGGCGCTCTCTGCCACGCCCATTCCCGAGGGCAGCAAGTACGTAGCAAGTGCGCCGGAGCTCGAAGGCGTCAAGGATGCCGACAAACTGGGCTTTCTCATGTTTGGCGGCCGCCCCTTCCAGCTCGGCTGGTGCAACGGCCACAACACACGCCTCAACTGCCTGGAGTATCACCGCGCCAGCGAGTTTAACCTGGGCGCCCGCGACTTTATCCTGCTCGTGGCGCATCGCTGGGAGATCGAGGACGGCAAGCTCGACACCGCGTGCGTCAAGGCGTTCCGCGTGCCGGCGGGTACGGTCGTCGAAGTCTTCAACACCACGCTCCACTACACGCCATGCATGGTCGACGACGGCGGCTTCCAGGTAATGGTTGCGTTGCCCGCCGGCACCAATGGTCCGCGCCCCGAGGCCGCAGCCGACGTGCCCGCGGTCGGCGACAGCTACTGCTACTGGAAGGCTGACAAGTGGGTCCTCTGCCACGCCGACAGCCCCAAGGCAGCCGAAGGCGGCTACGTGGGCCTCTTCGGCAAGAACCTCGACATCGCCTGTGACTAGCATCTTCCGTCTCGATTTGTAACATCTAGCGGGCTAAATCGTCTCTACCTGTTACAGATTTAGACAAACTGCGGGGGGCTGCCCGAAAGATCTCGATCTGTAACACCAGGCCCGGTTTTGGCGGCCTACCTGTTACAGATCGAGACAAACCGGGCCCAAACCACCACAAAGGTGCCTGTCCCCTTTGTGGTGGTTTGGGGCGGCGGTATCAGAAAGTGTCAGGCAGGGGCGGCTGCCGGGCCGCCGTGTGCGAAAAGAAGTGTCGGCCTGCGTCGTTGCCGTTGAGTAGCGCGCTGCTTACGGGGATACTGAAACCACGACAAACAGCGTGTGAAAGGATTGATGCATGGCTTTCCGTAAAGACTTCCTGTGGGGCGGCGCGACGGCTGCCAACCAGTGCGAGGGCGCTTACGACGTGGATGGCCGCGGCCTGGCCAACGTGGACGTGGCGCCGCACGGCCCCGAGCGCTATGCGGTGGTCTCCGGCCAGCGCAAGATGCTCGACTTCGAGGACGGCTATTACTACCCCGCGCAGACCGGCATCGATTTCTATCACCACTACAAGGAGGACATCGCCCTCTTTGCCGAGATGGGCTTTAAGACCTTCCGCATGAGCCTGGCCTGGACCCGCATCTTCCCCAACGGCGACGAGACTGAGCCCAACGAGGCCGGCCTGGCCTTCTACGAGGACGTGTTCCGCGAGTGTCAGGCGCACGGCATTGAGCCGCTCGTGACCATCACGCACTTCGACTGCCCGATTCACCTCATCAAGGAGTACGGCGGCTGGCGCAACCGCAAGCTCATCGACTTCTACAAGAACCTCGCGACCACGATCTTCACCCGCTACAAGGGCCTGGTAAAGCACTGGCTTACCTTCAACGAGATCAATATGATCTTGCACCTGCCGTTTATGGGTGCCGGTCTGGTCTTTGAGGAGGGCGAGAACAAGGAGGCCGTCGAGTACCTGGCCGCCCACAACGAGCTCGTCGCCAGCGCTTGGGCAACCAAGATCGCGCACGAGATCGACCCTGAGGTCAAGATCGGTTGCATGCTTGCCGCAGGTAGCTACTACCCCTACAGCTGCCGTCCGGGCGATGTGCGCCAAGCGCAGATTGACAACCAGAGCAACTATTTCTTCGTCGACGTTCAGAGCCGCGGCTACTACCCGGCCTATGCCGTCAAGAAGCTCGAGCGTTTGGGCATCGATGTGGGCATGACGGATGAGGACCGCGAGATCCTGGCCGCCAACACCGTCGACTTCATCAGCTTTAGCTATTACAGCACCCGTTGCTCCGCCGGTGCCGATAACCCTGATGTCGAGCGCACCCAGGGCAACGCCTTCGCCGGCGCCAAGAACCCCTACCTGCAGGAGAGCCAGTGGGGCTGGGCCATCGATCCGCTGGGCTTCCGCATCACCCTCAACGACCTGTACGACCGTTATCAGAAGCCGCTGTTTGTGGTCGAGAACGGCCTGGGCGCCAAGGATGTTGTCGAGGAGGATGGCTCCATCAACGACGACTA
The DNA here is from genome assembly GCA_959606035.1 of uncultured Collinsella sp. Taxonomy (GTDB): domain Bacteria; phylum Actinomycetota; class Coriobacteriia; order Coriobacteriales; family Coriobacteriaceae; genus Collinsella. The sequence goes on from CAUHHB010000003.1 coordinate 163,982, forward strand.
CCGTATCGACTACCTGCGCCAGCATATCGCCGCGATGCGCGATGCGGTGACCGAGGACGGCGTTGACCTGCTGGGCTACACCACCTGGGGCCCGATCGACCTGGTGTCTGCCGGCACGGGCGAGATGTCCAAGCGCTACGGCTTTATCTATGTCGACCGCGATGATGCGGGCAACGGCACCCTCAAGCGTTCCAAAAAGAAGAGCTTTCACTGGTACAAGCATGTCATTGAAACGAATGGTGAGGATCTGTCCTAAGGAAGCCGAGACACTCAACTTCAGAGTTTCCTAACCAAAACGCCCGGCGAGCAGTTAATGCCCGCCGGGCGTTTTGTTAAAAGAAGTGAAAGCACTCATTGGGGACGTACTTAAATGACCAGTCAAACAAGAACGTCCCCAACGACTACTCATTTAAGTCTGTCCCCAATGAGTGCCCCAAAGTGAGAGTGGATAATCTGCCGTTTTTGGCCTGTTTGGGGGCTCAAAGTGGGAGATTATCCACTCTCGTCATTTGGCCGGCACTTGGGGGCACTTCTTGTTGAGTGTGAGCGCCGTCGCTGCTACGCGACGGTGATGGCGACCTGGGCGTAGCGGGTGCAGGGGCGCTCGGCGCGCGTCTGCACGGTAAGGGTGAGCACAAGGCGGTCGCCGGGCCGCGCGTCGGCGGGCACGATGAAAGCGGTGTCTACCGTGCATTCTTGCCACAGCGACAGATCCTGGGCGCCTGCATAGCTCGACGGGTCCACGGCGACATCCCAATGTGCATCGAAGCCCTTGCCGTCGGGGTCGACGATGGTCGCTGTAAGGTCGACGCGCTCGCCGGCTGTGGCGCTGCGGTCGGCCGTGGCCTCGACAACATGTGCCGGATGCGAGCAGGCTGCCGGATCATGGGCACACCATTGCGCGCGGGCGGCAAAGTCTTCCTGATAGGCACGCAGATAGGGATTGAGATTGTCGTCTGCGGGCGTGCCGATGGAGGCAAAACCGGCGGGCGCGTTCGCATCGGGATGCCCATCAAAAAACATGCGTCCCAGCAGCGTATCGAAGCCACGGTCGTCGATACCGCGCAGGCCAAACGGCAGCAGCGGAATATAGGTCATGCTGTCGCCTTCGGCCATAAAATCGCCGCGCTCAAACTGCATCGCGGGCATGCCTTCCAGGCCCCAATCCAGACGGGCATGCTTGCCAAACTGAAAGCGCTCAGGCTCGTTTTCGTAGACCTTACCATCGCCATAGAGCATATAGCGTGCCATGAGGGGGCCGTTGCCCTGCGTGAGATTCTGCTCGGGCCAGGGAGCCTTAAACAGCGGCAGCGTATCGGGCTGAGCTGTTTTGGCGTCGACATAGCCGCCATACATATAGGGAACACGCCAAAAGATGAGCTCGGGAAAGAGCTCGCGCCCATGGTCGAGCCACGAGTTGTCCTGTCCCACGCCATCGGCAACGCCCATCACGCGCACCTTCTGATAGACCTGCTGCTGCACGGCGGGCCACTCGGGCGTGGCGCGATAGCGCTCGGCAATACTCATGAGGGCGCGAACGATCGTATTCATACCACCCCAGCTGAGCAACCATAACGTACGCGGATCATCATCTAAAATCGCCTGCGCAATTACGCGAGACCCCTCAGTTTCCTCAGTCACATCACCCTCAAAGGCAACATTTCCCACAAAGGTGCGCTCGATCATCTGGGCGGGCGTGGGAAACGGCGGCTCACCGGCAGCGGCCGCATTTGCTTGCAACTGCGGCCAAGCCTGGGCATATTCATTACTCCAGAGACTCTCAATCCAATGCTCGGGAAACGGCCGATACTCACGAAGCTCGCCGGCTAGCGGATCGGGCTCATGAGGCACAACAGCCCACTCATAAGAGCGCCGCCCTTTGGTCCGCCAATGCGAATTCACCTCGCCGAGCGTATGAACCCCATCCCCAAGAAAGTGATACTGCGAAGCCGTATACACCACAGCCTGAACATCAAGCAAGTTGAGATACAGAGCCAAATGAACAAGCGAGTTCATATCGTCGACTTCCATATCGGTAGTAACAATCACCCGAGTCAACTTCTGGGACATAGGAACAGCTCCAATCAAAATCAATTCAGCCAGTTACGCGCAAGGCAAGACGGGACCCATGCCCCCATCGCCACCGACCCGGCGGCCCGCTAGAAGCGGCCGGCCAGGGTCACGGCAACGTCAACGCAGCGGGGACCGGGGTTTAGTCTTGCAAACATTCCGCAGGGGGCATGGGCAGGCGCAGCGCGAAGCGCAAAGCGCCAGCCCATGCATGCCCGAGGACGTTTGCAAGACTAAACCCCGGTCCCCGCGATGGGAGGGCTTAGCGGTCGACCCTGGCCGACCACTCCCAGCAGCCCACCGGCTCGCCGTCGATGAGTACGTTGCCCCCGTCGAAGTCTTGATAACACAGGTCGTTGAATTGGTGGATCCACACGCCGTGGTTGAACGTCTTCTTGGCCGAGCCGTCGGCCTCGCGATACACGCCGGTCAGGTCCTCGACATGGCTAAAGTAGGTGAGATGCACGTTGGCGCCGGCACCGCGCAGGCGCGCGAACAGCGGCAGCACGGTCTGTTGCGGGTGCACGAGCTCGTCGCCCTTGGAGTGCGTAAACCACAGCGGCGTCTTGGCGAGCGCGGCCACGTCCTCGTCCGTGGCGTTGTACCACGGGGCGCAGCAGGGAAGGCCCGCGGCGAAGAAATCGGGGTAGTCGGCGCACAGGCGCAGGGTCATAAAGCCGCCGTTGGAAAGACCGGCGACCACGATGCGGTCGGTGTCGATGCGGTCGGCATGCTCGGCGACAAACTCATCGATAAGTGCCTTGAGCACGGGGGAGTAGATGCTCTGGTTGGAGTGACCAAGCTGCTCGACGCCGCTGTCCATCCAAAACGTGGGCGACTGCGGTACGAGCACCCAGGCAAAGCCGCCAAAGTAGCGCTGGATCTGCGCCTGGCTGATGGCCGTCACGCGGTTGCCGATATAGGCGCGCGTGGCGCCTTCGCCCTGCGTGGCGCCCTTGCCCTCGCCGGCGCCGTGCAGATACACCACGAGCGGTGCCTTTTGGGGCACGGCCGTGGCCTCGGGCGCAAAGGGGTTGAAGCATGCCGAGTCCTCGGCCTTAAAGCTGGGCTCAAAGAAGCCGTATTCGAGCGCGATACCGTCGACGGCGGTCTTTTGCGTGTCGTTGCTCCAGCCTTTGAGCGCAGGGCAGATATCGCCACGGCAGGTGTCGAAGACCAGGCCGCAGGTGGGATCGTCGCCGTCGTTGCCGGGAAGAGCCGCGAGCTGCGTGATGTGCAACTGGTCATCGAGCATGCGCGAGCCCATGACGCCGCCTTCGATCTTTTTGGTCAGGCGCTGCTCGGCGACCTCGAGCGCCACATGGGTGCCCACGGCGAGCTTACGTCCGTTCTCGTCGCACGGATATGCGGCGAGAATGTCGATGTAGCCCACGGAGGGCGCGGCATGGTCGGCGCCGCGTTCCTTGCGCATCAGAACATCGCCCGAGCGCTCGTGACGCTCTACATATATATGGAAGGTGTTCGCGTCGATGTCGTTGGCGCGCACGGTGCAGGGCAGGTCGAGTACGACCTTGCTGATCCAGGGGCCAAAGTCGCCCAAGGTGGTGACGGTTGCGTAGGTACACAATTTGAGTTCCATGAGCTGCCTCCCTTGCGCCGCGAATGCCTGGCATCTGCGGCAATACAAACTAAACATGTTTAGTGTAATCTAGAATTGAAGAATAACCAGATGAACTCGGTAAACGGCAAAATTGAACACGTCGTGAACTACTAAACGTATGTTTACTAGCTTCTAGCAGGGATTCTGTTGATGAGTTAACAGATCAGTGAGGTGTTCATCAAAATAAAATCCCACGTAAATGGCTATATATCAATAGAGGGTCAAAGAGACCATCTCCCGCCATTCAAATACGTTCACCCCCGATTTCCTACCGTTCACCGGACTGTAGACGGCAAAATTGCCATAAATTCGGCGCTCCGTGTAAACTAAAGCCCGTAAACGTTCAGTAAACACCTTGTTTACAAAAGCGTATCCAAGGGTCCGGCAACCGTAAGGGGTTATAGTCGCCGGGCCAAAGGCGTGCCTAAGCCCAAGGGGGCTGGCACACGAAGATATGGGGAGGGGTCCCATGGCAGTAGATAACAAGCAGATTGCCACCGATGTCCTCGAGCTCGTGGGCGGTGCGGAGAATGTTTCCGTTGCCACCAACTGCATGACGCGCCTGCGTCTGACGCTCAAGGATAACAGCAAGGCCGACGTGGAGAAGATCAAGAAGGTCAAGGGTGTTCTGGGTTGCCAGTTTGCCGGCAGCCAGCTCCAGGTCATCATCGGCCAGAACGTGCCCAAGGTGCTCGCCGAGTTCGTCGCCATCTCCGGTGTCAAGCAGGGTGAGGCCGTCAACGAGAACCTCGATGCTCCCAAGGAGAAGTTCGAGCTCAAGAACCTGCCCAATATCATCCTCGACTATCTGTCGGGCTCCATGACCCAGCTCATCCCGCTGCTCATGGCCGGCGGTCTGTTCCGTACCATCGCGGCCGTCCTCGGCCCCACCATGCTCGGTGTGCTCTCGGCCGACGACCCGACCTATACGTTCCTCTACACCACGCTGTACGAGGCCACGTTCACCTTTATCCCCATCTACCTGGGTTATGCCGCGGCTAAGAAGCTCGGCGCCAGCCCGGTGCTCGGCATGCTGCTCGGTGGCGCCCTCATGGCTCCTTCCGTGGTGAGCGTCGCCACCCAGGAGGGCGGCGGCATCATCTCCGTCTACGGCATCCAGATCGCTGCTGCCAACTATCAGCAGTCCGTCCTGCCGATCATCCTTTCGGTGCCTGTCCTCTACTTCGTCGAGAAGTTCTTTAAGAAGGTCATGCCCGACGTGCTCTCCACGGTCTTCACGCCGTTCTGCACCATGATCGTCACGATCCCCATTGCCTTCATCGTCCTCGCTCCGATCGGCAACGAGATCGGTACGCTGATCGCCAACGCCCTCTTCGGCCTTGCTGACCTTGGCGGCATCGGCATCCTGATCGTCATGGCCGTCCTCGGCGCCTTCTGGCAGCTCTTCGTGGTCTGCGGCATGCACATGCCCGTCATCCTGCTCGCCCAGGTTCAGATCATCGCTGCCGGTTACGATCCCTTCGTCTTCGTTTCCACCAACTGCGCTATGGCCGCTGTCTGGGGCTGCGCCTTCGGTGCCTTCCTCAAGATGAAGAACCCCGACGAGAAGTCTCTCGCCATCGGTTACGTCATCTCCGCCATCGCCGGCGGCGTCACCGAGCCCGCGCTCTTCGGCATCCTCATGCGCTTCCGTCGCACCATGTTTGGCATGTTCATCGGCGGTGCCATCGGCGCTGTGTTCTCCGGCCTCATGGGGGTTACCTACTACCTCGCAGGCGGTGCCTCCAACTTCCTGGTCTTCACCAACTACCTGCAGGGTGGCCAGATGAACACCGTCTGGGCTATCGTTGGTATGGCAATCTCCTTTGTCATCGCCGCTGCCGTCGTCTTTGTCTCCGGCTTCTCCAAGGAGGAGCTCGCCGAGATGGAGGCCTAAGGCCAAACCGTTCGGTCGCATAAGACCTCACCTACACGACAGGGCCCCGTCAGGCGTAAGCCCGGCGGGGCCCTTCTTGCAAGGTAGACTGATGGAGGCGGGTGAGATTCGCCCGCGAGGGTTTGCCAAGCGCCGGGGGCTTTCGCGCGGGGTTATCGCGAAAGCCCCCGGCGGTTCGCAAATCCTTTATCAAACGAAAGGACATGCAGATGAGTTTGGGAAAGCTGACCGCCAACGGTCGCCAGGACGGCTTTTTGTGCGAGGGCAAACCGTTCTTCTGGTTTGCCGATACGTGCTGGAGCGCATTTACGAGCATCGCCGAGAACGACTGGGATTACTACCTGACCCGCCGTGCCGAGCAGGGCATGAACGTGCTGCAGATCAACACGTTGCCGCAGTGGGATCGCTGCTGTCCCGACCTGGGCATTTGGCCCTATGCCAGCGAGGATGGCGTGCACTTTGATTGGTCCTGCCCCAACCAGGCGTATTGGGATCGTGCCGCCGCCATGTGCCGCGCGGCCGTCGAGCACGGCATTCGTCCGGCGCTCGTGCTCATGTGGTGCAACTACGTGCCCGGTACCTGGGGTGCCAAGATCGCCGAGCGTTGCGGTGCCGAGATTATGCCGCGTGAGGAGGTTCGCGCCCACGTTGCCCGCGTCGTCGAGAACCTGGGCGAGTTCGACCCCGTCTACGTGGTGGCGGGCGATACCGACTTTGCCGGCGACGAGGCGATCGCCTATTACGAGGACGCCCTCGACGAGGTCGTCAAGCGCGCGCCCGAGGCACTGCGCACCATGCATATCAACCGCGGTAACCGCACCATTCCGGCGCAGTATCTGGACCGTCTGGACTTTTATATGTTCCAGCCCGGCCACAACTACGAGGGCCAGCCCGAGGCATGGCGTCTGCCGCAGGACTTTATCGCCAACTATCCCAAAAAGCCGATGGTCAACTCCGAGCCTTGCTACGAGCAGATGGGTGCGTCGCGCAACGTCTACTGGCGTTTTACCGCGCAGGATTGCCGCGCGAGCGTATGGTCGTCGATTCTTGCCGGCGCCAGTGCCGGCGTGACCTATGGCGCACACGGCGTGTGGAACTGGCAAACATCGCGCAGCCAGGGTTCGGTCCTGGGCGAGGGCTTTGACATGCCCTTCCGCTGGCAAGAGTGCCTGCAGTTTGCGGGTGTGTGGGACTTTGGCGCGATCGAGCACGTGCTTGCCGCCCTAGGCGCTACGGCTGCCGACGATGCACTTGCCGTGGTTCCGGCGCAGGAGCTCCTCGACGACGCGCGCGAGTCCATCCGTGTGGCGCGCGTTGGCGATCGCATCGTCGCGTACCTGCCGCGTACCACGGCGCTCAAGTTTAAGCTCGACGGCGCGCGTGGCTGGACGGCGACGGTCCTCGACATGGAGGACAAGCGCATCGCAAAGCTGCCCGTCCGTGACAACGGTGACGGCACCGTGCGCGTGGCGCAGCATCCCTTTGAGCACGACGCGCTGGTGATCCTGGCCCCCGGGCGCTAACGGCTCTTCTCCAACATTTACAACCCAGTCCCTTTCATTAGGCTGCGACGGAATGGTTCCTGCATGACGGCTTCAAGCTGCCAAGGGGAGCCATTCCGTCGCACCCTTTGCTTACTCATTGGGTACTCATTGGGGACGTACTTAAATGAGTGGTCTCGTGAGTTTGTGGGCGAGGCGGGCGCTCGATACAAGGTGCGTGTCGTGGACACATGAGGCATGACGGAGGAGGAGCTTCCCGGAACCTTTGAGGGCAAGTTCCGCATCGATCTCCCAAGTAAGCAGTATATGATGCTTCGCCTGACCAAATTAGAGGCGTAAAACAGAGATAATCGGCTCCGGGTGTGACTTGCTGCACGACCATCGCAGGGGGGTGGCCCCTGTGATGGTCGCGGCGATGCGCGTCCGGGGCTACGCTTGTAAGGAGTGAACATGCAGGAGTTTTTTGGAATCGATGTGGGCGGTACGGCCGTTAAATGGGCTGTGCTGGGCGAGGATTTTTCCATCCGCGAGCGCGGAAGCCTGCCGACGGGCTTTACCACGGCTGATGAGACGGTCGCGGCGCTCATCTCGCTCGTCGAGCCGTATCGCGAGCGCGTGAGCGCCGTGGGCGTGAGTGCGCCCGGCGGCATCTACGAGGGAGATGTCACAGGAACGATCCATCGCGGTGGTGCGCTCACGTTTATGGATGGCTGTCCGCTCGGAAAGCTCATGCGCGAGGCTCTGGGGGTGCCGATTGCCGTCAATAACGACGGTAGGTGCTGTGCACTCGGTGAGTATGCGGCTGGCGCTCTGCGCGGGACGCGTTTTGGCGTGGTGCTCGCTATCGGCACGGGCATCGGCGGCGGTATCGTCATCGACGGCAAGGTCCTGCGCGGCGCGCACTGCTTTGCAGGCGAGTTTAGCTTCTTGCGCAACGATGTCACGACTGCTGCGAGCATGGAAAACTCCTTTGCGGGTTCGGGCGGTTGGCGTGCGCTCCGCGATGCCGCCGTTGCCGAGAAGGGCCTGCCTGCGGATTCTCCGGTGGACGGCCGCCGCGTCTTTGAGTGGATCGCGGATGGCGACATGGCGGGGCAGCGCGCGCTCGACCGCTACGCTCGCGCATTTGACGGACAGCTCATCAACCTGCAGGCCGTGCTCGACCCCGAGGTCTTTGTGATCGCAGGCGGCATCTCGTGCCATCCCGAGCTCGTCGATGCCCTGCGTGCGCAGATGCCGCTGGCCCTCTCGAGTTACGAAGGGACCCTTGCCGGCATTCCTGTGCCGCAGATAAAGGCGGCCGAGCTCGGCAACGACGCCAACCTTTACGGTGCTGTCCAGGAGGCCATGCGCCTGGTGTAGCGCATTGGACATAATCATTGGGGACGTTCTTGTTTGACTAGTCGTTTAAGAACGTCCCCAATGGCTACCCACAGAATGAGAGTGGATAATCTCCCGTTTTTGGCCTGCATACAGGCTCAAAGTGGGAGATTATCCGCTCTCGTCATTTGATTGGCACTTGCGTCACTTGCACTCATTGGGGACGTACTTAAATGAGTGGCAGTTGGGGACACTCCTTGCCGAGCTGCAAGCCGTGCGCGCCCCTTCTGGGCCTTGCGGCTCAAAATCGGTTTACGCCGTGGGCTGTTGGGGTCAAATTAGCGACATTTTGAGGATAGGTTCGATATTAGGACTGGTTCTCTAATAGAATGAGTTTGCAGGCCATTAAGCGACTGCGGGGGGGGGGGTATTCATGAAAGGTATGGGAGACACAACAGCGTATTTGCGTTGGGGCATTCGGGAGATTATATGCCTGGCGCTGTTCTATTTTACGTTTTTGGCTGGCGAGTACCTCTTCGACATGCGCGTGGCCGAGTTTGTGCCGCCGAGCGAGGTTGCTACCTACGAGACCCTCATCGTCGGTGCGAGCGTAATCGGCTTTTTGTGCGTCCTATTCTGTACTATCGCCGCCCCCGCGCGATCGATACGACGAGCGACATCACGGGCGTGCTGCTGGTGTCGGCATTGCTGCTGATGATTATGGCGGTTCGGTTTGAGGTGGTAATTGCCGGCGGTTTGATGGCGTGTTGCACGCTGGGCTACTGCGGATCGACCGCTCACGCCAACTTTGCGCGGCGCTTTGCGCGGACGCCGTACTTGGCGCGCGCGGCGGCGCTTTCATATGCTCTGGGCGTCCTGCTTCAGGTGTTCAGCCACATGGTGATACCCGCGGGGATTCCGCAGCAGTTTGTTTTTGTTGCCTGTGCGGTCGCGCAGGTGGCGCTCCTCCACGGCGTCCGCCGTGCCAAGCTGCGCGGCGAATCTGAGTTTGGGCCTGAACCCGATATCTCCGAGCTTTCGGTGGATGCATCGGAGTTTGGCGCCAAATGGCGAAACGATCCCGAGTCAACGGCGGCTTTTCGGCGCGCCGTGGTGCGTCTGACGATTGCAACCGCCTGCCTTACCGGGGTGTTTGCCGCCCTCAATGCGGGGCTCACGATCTCGCACGCCGCCGGGTCCGTTGACTTGGGCGATTGGTCGCGCTTGCTGATGGGCGTGAGCGCTCTGCTCGCCGGCGCCCTATTTGACCTGCGCGGGCGCTCGTGTATGAACATCATCATGACCTGCGCCGCCATGTTGTCCACGCTCTCATTCGCTGTGCTTATCACCGATGCCAACGGCGCCAACATACTTGCCGCCACCGTCATCTTCTATCTGGGTGCGGGCTTCTTCGTGGTGTTTTTCACGGCGAAGTTTGCCGCCATTTCGGTGTATGCGCATTGGTCGTATCTGTGGCCGTGTATGGGCCGCGTCATCAATAACGTTTGCGCGATGCTCGTGACGGCACCGGCGGTGGCGATTGTCTCGAGCCAGAACGTGCTGTTGGCAGTGGGCGTGGGGCTTGTACTGCTTGTGGGCATTGCGATCTCGCTGCTGGGACAGTCTGGGCATCAGGTCTATGACGTTGAAGTGCGCGGCGACCTGGCGCTTGCTGCTAGCGACCTTGGCACGGATCCCGTATCCGCCCAGAGCGAGCCCGCCCCCGCAGAGGTGCCGGAGTCCACACTCGACGAGCGTCTCGATACCTTCGCCGTCGCCTTTGAGCTTACGCAGCGCGAGCGCGATATTTTGGAGGCCTTGGTCGCATCGCGCGAGAGTGTTCAAGACATCGCCGCAACGCTCTTCCTTTCGCGCTCCACGCTTTACCGTCATATCGCCTCGATCAACAAAAAGACCGGCGCCTCCTCACGTGTGGCCCTCATCAACTTTTTCTGGTCCTGGGCGCCCAAGGACTAGCCCATTTGGGACGGGGCTTTTTTAGCTGTTTTGGGCAGCCACTGCCAGCGCGAACCACCACAAAGGGGACAGGCACCTTTGTGGTGGTTTTGACGGGAGCGCCTGTGGAGTTACAGCAGTTCGCCGTGGCGGGCGATGTAGCGGCGCTTGGCCAGCTGGGTGAGTGCGATGTAGGCGGCGACGATGCTGACGAGCAGCGCGAAGAAGCTCGGCGGCAGCGGCATGAGGTCTAGCGCATCGGCGATGGGGCTTGCCGGCAGCCAGGTGACGAGTACCAGACCCAGCACGGTGAGAGCGCACAGTGCCGGCGCGGCGTGGTCGCGCGCGCTCGGCAGGCGCGGGGAGCGCAGCATGTGGATCACGAGCGTCTGCGACCACATGGACTCGACAAACCAACCGCTCTGGAAGAGCGCCGTAAAGGCCGCCATGCCTGCGACGTCGCCTACAGCGGCAAGCTCTGCCCAGCTTGAGCCCACGGCGGCGGGGCACACCACAAAGAAGAGCACGGCGAAAGTCACGATATCAAACAGTGAGCTCACGGGACCCAACTCGAGCATAAAGCCCTTAATGGACGCGGCATCCCAGGCGCGCGGACGGGCGGTCCAGGCGTCGTCGACGGTGTCCCACGGCAGCGCGATGCACACGATCTCGTAGACCAGCGACAGCAGCACCAACTGCAGAGCGCTCATGGGCAAGAACGGCAAGAACAGGCTCGCGACGGTCACGGATAGCACGTTGCCAAAGTTGGAGCTCACCGTGGTCTTGAGGTACTTGAGTAGGTTGCCGTAGGTGCGGCGGCCTTCGATGATGCCGCGCTCGAGCACGCCCAGGTCCTTCTGGAGCAAGATGATATCGGCAGATTCCTTGGCAATGTCGACGGCCGAATCGACCGAGATGCCGCAATCGCTTGCACGCATGGCGGCGGCGTCGTTGATGCCATCGCCCATAAAGCCCACGGTGTGGCCGAGCAGCTCGCGCATGACACGCACCAGACGCGCCTTCTGCAGCGGCGAGAGCTTGGCGAAGAGGTGGGGTGTTCTCGGCGCGCTCGGCAAGTTCGGCGTCATCGAGCGCATCGATCTCGGAGCCCAGCAAGACGTTGCTCGCGTCGATACCGATCTGTTCGCAGACGGTGGCCGCGACGCGGTCGTTGTCGCCGGTCAGGACCTTGACTGCCACGCCCTTGGCCTCGAGGGTGGCGATGGCGCCCACGGCACTTGCTTTGGGCGGATCGAGGAAGGCCAAAAAGCCCATCAGCACCATGTCGCACTCGTCGGCAATGCCAAACTCGCCCACGCAGCGCGGATTGGTCTTCTGCGCCACGGCAATCACGCGCAGGCCCTCGGCATTGAGCCCGGCGACCTGCTGGCGAATCTGGGCGAGCTTATCTTCGGTGAGCGGCTGGGCGGCACCATCGACTTCGACAAAGGAGCAGATCTCGAGCATTTCCTCGGCAGCTCCTTTGGTAACCATCTGGGTTTTACCCTGGGCGTCGGCGACAACTACGCTCAGGCGACGGCGCGAGAAATCGAAGGGCACCTCGTCCACCTTGGTATAGCGGTCGCGCAGGCTCTGGCCCAGCATGGAATCGGGTGCTGCTGCCGAGGGCGTCACATCGGCGCGGTCGATGACGGCCAGGTCGATAAGGTTCTTGAGGCCAGTCTGGAAGAAGCTGTTCAAAAACGCATGGCGCAGCACGCGCGCATCCTCGTTGCCGTCGGTGTTGAGGTAACGCTCGAGCACGATACGGTCTTCGGTGAGGGTGCCGGTCTTGTCGCAGCACAGGACGTCCATCGCGCCGAGGTTTTGGATCGCCGGCAGCTCCTTGACAATAACCTGGCGGCGGGCGAGGTCCTTGGCGCCCTGCGACAGGCTCGTGGTCACGATGACGGGAAGCATCTGCGGCGTGATGCCCACGGCCACGCTCGTGGCGAACAACAGCGCATCGATGACGTTGCCCTTGGTGGCGGCGTTGATGGCAAAGACCGCCGGCGCCATAACGAGCATGAGGCGTACGAGCAGCATGGAGACGCTCGAGACGCCGCGGTCAAACGCGCTCTTCTCGCCGCGCCCGTTGAGCATCTTGGCGATGCCGCCCAGGTAGGTGTCCGAGCCGGTGGCAACGACAAGCGCCATGGCGGTGCCGTTTTGCACGGAGGTGCCGGTAAAGACGATGTTCTTGCAGGCAGAGAGTGGTAGCGCGGAGCCGTCGGCACCCTCGACGACGGTGATGGCAGCGGTCTTCTCGACGGCCTCGCTCTCGCCGGTGAGTGCGGACTCGATCACAAACAGGTCGCGCGCGGTGATGATGCGGGCGTCTGCCGGCACCATGTCGCCGGCAGAGAGGCGGATTACATCGCCGGGGACGAGCTCGTCGAAGGGGATCTCGACGCGCTCGCCGTCGCGCAGGGCACAGCAGGTGTTGGAGACCAGGTCCTTAAGGGCCTCGGCCGCATTGCCGCTGCGGGCTTCCTGGATAAACTTCATGCCGCCCGATACCAGCAGCATGATGCCGATGACGATGACCGTGGAGGGGTCACGCTGCAGCTCGGGCACGGCGAGCACGTCGATATAGAGTGAGACCAGTGCGAGCGCGGCGAGGATGCCGGCGAAGGGATCGATGAATGCGTCGGCGATGCGGCGGGCGAGCGTCTTGGTCGGCGCCTCGATGGTGTTGGGGCCGACCGCGCTCAGGCGCTCGGCGGCGTGCTCGGCGGTGAGTCCGCCAGCCGTGGCGTCGAGCAGCACGAGGGCGTCCTCGGCGCTATGGGTGGCGGCGAATATGGTGTTCTTGGACAGGCCGGCGTGAGCGGCAGGGCGCGCCGTGCGGCGGCGCTTGGAGATAGCTTCGAGTACCGTGGCGGTTTTGAGCATCAGCATAGGGTCCTCCTTGTTGAAGGGAGTTAGCGTACGTGTCGTATGTGCTTCAAAAAACCTAGATGTCGCTCACGTCATGCTCGCGAGCTACCACAAAGGGGACGGGCACCTTTGTGGTGGTTTTGACGGTCGGCTGTTGGCGCTTATGCGTGTGCGGAATCCTCGCGGCGTGCCGAGGGCGACATGCAGATTTTTCGACTATGACTGCCTTCCATGGCACACCTCCTTAAGGCCGGGCGCGATGCGCTTCAGGTATCACGTACCCGTTACAATCCGCCCGTATTCTTGATGAGGGGGTTTGTCGTGTCAACCCCTTTGTTTGGAAAACCATTGCCCCTGACAAAGCCTTTACAGAATGCCGAGGCCCCAAAGCGCGCCCGCAACGCGCCCTGCCTGCGCTAAACTGGAAGGCACGTACGCGATTACGAGAGGAGCCCGCATGGAGGCTTACAAGCAAGAGTTCATCAAGTTCATGGTTGAGTCCGACGTTCTTAAATTCGGCAGCTTTACGCTCAAGAGCGGCCGTCAGTCCCCGTTCTTTATGAACGCCGGCGCCTATGTGACGGGCTATCAGCTCAAGAAGCTGGGCGAGTATTACGCCCAGGCCATCCGCGATAACTTTGGCGACGACTTTGACGTGCTGTTTGGACCGGCCTACAAGGGTATTCCGCTGGCCGTCGTGACCGCAATTGCCTACCACGAGCTGTACGGCAAGGAGGTCAAGTACTGCTGCGATCGCAAGGAGGCCAAGGACCACGGCGCCGATAAGGGCAACCTGCTGGGCTATGAGCCCCAGGACGGCGACCGCGTGGTCATGGTCGAGGACGTCACCACCAGCGGTAAGTCCATCGACGAGACCTATCCCAAGGTGAAGGCTGCTGCCGATGTCGAGATCAAGGGCCTGATCGTGTCCCTCAACCGCATGGAGGTCGGCAAGGGTGGCGTGACCACCGCGCAGAAGGAGATCGAGGCCAAGTACGGTTTCCCCGTCGCGAGCATCGTCTCCATGGCCGAGGTCGTCGAGACCCTCTACAACCACGAGATCGACGGCAAGGTTGTCATCGACGACGAGCTCAAGACCGCCATCGACGCCTACTACGAGCAGTACGGAGTCCGTTAGTTACGCGGTTTTACCAAACCGCGTAACAGCTCGACGCTGCAAACCCGCCAGAGCGGCAATCTGCCTTTCAACTTCGGCGGCATGACCAGAAGGTCAATGCCGCCTCGTTTCAAGGCACCTTGCTCGCTCTGGCGGGTTTTCGCTGTCGCTACCAAAACATCGGCACTCCCGTTGCTGGCGATGCGGCACTTGGGGACGTTCCTTTTTTGCCGGCAGTTTGGGACACTCCTGATGTAGTCATTGGGGACGTTCTTAAATGACTACTCAGGATGAGCGTCCAAAAATCCGCGCTCGTTCGATTGGCGCATGTCTACGCAGCGTAGGTTGTCGAGCCTGGCCTTCAAATGGATACTGACTGTCGAACCGGTTCACTCCATTTCTTCAATTTGATTGGACAGCCCATGAACCAGACACGGCAAACCAATGCTTCCCATACTTTTTTGGCAGCGCATGTCATCAAGCGGCTGCGCGAAGAGCGCGGCCTCACCCAGCGCGCCCTGGCGGAAAGCCTTGGCGTGACCGATAAAGCCGTCAGCAAGTGGGAATCCGGCCGCGGCCTTCCCGACATTTCCCTCGTTGGGCCTTTGGCCCAGAGACTCGGCATAAGCGTGGCTGAGCTTTTGGCTGGTGACATTCGGGCCAACGCCAACCGTGCAGGCAATATGCTCAAAGGCGTCTTTTACGTTTGCCCTATCTGCGGAAACGTTGTGCACGCGCTCGGAGAAGGCAGCTTTAGCTGCTGTGGCTCCACGATGTTTCCCCAGGAGGCCGAAGAGCCGGACGCGGACCACGCCTTTTCCATCGAGCGCATCGAGGACGATTGGTACGTCACGCTCGATCATCCCATGACCAAGGATCACTACATTAGCTTTGTGGCATATGCGACTATGGATGGCATCTGCTTTAAGAAGCTCTATCCAGAGCAATCGGTGCAGCCGCGCTTCCATATTACCGGGCGCGGCAGGATATATCTTTACTGCAACCAACACGGACTCTTTACGTCGCTGACGCCTCGCAAATAACGGCTGTCTATCCGCCCTCCTCATGCGTTCCCAGGGGACCCAAAATGAGCGTGGATAATCTCCCGGTTTTGGCCTGTGCGCGGGCTCAAAGTGGGAGATTATCCACGCTCGTTAGGTTAGTGTCCGAAAATCCACGCTCGTCGCTACTTGAGCCCGGGCAGGCGGGTGTAGGGAAACGACCGCTCTAAGAACTCGGAGCAGCGGGCGTAATCTTTGGCAAAGTAGCTGCTGTAGAGCGAATCGAGCACGTATTGCACGGCGATGTGGCTGGCGAACTGTGTGATGCGATGCGTCATGCTCTCGTGATCGCTCACCATGAGATAGGCGGCAAAGCCGGGGTGAATGCGGGCGCAGTACGGTGTGCCGATGACGATGACCGGGACATGTCGACTGCTGAGGATTGGCAAGATCTCCCTGAGGTTGGGGGCAAGGCCGCTGTAGGAGATAACGATTGCCACATGGTCGGGGCCTGAGGCGAGCAGCGCCGTTCGCACCTGGGCTTCGACGCTGTCGTGGCACGTCGCGCTTTTGCCGGCGGAAAGCAGGCGATCGCGGAACATTCCCGCTGGATACAGGTTATGCGAGCCCGTGTAGATGTCCACGGTGCCGGCGCGCATGATGAGCTTGGCGGCGTGGTCGAGCTGTGCAGGGTCGAGCAGCTCCTGCGTTTCGGCCAAGGTGGTCTGGTAGAGCCCCTCCATGCGCTCCATCACCTGCGCAGGGGCGGAGGTGGCATCGAAGGGAAAGTTGATGTCCACGTCGCGCCGGTTGCCCGCCTCGGTCGCCTGGCGGATGAGCTCGACCTTGAGGTCTTTGAATCCCTCGAGGCCGAGCTTTTTGCAAAAGCGGTGGATGCTCGCAACGGAGACATTGGCCTGGCGCGCAAATTCCTTGATGGAGAGCCCGCGAACGTTCTCGCCCATGGCGAGAACCGTCTGCCCGAGCTGCTGCTCGGTGGGGGTGAGCCCCTTGCCCTGGGTGATTTTGCGCTTGATATCCATATGGCTCCCATGCATTCGTATCGCGATGTATCAATCATAACGGTAAATAAAACGCCCGGCTTGGCTGGGGAAAGCAAGCCGGGTGTCTCGTAAGGGGCTGTTGCGCGGGGTCGTTACCCGAGCACGCGGACGGGACCGAGCAGGCCGCTGGGCTCGGAGGGCTCGGTCATGCCGAACACGTCGGGGACGGCATGGTCGAGGGTGTTGATGATATCGATCGCAAGCGCGTGCTCGCCGGCCAAAAGCGCGCCGGCCTCAAAGCAGTAAGGCGGACAGATGCGCGTGCCGAGGGATTTGCCGTCGAGGGTGACGGTTGCGGTCTCAAAGACCTCGCCAAGGTCGATGACGGTGCGGGTGGCCGCTTCGCCCAGGACAAAGGAAGCCTGGTAGCGGAATGTGCCGGCCTTGCCGGGGAACTCGGCCGAGGAAAGGTCGTGCAGGTCTGCAAGCTCAACAGACTCGCCAAAGGCATCGGTGCCAGGGGCAGAGAAGGCAACCGCCCAGGGCCCGTCGACGCATGTGGCTTCGTCTTCGGCGGTTGCCACAGCAACGGAACCTGTAGCCCCAAGGACCACGATGCAGCTCTCGTAGGGAGCCAGCTCGAGCGTGCCGTCAAAGGCGGCGGGCTCGGTGCCGTTGAGCAGATCGAGGCGCGCGCCTGCAACGGGTGTGCCGTCGGCAAGCGCAATCTGAGTGGAGATACCCTGCTTGGGATGCTCGTTGACGAGCATCAGATAGGTCTCGCCCGCCCGCTCGTAGCGCAGTGCGCGCAGCCAGGGCTGGGGCTCGGCGCAAACCACGGTCTGCATGCCGGTGTTGGCAAGTGTGTCTGCGAGCTCGGTGGTCGCCAGGAGCTTGATGCCGGCGACCGCGGCTGCATCCAGGGAGGCAAAGCCCTCGCGACCTGCAGTGTCACCGTCGTAGCGCTTGTTCGGCAACTCATCCAGCGCGTACACGGCAACACCTGCGGCTGCGGCGCGCGCGGCAAAGTCGAGCACGGCTCCGCCGACAAACTCGGCTCCGGGCATCACCAGGCAGCGGTATGCCTGGCCGTTCACGCCAAAGCCGCTACCGTCTGCGGCAATTTCAACGGCATAGCGCCCTGCGTCCTCAAATGCCTCTGCCGGCACGATGTCAAAGTCGACCTGCGCGCGCATAAGCTCGGAGGCGGCATGCTGCATAAAGTTCGCCTCGCCTGTCCACTCGGCGTCCGCATGGTAGAGAAGCGCCACCGGGGTCGTTGCGCGCCCGCCGCTCAGCAGGCTCGCCGTACGGTTCATGTAGCTCATGAGCTGCCCAAAGTGTGCAAACTGGGGGTTTTGGCCATGCGCATAGAAATGCGGCGGGCAGTCCCAGTCGGGGAAGGCGGCCATGCTAAAGGCATGCGGCACAAACCAATTGACGCCGCGCACCAAAAAATGATCGGCGATCCACTTCATCTCGCGTAGGCCTTCGTGCCATCCAAATGCGCCAAAGACCTCGGCCATGCAGCGCCCCTGCTTTTTGGGATCGAGGTGTGCTGCCGAGGAGCCCAGCTTGGGCAGCACGTAGTTATAGAACTCGAGGTCCCACACGCCGCGTCCGTAGCTGTGAAGGCCGCGGTCCATGCCGGGTACCAGCTGGTTGATCACGATGTCGACGCCCGCCATGTCCTGACCGCCCACGGCGCGGAAGTAGTGCCCGGCGCCCACGCCCAGGCGCGCGTGGCAGTCCTTGTCCTCGATAACGTGGCCGATGTACTGCACGCCGCGCGCGCGGCACCAGTCTCCGAGCTGGTCGCAGAAGCACTCCTTATAGAGGGTGCTCGCGATGTCCATATAGACGTGGCGTACGTGCGCGCCGGCCGGCTCGCGGTCCCACAGGTGCGGGAGCTCGGCCAGGTAGCGCTCGCCCAGTGCCGCGCGTAGGCGACGCTCAAGCTCGGCCGACCAGGGTAGGGGCGCGGTGGCCTTGCCGATGAGCGTGTCCGAGATGCCATCGGGGCCCGTGGTGCCCTTCTCGTTGGCAAATCCGGGCTCATCGGAGAAAAAGCCCAGGATCGTCTTGCCAAACTCATCGCCCAGATGCTCAAAATGCGGCTCGTAGACAGCATCGATGAGCTGCGCCACCGAGGTGCGGTCGACCATATTGATGTAGTCCTCGTTGTAGGAGGTCTTGCCGCTCGTGAACATCACGCATGCCTGCGTGAGGCCCGCAGGTGCATCGAAGACCAGGCGGCTGGGGTTGCCGTCTGCATCGTCGATTACTCGGTAAGCGACGTCGACGGGGCTGCCGTCCTGCATAAATGTCACGCCGTAGAAGCGCTCCGTTTTGTCGAGCATGTTGGCGAGCGCGATGCTCGCGGCGGACGTGGGGCCCACGATGTCGAACGTGCGGTGCGTGAGCACGATCTTGCGGAGCTCGGGCACGGCCTCCTTGACGGCGCCGTTGGCAAAGCCCGTGGGGAAGTGCGCGTCGTCCAAGATCCAGAGCTTAAGGCCCAGCTGCCTGCACTCGTCAATGACAAAGCGCAAGTCGCGCCACCAGCCCTCGCCGCAAAAATCGGGGTGTGGGCGGCTTTCGAGACAGACCTCGTGGATGTCGGCGCCGGCGATCTTTTCCAGATACTCGGCAATGGTCTTATGGCTCTCGCCCTTCATCCACAAAAACGGAAGCACGTGGTTGTCGTATGTGCCCTCGAGCACCTGCTGATAGTACGCGGTCATGGATCCTCCTTGGCTCGATCGATCTGCTGCATAGCACAGATTATGGACGCGTCGGCGCGTTCTGCTAATATCTGAATCACGACGAACTATGACCAAATCAACGATTGGCAAGCCATGGAGATCGACGAGCTCGAGCGTAGGCTCAACGAACTGAGCGCCAGTGAGATCGCTTATAAAGACGGCATGGCATTTGATTGGTCGATTATGACCGAGCATGTCGAAATCGACGGATGCCCAGTGCGCAAGATTGGCCAGCCAGGGTTTGCCTATGCCCAGCCCGGCATGCCGCGTGGCCTGACGATAAGGAAAAACTCGCGCTTTAATGCAGTTCCCGAGCACGTGCATGATTACGTGGAGCTGAGCTATGTGTATCGCGGACGCTGCCCGCAGACGGTGGCGGGGGAGAGGCTCGAGCTGGGCCGCAACGAGGTGCTTTTGCTCGACGCCCTCTGCCCGCATGCCGTGGCGGCGCTTGGTGAGGACGACATCATGCTGAGCATGACCGTTTCACGCTCTTTTTTGCGCCGGAGTCTCGAGTCGAGCCTCTCGCGCGAGAGCGCGGTCTCGCGGTTTTTGTTCAACGCGCTCAACAGCGAGACGGACCATCGGGGCCATGTCCATTTTCATTGCGGCGAGAGCCGTCGGATTCGGCGCTACATGCAGGAGATGCTCTGCGAGCTGTACGACCCGAGCCCCAACGGTCCCGAGATCGTCTTGCGTCTGTTTCAGCTGTTTTTGGCCGAGCTCATGGATTGCTACGAGCGCGAGCTGGTGCGCGGCGCGGCGGACGGCGCAGCGGGGCCCACTGCCCTGGTGACGGGAATGCTTGGCTATATCGATCGCGAATTCGCTGCATGCTCCCTCGAGGGGATGGCGGCGGAGTTTGGCTTGAGCCCTAATTATGCGACGGCGCTCCTCAAGCGGCATGTGGGCAAGACCTTTAGGCAGCTTGTGCAGGAGCGACGCCTGGTACGTGCGGCCGAGCTTCTGCGCGGCGGCGCCACGGCCGGGGCGGCTGCGCATGCGGTGGGCTATGAAAACATGAGCTTCTTCTACCGTAAGTTTCACGACAAGTATGGCTGCACCCCCGCGGCATACCGCCGGTAAGCGCGGGGCGGATTGTCTTCGCTCCTTCGGTGTCAAAAAGTTTCAGCTGCAGCGCTGTTGCAGCGCGCGTCTGCGAAAAGAAGTGTCCAAATCGGCGCCTTCGCCCTGGCCTGGAGCGACTCGGCGGCATACTCGTTTCATCAGCAACACGCATGAGCGAGGAGGCACTTATGGGATTCCCCGAGGGTTTCTATTGGGGCGGCGCCACGGCCGCCAATCAGTTTGAGGGCGCTTGGAACGTTGACGGCCGCGGTCCGTCGGTCGACGACCACTTCTTGGGTGGCAGCTACAAGGAGCCGCGTCAGATTACGATCGACATCGACCCCGACCGCTTCTATCCCAATCATGACGGTATCGACTTCTACCATCACTACGAGGAGGACATCGCGCTGTTCGCCGAGATGGGCTTTACCATGTTCCGCATGTCCATCTCTTGGAGCCGTATCTTCCCCAACGGCGACGACGCCGAGCCCAACGAGGCCGGCCTCGCCTTCTACGATCGCGTTTTCGACTGCCTGCGTGCTCACAATATCGAGCCGCTCGTGACCCTGTCGCACTACGAGATGCCCTATCATCTGGTCGAGAAATACAACGGCTGGGCGAGCCGCGAGCTCATCGGCTTCTTTGAGAAGTACTGCCAGACCGTCTTCGACCGTTACCAGGACAAGGTCAAGTTCTGGCTCACCTTCAACGAGATCAACTGCGGCACCCAGGACATGGGCAACCTCTTTGAGACCAGCATGATCCAGGGCTTTGAGGGTCCGGCTTCGGCGGTCCACGCCACGCCGCAGGCCCGTATGCAGGCCCTGCATCACCAGTTCGTGGCCAGCGGTCGCGTCGTGCGCTACGCCCACGAGCACTACCCGCAGTTCAAGATGGGCAACATGGACTGCTTTATCCTGTCCTATGCCGCCACGTGCGACCCGGCCGACGTCCTTGCCACCCAGCAGGAGATGAACACCATGAACTGGTACTGCTCCGACGTGCAGGTGCGCGGCAAGTACCCGTTCTACGCCAAGCGCTTCTGGGCCGAGAACGGCATCGAGCTTAACATCGCCGACGGCGACCTGCAGGACATCGCCGACGGCAAGGTTGACTTCTACACCTTTAGCTACTACATGTCGGGCACCGTGGGCACCCATAAGGACCACGAGATGACCGAGGGCAATATGGCCTTTGGCGGCAAGAACCCCTACCTCGAGAGCACCGACTGGGGGTGGCAGATTGACCCGACGGGCCTGCGCATCGCCCTCAACGAGATCTACGCCCGCTACGAGATTCCGCTGATGGTGGTCGAGAACGGCATGGGCGCCTACGACGAGGTGGAGGAGGACGGCTCCATCCACGACCCGTACCGCATCGCCTACCTCCAGAGCCATGTCAAAGCCATGGGCGAGGCCATCGAGGACGGCGTCGACCTGATCGCCTATACCTGGTGGGGTCCCATCGACCTGGTCTCGGCCGGCACCGGCGAGATGCGCAAGCGCTACGGCTTTATCCACGTCGATAAGTACGATGACGGCACCGGCACCTACGAGCGCCGCCGCAAGGACAGCTTCTTCGCCTACCAGAAGATCATCAAGTCCAACGGTGCCGAGGGCCTGGCTTAATCGACAAGATGGGTGCCACCGGGGAAAAGCCTTGGGATGGGCTCGTGATTCGAGTCCCCACCTTAGCATTTGAACCATTTGGCACTATAATCACCATAGGCATGCGCATAACGTTGCGCTGAATCAAGAGGAGAAAACGTATGGGTCTGTTTGACATGTTCAAGAAGAAGGCTGAGCCCGCGGCTGCCGCTGCTCCGGCCTCCATCTCTGCTTCTGCCGGCGCCGACGTGCTGTGCTCGCCCGTCAAGGGCAAGGTCATCAAGATGGCCGACGTGCCCGATCCCGTCTTTGGTGGCGAGGTTCTGGGCAAGGGCTGCGCCGTGTGGCCCGAGGACGATCTGGTCTACGCTCCCTGCGACGGCAAGGTGACCGTCACCATGGGTCACGCCGTGGGCCTGCAGTCCGATAGCGGCATCGAGGTTCTGGTGCACGTTGGCGTCGATACCGTCAACATGAACGGCGACGGCTTCGAGGGCTTCGTCAAGGCCGACGATGTCGTTAAGGCTGGCCAGCCCATGCTCAAGATCGACCGCGCCAAGATCGCTGCTGCCGGTTACAAGGACTGTGTCGTCGTGGCCGTGTCCAACACCGCCGAGTTTGCCGACGTTGAGCTCGCCGTCGAGGCCGACTCCGCTGTCGCCGCCGGCGACGCCATCGTTAAGGTCGTCCGCAAGTAAACTGCGACAACATAAGGATGTGCAAGGGTGGTCGGGTTATCCGGCCGCCCTTTTTTAATGGGCCGAGTGGGCGCATTTTATTGCAGGGGGCTTGCTTTATAGGCCGTTCGTTCGTCAAATTGAGCCGCCTGCGCTTTGTGACGCAGGGGGTTGGGCCTGGCCGCTAATATGGACTTGCTGTTACGACGTGCGCTGCGCAGGGAACGCGGCGCCGCTTGTTTGGAGGAACAACATGAAAAAGAAGCTGCTGCTTGCGCCCCTCATGGCCGTCTTGGTTGCGTGCGTGGTCCTGCTTTCCGGCTGCGGAGGCCCTTCGGTCGAGGAACTCATCACCAAGGACCTTACGACTCAGTTTGATGAGGTTAAGAACGGCGGCGATGACTTCCTTTCCGGTCTGGAAGAGGCTTCGGGCGACGAGTTTGAGCAGCTGGGCATCGATCCCAAGGAATACGCCAAGAGCTATCTCGAGGGTTTTGATTACAAGATCGGTGATGTGACGGTCGATGAGGACAAGGGCACCGCGACCGCCGAGGTTACCATCACCTGCAAGTCCATGAATAAGATCGTCGAAGATTTCGCCACCCAGTATCAGGAGAAGATCGCGGCGCTCGATACGATGCCTTCCGAGGACGACCTGTACAAGATGGCCGGCCAGGTCATGGTCGACGTGACCAAGGCCGCTAAGACCAAGGACACCAAGGTTACCTTCAAGTACACCGCCAATGACGATGGCGAGTGGTCTGCTGACGATTCCGCAACCACCGAGATGATGAATGCGATGATGAGCTAGGGGAGTTACGCGGTTCTACGAACCGCGTAACTGCTCGACGCTGCGCGGGCACCAGAGCGACAACTTGTCATTCAAAGAGGACGGCATGACCAGAAGGTCTATGCCGTCCTCTTTTCATGCCAATTTGTTCGCTCTGGTGCCCGCTCGCTGTCCGTCCTCTACCTGCGGCGTTGCCATGGTAGTCATTGGGGCGGCACTTGGGGACGTTCCTTTTCTGCCGGCAGTTGGGGACACTCCTTGCGCCAGCGTTGCATCGAATGCTCGGGAAAATACGAGCCGGTATTTGGCCGAATAGCGGGTCACGGTTTCCGGATGGCGTGGGTTGCGGAAAGTGCGACCCGGAATATTGCTCTGAAACGGGATGCCGTTTCCCCGACAAGGCTCAACCGGAAAGCGCATCCCATTCTGAGGCGGCAAAACGGGATGCGCTTTCCGCGCGACAGAATCTATCCAGCCGTGTTGAGCGACAGCCCCGCTACTCGCCCAGAATCAGCGCCGAGAGCTCGTCTTGGGTGTCCACCACGTAGTCGGCGCCGGCGGACTCCAGCTCTGCGCGGCCGCGGAAGCCCCAGCTGACACCGGCGCTCTTGAGGCCGGCATTGTGACCGGTCAGGACGTCGACATTGGAATCGCCCGCATAGAGTGTGGTTGCCGGGTCGGCGCCTAGCTCTTTCATCACATGCAGCGTAACAGGCGCCTCGGGCTTGGGAGGAAGCGCATCGACGCGGCCCTGCACCAGCGCAAAGCGCTCGGAACCAAAGTATTTCTCGATAAGCGGAGCGGCCGAGACGTGGTCCTTGTTAGTGAGCACGGCAAGCTGCACACCCGCGGCGCGCAGGCGGTCGAGCATCTCGATCGTGCCGGCGTACGGTGCGGTGTGGTCCTCCTTGTGCTCGCCGTAGTAAGCCCTAAACTCGGCAAGCGTCTGCTCAAACATACGGCTGTCGCCCGCGTACTCGGCGGGCATAAAGCGCTCAACCAGCTTGAGCATGCCGTTTCCCACCTTGTAACGGTACTCGTCAACGGCAAACGTGGGCCAGCCGTGCGTCTCGCAGGTATGGTTGCCGGCGGCCGCCAGGTCCTCGAGCGTGTTGAGAATGGTGCCGTCCAGGTCAAAGATCACATGGGAAAAAGCTGCTGCCATGGGTGCTCCTGCCGCTTGAGTTGTAAAACGCACCCCATGATACTGGGCATGCGTGCCGGGCATGTTTGGAATCTGAATATCTTTAATAGCCCTGAGCCTTTGTCGTTAGCAAATCCTCGGCAGCTGTTCTCCCACGAGCATGTCGAGGATGCGGGTCGAGCCCCAGCCGGTGCGTACGCGCACGGCGGGACGGGCGCCCTCGGCAAGTGGCAGCACGCGACCGACGATGGCGGCATTCTCGCCGTAGCGGGCGGCGCGCATGGCGCTCAGCGCGGCATCGGCTTGCTCGGTCGGCACGACGGCAACCATCTTGCCCTCGTTTGCCACCTGCAGCACATCGTAGCCGAGCATCTCGCAGGCGGCCTGCACGTCGGGGCGCACGGGCACGGCATCCTCGTCGACCTCCATGGCAACGCCGCTGGCCTGCGCAAACTCGTTAAGCGTCGAGGCCAGGCCACCGCGCGTGGGGTCGCGGAAGCAGTGTGTGTCGGGTGCTGCGGCAAGCACATCGGCAATCAGGTGGTTGAGCGGCGCGGCATCGCTTTCGATGGTGCTCGAAAACGCCAGGCCCTCGCGTTGGCTCATGATGGCGATGCCGTGGTCGCCGAGTGTGCCCGACACCAGGATGACGTCGCCGGGCCGGCAGTTGGCACCGCTGAGCGTCACGCCTGCGGGCACCTCGCCTACGCCAGCGGTATTGATGTAGACGCCGTCGGCACCGCCACGCTCGACCACCTTGGTGTCGCCGGTGATAATCTTCACGCCTGCCTCATGTGCCGTTTCGGCCATGGTCTGCACAATCTGGCGCAGCTTGTCCATGGGATAGCCCTCTTCGAGGATAAAGCCGCATGAGAGGTAGCGCACATTAGCGCCCGAGGTCGCGACGTCGTTGACGGTTCCGCACACGGCGAGTCGGCCGATATTGCCGCCGGGGAAGAACTGCGGCGAGACTACAAAGCTGTCGGTCGACATGGCGATGCGCCCGCTCGCGGGCAGCGCAGCGACGCCGGCATCGTTGCCCTCGAGCAGTTCGGGCGACCCAAAGGCATCCAAAAAGACCTCATCGATGATGCGTTTCATCATCTGGCCGCCAGAGCCGTGGCCCAACAGGACAGTGCTATCGGTGGCAGTACGGGACATATCGAAAACTCCAATCGTGGGGGGTCGGCAATAGCTGAGTGTGGCAGAATCGATGTTAAGTAAAAGTCAGCGAGCGCCATTCAGGCGAAGTGAGTTGCCTTGAAAGAGGAGGCTGCTGGGCTTTTGCCCGCAGCCGACGATTGAAAGGCAAATCGCTCGCCTGAATGGCGCGCAGCGTCGACCGGTCCGCCGTTCGTTAGAACGGCGGAACCTAACAGCCTCGGTAGTGGAAATATGCTGCACAGCTGCCCTCGGAGCTCACCATGCACGGTCCGACGGGATGTTCGGGCGTACATGCGTGGCCGAACAGCGGGCAGTCGCTCGGCGTGATGGCTCCGCGCAGCACGTCGCCGCAGCGGCAGCCGCGTGGCTCGACCGTCGGTTCAATGGGTACGTCAAAGCGGGCGCCGGCATCAAAGCGCACGAATTCGGGTCGGATGGAAAGACCCGAAGCCGCAATCGGTCCCAGTCCGCGCCACGTGGTGTCGCACGGCTCAAACACCTGCTCGACCAGCTGGCGCGCTACGGGATTGCCGTCTGCATTGACGCCACGGCGGTAGGCGTTGTCGATTGCGGGCCTGTGCTCGACAACCATCTGGACCAGCATGCAGATGCCCTGCAAGATATCGACCGGCTCAAACCCGGTGACTACGCCGGGGGTCTCGAACTCATCGACCAAAAACCTAAAGGGTGCCAGGCCCGTGATGGTAGCGACGTGACCAGGCAGGATAAAGCCGTCGATGGTCGTTTCGGGGTCGTTGGAGATCGCACGCAGAGCCGGCGGCGTGGTCTTGTGAGCACAGTAGACCGAGAAGTTCTGGAGCTCGCGCGCGTCGGCCTCTAGGATGGCGGCGGCAATGGTGGGCGTTGTGGTCTCAAAGCCGACGCCCATAAAGATAACCGGGCGTTCGGGATTTTGCTCAGCAATGTCGAGTGCGTCGAGCGGAGAGTAGACGATGCGGATGTCGCGTCCCGCCGCCTTTTGCGCGGCAAGCGAGGTGGACGATCCTGGCACGCGCATCATGTCGCCAAAGGTGGTGATGATGGCGCCGTCCATCTTGGCGAGCGCGATTGCATGGTCGATATCGCGGTTGGCGGTAACGCAGACGGGGCAACCCGGACCGCTCAGCAGTTTGAGCCCGGCAGGCATAATGGAGCGAAAGCCATAGCGCCCGATGTTCACGGTATGCGTGCCGCAGACTTCCATAAGGTTGATGCTGCGGCTGCCGACAAGCGCATGAATACGATCGATGAGCTCGCGAGCCAGCCTGGGGTCGCGAAATGCCGAAAAGTCGATACCGGAGCGCGCCGGCTGTCCGGCCGCCACTAGTATGCCTCGGCCGGATTGCTGGCCAGTTGGTCTTCTTCGGCCAGTTCGGTCATGGCGTTAACGAGCTCGAGCGTTTCTTGCGCTTCCTGCTCGTCGACGATCTGGATGCCAAAGCCGGCGTGTACGAGAATATAGTCGCCAACCTGCGCCGTCGGTACGAGACGCAGCGAAATGGGGCGCTCGATGCCCATCATGTCGACGGTCGCCTTAAGGTCGTCGTCGCGTTTGACCACTTTACCGGGAACGGCAAGGCACATAATGTTCCCCTTTTATACGTTTTGCGCTGGATAGGCGCCTAATTACCCATCAGTTGATGGTAGCGCTCGCGGGAGTCACGAGCAAACGCGTTACACCTGTGAGACGGCGGCGCGCAGGCTGGCAAAACAGCCTATCGCAACGCCGTCTGCGCGAGGCGAGCGCGAGCGATGGCGGCCTGACCGTAGGCGATGCAGCCGTCGTTGGCGGGTACAGCGTGGGGGACCAAGACGGCAAGACCGGCGTCTTTGAGTTCGTGGGTAAGGAGCTGAAGCAAAAGCCGGTTCATGAACACACCGCCCGAGAGCGCGACGGTGTCGAGGTCTTCACGGACGCAGATCTCGCTTGCGATGCGGGCCGACGCGCGTGCGATGGTGACATGGAAGTCGAGCGCGAGCTTGCCGGCGGGCACGCCGGTCCTGATTCCCTCCAAAAGCGCCTCAAAAAGCGGTCTGGAGTTCAGAACATGGAAGTCGTCCGGACGGGATGATTCGGTTACGGAAAAGCTGGCCATATTGCCGGTGGGGCAGGCTCTTTCACTGCTGAACGCGCGCCAGGCGGCGGCTTCGAGTTCTATGGCAGGCTCGCCCTCGTAGGTTGCCTTGTCGCAGATGCCCAGAATTGCTGCCGCGGCATCAAAGAGACGCCCCATGCTGCTGGTGCGCGGGCTGTTGATGCCGTGCTCGATCATGGTGGCTGTCACGCTGCGCGTTTGCTCGTCGAGGCTGCCCAAAAGCCGAGCGGCGCCTGGGTGCTCGAGCAGACCGAGCTCACTGAGCAGGGCAAAGGCGTTGCGGCGGGCGTCGCGCACGGAGGCCGCCCCGCCGGGGAGCGCCCAGGTGAGTAAATGCGCGGCGCGCTCAAAGCCGCCAAGGCCGGCAACAAGAAACTCGCCGCCCCAAATGGTCCCATCGGTGCCGGCGCCGGTGCCGTCAAAGGCGATGCCAAGGACACGCGCGTCGGTTGTAAGCTGGCCCGCGGCGATGGCCTCGGCCATTACGCTCGCGATATGCGCATGATGGTGCTGCACCTCGACGAGCGGCAGATTGTGCTCCCGTGCCTGCTCGCGCGCCCACTGGCTCGATAGATAGCTGGGGTGCAAATCGCAGGCCAAGGCGGCGGGCGCCAAGTCAAAGAGATCTTCCAAGCGCGTGCGCGCGGCGTTCCAGGCATCGAAGGTCTCGCCGTTTTCAACATCGCCGATATGCTGCGACACAAAACAGGTTGCCTCGCCGTTCGTCCCTTCACGCGTGAGCGCAATCGTGGCCTTTTGTTGTGGCCCGCAGGCGAGCACGCAGGACGGAGCGCCGTCGAGCGCCGGCAACGGCAACGGCTGGGGTGCATATCCGCGAGCGCGGCGCACGGGCATAACGGCGCCGTCGACCACGCGCACTACAGAGTCGTCGTAGCGCGAGAGGATCGCGCGGTCGTTGCCGAGCAACGCATCGGCGATGCCGGCGGCAACGAGGTGTTCCCAGGCAAGATCGTCGTCGGTTTCTATGGGTTCTTCGCTCAGGTTTCCGCTGGTCATGACGAGCGCGTGCATACCGCAGGCTTCTGCCGCGGCAAGCAACAGATGTTGAAGCGGCGTATAGGGGAGCATGATGCCGAGCTCTGGAAGGTCGTGCGCGACGGACGGCGCGAGCGCGAGGGCGTCGGGGGAGCCGCCGCTCTCGCAAGCAGCACGTCGGCGCAGCAGCACAATGGGGCGAATGCTGCCGGCCAGCAAGCCGCGCTCAACGTCGCTGACATGGCATAGGCGTTCAACGTCGGCAAGGTCGCGCATCATGACGGCAAGTGGTTTGTTGCTGCGGCGTTTGCGACGGCGCAGCTCGGCCACCGCCTGCTCGCTGGCGGCGTCACAGGCTAGATGAAATCCGCCCAGGCCCTTGATGGCGACGATGCCACCGCTGGCCAGCAGCTCAACGCAGCGCTCGATAATGGCGTCGCTGGCCTCGCGTGTGGTGCCGACTGCCGGTGTCGCGGACGAATTCCCGCACGCATCGCCGTTCACAGCCTCGCGCCACGTAATATGCGGCCCGCAATCAAAGCAGGCATCGGGTTGCGCGTGAAAACGCCGGTCGAGTGGGTCGGCATACTCCGCGGCACACTTGGGGCACATGGGAAAGCAATCCATCGACGTGGCCGCTCGGTCATAAGGCAGCGATCGGATGATGGTAAAGCGCGGCCCGCAGTTGGTGCAGTTGATAAAGGGGTAGTGATAGCGTCGGTCGGTGGGGTCGAACAGTTCGCGCAGGCAGTCGTCACAGGTGGCGATATCGGGAGAGATGAGCGTCGTGTGCACGGTCTGATCCTGCGACGCTACGATACGAAAGACCTGCTCATCGTCGGCATCCCAAGCGTCGGGCTCCAGGTCTGCAACAGCGACATGCTCAACGCGGGCCGCGGCAGGCGCGTGCTCCGACAGCGCGGCGACAAAGCCGTCGAGTGCCTCGACTGAAGCATGCGCCTCGATGTGCACGCCATCGCCCGCGTTGAGCACCCAGCCGCAAATGCCATGCGCCATAGCCTCGCGATACACAAATGGCCGCATGCCAACGCCCTGCACAATGCCCGTCACATGAATATGCACATGCCGCATGTGGCTTCCCCTCGTCAAAACCGACCAAAAAGGGACAGGTTTATTTTGGTCGGTAAAACTTCTAAACCTGCCAAAACAAACCTGTCCCTTTATGGCAGGTGCGCTGTGGGAAATCCCGCTACAGTCCCAGGCTCTGCTTGGTGGCGGCGCAGGTGAGCTCGCCGTGCTTAACGCCGCGCAGCCCCAGCAACCGGTCGGCCAGCTCGTAGACACGCTCGCCGCGACCCTTGAGCGCCAGAATCTCCAGGCAGTTGTGGTGGTCCAGATGCACGTGCATGGTCGAGACGATCTCGTCGGTGTAGTCGTGCTGCACCTCGTCCAGACGGCGCGTCAGATCGCCGGTATGGTGGTCATAGATCATGGTGAGCGAACCGATGACCTGCTCGTCGGGCGTGCGCATCTGCTCCTTGGCGATCGAGGCGCGAATCAGATCGCGTACGGCCTCGGATCGGTTAGCCACGTCACCGCGGCGCGCGATCTGCTCGTCAAAGCGGCGCAGCAGGTCGTCGGGCGCGGTGACCGAAAAACGGACCAGCTCGGAGCTGGAGCCGCTGCAGCGGCAGCTCGCATCGTCGTCCACACTGTGATCGTGCGCGTGCTCGTGCTCGGCCACGTTACACCAGCTTCACGGAGCCGACGGAGTTGTGATCTGTCTCGATGGCCTCCTCGTAGCCCTCGAGCGCATCGTGCGCCTCGTGGAGTGCCGCCATGGCGGCCTCGAGTTTGGCGCCAATGCGCTCCATGTCAAAGTTCTCGGTCGCGTGCAGCAGCTGATGGCTCCACTCGTGAGCGAGCTCAATGGTGTCGTCGACCTGCTTGACGCTCATGGCAAGCTGGCTCATGTTCATTCCGACGTCATGCATAGGAATCTCCTTTTGTACGGGGCGATATGGTGGTTCAGATTCTACTACGCCCGCCTTGGGCGCCGCCGCATAAGAAAACGGGCGCGAGTCCGTCTGACCCGCGCCCGTTCACTGGGGGCTGTTTGTGCCTACCATACTATCCGTGGTCGCACGCGCCGCACCCGGCAGTCCGGCGAGCGGTGCAAAACCGCTCATGGACGGCGGGCAAGTAACAAGCGTATTACAGATGCTTCTCCAGCAGCGCCTGCAGCCTCGCCTTGGGCAGAGCGCCAACCGAGCGGTCAATCTCCTCGCCGTTCTTAAACACAATCAGCGTGGGGATGCTCATGACGCCATACTTCATGGCCAGGTCCTGGTTGTCGTCGACGTTGCATTTGGCAACGGCAAGCTTGCCCGCCAGCTCATCGGCTACCTCGTCCACGATGGGCGAGAGCGATCGGCAGGGCCCGCACCAGGGCGCCCAAAAATCGACCAGCACGGGCAGGCTGTCGTTAACGATGGAATCGAAGTTCTCGGGGGTAATCTGCTTAATGTCAGCCATGGTGACCTCCATAATACGACGCGGCTCGGCCGCGTAAAACTCAGTACGACCGTGCTTATACCCAGCCGCCCGCAAAGCAACCACTCGCGGGCGGCTCTTTTATATAATGGTGGGCACGCAAACGATTGGAGAGCGCATGCCCACGTCACAAAGCCAGAAAAAAGAAGCCATCGCTCAGGCGACCGAGCAGGAGCTCGCGTCGCTTGCAGATCGCGGTGTGCGTATCGCGGGCAACGCGTGCTCGCCGATTGTGCTGGTCAAAGGCGATTTAGACGATGCCGAGCGTACGGGCGGCGAGTTAGCTGCCGGTCCGGACGGCGCTGCACTGCGTAAGGCACTCGGCGCTATCGGCTATGCGCCCGAGGATTTTTGCGTATTGGCGAGCGTCGCCGGTGCGGGCGACGGAGCGGTTGCGGCAGGCGAGGGCCTGCCGTGCGAGCTGTTCCGCGAGGCGCTCGAGGCCTTGGATCCCGAGGCGGTTCTGCTGCTGGACGATCGTGCGGCCGATACCATGCGCGAGACCTATGCCGACATGCTCGTGGCGATCGACGACTTTGATACCGCCATGCTCAAGCCCGGCTTGGTCGCCCATGTGCAGGGGCGCCGCGTGCTGGCGCTCGACGGTTTTGAGGCGGCGCTCACCGACAAGGCCGCCAAGCAGCGCATGTGGGCCTACATCAAGCAGCTGACCCCGGCGGCTGCACCGCTGTAGCGAGGCTGGCGGCAGCCCCTACATCACGGCGCGCAGCTCAAACCGGTCGCCGTTAATGCGGAACTGGCAGTTGCCGTTCATGCGCTCGACGGCAAGCTTAATGCTCTTGGTGCCAAAGCCGTGCCCAGTGTGCTGAGCCACGGGCATGCCGTCGACCATGTGCGGCGCACGGCCAAACGTGTTGGAAACCAGCAATAGAAGCTGACCGTCTTCGTAGCGAAGGTCCAGGTCGACAAACCGCTTGCCTTCGGGGGCGGCGCTCGCCGCGGCGATGGCATTGTCCAGGGCGTTCGATACCACACTGAACAGATCGGCATCGCCCACGTGGACGGTTTCGGGCACGGCGGCTCGCAGGTCGGCGGTGATGCCGTGCGCGTTGATGTCCGCGGAAAGCGACGAGAGCGCAATGTTGACCGTTTCGTTGGCGCAGTAGCGGCGCACGGCGGTGCGGTCGTTGGTCTCGCAGAGCGCGTCGATGCGCTCGAGCGCCTCATCGGTGCGACCCTCTTCGATCAGGGCCGCTAGACCGCGCAGGTAGTGGCGCATGTCGTATCACATTGAGACCAAGTCAAGAAGAATCGCTTCGGTCGAATCGCGTCTTTTGGGTGAGTTCTCAACGTCCGCTGCCGCTGGTTTCCACCGTATGCCGAAAACACCCGGACGATGCCGTGCAGATCGCTTCGCTCTGCTATAGTCTCCCAAATTCACGTTTTCTATTGGGATGGTGGTTAATATGGGCGACATACTCGAATCGTTCCTGCGCGTGGCGATGGTGGTGTTCATCGTCGGTCCGCTCACTGCATGGGTCGCCCGTCGCGGCGCGCGCGAGCGCAGTGAGGCGACGGACAGCCTCGATCGCTTCACGGTGCGCATGCCCGCTGCCATTCGCACGATCATCGCCTGCTGCGCCGTCGCGTTCGAACTGCTCATGCTGGGTGTCTACGTCTGGCAGGGCGTCTCGTTGGGCGAGTGGGACCACGAACTTGTGTGGTTCGGTCATGCCATGGCGCTCGCGGGCATGGCCATCTGGGCCCTGCTGAGCATCCCGCGCATCGATGTGGACGGTGAGCGAATTCTCTCGCGTAACGCCTTCGGCATCCGCAAGGAGACGACGTTTGGCAACATCACCCGTGCAACGCTTCAAACGCAGATGATGAGGATCGACCTGTTCGAGGGCGATCGAAAGTTCTGCTCGATAAGCCTCGAGGGGGTGTGCTCGCTCAACCTCCTCGCCCGTCTGGAGGAAGAGGGCATCGAAGTCTCGGACGCCGTCGACGGTCCCATAACCAAGGCGGGCCTGTGTTGGTCTGCCATCAAGCCGTTGACGATTGTTTTCAACGGCATGGCGCTCGTCTTCTCGCTCGTGATCGCCTTCATGGCTGTTTTCACCGATGCCGGTGCTCGTCTGCTCTTGCTCGTCCCGTTCCTCTTCCTGTTCATAGGGGGACTCCTGCCCCTGCTCATGCTCAGCATGCCCGCCCGCGGCATCCTCGAGATCGGCAGGCAGGAGCGCGAACTCGGCTTCTCCTTCGCCGAGGAGATGGCAAGTCGAGGTACCACGGGCACTTCGCTTGTCGACGATGATTGGTTCATCGAGATCAGCAATGCCCGCGTCGTGGCGTTCCGTCGCGATTACCTCAAGAAGGTCACGGCGCACGAGAACAGCGAGAGCGGCGACCGTTGCACGGTGACCACGAAAGGCGGTCGCAAAATCAAGGTGTATGCAGCGGGCAGCACGCTCGAGGACCTGCGCTCGTGGTTCAAACAGGGTGCCAAGGCCAGAAGCACGCTCGACCGTGCAGAGGACTCGCTCGAGACGACGTCTGATTGGGTTGTCTGACCTGTATCGTCTTTTCGGACACGCGTGCTAGAGGCCCAATCCTTTAGAATGCATTCATCGACGACCGAGAGGACGGCATGCTATGTCCAACCCAGCCGCCAAGTACACCGACGAGTTCAGGCGCGAGACCGCCGACTACATCATCTCGACGGGCAGGCCGATAACGGAATGCTGCGCAGAACTGGGCCTGAATTCCAAGACCGTGAACAAGTGGGTGCAGAACCGCCGGCGCGAGCTTGCCGGCGGGCCCGACCCCAAGGCCGAGGACCGCGAGCTTCGCGAGGCGAAAAGGCGCATACGCGAGCTCGAGATGGAGAACGCCTTCTTGAAAAAAGCCGCGGCCTTCTTCGCCAAAAGCCAGGCGTAGCCGCATGCTACCGGATGATGTTGGCGGAGAAGGCCGAATTCCCGGTGAAAATGATGGCCCGCGTGCTCGGCGTGAGCCGATCGGGCTTCTACTCGTGGCTCTCCAACGGCTGCCCGCGAGAAAACTGGTCGGCCGAGCGCGAGGCGGTCCGGCGCGTGTGGCTGGAGTCGGACCGCAGGTTCGGCTTCCGGTTCGTGAAATGCTTCCTGCCCGGCGAGTTCTCCGGATTGACCCTGTACAGGGTGCGCAAGCTGACGCGCGAGCTGGGAATACGCGGCTGCACGCCCAACGCCAGGAAGCGCACCACCATCCCCGACCCGAAGGCCAGGCCCCGGCCCGACCTGGTGAGCCGCGACTTCACCAGTCCCGTTCCAACCTACAAGCTCGTGGGCGACATCACCTACCTGCGCACCGGCGAGGGATGGCTGTACCTGTCGACGGTCATCGACCTCAACACCCGCATGGTGGTGGGCTGGTCGCTCTCCGAGCGCATGACCGCCGACATCGTGGTTTCGGCGCTGGCGTCGGCCAAATCGCGCGGCTACGTGGCCGGCAACGCGATATTCCACGCCGACCGCGGCGCCCAGTACACCAGCAGGCTTCTGGCCGAATGGGCGCGCGACAACGACGTGCGGCTGTCCTGCAGCCGCACCGGCAACTGCCACGACAACGCGGTGGCCGAGTCGTTCCTCGCCACGCTGAAGAACGAGATGTACTACAGGCGCAGCTTCCCGACCAGGGATTCCGCCAAGCACGCGGTGGTCGAGTTCATCGAGGCGTACTACAACCGCCGAAGGCCCCGCTCGACGATCGGCTACAAGGTGCCGGCCGAGGCCATGGCGGCCTTCTTCGAGAGAACCGAGCCCAAGCTCGAGGCCATGCCTATGGCCGCTTGATTTCTCGAGCATGCGTGTCCGAAATCTTGACACAGGTCAGAAGGCCTCGATGCCAGCGCTGCGCCGATATGGGGCAGCGGCCCCCCGTTGGCCGCCATGGCCCTGACTTCCGAGCGTATGCTGGCGCCGCTCGTCTTAAGACGTTGACCTCCATCCGGAGCCTGCGGTTCTCGCGCTCGGGCTCCAGGATCCGGTTCTACTCGGGCGTGCGGTTGTCGGCGGCGCGCGGCGAGCCGGTCTCGTTTATCGACTTGACCCGCCTCTCCACGGTGCTCTTGTCGAGGTCGCACTCGTCCATGGCCTCGCGCCTGGGCTTTCCGGCGTTGCGGAGATCGACTATCTTCCTCTTGAACTCGTCGGTGAAATGCCTCGGTCTGGGGCCGGTCGAGGCCGAGCCCCCGGTCCGGCTGGGGTAGCATGTCGCTGCGGACCATTGTCTTTCCTCTCGTTGAATATCTAGGCGCTGGTCCTTTCTTGCTTCTTACACCTCGATTGTGCTCGCTACCCCCAGCGGGCCCGGATCGAGCGATTCGGGCCCGCTTTTGGGGTCTGCCGGAAGCCCGGTGGTCAAAAAAGGCCAAATATGAGTACTGTTACCAGTTTAGTGGCAGCCAAATGGCCTCCAGAATCGGTGCCAGCGGCCAAAAGTGCATCGATTTTCGTCCTTCAGAGTCGTGATCGGGCTCCAAACAAGGCGATTTTGCTGCTCTGGACCGGAAAATCGCTGCTACTAATTTGGTGACAGTACTCATATTTGGCCTTTTTTGACCACCGCCCCTTGGCCCAGGACAAAACGGGCCGCTCGAATCTTGGGGCGGGTCCATTTTCGGCTATCCTCAGCTTGCCAGTTCGAAAATGGATCCGCCCCAAGATTGAATCTTTATTCCAACTTTACACCTAGGTTTACAGCTGTCTTGTCAGCTGTAAACCTAGGTGTCATACTAAAGCCCCAAGATTCGCCAAAAGAGAGGGGCCTTGATGGCACAGAGCGCGAACATGGATGCGTCGGAGCTTGCACGCGATATCGCGGCCGGCCTAGCATCGGCAACGACGGCAACGGAGCGCGCGGCACTGGTGCCCGCAGAGCTCGTCGAGGCCATTCAGCAATTAAAAACCCAGCGTGATGCG
This sequence comes from uncultured Collinsella sp., assembly GCA_959606035.1. Classification (GTDB taxonomy): domain Bacteria; phylum Actinomycetota; class Coriobacteriia; order Coriobacteriales; family Coriobacteriaceae; genus Collinsella. The sequence goes on from CAUHHB010000003.1 coordinate 200,096, forward strand.
GTGATTCTGGCGCACTACTATGTGGCGCCCGAGGTGCAGGCCGTGGCTGATTACGTCGGCGACAGCTTCTACTTGGCAAAGCTTGCCAAGAGCTTACCGCAGCAGGCTATCGTGCTGTGCGGCGTGGAGTTTATGGGCGAGAGCGCCAAGCTGCTCAATCCCACCAAGACCGTGCTGCTGCCCGAGCCGGGCGCGGACTGTCCCATGGCGCACATGGTCAAGCGCGAGACGGTCGATGCGGCGCGCGCCGAGTACGGCGACGACCTGGCCGTGGTCTGCTACGTCAACTCCACGGTCGAGATCAAGAGCTGGAGTGACGTGTGCGTTACCAGCTCAAACGCCGTCAAGATCGTCTCCGAGCTGCCGCAGCAGCACATCTTGTTCATTCCCGACCAAAACCTCGGCCGCTTCGTAGCCGAGCAGGTGCCGCAAAAGCACGTCATTCTCAACAACGGCTACTGCCCGCGCCATCACATCATCACCGTCGAGCAGATCGTCGACGCGACGGAGACCCACCCCGACGCGCTCGTGCTGGCGCATCCTGAGTGCAAGGCCGACGTTTTGGCCGAGGCCGACTACATCGGCTCCACCGCCGGCATCATCAAGTACGCCGAGGAGTCCGACGCGAGCGAGTTCATCATCGTGACGGTCCGCGGCGTGCTCTACGAGCTCGAGCGCCGCTGCCAGGGCACCGGCAAGAAGTTCTACTTCCCCGCGGTGCAGCCCACCTGCGTCAACATGGATCTCATCACGCTCGAAAAGCTCGTGCGCTGCCTGGAGACGGGCGAGGGCGAGGTGCAGATTGGCGTGTCGGACAAGGCCGCCAATCAGGCCAAGCTCACGCTCGACCGCATGCTCGAGTACGCGGCGCGCTAAGCCAATGTGACATGAGGGGCCATCCCTTATGCCACATTACAAGGGAGAGGATTCCTGTGGAAACCAAACAATACTCCGACATGGAGTGCGACGTCGTCATTGCCGGTTGCGGCGTGGCGGGCCTGTATGCGGCTCTCAATCTGCCGACGAGCACGCGCGTAATCATGCTCTCCAAGGGCGCCGTCGACGAGTGCGATTCGATGCTCGCGCAGGGCGGTATCTGCGTGCTGCCCGAAGGCTCTGACTACGATGCCTTCTTTGAGGACACCATGCACGCCGGCCATTACGAGAACCGCCGCGAGAGCGTCGACATCATGATCCGCTCGAGCCGTTCGGTCATCAACGACCTGTTGGCCATGGGCGTGGACTTTGAGCGCAAGGCCGACGGCAGCCTCGACTTTACTCGCGAGGGCGCGCACAGCCGCCCGCGCATTGCCTTCCATGCCGACATTACGGGCAAGGAGATCACGACCAAGCTGCTCCAGGCCGTTCGCAAGCTGGGCAACGTGCAGATTTTGGAGCGCGTGGCCATGACCGACATCCTAACGGCCGAGCGTGACGGCGCCACGGTGTGCACCGGCGTCGTCGCCGTAGCCGTGGACGAGGACGATTCAGCTCGCCCCGCCGACGAGCTGGCAAATGCCGCTGAGGACGTGCATGCCGGTAAGCCGTTTAAGATTCATGCCTGCCATACGCTGTGGGCAACGGGCGGCATCGGCGGCGTGTACGATCACTCCACCAACTACCCGCAGCTCACCGGTGACGCTTGCTACATCGCGCAGGAGCACGGCATCACGATGGAGCACCTGGACTACGTGCAGATCCATCCCACGGGACTGTTCTCTCCGCAGCCGGGCCGCACCTTCCTGATTAGCGAGAGCTGCCGCGGCGAAGGCGCGATTCTGCTCAATGCCGCCGGCGAGCGCTTTACCGACGAACTGCAGCCGCGCGACGTGGTCGCCGCCGCTATTCGCGAGCAGATGAAGCAGGACGGCACCGAGCACGAGTGGCTGAGCTTTGCCCCCGTCGAGCGCGACGTGGTGACCGGGCATTTTGCCAATATCCGTGCGCGCTGCCTGGAGGACGGACGCGACATCCTGGACGAGCCCATCCCTGTCACACCCACGCAGCACTATTTTATGGGCGGCGTATGGGTCGACAAGGACGGCCGCACCTCGATGCCCGAGCTCTACGCCGCCGGCGAGACGGCCTGCAATGGCGTGCACGGCAAGAACCGCCTGGCTTCTAACAGCCTGCTCGAGTCCCTAGTTTGGGGCCGCCGCGCTGCTTGGCGTATGCGCACCGGCGAGTCGCTGACCGTGGAGCAGGCCGGTGAGCCCGCGCTTGACGGACGTCACCGCGCCCTGAGCGCCGAGACCCTTGCAATCGATGATTTGGCCCGTGCCGCCGGCACGCAGGCCGTGGAGGAGTAGACCATGAATCCCATTACCATGAAGCTCGTCGTCGATGATCTGATTTTGCAGGCTCTGCGCGAGGACATCACGTTTGAGGACGTGAGTACGGCGAGCGTGTGCCCTACGGCGCGCCCCGCTACCGTTGAGCTCATCGCCAAGGCCGATGGCATCATCGCCGGCTTGGATGTGTTCGCTCGCACTTTTGAGCTGCTGGATCCGCAGAGCTCGGTGCTGTTTGATGTCGCGGACGGCGACGAGGTGCACGCCGGCGACCACGTGGGCCAGGTGCGCGGCGACGCGCGCGTATTGCTTTCGGGCGAGCGCGTGGCGCTCAACTACCTGCAGCGCATGAGCGGCATCGCTACTTACACGCATCGGATGGCGGCTGCGCTCGAGGGCACCAAGACCGTGCTTGTCGACACGCGCAAGACCACGCCGGGCATGCGTGTCTTCGAGAAGGCCGCAGTCGAGATCGGCGGTGGCAGCAACCACCGCTATAACCTGTCGACGGCTGTCATGCTCAAGGACAACCACATCGACGCCGCCGGTGGCGTGGCGCGCGCGATTGAGATGGCGCGCGCCCATGCGTCGTTTACCGCGACGGTCGAGATTGAGTGCGAGAACCTGGACATGGTACGCGAGGCCGTGGAGGCCGGTGCCGACATCATCATGTTCGACAACATGACCCACGATGACATGGCTACTGCGATTGAGCTTATCGCCGGTCGTGCCAAGACCGAGTGCTCGGGCAACGTAGACGCCGACAACATTCGTGCCCTGGCCGACCTGGGTGTTGACTATATTAGTTCGGGCGCTCTGACGCACTCTGCGCCGATCCTCGACCTCTCGCTTAAGCACCTGCGTCTGCTGGACGGTAAATAATGAATGCCCGCGAGCGTCGCCGTGCCATCATGGCCGTGCTCGAGGGGGCCAAAGAACCTGTCTCGGGCAGTGCGCTTGCCCGCGAGGTGGGCGTGAGCCGTCAGGTCGTGGTGCAGGACATCGCCCTGCTGCGCGCCGACGGGCACGATATCGTCGCCACCAATCGCGGCTATGTACTACAGGAGGCCCCCAGCAGCCCCGCCGTGCCCACGCGCTTGGTCAAGGTTCGCCACAGCGTTGAGCAGGCAGGCGATGAGCTCACGAGTATCGTCGACGCCGGCGGCGCCGTGCTCAACGTGATCGTCAATCACCGCGTGTACGGTAAGATCACAGCCGACCTGGACATTCGCAATCGTCGCGATGTTGAGCGCTACCTGCACGATATCGAGAGCGGCAAGAGCTTTCCACTATTAACGGTGACGAGCGGCTATCACTTCCATCGCATTGCGGCAGAGGATGAGCAGACCCTCGACGAGATCGAGGCCATACTCAAGGAGAAGGGCTACCTTGCCGATTTAATGCCCTACGAGGATGATTTGTCCTAACCCGATACTGTATTTATAAGTTGCGGTGAAATAGTTCCTACAATCGGCACCTAAGCAATGAGCCAGGAACTATTCCACCGCAACTGCCAAGGTAGCCCCGTCCCCAATTAGCTGCCTATACAAACAAAAGGAGGCCTCCGCGGCGATGCGGAAGCCTCCTTTTTTGTGCACGGTGTACTTTTGAGTGTGCAAGTGGGGGAGTTGTTACTCCTCGACGATCTCGGTGATCGCGCCAGCGGGGCAAGCGTCCTGGCAAGCGCCACAGGCGACGCAGGAGTCCTCGTCGGCGACGGTAGCGACGTCCTGGAGCTCCAGAACGCCAGCGGGGCAGGAGTCGACGCAAACGCCACAAGCGATGCACTCGTCGGCATCAATTACGGGATGAGCCATGGTAGTTTCCTCTCTGTTGACCGACGCTACAGGCGATGCGCGCCGGTTTGATTCGGGCAAAAACATACCACGGGAGCGACCGTTTGCAATACCCTCTGGCCGGCATCTTCATACCGTTCGCCGAGTATGCCAAGGTTTACTAAAAAACGCGCAGGTGGGGCCGTTGAGCTGCGCAAATGTTAGCTAAAGGTGACTTGAAATATTGAGCTATTGAGCACGCCTGCGGAAAGCACATCCCATTATTTTGCCGAAAAACGGGTCGCAGTTTCCGGTTGGACCGCCCGGCGGAAACTGTGTCCCAGAATTCGCGCTCAGACCGGGATACTCTTTCCGCAAGGCAGCCCCAGGCACCTTCGGACCCAAATCTCAGCCATCTCTACATAGATCTCAATAGATCTGCCGAGAACTCAATCAGTGCGTCTACCTGCGCATTTAAGAACCTAAACTCTCAGCAATAAGAAATCTTATATGAATTGACTTAGATTTTGTATATTCCGGCCCATAAGGGGATACACTACATCCTGAAAGACAAGCCGAAGCGCCGCGCGACAGATCGTCGAGGCGGCGCGAACGCAAAAGAGAGAGGGAATTTCTAATGAGTAAGATTCTTGGTATCGACCTTGGTACTACTAACTCCGCCATGGCCGTCCTCGAGGGCGGTTCTCCGACCATTATCGTGAACGCCGAGGGCGACCGCACCACCCCGTCTGTTGTTGGCTTCCGTGCAGACGGCGACCGCGTCGTGGGTAAGGCCGCTAAGAACCAGGCTGTCACCAACCCCAAGAACACCGTGTTCTCCATCAAGCGCTTCATGGGCCGCAAGTACTCCGAGTGCACCTCCGAGCTCAAGACCGTGCCGTATGAGGTCAAGGAGGGCCAGGGCGGCCGTGCCGTCGTCGACATCGAGGGCAAGGATTACACCGCCGAGCAGGTGAGCGCCATGGTGCTCGCAAAGATGAAGGCCGACGCCGAGAAGTACCTGGGCGAGACCGTCACCGACGCCGTCATCACCGTCCCGGCCTACTTCAACGACGCCCAGCGTCAGGCCACCAAGGACGCCGGTAAGATCGCCGGCCTCAACGTCAAGCGTATCGTCAATGAGCCGACCGCTGCTGCTCTGGCCTATGGCCTGGACAAGCAGGGCTCCGACCAGCGCATCCTGGTCTTCGACCTGGGCGGCGGCACCTTCGACGTCTCCATCCTCGACCTCGCCGACGGCGTGTTTGAGGTTCTGTCCACCTCGGGCGACAACCACCTGGGCGGCGACGACTGGGATCAGCGCGTCATCGACTGGATGGCCGACAAGTTCCAGCAGGAGAACGGTGTCGACCTGCGTCAGGACCCCATGGCCCTGCAGCGTCTGAAGGAGGCCGCCGAGAACGCCAAGAAGGAGCTCTCCGCCGCCCAGCAGTCCACCATCAACCTGCCGTTCATTACCATGAACCAGTCCGGCCCGCTGCACCTCAACTACACGCTGACCCGCGCCGAGTTCGAGAAGATCACCCGTGACCTGCTCGAGCGCTGCAAGCAGCCTGTCACCAACGCCCTGCGCGATGCTAAGCTCAAGCTCTCCGATCTGACCGAGGTCATCCTCGTCGGCGGCTCCACCCGTATGCCCGCCGTCCAGGAGCTCGTCAAGACCATGACCGGCAAGCAGCCCAACATGTCCGTGAACCCCGACGAGGTCGTTGCCGACGGCGCTGCCGTCCAGGGTGGCGTGCTCACCGGCGACGTCGAGGGCATCCTGCTGCTCGACGTTACCCCGCTGTCGCTGGGTGTCGAGACCATGGGCGGCATCATGACCAAGATGATCGACCGCAACACCACGATCCCGACCTCCAAGACCGAGGTCTACTCCACCGCTGCCGACAACCAGACCAGCGTCGAGATCAACGTGCTCCAGGGCGAGCGCGAGCTTGCCCGCGACAACAAGTCGCTCGGTAAGTTCCAGCTGACCGGTATCCCGGCTGCCCGCCGCGGCGTGCCGCAGATCGAGGTCACCTTCGACATCGACGCCAACGGCATCGTCAAGGTCTCCGCTAAGGACAAGGGCACCGGCAAGGAGCAGCAGATTACTATCTCCGGCTCCACCGCGCTTTCCGACGACGAAGTCGATCGCATGGTCAAGGACGCCGAGGCTCATGCCGAGGAGGACAAGAAGCAGAAGGAAGAGGTCGAGGTCCGCAACCAGACCGACAGCCTGTGCTACTCCACCGAGCAGACCCTCAACGAGCTGGGCGACAAGGTTTCCGCCGACGTGAAGTCCAAGGCCGAGGCCGCTATCGCCGACGCTAAGAAGGCGCTCGAGGGCTCTGACGTCGAGGCTATCAAGGCCGCCGGCGAGTCCCTGCAGTCCGTGGCCTACGAGCTGGCCCAGGTTGTCTACGCCGACGCTCAGCAGCAGACCGACGGTGCCGCCGGCGCCCAGCCTGCCGATGATGACGTCGTCGACGCCGACTACGAGGTTGTGGACGACGAGGACAAGTAATCATGTCCGCCCGTAAAGCTCGCACGGAGGCGGCTGCCGCTGGCGCCGCCCCCGTTGACTCTGAGGAGAAGGACGTGAAGATTCCCGTAGAAGCCGTCGACGATACCGAGGCCAACGAGGCCGAGGCCGCCGAGGCTGCCGAGAACCAGGTAGAGGATTCCAACAAGGAGGCGACGATGACCGAGGACGAGATGGTGGAAGCCGCTATCCGCGCCGGTGAGGAAGCCGCCGACAACGACTTTAAGCTTAAGTTCGAGCAGGCCCAAAAGGAGCTTGCCGACGTGCGCAATGAGCTCGATGCTGCGGCAGAGGCTCAGAAGGCCGCCGAGGACAAGGCGAAGGACGCCACCGAGCGCACCGCCCGTCTGCAGGCCGACTGGGAGAACTTCCGTCGCCGCACCGCCAACGAGCGCATCGCCGAGCGCGAGCGCGCGACCGAGAAGCTCGTTACTGCGCTGCTGCCGGTGGTTGACGATATCGAGCGTGCGATCGACCATGCCCGTAGCCAGGAGCTTTCCGACGACTTTAAGCAGTTCGTCGATGGCGTCGATGCGGTGCATGCCAAGCTGCTCGATGTGTTTGCGCACGAGGGCGTTGAGCCCATCGACCCCAAGGGCGAGGCGTTCGATCCGCTCGAGCACCAGGCCGTGGGGCGTGTCGAGGACGCATCGCAGTACGACGAGACTGTCAACGACGTGTACCAGAAGGGCTACCGCATGGCGGATCGCATCCTGCGTTCCGCGATGGTGACGGTGACCTACGGTGGCGAGAAGCGCCCCGCACCGGAGCCCGAAGCGGCGCCCGAGGATGCTACGGCCGATACGGCCGAGAGCACCGAGGAGTAATTGAGAAGGGCCCCGGGGCAACACCCGGGGCCCTTTCTGGCCTAGTGCCATATGAAAGCATGAGCCGCCGCCCGCTGGGCGGCGGATGAAACAGGAGAGGAGCTACGATGGCTGCAGGCAAAACCTTCTATGACATCCTGGGCGTATCCAAGAGCGCCTCCGACAAAGAGATCAAGAGCGCGTTTCGCAAGCTCGCGCAAAAATATCACCCCGATGCCGGCGGCGACGAGGCCAAGTTCAAGGAGATCAGCGAGGCCTACGAGACGCTTTCGGACGAGAAGAAGCGCAAAGAGTACGACCAGATGCTCATGTTCGGCGGCATGCCGGGCGCGGGCGGCGCGTATGGCGGCGGCTACGGTGCCGGCGCCGGTGCGAGCGGCTGGGGCGATATCTTCGACAGCATCTTTAGCGGCAACGGCGCCTGGGGCAGCGATTGGGGCTCGGGCTTTGCCGGGGCTGCGGGTGCTGCCGGTGCCGGCGCGGGCCGCAGCCGTGCTCGCAAGGGCGGCGACCTGTCGCTGACTGTCGACGTGACGGCCGAGGACGCGTTCCGCGGCGTGACGCACAAGGTCACCTACCGTATTCCCTCGACGGGCGAGCAGCAGACCATTACGGTCTCGGTGCCTGCGGGCGCCGTGGATGGCGGCAAGCTGCGCTACAAGCGTCGCGGCGAGTATGGCGTTGCCGGCGGCGAGCGCGGCGACCTGGTCGTGACCACGCACGTGGAGGAGCATCCGCTGTTTAAGCGTAAAGGTGCCGACGTGACCATGGAGGTGCCGATCTCGGTCTATGAGGCGGCGCTCGGCTGCACGGTGGACGTGCCCACGCCCGGCGGTGCGACGGTTCGTCTGAAGGTGCCCGCGGGTACCCAGACGGGCAAGAAGTTCCGCTTTAAGGAAATGGGGGCGCCCGACGTTAAGCACCGTGGCCGTACGGGCGCGCTGCTCGTCGAGATCAAGGTGCAGGTCCCCACGAACCTATCCGATGACGAGCGCGATGCCATGACCAAGCTGCGCGAGGTCGACACGCGCGATTATCGCGAGAAGGTCAACCGTTACAAGGCGACGTACTAGGGCGGTCGTGGCGCACACCCGCGCCCGCGGGCTTATGATGGACGATAACGAGACGGAAAGGGGTCAGGTAGCATGGCCGAGGACAATAGGAATAAACCGCTGTACATGATCAGCGTGGCGGCCGAGTTGACCGGCATGCATCCGCAGACTCTGCGCGTCTACGAGTCCAAGGGCCTGGTGAACCCCCAGCGCTCGGGCGGCAACACGCGTCTGTATTCGCGTGCCGATATCGAGCGCCTGGAGCTCATCAACCAGCTGACTGACGAGGGCATCAACCTTGCCGGCGTGGTGCGCATCCTCGATATGAAGGAGCGTGCCGAGGAGCGCGAGCGCGAGAACGAAAGACTCCGCGCACGCGTGCGCCAGCTCGAGGACGAGCTGCACGAGTACAAGATGCAGAAGAAGATCACCGCCCTGGCCCCGCGCGACGGCTCGGTCAACCCCGAGCAAGTCATGCGCAAACTGCTGGGCACGGGCGGCGACCTGTAGGCACTCATTGGGGACAGACTTAAATGAGTGCCCGCAGAATGAGAGTGGATAATCTCCCGTTTTTGGCCTGTTTGCAGGCTCAAAGTGGGAGATTATCCACTCTCGTCATTTCGGCGTCTAAGTCTGCCCCCGGCACCCAACTCGTTCTTTGCTTTACTGAGATAAAGTGAACGTGCAGATTCGTAACCCACTCGCAACCGTTCTATGGCACGATATTGAACGAATGTATGCTATGCGCCCAAATCTTTTGGGCAGAGTGGGAGACAGTATGGTCAAGCTGTACGAGGACGGCATCTACCTGCGCCGTGGCAGCGAGGTTGTGCCTGCGGCCGAGGCTGCTGAGCGCGGTATTACGCAGACGCCCGAGGATGCCAAACGTGGCACCATCGCGTATTCGATCCTTCAGGCACACAATACGTCCGGCGACCCCGAGGCGCTCAAGATTCGCTTCGACGCCATGGCGAGCCACGATATCACCTTCGTCGGCATCATCCAGACGGCGCGTGCCTCGGGCATGGAGCAGTTCCCGCTGCCCTACGTGCTCACCAACTGCCATAACTCGCTGTGCGCCGTGGGCGGCACTATCAACGAGGACGATCACGTCTTTGGCCTCTCCGCGGCCAAGAAGTACGGCGGCATCTTCGTTCCGCCGCACATCGCGGTCATCCACTCCTTTATGCGCGAGAACTTCGCCGGTTGCGGCAAGATGATCTTGGGCTCCGACTCGCACACCCGCTACGGCGCCCTGGGCACCATGGCTGTGGGCGAGGGCGGCGGCGAGCTGGCAAAGCAGCTGCTGCGCGACACCTACGACGTCGCCTATCCCGGCGTTGTGGCCATCTACCTCACGGGCGCCCCGCGTCCCGGCGTCGGCCCGCACGACGTTGCGCTTGCCATCATCCGCGCCGTCTTTGCCAAGGGCTACGTTAAGAACAAGGTCATGGAGTTTGTGGGCCCCGGCATCGCGAGCATGACGACCGATTACCGCAACGGCGTCGACGTCATGACCACCGAGACCACCTGCCTTTCCTCCATCTGGGCCACCGACGAGGACACTCACGCATTCCTGACCATGCACGGCCGCGGCGACGATTACCGCGAGCTCAAGCCCGCCGATGTCGCCTACTACGACGGCTGCGTCGAGGTCGACCTGTCGAGCATCAAGCCCATGATCGCCCTGCCGTTCCATCCTTCCAACGGCTTTGAGATTGACGAGCTCAACGAGAACCTCGAGGATATTCTGCACGAGGTGGAGCTCGAGGCCGCTAAGATCGGCGAGGGCAAGACGCACTTTAGCCTGCTCGACAAGATCGTCGACGGCAAGCTGCACGTGCAGCAGGGCGTTATCGCCGGCTGCTCGGGCGGCAACTACGACTCCGTGGTCCAGGCTGCCCGCGTGCTCAAGGGCGCCAACACCGGCTGCGGCGAGTTCTCGCTGTCGGTCTATCCCACGAGCCAGCCCGTGGCGCTCGAACTAACACGCCGCGGCTATATCTACGACCTTATGGAGGCCGGCGCGATCGTGCGCACGGCGTTCTGCGGTCCGTGCTTTGGCGCCGGCGACACGCCTGCCAACAACGGCCTTTCGATCCGCCACACTACGCGCAACTTCCCCAACCGCGAGGGCTCCAAGCCGGGTAATGGCCAGCTGAGCGCCGTGGCCCTGATGGACGCTCGCTCCATTGCGGCGACGGCTGCCAACGGCGGCGTCCTGACGCCGGCGACCGACCTGCCCGAGGAGACTTGGGACGAGGCCTGCGAGTACACCTTTGACGATGCGCCGTACAAAAAGCGCGTGTACTGGGGCTTTGGCAAGGCGGAGCCTGCCGACGAGCTGGTCGAAGGCCCCAACATCAAGCCGTGGCCCGCGATGGAGCCACTCGGCGACGATATCCTGCTCAAGGTGTGCTCCAAGATCATGGACCCGGTCACTACGACCGATGAGCTCATTCCCTCGGGCGAGACGAGCTCCTTCCGCTCCAACCCGCTGGGTCTGGCCGAGTTTACGCTGAGCCGTCGCGACCCGGCCTACGTGGGTCGCTCCAAGGAGGTCGACGCCGTGGAGAAGCGCCGCGTGGCCGGCGAGGCCACGGGCGACCTGGCGGTGCTCAATGCCGAGCTTGCCGGCGTGTTTGAGGCACTGGCCGATGCGGGTGTCGCGGCCGATGCCAGGGCGACCGAGTACGGCTCCATGGTTTACGCCAAGAAGCCTGGCGACGGCAGCGCCCGCGAGCAGGCGGCGAGCTGCCAGCGCGTAATTGGCGGTCTGGCCAACATCGTCCACGAGTACGCCACCAAGCGCTATCGCTCCAACGTCATGAACTGGGGCATGGTGCCCTTTCAGATGGAGGCCGAGCCCAACTTTGAGGTGGGCGACTACGTCTTTGTGCCGGGTATCCGCGCCGCGCTCGATGGCGATCTAAAGAACATTGCCGCCTACGTGGTGCGTGCCGACGGTACGGTTGAGCAGATTGAGCTCTACATTGCCGATATGACGGCCGAGGAGCGCGCCATCGTCAAGGCCGGCTGTCTGATCAACTACAACAAGTTCAAGGCCGCTGCCGAGTAACGCACTTAATTGTCCGCCCGGGGCTTACCCTTTCCCGCCCGCTCACGCGCTTCGCGAGGGTCGCGTTCGGGAAAGGGTAAGCCCCGTGCTACATTTCTGCGTTCTCGTTGGGTCTTGAGGGACGCCAAAAATAGACTTGCTTGATGCCGCCTCTGCTATCGGGGCGGCTTCTTTTTGTCGAAAACCACCACAAAGGGGACAGGCACCTTTGTGGTGGTGGGGACTAGCTCGATGTTGTTGTGATCGTTGAGCGGCATGTTAATGGGCGTCCCTACAGGATTTCATCCAAGCCGGGAGTCTTGGTTGTTTTGGGGATGCCGAGTTTGGATGACGCGAAATCGTCAACATTGTCCTTAATTCCGTCTTTGGTGTAGACAGTGACCATATAGGTGCTGTGTCCGAATTCGCCCTTGTCGCGTGTTGCCCAGGCATCCCAGTAGGCGGCCCCGTTTCGCCCTTTGATTTTTCCGACACGGCGGAGTTCTGTTCGCTTTAATTTCTGGTTGCTATAGATGGTTCGACCGGCCTCCTCGGTGAGCCCGCACTGTCCAAGCATCTTGTCGAGGACTTGGTTCATGTGGCGCTCATCGGTGTTTGGTGCGTAGTCGTAGGCGAGGGTGATGGAGTCGAGTGGCTGGTCGTCGATCAAATAATTCATCGTCTGAGGTTCAAGGCTAAAATGGGGGAAGCATCCATCAATCGTTCCGAGCAGCGGTAACTTTGACCGCCAAATTCCGGTGGGAATTCCATCTTCGTAGAACACGCCGCGACAGATAAAGGAGAGCGAGGTGGCACGCGAGCCGGCGTCGACCATTCCGCATAAATCGAAGGGCGAGGCGATGCCAAGGGAAAAGGGCGTGGCGACGATAAGGAAGAGCATCACGATGGGTATGGCGAGAATGGCGATGACGTTGCGACCGGTGGAATGAGGCGGCTTCATATGCGCTCCTCGAGACAAAGATCTGTTGAGGATAGGCAGAAATGGATATGTTCAGAGAACAATTCAAGTTTAATCTCATGGCGCGAGATGGTCGACCGTTAGCGTCGAAAACCACCACAAAGGTGTCTGTCCCCTTTGTGGTGGTGAGGAGCGCGCGGCTTCTTTTGGTAATAGTGCTGGCTGGCGATATCATTAGTGCAGGTAGCGAAGGTTTGCGTTGCGAGGTGCTTTGCTGTGAGAAGTCCTGCCCGTATTGGATTGATTGTTTTGGCGCTTGCGATTACCGTGGTTGGCGCGGGCGTTGTCGGCATGGCATTTCTACCTGCTGCGGTGACGGAGCCGGTGGTCAAGCCTGTGACTCAATCTGTCGAACTTCTGACCGGCGACGACAAGCCCGAGACCATTACCGTTGATTTTGATGAGCAGCCGGCTGTGCTGGGTATTAGCAATTATCCGCGTATTCAGCTTGGGGCCATGCGCTATACCACGGATACAAGCCTGATCGATAAGGCGTCCGAGCTACTCAAGGGCAAAACATTTAAGCGTTGGTACGGATATGCGTCCTATCGGGCAAAAGCGAACGACATGGTTGGCGGATGCCACTCTTCCATCGAGCTGGACACTGCAAACGGCGCAAAGTTATGTGATGTCTCGTACGATCCGGGCTACGAGGGCAATGAGGGGCCGGGCATCTACATCATGGACGGCGATGTCGCCTATGTCATGGAGGGCGACCAGACCGAGCTCAACGATTTTATGGGGCAGTGTATCCAAGATGCCTATAAACAGACCTGCTTGCCTGACCCGCAGACTGCACGCGATAGTGGGTCTGCCCGTACATGGCTGTTCGAGGATGAGATGCCCTGGACCGTCGAATCGGGAAGTACGGGTTCGGCGAAGGAGTAGAGACCGCGACCACCACAAAGGTGCCTGTCCTCTTTGTGGTGGTTTTCGGTCTGTCTCGATCTGTAACATCTAGGATCAAAAATGGCTGCTAGATGTTACAGATCGAGACGGTAGCGCGCCTGGGCAGCGGCGGGCTGACATCTCAGTACCCTATCCGTAATTCACTCAGAAAATCTTATATATAGAGACTTAGATTTGTGTATAAGATCGCGTAAAGCTGGCAACAATACTTCTCGAACAACGTGAAGCCGCCCCGTAGGGCGGCCGCCCCAAGAGAGGTGATTCCATGAGAATCGATAAGCTAGCAATGACGTCGCGCGAGGCGCTGCAGACCGCCATGAGCACGGCTGCCGATGCACAGGCCGGCGCGGTGGAGCCGATCCACCTGCTGTCTGCCCTGCTCGGTGCCGGCGAGCGCAATATCTCCGTGATCATCGAGCGCATCGGTGCCGACCCGGCTCAGCTCGCACGCTCCACACAAGATGCCATCGACCATGCGCCCAAGGTGTCGGGCGAGGGTCAGCAGATGGGCCTGTCCAACGAGCTCGTTCGCGTGATCGAGAAGGCCGAGAAAAAGGCCACCAAGATGGGCGACAGCTTTGTGGTGACCGAGCATCTGCTGATGGCACTTGCCGAGGACAAGGGTGAGGCGGGTCGCGTGCTGCGTGACGCCGGCGTGACCAAGGAGCGCATCGAGCAAGTCTACGAGGAACTGCGCGGCGATGACCGCGTGACGTCTGCCGAGGACAAGACGCAGTTTGAGGCGTTGGAGCAGTACGGTCGCAACATCTGCGATCTGGCTCGCGCCGGCAAGCTCGACCCGGTCATCGGCCGTACCGACGAGATCCGTCGTACTATTCAGGTTCTGTCCCGCCGCACCAAGAACAACCCCGTGCTTATCGGCGAGCCGGGCGTCGGCAAGACGGCCATCGTCGAGGGCATCGCCCAGCGTATCGTGGCCGGCGACGTGCCGAGCACCCTGCGCGACCGCGACCTCATCGAGCTCGACATGAGCGCGCTGGTCGCCGGCGCCAAGTATCGCGGCGAGTTCGAGGACCGCTTGAAGGCCGTGCTCAAAGAAGTGCAAAAGTCCGAGGGCAAGGTTATCCTGTTCATCGATGAGCTCCACACCATCGTGGGCGCGGGTGCCACCGAGGGCTCCATGGACGCCGGCAACATCCTCAAGCCGGCGCTTGCCCGTGGCGACCTACATGCGATTGGCGCGACCACGCTCGACGAATACCGCAAGTACATCGAGAAGGACGCGGCGCTCGCCCGTCGTTTCCAGACCGTGATGGTCTCCGAGCCTACCGTCGAGGACACCATCTCGATCCTGCGTGGCCTCAAGGAGAAGTACGAGATCTTCCACGGCGTGCATATCACCGATAGCGCGCTCGTGGCAGCTGCCGACCTCTCCGATCGCTACATCGCCGACCGCTTCCTGCCCGACAAGGCCATCGACCTGGTCGATGAGGCGGCAAGCCGCCTGCGCATGGAGCTCGACAGCATGCCGGTCGAGATCGATGCCACCACGCGTCAGCTCACCCAGCTGCAGATCGAGGAGCAGGCGCTCATGAAGGAGACCGACGACGCCTCCAAGGAGCGTCTGGAGGCCCTGCGCCAAGAGATTGCCGAGGTCCAAGAAAAGCTCAACGTGCAAAAGGCCGGCTGGCTCAACCAGAAGAACGCCATCGACCACGTGCAGGAGCTTAAGGGCCAGCTTGACGAGGCCAAGAGCGAAGAGGAGCGTGCGACGCGCAACGGCGACCTGGGCCGTGCGTCCGAGCTGCGCTATTCCGTGATCCCGGGTCTGCAGCAGCAGATTCAGGATTCCGAGGCTGCGCTCGAGGCACAAAAGCAGCAGGACGGCGAGGGCCTCAACGAGCAGGTGACCTCCGATGAGATCGCCGAGGTCGTGAGCGCCTGGACCGGCGTGCCCGTGTCCAAGATGATGCAGGGCGAGCTCGACAAACTGAAGGGCTTGGAGGACGAGCTGCATAAGCGCGTCATCGGCCAGGAGGAGGCGGTCTCCGCCGTGGCCGCGGCCGTGCGCCGCAGCCGTGCGGGCCTCTCCGATCCGGACAAGCCCATCGGCAGCTTCTTCTTCCTGGGCCCCACCGGCGTGGGCAAGACCGAGCTCGCCAAGGCACTGGCCGAGTGCCTGTTCGACGACGAGCGCGCGCTCGTGCGTATCGACATGTCCGAGTACATGGAGAAGTTCAGCGTCCAGCGTCTGATCGGTGCGCCTCCGGGATATGTGGGTTACGACGAGGGTGGTCAGCTCACCGAGGCTGTGCGCCGTCGTCCGTACTCCGTGATCTTGCTCGACGAGATGGAGAAGGCTCATCCGGATGTCTTCAACGTGCTGCTGCAGGTGCTCGACGACGGCCGCCTGACTGATGGCCAAGGTCGCCAGGTGTCCTTCAAGAACACGATCATTATCATGACGTCCAACGTGGGCTCCAAGGCTATCGCCGAGCTTTCCGGCAAGGACGAGGAAGAGATGCGCCATCAGGTCGACGCGGCCATGGCTCAGACCTTCCGCCCCGAGTTCCTCAACCGTATCGACGATATCGTGGTGTTCCATCCGCTCGGCATGGCGCAGATTGAGAAGATCGTCGATATCCAGCTCGCCGATGTCCGCGCACGTCTGGCCAAGGAGCGCATGACGCTGGCCATCACCCCGGCGGCCAAGCAGATGCTCGCCGTGGGCGGCCTGGACCCGGTCTTTGGTGCCCGTCCGCTCAAGCGTCTGGTTCAGCGCGAGGTCGTGGATGCCATCGCCGCCGCTATCATCGACGGCACGGTGCGCGAGGGCGATCAGGTGACAGTCGATGTCGACAAGGACGGCGGCTTTACCGTCGTGTGCGACAATACGCCGTCTGCTACCTACGAGGTCCCCGACGCGCAGTAGGTTTTTGGCGCATGCCTTACAATCTGCCTTTTGAGCCGAACGCCAAGGGCGGCGGATCCAATTGGGTCCGCCGCCCTTTTTCGTGCGACAATCGATGATGCTGAACGGATGCGATGCAAGGAGCTATGCAGATGAAAGACGAGATCAAGACAAGCGCGCCGGCGACCGATGCCGCACCCACCGCACCCAAGCCTGCGCCTAAGCCGGCACCCAAGCCGCGCGATCCCTATATCCGCGCCGAGAACGAGGACGACGACGGCTACGACCCCTACAGCGACCGGCGCCCCGAGCGCGAGCCCCTCTTCGAAGCCGACCCCTGGCGTTAAGTAGCTCATTTGGGACGGGGCTTTTTTAGCTACTTTGTTTTCGGCTAGAGGCGTTCATGCCTGCCCCCTCGGCCGCTCGATATCCTCCGGGAGGGGCCACTAATAGAAAACTTGCTTATCCATTAATCAAGATACGCATAATCTTGCTCTCCTGCTAATCAAGAATCGTTATAATCTTGATTAGCAGGAGAGCAAGATTGGAGAATTATGGCATTCAACGACTTGGTGGCTCAAAAAATAAAGGACTTTGAGCAACAGGGGATTCCGCAGGTCTTTGAGCGCGACCTTGATCTGGGCAACCCGCAGGAGCCAAAGCGCGACAACATCGTATATGTGATTGTGGGCGCCCGTCGTTGTGGAAAGACGTATCGCCTGTATCAGGAGATACGGCGGCTTCAGGGCCAAGGCGTCGAGCTTGACCGGATGCTATATTTCAATTTTGAGGATGAGCGCTTGCGTCCGTATGAGCCATCGCTACTAGCGGACGTGCTCGATACATTCTATGCACTATATCCTGCTGCTCGAGGCGAGGGCGCCTACCTTTTCTTTGACGAGATCCAGGAAATACCCGAATGGGGTGCGTTTCTGCGACGCGTGGTCGATACGGAGAAGGCGACCGTTTACGTGACGGGATCTTCTTCTAAGATGCTGTCCTCAGAACTTAAGAGCGAGTTCAGGGGCCGTTCTCTTGTGCGAGAGCTTTTTCCGTTGAGTTTTTCGGAATACGTCCGATATAAGACGGGGAGCGTTCCTGAGCCGGATGCACCCTTTTCATCGAGCGATGCAGCACTGCTTCGACATCATCTGATCGGATATCTCGAGCGAGGGGGATTCATCGCGACACTTGAGCAGACGCCCGCAGACGCGATTCAGCTGCTACAGGAATATGCGTCGCGAACGGTCGCCATGGACGTCGTTGAACGTTACGACGTCAAGAACCCCCGTTTGGCCTCGCTGTTTCTGGCGCGGTGCATGGCATCTTCGGGACGAGAGCTGTCAGTGAACAAAGTGTACAACGAGTTCAAGAGCAGACAGATATCCGTCAGTCGAAATACGCTCAGCGACTTACTTGAGTATTACGAGGACGCCTACCTGCTGTTTTCGGTGCCGGAGTTCACGCGTTCGCTTGCAAATAATACGCGGTCTGCGTCTAAGGTCTACGCCGTCGATCCTGCGATGTTCGGAGCGTTCTCCCCCGCATCGGCATTGGATCATGGTCAGAGGCTCGAGACCGCGGTGTTCAATGCGCTCAGAAGAAGGACCCCCGCCGTGCGGCCCAGTTCGGTTTGCCGCCTGCTGATTAAAGATAAGAATAAAAGCCATGAGGTGGACTTTGTGGCTGGGGATGCACTGCTCATGCAGGCTTACGGCCTGATTCAGGTAAGTGTGGATATGACAAGCGAGAAAACGCGCGAGCGCGAAATTGCCGCGCTCGATGCCGCGATGGCCCAGTTTGATCTTGGCGAGTCGGTAATCGTTACCATGGATGAGCAGGCCGATATTCCATGCGAGCACGGTGTGGTACACGTTGTTCCCGCATGGAAGTGGCTCCTTGCCTAATCATCTACGGATCTGTGGGGCCAGGACCTCCTGGCCCCTTCATCACGGTTGGGGAGCACCATGATGCGCCCGGCTAGTCCTGGGCTTTGATGCTTGGCAGGAGAATCTGGGCGAGATAGTCGCATTCGAGCTTGGTGGCAGCGTCGGCCTTACCGTCTTTGCCGACCAGCACGTTCTTGATTTGGCTGTAGGTGTAGCGGTTGCCGGTCGTGAGCTCGACAAGCTCAATGGCCGTGTCCATGGGATAGGTCGACACGGGGCTCTGCGTGCGCCCGTTGATAGTCTGGGGCACCACGTATGGATAAACGGGGCCGCTGGCGTAGACGGTGTAGCCGTTGCCGAGGTTTGCCGCACCCAAAACCGCGTCGCCCTCATCGGGCGTAAAGCTTTCGCCGTCGCGCACCGTGACAAGCGTCACAAGCGGCGTATCGCTGTCGCCGGCAAGATAGATGCATAGCGTGCTGCCATTCTGCCAAGTCTCGACCTTGCCGTACCACTCGACGGGAATATCGAGCTGGTAGAGGTCGGTTGCCTTGTGGCGAGCGTCAGCATCACGGGCCGCCTGTGCCTTTTGCGCGCCCACGGCATTGACGGCAGCATTGCGACGCGCAGTTGCCGCCTGCTGGAGCACCTTGGCGGTGGCGGCGGAGCTCGCGCCTCCCTCCTCGGCATATTTGGCGGCGGCGTCGATCTGGTCGTTGGTTACCGTGTCGGCCGAAGGCACCTTGAGTTTAAAGGCAGCCTGGGCGCTTAAATCCTGTCCATCGCTCTTAACGGTGACCTGCGCCTTGGTGGTCGGGACGGTATAGATGGTGCCGTCGGCCGCGATGGGGGAGGCAGCGATGGAGAGCGTGTAATCGCCGGGCAGCAGTTTGATGCCGCGGCCGTGCTCGTCAACGTAGAGCGTTTCGCTCACAGAAGAGCCGTCGGAGTCCTGGCCACTCACCTGCACGGGGATCTTTGAGCCGGTGGAGCAGTCGAGTCCCGCGGCATGCACGCCAATCTGCACCGACATCATCGTGTGCGCACTGGCGGCGACAGCGGCAGCCTGCTCTTGCTGATATCCGTTCCAGGCAGCATAGCCTGCGCCGCCGGCGACGAGCGCGACGGCCACAACGCCGGCAACCATCAGGTTGCGGCGCTTGGGCGGCATCTTACGATGACGAGCCTCGGCTTCGCGTGCCGAAGGAACGGACGGTAGGGGAATATCGCCCATGGCGATGGTCTCGTCCACGGCTGGTGCGGAACCCAGGCCAGGAAGCTCGCGGGTCAGCGAATCCTCGGCCGGCAAGCTGTCGAGCAAGACGGTTTCCTCGCCCGTGTCGGATTCGGGCTGGTTGCCGGCCTCGCTTTCGGTGTCTTCGTGATCTACCTCATCCTCGGCAGGCTCAACGTCGTCTGCATCCTGATCATCGGACTGCGCCTCGGCTTCCGGCTCATCCTGCACGTCAGCGCCCGAATCGTCAAACGCAATCTCATCGAGTGAAATCCGGTCTAAGCTCTCCAAGGCCTCAGCGCAAGCTTCTGCATCTTGGGCCGCATCCTCTTGGCCCATCGTTTCATCTTTCATACATCCCCCAAGCTCAATATCGGGACAACAATGTACCCAAAAACAGGGTCATATAGAGCTGTCAGGCAATTGGAAATCTGATTTTATCTGTGCGAGAGGTTTTGAATATGGATGCGCGCAACAGCAAAAAGCCCCCGGAAAGCGGACAAATCGCTTTCCGGGGGTATGCAATACGTTGCATTGCGCGGAGTCGGCCAGGCGACTTCGCATTCAAGCGGCATGTGCACCGGGCGCGTTACTCGGCGTGTGCGTAATCCACCTTGGCGCGGCGAGCGGTAGCCTTCTCCCAATCGCTGGTGCCCTCAAAGACATCCTGCTTGTAGGGATTGCGGCCGAGCTTCTTGGCGCGGTAGGCGATGTAGATGATCGCGGCGATGTTGGCGATCAGCGCGGCGATCGAGACCGCGGTGGCGGCGACGGGGTCGAGCGTGGAGTGGGTCACAAAGATGGACTCCTCCTGGAAGAACGGGAACACCTGGGCAAACATGCACCAAATGGCCAGCGTAAAGGCGCGGTTCTGAATCCAGCCGCCCTTGTTCCAGATAAAGGCGGCGACGGTGGGCGCCAGCAGCAGCGCAAAGCCGCAGAACCAGGAGTGGGTGGGCAGGCAGTTGTAGGTGTAGCAGAAGTTCCAGATATCGTAGGCGATGATGTAGACCCAGGTCATGTCGGGCCACAGCATGTCGGTCTTGTCCTCGGAGGCGTAGACGCTCCACCAACCGGTCATGCAGAAGATGTTGATGATACCGGCGATGCCGTTGAACACGTTGTTCCAGCCGGCAAGTTGCGTAGCACCTTCGGAGGTGACCCAAGTGGACTGGCCCAGGACAAAGAAGTGATAGGCGCTCTCAAAGTCGGACACGACGGCGATCATGATGTTGATGGCGACGATCACAAACGGCCACGCGCGGAACCAGTGTGCCTTGCCGATTTTGCCCCACTGATACTTAATGGCGATGAAGCCCCAGCAACCGGCCAACGCCGCGTAGACCTTGGCGTAGTGGAACCAGCTGTTCTGGTACACATGGGTGGGGTTGGTGAGCGCCCACTCGGCGCCCTGCGAAACGCCGATGGCGATGGCGACGCAGTAGATGGTCATGGCCAGCGGAGCCACGCCAAAGATGATTGCCGCGCCCAGCTTGGTGCGGCGGCCGACCTCGTTGAGCACGATCAGGCCAATAAAGACCATGGCCCAGCCGGCCCAGTGGATAAGGGTATCGCTACCCCAAACATCGAACAGCATGCTGCTCTCCTTTCACACGCCCGCGGCCCCTCTTCCGATCGCGGGCAGTTTGGCCAAATGTCGTCAGTTCTGGGGCTTGCGCTCCGGATACTTGGCGGTATAGCCCTCGATGTGGAGTGTCGAGGCGATGATTTCCTTGACTGTCTCGTCGGGCACATCGGGGTGCGTGCGGATATACATCAACAACCCCATGATGAGGGTGTAGAACGTCTCGTAGACATGGTCGATGCGTAGCTCATGATGGGCGACAAAATCCACCACGGTGGTGTCGCAGATATACTGCGCCACGCGTTGGACCACGTTGTGCAAAAAGCCGCCGTAGAGCGCGCCGCTGCTGGAGGTCAGGGTGCTCGGCAGTTCGTGGCCGCTGGCGACCAGGCGCTTAAAGAGCGGGGCGACGGTGTCGAGCGCCCCCTCGATGTCGCCAACCGTGCGGCTGGCATTCCACTGCTCGAGCTCGGCGATAAAGCCGTCGATTGCCTCGTCCATGACGGCGGTGACGGCGGCATCCATATCGGCAAAGTAGTGGTAGAACAGCGAACGCGTGCAGCCAGCCCGCTTGGTCACGGCCGATACCGAAAGATGGGACACACCAAGCTCGGCGCTCACGGCGCGCACAGCGGCGAGGATCTCGCGACGGCGCTCGTCGCCCGTCAGGCGTTTTGCCGCGCTATCGGATGCGGGGACGGCATCGACCACAGAGATATCTGCTGCGTTGTTGCCCATGTTTTGCCGCCTTTCATCCTCTTTTGCCTGACCGTTCGCCTAACAGTCTTGAATATTGTTGACGGTTCGTCAATACTATTTTTGACACAATGTCAACAATGGCGGGTGAAAGGCATGGGGGCATGCCCGGCCTGCAAAAAAAAGAGGGGCGCTGCGGTCTCGCCGGGCTGTGGCAAGAGAAGGGACGACTATGATTCTCAACGGACCGGGGATTAGCTATACCGAGCCCGATATCGGCGCGGAGTTCGTGCCGCCGATACCGGAGCATCCGCGCGAGGCCATCGTCAAACTGTGTGAGCACTGCACCAACCGCCTGCTGCACCGCGACGAGCTGCTGGGCTACGAGTACTGGTCGTTTGCCGAGGCCGCAACCGACGAGCAGGCCGAAGTGCTCTGCAAGATGAAGATGCGCCGTCCCTATACGCTGCCCGAGATGGTCAAGCTCACCGGCATGCCCGAGGCCGATATCGAGAAGATGCTCGACGACATGAGCTACACGGGTCTGCTCGAGTACAACTGGGAAAACCCCGAGCGCGCCAAGCAGTGGGTGCTGCCCATGCTGGTGCCGGGTTCCGCCGAGTTCCTCAACATGCGCGTGAGCCAGCTCGAGGAGCATCCGGTCTATGCCAAGTTCTTTGAGCAGGCGTCCAAGGGACCGCTGTCCCGCGCCACGCCGATGGTGCCGCCCGGCGGTGCCGGCATCGGCATGCATGTCATTCCGGTCGAGAAGGCCATCGACGCCGCGAGCACCTCGGTGCCGATCGAGCATATCGAGCATTGGCTCGACAAATACGAAGGTAAGTATGCCGCTAGCACCTGCAGCTGCCGCGCGAGCCGTCGCGTGATGGGAGAGGGCTGCGCCGACGACCCGGCCGATTGGTGCATCGCCGTGGGCGATATGGCCGACTACGTGGTCGAGACCGACCGCGGCCATTATGTGACGCGCGAGGAGGTCTACGACATCCTGCGCCAGGCCGAGGACAACGGCTTTGTGCACCAGATCACCAACATCGACGGTGAGAACAAAATCTTCGCCATCTGCAACTGCAACGTCAACGTGTGCTACGCCCTGCGCACTTCGCAGCTGTTCAACACGCCCAACCTGTCGCGCTCGGCCTACGTCGCCAAGGTCGAGAAGGACAAGTGCGTGGCCTGCGGTCGCTGCGTTGAGGTGTGTCCGGCCGGCGCCGCCAAACTGGGCCAGAAGCTCTGTAGCAAAAAGGCTGGCGGACAGGTGCCCGAGTATCCGCGCCAGGAGCTGCCCGATGCCACCAAGTGGGACCACACCAAGTGGTCGCCCAACTACCGCAACGACAACCGTATCGAGACGCATGAGTCCGGCACGGCGCCCTGCAAGACGGCCTGCCCCGCGCACGTTGCCGTTCAGGGCTATCTGAAGCTCGCGGCGCAGGGCCGCTATGACGAGGCACTGGCACTCATCAAGCGCGAGAACCCGCTGCCCGCTATCTGCGGCCGTGTGTGCAACCGCCGCTGTGAGGATGCCTGCACCCGCGGTCGCGTGGACGAGGCCGTGGCCATCGACGAGGTCAAGAAGTTTATCGCCCAGCGCGATCTGGATGCCGCGACTCGCTATGTCCCACCTGTGGTGACCCCGACGCGTGCCGGCGGCTTCGACCAGAAGATCGCCATCATCGGCGCCGGTCCGGCCGGTCTGTCCTGCGCCTTCTATCTGGCCGAGAAGGGCTACAAGCCCGTCGTGTTCGAGAAAAACGAGCGCCCGGGCGGCATGCTCACCTATGGCATTCCGAGCTTTAAGCTGCAGAAGGACGTTATCGAGGCCGAGGTTGAGGTTATTCGCCTGATGGGTGCCGAGTTCCGCTATGGCGTGGAGGTCGGTCGCGATGTGACGCTCGACGAGCTGCGCGCGCAGGGCTTTAAGGCCTTCTACGTGGCTATTGGCTGCCAAGGAGGCCGCCTTGTCGGCATTCCGGGCGAGGATGCCGAGGACGTGACCGTGGCCGTAGACTTCCTTCGCGAGGTTAACAGCGGCAAGATCGATACCCTGTCCGGCCGCACCATCGTGGTGGGCGGCGGCAACGTGGCCATCGACGTTGCCCGCAACGCCTGCCGTCTGGGTTCCGAGCACGTTGAGATGTTCTGCCTGGAGAGTGAGGCCCAGATGCCTGCCAGCGAGGAAGAGCGTCGCGAGGCCATCGAGGACGGCGCGCACATCAGCTACGGTTGGGGCCCCAAGGAGGTTCACCTGGACGAGGCCGGTCATGTGCGCGGCATCACCTTCAAGCGCTGCACGCGTGTCTTTGACGACGAGGGCCGTTTTGCGCCCGAGTACGATGAGAACGATCTGCGTCGTGTCGATGCCGACCGTGTCGTCATGTCGATTGGCCAGTCCATTGTGTGGGGCGACCTGCTGGCTGGCTCCAAGGTGGAGCTTGGCCGCGGTCAGGGTGCCCTTGCCGATCCTCAGACCTACCAGACCGCCGAGCCAGACATCTTTGTGGGCGGCGACGTCTACACCGGTCCGAGTTTTGCCATCGATGCCATCGCCGCCGGCCACGAGGCCGCCGTGTCCATCCATCGCTTTGTGCAGCCGGGGTCCACGCTCAC
This sequence comes from uncultured Collinsella sp., assembly GCA_959606035.1. GTDB lineage: Bacteria > Actinomycetota > Coriobacteriia > Coriobacteriales > Coriobacteriaceae > Collinsella. Next base: position 224,439 of record CAUHHB010000003.1, read on the forward strand.
CATCGGCCGCAACCAGCGCCGCTACACCGCGCTTGACCGCGACGATGTCGTGATCGAGAGCTACGACAACGCGAGCCGCGAGGTTGCCCATGTGGACCGCGAGCGCGAGAAGGCCGCGCCGTTTAGCGAGTACGTCGAGACCTTTACCGAAGAGCAGGTGCGCGCCGAGACCGCCCGTTGCCTGGGCTGCGGCGCCTCGATCGTCGACCCCAACAAGTGTATCGGCTGCGGCCTGTGCACCACCAAGTGCGCGTTCGATGCCATCCATCTGGATCGCGATCGCCCCGAGTGCTCCACGATGGTCAAATACGAGCAAAAGCTCCCGAGCCTTGGCAAGTATGCTTTAAAGCGTGCAATCAAAATCAAGTTCGGTCGTAAATAGGTAACCATGGCGGGTAAGGGGACGGCGCAGACTAGATTTCGCTGTCCCCTTGCTTTGAGTTTGCATCGCATCAACCGTTGTTGAAAGGTTTCTACCTTGCATGAATTGGGAATCGTTTATCACATTATTCGCGATGTTGAGAACGTGGCGCGCGCCAATGGCGTGCGTCGCGTTTCGAGCGTCACGCTGCTGCTGGGCGAGGTCTCGGGCGTCGTTCCCGACTTGCTGCTCGACGCTTGGCGCTGGGCGGCAGATAAAAAGTCCATCACGCAGGGCGCGGAGCTTATCGTGGAGCCCGTCGAGGCCGTGACGCATTGCGAGGCGTGCGGCCGCGACTATGCGACAGTCGAGCACGGCAAGACCTGCCCCCATTGCGGCAGTGGCGATACCTATTTGCTCCAGGGCCAAGAGGTCATGATCAAGCAGATCGAGACCCCCGACGAGGATCCGGCAGACGCTGCCCCCGGCGGCCCTTCTGACGCCCCCGACGCCGTCGACGCCGCCAACCCCCTCCACATCGCCTAACTTAGTCATTGGGGACGTTCTTAAACGACTAGTCATTAAAGAACGTCCCCAATGACTATTCTATTTTGACGGTTTGCTAGAGCATAACTAACGAAATTAGTCAAATGACGTCTGTTTAAACAAAATATCGAAGAGTCAAGCAGGTTCTTATCCGATTTAAATCGGTATTAATGAATGCTGCGCTTGTATCTGTTTTCTAAGATGGTCAAACTAATTATGTTTAGCGAGGAATAGCTGAAAACCAGCGATGTAACCAACTTGTAACAAAGCAGGACGTTTAAACAAATAATCCAACCGTTCACATTTTTTCCTATAATTTAGCCACGCTTGCGGCTATACTCTTTTTTGTCGTGTAGGAAATACGTAGACAAAAAGGAGGTTATGTGATGGTAAGTATTGTTCTTGCTAGCCATGGTGACTTGGCGGCTGGAATCAAGCAGACGGGCTCGATGGTCTTTGGCGATCAGCCGTCTGTAGCCGTGGTCTCGCTCGAGCCGAGCATGGGCCCCGACGACTTCCGCGCCAAGGTCGAGGAGGCAATCGCTTCCTTCGAGGACCAGGAGCAGGTGCTCTTCCTCGTTGATCTGTGGGGCGGCACGCCCTTCAACCAGATCAGCGGTCTCATCGAGGGCCATGATTCCTGGGCTATCGTCACCGGTGTCAACCTGCCTATGCTCATCGAGGCATATTCGCAGCGCTTTGACGCAAAGAACACTGCACATGCGATCGCAAAACATCTCGTGACTGAGGCTAAGGCCGGCGTGCGCGTCAAGCCCGAGTCTCTGGAGCCCGAGGAGAAGAAGCCGGCTGCGGCCGCCGCTGCTCCTGCAGGCGCCATCCCTCCGGGAACGGTCATCGGCGACGGGCACATCAAGATCGCCCACGTCCGTATCGACACCCGTCTGCTTCATGGTCAGGTGGCCACCACGTGGACCAAGCAGATCAACCCCAACCGCATCATCGTGGTTTCCGACGGCGTTGCTCACGACGAGCTCCGCAAGACCATGATCGAGCAGGCTGCCCCTCCGGGAGTCCATGCCAACGTCGTGCCTATCAAGAAGATGGCCGAGGTCGTCAAGGACACCCGCTTTGGTGACACCAAGGCGCTGCTGCTCTTCGAGAACCCGCAGGATCTGCTCAAGGCCATCGAGGCCGGCGTCGACATCAAAGAAGTCAACATCGGTTCTATGGCCCACTCCAAGGGCAAGGTCGTCGTTACCAACGCCGTCGCTATGGGCGATGACGACGTCAAGACCCTCGAGGCCCTCAAGGCCAAGGGCGTCAAGTTCGAGGTCCGCAAGGTTCCTTCGGATTCCTCCGAGGATCTCGACGCCATGTTGAAGAAAGCTAAGGCCGAACTGGCCGCTCAAGCATAGTAAAGGAGGGTCCGATACATGTCCGCGCTTACTATTCTTCTAATCGCGATTATCGCGCTGCTTGCCGGTATGGAAGGCATTCTGGATCAGTTCCAGTTCCATCAGCCGCTCGTTGCGTGCACGCTTATCGGTCTCGTAACCGGTCACCTTCAGGAGGGCATCCTCCTGGGCGGCTCGCTTCAGATGATGGCTCTTGGTTGGGCTAACGTCGGCGCCGCTGTTGCGCCTGACGCCGCTCTGGCCTCGGTCGCTTCTTCGATCATCATGGTGCTCGCCCTCAACGGTGGCGCCACCGATTCGGCTAAGGCAGTTACCGCCGCCATCGCCGTCGCCGTGCCTCTGTCCGTCGCCGGCCTGTTCCTGACCATGATCTGCCGTACCCTGGCCACCGCTATGGTCCACGGCATGGACGCCTGCGCCGAGAAGGGCGACTTCGCCGGCATCGAGCGCTGGCAGTACGCCGGCATCCTCATGCAGGGTGTTCGTATCGCCATCCCGGCAGTGCTGCTGTGCATCATCCCGGCCGAGGCCGTTACCAACGCGCTTAACGCTATGCCCGACTGGCTGTCCGGCGGCATGGCTGTCGGCGGCGGCATGGTCGCTTCCGTCGGTTACGCCATGGTCATCAACATGATGGCCACCAAGGAGACCTGGCCGTTCTTCATCCTCGGCTTTGTCCTGGCTGCCATCCCTCAGCTCACGCTGATTGCCCTGGGTCTCATCGGCATCTCCCTTGCCCTCATCTACCTTGGCCTTAAGGACTTGGCCAAGCAGGGTGGCGGCATGGGCGGTGGTTCCGGCGACCCGCTCGGCGACATTCTGAACGATTACGAGTAGGAAGGGAGTGATACATATGGCAGAGAACAAGATTCAGCTTTCTAAGTCCGATCGTCAGAAGGTTTGCTTCCGTCATCAGTTCCTTCAGGGCTCGTGGAACTACGAGCGCATGCAGAACGGTGGCTGGTGCTACGCAATGATCCCTGCGATCAAGAAGCTCTACACCAGCAAGGACGACCAGATTGCCGCGCTTAAGCGCCACCTGGAGTTCTATAACACGCACCCCTATGTTTCCTCCCCCGTCATGGGCGTTACCCTCGCCCTCGAGGAGGAGCGCGCCAACGGTGCCCCGATCGACGACGTCGCCATCCAGGGCGTCAAGGTCGGTATGATGGGCCCGCTCGCCGGCGTCGGCGACCCCGCCTTCTGGTTCACCCTTCGCCCGATCTTGGGTGCTCTGGGTGCTTCCCTGGCTCTGTCTGGCAGCATTGCCGGTCCGCTGCTGTTCTTCTTCGCGTGGAACATTATTCGTTACGCCTTCGAGTGGTACACGCAGGAGTTTGGCTATAAGGTCGGCTCCTCCATCGCCAAGGACCTCTCCGGCGGTCTGATGGGCAAGGTCACCGAGGGTGCCTCCATCCTTGGTATGTTCATCATCGGCGCCCTTGTCGAGCGTTGGGTTTCCATCTCCTTTACCCCGATCGTCTCCAAGGTCACGCAGTCCGCTGGCGCCTATATCGACTGGGCTAATCTGCCCGCCGGCGCCGAGGGCGTCAAGCAGGCATTGACGATGTACAGCTCTGTCGGTGCCACCGCACTCGACCCGGTGAAGGTCACCACGCTTCAGGCCAACCTCGATCAGCTCATCCCCGGCCTTGCCGCCGTGTGCCTGACCCTTCTGGTCTGCAAGCTCCTCAAGAAGAAGGTCAGCCCGATCGTCATCATCCTGGCTCTCTTCGCCGTCGGCATCATCGGTCGCGTCTGCGGCTTCATGTAAGCACGCTTCGGCTTAAGACCGAGAGTTGCTAGGCAAGGGCTTTTGAGCCATTGAAACGGACCGCACCCGGTGGGTACACTGGATGCGGTCCGATTGTTTTTATTGGAGGGCGAGGCGCGTATGGCGCAATCTCAGAACAGCACGGTCGATCTGGCAACGCCGGCAACCTGCCTGATGGGGCTTACCAGTCACGGTAACGTGATGGTGGGCAATAAGGCGTTTGAGTACTATAACGAGCGCAATCCCGAGGATTATATTCAAATCCCGTGGGACGAGGTCGACTATATTGCCGCCGAGGTTTTGCGCGGCACCAAGAAGATTACGCGTTTTGCCATCTTCACCAAGGACAACGGTCACTTTACGTTTTCGACGCGCGACGACAAAGAGACGTTGCGCGCGGTCCGCAAGTACGTCGACGAGGATAAGCTCGTGCGTTCGCCTGACTTTATCGATGTGACGGCTAAGGGCGCCAAGAGCATCCCCTCCGTTATCAAAAACCTCTTCCACAAAGGCAACTAGCCATTAAAGAGCGCCCCCCTAAAGTGGGACGCGGTTTCCCATGAGGCTCGATCGGGAAAGTGCATCCCGGTTCGAGTGCCGATTGCGGGATGTAGTTTCCGGAACGGGCCCGTTTGGGAAACCGTGTCCCGTTTCGAGTCGAAATTCTGGGACACAGTTTCCCAGCGAGGTCCCATGGGGAAAGTCTGACCCAGAATTTGCCTGGATAGTGGGACGCACTTTCCGGAGGGCTGTTCCACCGCAACTTCGAAGAGTGGGTATACGCTGCATTACAGCGGCGTAAATCTGCTACACTAATACAACATGCCTCCGTAGCTCAGGGGATAGAGCACCGCTCTCCTAAAGCGGGTGTCGACGGTTCGAATCCGCCCGGGGGCACCAGAGATTTGTCGAGCCCGGTACCACCACGGTGCCGGGCTCTTCTGGTCTAAGGGCAGGGTTCGAGCCGTCGACACCCGCGTCACCAATTTCCCGCGGGGGGGGGTTGAATTCGCCCGGGGGCACCAGAGATTGATCGAGCCCGGTACACCGCCACGGTGCCGGGCTCTTCTGGTTCATGCCATGTCAAAAACGAAGCGCCCGCTTGCTGGGGGAGCAAGCGGGCGCCTGTGAGTGAATATGTTTGCGGCGAGAGCCGTAATGGGCGGTGGGGTGGCGACTAGTTGACCGTACCGGAATCGTCGCCCGTGCCCGAGCCCGAACCCGAACCCGAGCCAGAAAGTGCGACCGTCAGCGTAATCGTGCTGTCGGTAGACTGCTTGCCGGTGGGGGAGACGCCCGTAACGGTGGCGTTTTCGTTGCCGCTCACGGGGTTACCGTTCTGATCGCAGAATGCGATGTTGTAGAACCCGGCGTTGTTGAGCGCGGTAACGGCGGCGGAGATGCTCTTGCCGTACAGGTTGCCCGGAACGCTGGCTTTGCCGGACTTCTTGGCAATGACGACGGTAATCGTGGCGCCAGGCTTCTGCTTGCCGCTGGGGTTCCAGCTAATCACGGTGCCCTCGGTAACCGAATCGTTCTCCTGGTAGCTCACGTCGACGCCAAAGCCTGCCATATCGAGGGCGTTGCGCGCCTGGGCCTCGGTCATGTCGGTCAGATCGGGGACGGAGGTGGTGTCAGGACCGCTGGAGACCTTGTACGAGATGGTCGTGCCCTTCTCGACTTCCTTACCGGGTTTGGTGCCCTGCTCAAAGACCTGGCCCTCATCGGCCTCGTTGGCCTCCTCGGAGGCGTTGCCCTTCAGGCCAACGCTTGCCAGCGCGGCTTCTGCCTGGTCCTTGGTCAGGCCGACAAGCTGGGGAACCTCAACCTTCTCGGAGGGCTTGGGGCCCTTGGAGATTACCAGGTTCACCTTGGTGCCCTTGGCCTTCTTGGTTTTGCCGTTGGGCGTCTGCTCGGCGACCTTGCCCTCGTCGATATCGTCGTTGTAGCTTTGGTCGATGGTGCCGACCTCGAGGCCGGCTTCCTTGATCTGCTCGACGGCAGTCTGCTGGTCCTTGCCCAGCACATCGGGCACGGTGACCTGCTCGCCGCCAAAGAGTCCTGTGGCAAAGGCCACCACGATGCCGATGACGGCAACGGCTGCCACCACGGCGGCGATGATCTTGTTCTTGTTGGATTTGGGCTTTTCGACCTCGTAGGAGCCGGTGGAGCCCGAAACCGAGCTACGGGCGGTATTCTGGCCGCTCACGCCCGAGACGGGACGCACCATAGCGCGCGTCTGATCGGAAAGCTCGCGAGTCTTGGTGGCGCCCAACTCACCGGGGGCACCGATGATGCGTGTGGGCTCCGAGATGTTTACGGCACGGCCCGACAGGTAGCTGTTGAGCACCTGACGAAGCTCGTCGGCGGTCTGGAAGCGGTTTGCCGGGTCCTTCTCCATGCACTTGAGGATGATGCGCTCAAGGTCGGCGTCGACACCGGAGTTGATCTGGCTCGGTGGAATAGGCAGCTCGTTGACCTGCTTGAGTGCGACCGAGATAGCGTCGTCACCGTCAAAGGGAACGCGGCCGGTGGCGCACTCATACATCACGACGCCCAGCGAGTAGATATCCGAGGTGGGGCCGAGGTCCTGACCACGGGTCTGCTCGGGGCTGACGTAGTGGGCGGTTCCCAGCACGTTGTTGTCTTGCGTGAGGTGGCTGTTCTTGGCGCGCGCGATGCCAAAGTCCATCACCTTGATGTTGCCGTCGGGCAGCACCATGATGTTCTGCGGCTTAATGTCGCGGTGGATGATCTCGTGCTTGTGGGCGACCGAAAGCGCGGAGCTGATCTGCGAGCCGATCTGGGCGACCTTCTTGGGGTCGAGGGCGCCGTGGCTCTTGATGCCGCTCTTAAGGTCGGTGCCGCGCAGGTACTCCATGACGATGTAATAGGTGTCGCCGTCCTTGCCCCAATCGTAGACGCCCACGATATAGGGGGAGGAGAGACCGGCTGCTGCCTGGGCCTCCTGCTTAAAGCGTGCGGCGAAGGTTGCGTCGCCAGCATACTGCGGCAGCATGATCTTGACGGCTACCGTGCGGTCGAGGACCTGGTCCTGCGCACGGAAGACGGTCGCCATGCCGCCTGTCCCCACCTTATCCTTGAGGAGGTATCTTCCCCCGAGGACCCTCTGTTCCATTCCTGCTCCTAACATAACTATTCGCTCAACGATGTGTGTAGTACCTACGATGTGGCCGCTGGGGCCGTGTGGCGCGTTGCCGCTAACTCTTCGGCCGCGGCGCGCCTCGGGTGACCGATTCGATCATGGGCATCACGCTCCCTGTGCGGCGAGCGCTGCGGTCAGGACGATGCCGGCAATCTTGGCCGCCTTGACGTCGTGTTTGTCGTAATCCTCCAAGGCCACCGAGATGGCGACCGTGGGTGAATCGTAAGGTGCAAAGCCAACGAACATCGAGTTGACGTTGGTGCCGCCGGTCTCGGCCGAGCCGGTCTTGCCGGCGACCTTGACGCCGGGGACCTGGGCATCGGTGCCGGTACCGGACTGGACGACGGCGAGCATGGCCTGCTTGACCTGGTCGGCCGTGGCGGAGCTGACGGCCTGACCCAGCGAGCGGGACTGCGTGGTCTTGACCACAGTTCCGTCCGGGGCGAGTACCTGGGCTACAAAGTACGGGTCCATGACCACGCCACTGTTAGCGATGGCGGCGGCAATCACGGCGTTTTGCATGACGGTGGTCTGCGGGCCGGGCGTGTGGTCCATGCCGACAGGCTGGCCGGCGCCGGCCCAAGCGGTCTCCCACTCGGTCATGAGCGACGGGTCGGCCATGATGGAGGCCGCGGAGGTCAGGTCCTGGCCGAGCTTTTGGCCGTAGCCAAAGGCGTTGGCAAACTGCACGAGCGTGTTTGCGCCAACTTCGTTTGCCACTTGGCCAAAGACGACGTTGGAAGACACGGCAAAGGCCTGCTGCAGGCTGATGGTGCCGTAGCTCTCGTTGGCATAGTTGGTGACCGGCGCGTTGCCGATGTCCATGGAGCCGGGCGCCTGGTAGGTGCTGGTAAGGCTGGCGGTGCCGGTCTCGAGTGCCGCGGAAAGCGTAACGACCTTAAACGTGGAGCCCGGCGTGTACAGCGCGTCCATGGCGCGATTGTACATAGAGCCGTCCTCGCCGCCGCCCGCCTGCAGCAGGGCGTCGATGTTGGTGTTGTCATAGGTGGGCGAGCTGGCGCATGCGAGCACCGCACCGGTACGCGGGTCGATGACCACTACAGCGCCCTTAAAGCCCTTGAGCGCCTGCTCGGCCGCCGTCTGGATACGCGAGTCGATGGTGAGCTTGGCGGTGTTGCCCGGCTGGGTCTGGCCCGCGAGCGACGCGATGGCGTTGTTCCAGCTGGAGTAATCCTTAGAGCCGGTGAGCGTGTCGTTCATGACGCTCTCGATGGCGGTGGTGCCATACTGCTGGCTCACGTAGCCAACCACGTGCGCTGCCAGGTTGCCGTTGGGGTAGGAGCGTACGTAGGTGCCGTCCTCCTGCTGCAGCGACTCGGCCAGCGTCACGCCGTCGGACGTGATGATAGAACCGCGCTGGATGTACTTGGAGCGGGCGATAGTGTGGTTGTTGGTCGGCATATCCTGATAGTCCTTGGCCTTGATGACCTGGACATAGGTGAGGTTGCCGATAAGGATGGCGAACAGCGCCGTAAAGGCGAGCACCGCACGGGTTAGACGGTTGGCGAGCGCAACGCGGCCGAGCACACCGGATTCAGGCGTGTCGAGCAGGCGACGGCGCATGCGCGAGCCGACGGAATGGCTGCCGCTGCCGTAGGAAGACGAGGTGGCAAAGCGCGTGCCCGTCGGGGCGGCGGCGGATGCGACCTGATCATCGGTGATGGCGGTCATGGTGCCGGTGCCAGTAAGCTCGGCCTCGCGTCCGGTCGCTTCGTCACCGGCGCGCAGCAGGAGCGCGACGATGATAAAGCTTGCCAGCAGTGAGGAACCGCCCTGGCTCATAAAGGGCAGGGTGACGCCGGTCAGCGGGATCAGGCGGGTAACGCCGCCCACGATCAAGAAGGCCTGGAAGCTGATGGCGGCCGTAAGGCCCGTGGCGCTAAAGGCGGCGAGGTCGGATTTAGCGCGGGCAGCCGTGGTGAGGCCACGCACGGCAAAGAGCATAAACAGGATGAGCACGGCGCCGCCGCCCAAAAGGCCCATCTCCTCGCCGATGGCAGAGAAGATAAAGTCGGACTCGACGACAGGGATGTTGTTGGCCATGCCGTTGCCGATGCCAACACCGACCAGACCGCCATCGGCAAGCGAGAAGAGCGACTGGACGATCTGGTAGCCCTGGCCCTGGGCGTCCTTAAACGGATCGACCCAAACCTGGAAACGCACCTGAACGTGCGACAGGAACTTGTAGGCGCCCACGGCTCCAACGGCTAAGAGCGCAAGGCCGATAACGACATACGAAAAGCGCCCCGTGGCAACGTAGAGCATCAGCAAGAAGATGGTGTAGAACAGCACGGCCGAACCCAGGTCGCGTTCGAAGACGACGACGAGCAGGCACACACCCCACACGGCAAACAGCGGCAGCAGCAGTCGCAGGCGAGGGATCTTAAAGCCCAGGATCTTGCGGTTGGAGATGGAGAGCAGCTCGCGGTTCTCGGCCAGGTACCCGGCCAGGAACAGCACGATAAAGACTTTGGCGAACTCGCCGGGCTGGATGGTAAAGCCCGCGATGCGAATCCACAGCTTGGAGCCCGAGATCGTGGTGCCGATAAAGATAGGCAGCATCAGCAGAATGATGCCGATAATGCCAAAGGTGTACTTGTAGCGCATGACTACGTCGAGGTTCTTAACCAACGCGAGCGTTCCCACCATCAGGGCCACCGAGACAAACAGGATGATGAGCTGTGAGATCGCGAGAGCGGGTGCGAGACGCGTCACGAACGTGATACCGATGCCCGAAAGCACAAAGACAATGGGCAGGATGGCGGGGTCGGCACCGGGCGCCAAGATGCGCACGGCAATGTGGGCCGCAGCAAAGGCGGCAAAGAGGCCGATCGGTACGGCGAGCGTCTCAAAGGAGATGGCAGCGCCCGCGGTGAGCACGTACATCGCATACAGCAGGATGACGGGGAACGCCGAGGCGATGAGCAAGAGCAGCTCGGTGTTGCGGCGACTCATAAGCGGCACTCCCTTTCTAATTCTTATCGGAGGCTTCGGCCTCGGCGGACTGTTCGGCGGTTTTCTCGGAATCTGATTCGGAGGTCGATCCCTGATTGGTGTTGTCGCGAATCGTTTGCGCGTCGATCACCTGGCGGGTCTGCTCTTCATCGATCTGGTGGCGGTACTTGGATATCGTGTCCTGCGCATCGTCGACACTTGTTTGCGGAATGCCCGCCTTGAGGCGGTTTTGCGTGTCTTCGGGCAGGTCGGACAGCTTAATGCTGGTTTCGCTTTCGAGCCAGTGGAGCTTGAGTCCGAGCGGCTTGCCGGGCAGGCCGCGCCAGACGGCGACATTGCCCTGGTAGGTACCCAGGTAGTACGAGCCGGTGACACCCGTGTAGGCCCAGATGCCAGCTGCCAGCACAAAGACGAGGGCCAGGATGGCGGCGATAGTAATGTTGCGGCGACGCACGCGTTGCGCCTCGCGCATAACGCCATCGTCAACCAGGTCAACGACTACTACGGTCACGTTGTCGTGGCCGCCGGCGGCAAGCGCCGCGTCCACTAGGTTGTCGACGCAGATTTGCGCGGTTGAGGACTGCGTGGCGATGTTCTCGATATCGCTATCAGGAATCATGCTCGAAAGGCCGTCAGAGCAAAGGATCAGGCGGTCGCCTTCCTCGATATGCAGAGTGAAGTGGTCGGCATACATGGCGGGGTCCGAGCCCAGCGCACGGGTGATGACCGAGCGGTTGGGGTGGACGCGAGCCTCGTCTGCCGTAATCTCGCCGGCGTCCACGAGCTCCTCCACGTAGGAGTGGTCGCGGGTCACGCGGATGAGCGTGCCCTCGTGGAGCAGGTAGGCGCGAGAGTCACCCACGTGGGCGATGGCGAGCGTGTCGTTTTCGATATAGGCGCAAGTGGCTGTGCAGCCCATGCCGGGCTTGCCCAGGCCGTTCAGGGCCGCCTCGATTACGGCGGCGTTGGCTGCCTCGACGGCTGCGGCCAGGCGTGCTGCGTCGGCGGACTGCGGGGCCGTCTTGGCAATAGTCTCGACGGCGATGGAAGAGGCTACCTCGCCGGCGGCGTGACCGCCCATGCCGTCGCATACGCAAAAGAGCGGCGACTGCACCAGGTAGGAATCCTCATTGTGCGGGCGTACGCAGCCAACGTCAGAGCGGGCGCCCCACATGAGTTGCGTGGTGGTGCCGGCATCATAGGTCGAGTCGGTCTCGATGCGCTCCTCGGTCAGGGGCTCAAAGCTCATGGTCGAGCCGGGGTCTTTGAGCTTGGCCTCAACGGCGGCAACGTCGATCTCGGCTGTGTCACCGGGAGAGACGGTGTCGGTCTCGGCGTTTGATTCGGAATCGCCGGTGTCCGGGGAGCCGGGCTCTTCGGACGCGCAGGCGGTCGACTCGTCGTCTTGCGGGCTGGCGTCTATAGGCTCGGGCGTCGCAAAGTGCGACGGCGCGGGTGTGCTTTGCGACTGGGCGGCGGGCTCGGCCACGGCATCGGACTCGCTTGCGGGCGCAGGCTGCGGGGCCTTGGGTGCAGGGCCGTCCTCGGGGGATGGCCCCGCCTCGGGCGCCGGCGTAGACGCGGGCGCAACCTCGGATGCCGGGGCTATGGGAAACGCCGGCGCGGCGGGTTCGGGTGCCGCAAACACCGCAGCGCTCTCGTTGATTGCCGCGGCGACGGGCTCTGCAAAGTGAGCCGGCGCCGAGGTTGCTTCGGGCGCTGTGGGCTGTTCCGCGGCATGTGCGCCGATGGGCGCCGCTACGGCATCCTCTTCGTCCTCGTTATCGGCGAGATCCGAAATATCATGCGTTACATGTGAAAGAGGCAGGGAGAACACGGTGTCCTCGGGTTCCACAGGTGCGGAGCCCGCCGGAGCGGCGTGGGCCGGCGCAGCTGTGGCGGCAGCCGGTGCCTCGGTCATAGTCGCGGACTTGTTCTCCTCGTCGATCATCGACGGTTCACCTTCATGACCACATCGCCAATCTGGACTTCGTCGCCCTCGCGCAGCGTTGCGGGCTCCACAAGCTGGCGGCCGTTGACGAGCGTGCCGTTAAGCGAGTTGAGGTCCTCGATGATGAGCGCCGGGCCCTGCAGTGAAAAGCGCGCATGTGAGGCCGAGACGAACGGTTCGTTGATGCAGATGTCCGAAGATGGCGAGCGACCGACGATGACGGGGCCGAGCATATCTACGTGGATGCCGCGGATACCGCGCGGACCCTTGTCCACATCGATCGTCCAGATAGCCGAGTCGCGGCGCTGTCCGCGCACAAGTCCCACGCCGGTCTTCATGACGGCGAACAGGAAGATATAGAGCAGGGCGACCAGGACGATGCGGCCTGCAAAAAGGACGATATCGATGTTCATAAGCGACTATCCCCTAAATTCAAAGGTGCTCAGGCCAAACGTCAGCAGATCGCCGTTGCGCAGCGGGCAGCGCGTAATACGGCGGTTGTTGACGAGCGTGCCGTTGGTGGAATTGAGGTCCTCGATCGACCAATCCGAGCCCGTAAAGGTGAGTTGGGCGTGGCGGCGCGACACGTTGGGGTCGCGCAGGGCAATGTCGGAAACTGAGCGCTCGCGACCGATGGTCACCTGTGCGGAGGTGATGCTATGGCTCTCGCCGCTCACGACGTCGACGAGCTGGGCGAGCGGGCGCTGCGGGGCGCGAGTGCTCGCCATGTTGGAGGCGATGCCGGCTGCGGCGCCTAGGCCCACGGCGGCACCGGTCGCGGCGGCTCCGCCCATGCCGGCAAGCGCGTCGCGCGAGACGGTCTGCGGCACCGGGATGGGTGCGGCGGCGGGGTCGGGGACGCTAGGCGCGAAGGGGTCTGCCACGGCAAGCGGGTCGGGAGCGGCGGCGCGAGGCGTCGGCTGCTGCTGGGGCATGGCGGCGGGGCGCTGCTGCTGCGGGGCAGCAAACTGCTGCTGGCCGGCGCGCGGGGCGCTGGCGGCACGGCTTGCCGCGGAGTTGTTCTGGCCCAGGCCGTTTTGATAGGCGCGCTCTTCCTCGTACAGGCGACCGAGCGTGGGGGCATCGACGTTCTCGGCAAAGACCGAGAACTTGCCGGCGCGCAGCTGCGGATCGATCATAAAGCGCACGAGGGGCTCGCCGACAAAGACATAGCGGCGCTTTTCGGCCTGCGCCTTCACAAACTCGCGGACCTCGCGCGAAAGCTCGGGGTAGAACGGGGCGAGCATGGGATCGTCGTCGGCGGCGATCAGGATGGTATAGAGTGCCGGCGCCGTGTTGACGCCATTGATCACCAGAGTCTGATCCTCCATGTCGCGAGCGGCCTGCTTGGCAAGCTTCTTAAAGGAGAACGGGGCACGGGTGGCACCGAAGATGCCGGCCACGTGGTCCTCGAAGATGTTCAGGAAGTTCACGAAAGATCACTCTCCGTATAGGTTCTTTGGTATCCGAGCAAATATAGGCATATCCCAACGATTATAGAGGATAGGGTTCCCGCAACTGCCGCCTTGGCGGCGACCGCGGCTGCAAGGCTGGCAATTTCCATATGGTGTGCAAGACAGGATGCCGCTGCGCAGCCGATGCCGGTGACAGCGATGGCGGCGATTGCGGCAAGGTTTGAGCCCTGATCGGCACGCTTGGCATGGGCATTGAGCAGCGCAGATGACGCCGCGGCAGTTGTCGCGACCAGCGCAAAGGCAGCCCAAAGGAGCGGGTCTTCCAGCGCTGCGGCAACGTTGCCGAGCCCCAGCACGCCTCCGGCTGAAAGCGCGACCGTGGCCAGACGGGCAAAAAGCGCGCCCATGCCCGTTGCCGCGGCAGCGCTTGCCGGGCCGAGCCAAAATGACGCGACGCCGGCGGCGACCCCAGCTGCCAGGAAGGTATTGCCGGTCAGACAGCCAAGCGCAAGCGCGCAGGTGAGTGCGGCGCTCGCGGCAGCCTCGGTGCGACCCCAGGCGATCCACCAACCGGACATGGCGGCGGCAAAGATCACCGCGACGGGCAACATCGACAGGATGCCCTGCGCCTGCATGGTGGCGTTGGCCATGAGCACCAAAAAGCCCACAGCCGAGATGGCCGAGCCAATCTGGGGGGCCAGGCCAGCCGCCGCTCCGATCGCGATTGCCGCAATGACCAGGCCGGGAAGCGCCGCGACCCCGGCCGTTTGCATCAGCAAAAAGCTAAAGGTGCCGCACGTTAGCGCCGAGATAGCGTGCATGGTGTAGTCGCGCGCATGGCTCCAGCGCGTGCCCGCCCAGCCGAGCGCGGGGTCGACCTCGATGGCGTCGTCCTCGTAGTACGACGGCTCGATATCGTCGAGCTCTTGCTCGTCATCCGAAAGCTCGCCAACCATTTGCTCCAGACTGCGACGGCCCTCGCGCACGCTGCCCAGACCGGCAAGGAGTTGGTCGCAAAATGCCTCGATGCTGTTGGGGCGGTCCTGCGGCATGGGGGAGAGCGCGCTCATGAGCGCGGCCTCGGCTCCCGGGGGAAAGTGTGGTATCAGCTCGCTGGGATAGGTGGCGCCGCCGATGATGCGGCCGAGCGAGTCGGCGGGCGTGGCCGCCATAAAAGGAGCGCTGCCGCACAGGCCCTCGTAGATCACACAGGCGAGGGCAAAGACATCGGCGCGTTCGTCGACCGTGCCGGTCTCGATATCGAGCTGCTCGGGCGGCATGTAGCCGATGGTGCCGCCGCGCGAGCCGCCAAAGCCACCGGCGGACGACAGTCGCGCCATGCCAAAGTCGGTGAGCTTTACATTGCCCGAGTGGTCGATGAGCACGTTGGCGGGCTTAATGTCCAGGTGGAGTACGCCATTACTGTGGGCGAAGGTGAGCGCCTGGCCCAGGGCATCGGCAATGGCCGCGGCCTCGTCAAAGGTAAGTGAGTGGCCGTCCACGCGATGCAAAAACTCGGCCAGCGACATGCCATCGACATATTCCATAACCAGGTAGGCATAGGCTGTGTCATGCGTAAAGTCGATGACCTGCACGATATTGGGATGTTGAAGCATGGCGGCAGTGTGCGCCTCGCGCAGGACATCCATGATGTCGCTGGCGGGCATGCCGGCACCGTTGATAAGGGGGATGCGCTTAATGGCGACGCGGCGGCGCAGGTGCGTGTCGCGGCAGATCTCGATGGAGCCAAAACCGCCGGTCGCAAGTGTCTCGAGCGGCTGGTACCGCTTGAGCAGCTCGCGAGAGCTGGTGCCCTCCAAAGGAACGTCCGGCGAGAACCGGGCGGTATGTTGCGAGAAAAGCGGCATGGCCAACCCTCGTGCGTTTAAAGTTCGTTTGCGAGCGGCGGGCGCGGGGCCGAGCCGTTCGCGGTGGCATAGATGCTGCTAGTGTAGCACGCTCGGGCAGATGGCGAGGATAGCGGGATGCGAGGTGGCCCGATCGATTCGGCCCGTTTCGGCTCGTTTGGAAAGCGCATCTCAGTTTTCAGCCAAATTATGGGATGCGCTTTCCAAATGGGGTGGGCTGCGGAAACTGCATCCCAGAATATTGCCCTGGAACGGGATGCGCTTTCCGAACCGGCGTCCAAAAGGAAACCGCATCCCGCTTTGATGTGGGGACTGCGAACAAAAGCCGGACCGTGATCTGGCGCGGATTGGAGTTCGCCTGAATCATTGATGCTGGCTGGTGTGAGAACAGAGATAAACGAGCGGCTCGAGCGATATAATGACACGCTATGGAGGCCGTATGCTCTTTTCCCGCCGTTCTGCTACATTTGCCTGCGCCATTGCGCTTGTCGTAATGGCGGTCACCCCTTATCACCGGTTTTCATCTTCAATCGGCCTAGCGTCAGGTGCAATGACCTGGCTCGTTATCCTGGGCGCATGCCTCGCGGCGTTTGTTCATGGTGCTGCGCTATGCAAGGGGGGAATGAGAAGGCCGAGGCATCTCGGTGCCATCGGTGTTTTCCTTGGTGTTATTGCAACGGTTCCCGAATGGGCCGACCTGGCTTTCTATGCTCGCGGAGACTCTATTCCAATCGTGTTTGCACCGATTTGGTTGTTACATGGCGTTTCGTGTGTCTCGTGCTTTGTTGGATCGCTGCTTCTCTCATATGTTATTTGGGGCACGGCGGACTCTCCTTTGACGCAGAGGTCGACACGGACTGACGAAAGGGAAACTCGTCACCCGCAGGACGCGATTTTTACAGAAACAATAGCCGTCATGTCTTGCCTGCTGTTTTGCTGTCGAGTTTCATGGAGAGTCGTTCCCGAGCCATGGGGGATGCCCCCTGTAACGGCCGCGTCAATTGGCCTTGCGCTTTTAATTCCGTTGGTCTATCTCGCATTGACTGTGGCCCCGCCGTTTTGCCGCCCTCGTGCCTTTGGCCATGGGCGGCGCGACGTGTTTGCCTGTTCTGTGCTCGTAGCAGTTCCTATTGGTCTTATTCCGGCTGTTGAGGCGGCATACTTCGCAAGCGATGCCGTGGTCATTGCATTGCTGGCGATGGGGTCCGTTATCGCTGCTGCCTTCGTATGCATGTTGCTAAGGGGGAAACGGGACAACAATTCGGATATCGCCTGTGCGTCCGACACATTCGATGCGGGGGTGTTTTCCCCTGCCCTGTCGCCTAGAGAAGAGCAGTTTGTTCGACTGCTGCTCAAAGGGAAAACGCCGGCGGAAATTGCCAAGGAGACGGATACGAAGCCATCGACGGTGAGAACAACGCTTCACCGAGCATACGGGAAGGCGTCGGTTGCGGGCTCACGCGAGCTCGTGGCGCTGTTTGCGGGTGAGGGCGATACTGTAGGGCATGAGCTACCGCAGCGGCATGCTGACGATATAGTGGCATCAGCTCGAACGCGCCGGCTGTTTCGATACCTGCTCACATTATTCTTTATCCTCCTTGCGGCGGGGCCCTTGGTAATGGCGGATAGCGATTGGGGGTCCGGTGTTTCGCGGGCTGTCGCCTTTTCCCTCTTAAGCTACGCATTGGGTCTCGGACTGCTTCTGTCGCTACGCTACGCGGGTGGAAAAGCGAATCGTGGCGCTGCGCTGGATAGAGCGGGTGAAGCGATTTGGCTCGGAAGCCCGTACGTATGGGCGGTGCTATCTGCTGTGGAATGGTCTTTTATCTATATCGCGGCATTGATGTGCATACGCGTTCCGTTGATGGCTGTGCCGGTCCTGTTTTGCGGCGTGGCGTCTACGGCTTCGCTCGCTGTTGGGCTGCGTCCGTTTAAGGTGCATGCCCATGCTCGGGCTATCGTGCCGTTGGTGTCAATGGGCATGGTTGCCTTAATCTATGCGGTCGCTAGGGGGCGAATCCATGGACTTGCGGTGCTGACGGGGGTGCTGCTCACATATATAGTGATGCGAAGCTGTCCGCAGCGCAAAATGCTTGGGATATGGTTGCTTTGCTTCGGGGCGACGGCTCCTGTTTGGGCTGTCTTGCTCAATATGGTGCAGGATCTGACGGTTTTCGAGCCGTTGTTCCTCGCGTCGTTGTTGGGGCAAAGTTCGGCTGTCAATGTCGTCGTGGCAACGGTGATTGTTTGCTGGTCTGTGCCCATGTTCGTTACGCACATCGCGCTCGCCCGCTCGGTTGAGGACGAGAAGGCCGTCTTGGAGTACCGGGCGAACGGGTCCACCGAAACGGCCCGCGTGCGCCAGCTGGCCCTGCTTACGTCGCGCTCCCTTTCTGATGTTCAGTCGCAAATTTTGCTGATGACGGCAGAGGGGGCAACGACAAAGGCCATTGCGGAGGACGTAGGTTATGCTGCATCTACGGTGCAAGCGTTGCGATCCGCATCTTATCGCCAGTTGAAGATCAAGAATAAAGCGCAGCTTATTTCATTGTTATCGCAGGTAGATAACGTGTAAACGCCTGAGCAATCAACTCAATAGCGAGTGTTTACAGACATCTTTCTCTATTCATGCAAAAGTTGCCGTGCGTCGACGCATCATTAACCGCTTGTGATTAGGGCCGGGTCGAGCGTTGCTGCTCGGCCTGGCCAATAGGAGGGTGATGTCGCTTGAATGGAAATCTATTACGGCACGAGTTATCCAAGATATTTGGCAATCCTATATTTGCGTTGACCCTTATGGTTGCAACTGCAATTTCGATGGCGGCTGCCATCGAGGCGTGGTGGACGCTCGAAATTGAGCGCAAGCAGCTGTTATCTTTTGGCTACGGCATTGGTCTGCAGTCTCAGACATACCTCGGCCAAACGCGTGAAAGTAGCTTTGGCAACTGGATTGTTGTGAGCGCGAACGCGCCGTTGTTAGCGTCGGTGTTTTTCTATGCACTGCCCCTGCTTGCAATGTTGGCTGGATCTTGGTCGTGTCTCTTTGAGCGTTTGAGTGGTTATGACATGCAGATATGCACGCGCGTTTCCAGAAAGGCGTACGTGAACGTAAAGATGCTGTCTGCTTTCCTCTCCGCGTTTACAGTGACTGCCATTCCTCTGCTCGTCAATTTCCTGATCGTCTCGATGCTTTTTCCTGCGTATCTTCCTCGGGTCGATGAGTCGACTTACGTAGGACTTTACCTGCATAGCTACTTCTCCGGTCTATTTTATTCGCATCCTTTGTCATATGTGCTCGCATACACGCTGTTCGATGCTGTCACGCTCGGGACTTTATCCATGGCTGTAACTGGCTTCTCAATTTTGTTTCGTAGCAGAATCAAAGCGATAATTGTCCCGTATCTGCTAATGGTTGCGTGGCATTTTGCAAATGGCTGGATCTTCGGCGTAATGGCTTGTGTGGGGTTTAACTGCAATATCCTCAACAGCATCAGGTCGGAATCGCTGAATAACTGGCCAGACATTCGAGCCGGTTTTGCGGAAATCATATTATTGACCCTTGCTTCGTTGGCTTTTTCTGGGGCGTGGAAAAGACGCGAGGTGGTCTGATGCTGTTTAGGCTGGTCGCCGCGGACCTGAGGACCGTTTTGAAGAAGAACATCATCACTTTTATTGCAATTGCGGCAGTGACCGTTGCGAACTTGGTGTACGCCTACGGATTGTCTTCTGTGTATGGGGTTAGAACGGATACCTTGGGGTTTGCGGATAATCTTGCGCTCGTGTTTGCCGGATCTGCTCCGTTTGAGCCTAGGCCCGGGGTCATGTTTGTGCCTCCGCTAGGATGGCTATTTCTCATTCTGCTTATTCTCTATACAACACTCGACTATCCGACCGAATCGTTGCACGGGTTTGGTTTGCAAGCGCTTGTTCGATGCCGGGCAAGAACCCTTTGGTGGGTCTCGCGTTTTATCTTGGTGGCGGCAGTAACGGCATTTTCACTGCTCGTGGTGGTTTGCTCTGTTGTGATTTGGAGCTTGGTGGTGAGCTCCTCGTTCAGCGCGGTCATTCATGGTGAGTCGCTTCAACTGGCTAATTTGGCGCCGTGGTTTCTCAAAGCTGCCGAGGCAGATGCGCTGCCGTTTTTCATAGGTCTCTTATTTGCTTTTGAGGCGCTTGCGTTTGCGCAGGCAGCGGTTGGGTTTGTGCTTGGGTCGTCAGTCTCGTTTGTGGTTTTAATGAGCTACCTGATCTGCTCGGCATATGCACGACATTGGGCGCTATTGGGTAACGCCTTGATGCTGTTGCGCTGGGGTGGAATTGTCAAAGAGGGAATCGCGGCGGGCTCGAGTGTCTTGTCATCAATTGGGCTTATGTCGTTATGCCTATCGTTGGGCGGACTGTGGTTTCGAAGGGCAGACCTTTTAGAAAAGGGGGACAAGATATGAGCGTGATCGTTAGGGACGTATCGAAGCGCATGGGCAAAAACGATGTCCTGCGCAACGTGTCCATCGAGGTTGACCCTGGGACCGTGGTCGGGCTTCAGGGGATAAACGGTTCGGGCAAGACCATGCTCATGCGAGCGGTCTGCGGATTGATCAAGCCTACCGAAGGCGAAATCTCTATCGATGGCCAAAGGCTTGGGGCGGACATCTCGTTCCCGCCGAGTCTGGGGATGTTGATCGAGGCGCCTTCCTTTTTGGGATATCTGTCTGGCTACGACAATCTGGAGCTCATCGCCCAGATCAAGGGCGTTGCCACCCCCGAGGACATTCGCTCTGCCCTGCGGCTCGTGGGGCTCGATGCAGACGAAAAAAAGAAGTTCCGAGCATACTCGCTTGGGATGAAGCAACGTCTGGGGATAGCTGCGGCAATTATGGAAAAGCCGAAGCTACTCGTTCTCGATGAGCCAACAAATGCCCTCGACGAAGCGGGCGTGGAAATGCTCAAGCGCGTTGTGGCGATGGCGGCATCAACGGGTCGCGAGGTCCTTCTGTCCAGCCATGACGGAGAGGTGCTCGAGGAGCTGGCCGATCGGGTTTACTGCATGCGCGACGGTGCCGTTGTGAAAGTTCGGGAAAGGTCGTGAGCGCGATGAAGAAGACCCTGTGGACAAGAAGGTCGGCGCTCGCGCTTTTCGGCTGTGCTGCTGCCGGCCTTGCGGGCATGAGGGTGAGCGCCGTTAACGGGAACCGGACGGTCATTCCTGAGAAATACTATGCGGAGGGCGAATGGCTCTCGATGGATGGGGCGTTTCTGGGGTCGAAGGATGTGGCGACTGACGGGTATTCGTTTTGCATAGACGGGGCGGAGCTGCTCACGCCGCGCGAGTATCTCAAACGAGCACATGACGATTATTCAAAATATGGCACCGTGGATACGAAAACGAGACTGAAGGATGCCGACATCACGTGCGTTATCGCCGTAAAGATGCGTGTCAGAAATAGGGATAATATCGACGGTGGAATCAAAGCGTATGTTTGGCATCTGGTTCCGGAGTCTGCGCCAAACTATGATTTTGTAGTCAATACCGATCTGATAACGCAAGCCATGCCGGTCCTTGGCGGCTCTGCTGCGTTTGCCGTGGAGGTTGGGGCAGAAAACGAGTTGCTCGTCCCATTTATGATGCAGAACACCAACGACTATTTCGAAGGTTACGAGACCGTCCGTTTTGAGAAAGCATTTCCCGGGACTTACACGATGAAGATGACCGATCTGCCGGAGCGGAGGCTCTTAAGGTTTGAAGTGAAATAGCTCGAGAGCAAGGCAAAACGGGTCCATTGGCGGTACGCGCGCCCGATTCCAGGCGCCCCGGCCCGGAATCGGGCGCGGGACGAGGCGCCTTCGGTGTCGGCCGGCCTACCGCTTCTTCTTGCTCTTCTTCTGCTTGCGCTGCTTGCCCTTGGTCTCCTGGGGCTTGTCGCCCTGTTTTGCTTCGGCAGCGGCCTTTTCTGCCTTCATCTTCTTGCGTTTGGTCTCGATGCGGAGTTTTTTGTTGATGCGCGCCTTAAGGAAGGGACCGAACTGCTCGGCATCGCCGCGGACAAAGGTGTCCTTAGGGATCGTCACGCCCTGGTCGGCGAACATGGCCACAAAGATGCGCTCGCCGTCGAGCACGTGGTCGAGCTTTTCAAACGGGAAGAACTGCGACTTGCCGCTCGTGCCCCAAACCATCAGGCCGTCCTCGTTGGCGGCGACGCGGCGATAGCGGCCACCCATGGACTCGTCGGCCTCAACGGCGTCGATAAAGTCGCGGGCGAGGGTGTGGTGCAGGTTTTTGCTCCACCAGGCCAAAAAGGCGCCGAATACGATCAAGACGACGCCAAACTTGATCCAGTTGCCGCCGGCCACCAGCATGCCGATGCCGATGAGCGCGGCAATTGCCGCGGCGACATACAGCGAGCCGCGACGCCTGGGCGAGGCGACCAGGCGGGCGAAGTCGGTGACGAGGTCGTTTTCGTATTGGTACTCGTTGAGGTACAGGATGCCGTCGTCGGCTGCGGCCTGCTCCTCGAGCGCGACCTCGACCTGGTCGGCTGCTTCGGAGGGAACGAGGTTGCTCTCTGCGTCTGCCATGCTCTTTGGACTCCTATCGCGGCGGGCTCGCCGTACGGGTTATTATGGAATGCAGTATGCCGTGCGACCGCATGGCCGCCGCGGCAACAAGACTCAGTATACCCGGGGGAGCACCCATGGAATCGTTGTACCGAAAGTATCGCCCGCTCACCTTTGACTCCGTGGTGGGCCAGCAGCATATCGTCTCGACGCTCGAGCACGCCATCACCGAGGGGCGCCTGTCCCACGCCTACCTGTTCTGCGGACCGCGCGGCACGGGCAAGACCACCATGGCGCGCATTCTGGCCAAGGCGCTGCTGTGCCGCAATGCCGAGGCGGCGCGCGCCGAGGGTGCAAGCGGCTGCATGCCCGACGGTACTTGCGAGGAGTGCGAGCTCATTGCCGAGGGTAACCACCCCGATGTCTACGAGCTCGATGCCGCCTCCCGCACGGGCGTGGACAATGTGCGCGAGGAAATCATCAACTCCGTCAACTTTGCCCCGGTGCGCGGCAAGTACAAGATCTATATCATCGACGAGGTCCACATGCTCACGACGGCGGCGTTCAACGCGCTGCTCAAGACGCTCGAGGAGCCGCCGGCACACGTGATCTTTGTGCTGTGCACCACCGACCCGCAAAAGATTCTGGAGACCATCCTCTCGCGCTGCCAGCGTTTCGATTTCCATCGCATCGGCAACGAGGATATCGAGCGTCGCCTGGCATACGTGTGCGAGCAGGAGGGCTTCGATTACGACGATGAGGCGCTGGCTATCGTGGCGCGCCATGCCAAGGGCGGTATGCGCGACGCGCTGTCCACGCTGGAGCAGCTGAGCGTCTTTGGCAACGGTTCTGTGCATGCGGACGACGCCCGCTCGCTTTTAGGCGAGGTTTCGGACCAGATTCTGGGCGAGTTTTCCCGCGCCATTGCCGATCGCGATGTTGCCGAGCTCTATGGACTGATCCGTGCGCAGGTCGAGGAAGGAAACGACCTGCTGGAGCTGACGCGCGACCTGGTGGCGCATGTGCGTGACGTGTACGTTGCCTGCGTTGCCGGTGCCCGTGCCGAGCTGTTTGAGGGCGGCTCCGAGCAGGCCGAGGCGCTTGCTGCCGAGGCCGCTGCCTTTGGCGAGCATCCTGCCGACCGCCTGGCCCGTGTGCTGACGGTGCTCGACGATGCCGCACTGGAGATGAGGGGCGCGAGCGACGTGCGCCTGGTGCTCGAGATCGCCTGCACGCGCCTGGCACGTCCCGAGGCCGATTTAACGATTGAGGCATTGGCCGAGCGCGTGGCCCGCTTGGAGGCCATGGTTGCCAACGGCGCCGTGCCGGCGAGCGTGGCTGCTGCTCAGGCCGCCGCGCCTGCAGCATCCGTACCCGCTGCTGCCCAACAGCCGACGCTAATTTCGGGCGCTCGTGCTGCCGCTCCGGCGGCATCCGCTGCCCCCGCTGCTACGTCCGCGCGCCAGGGCGGTATGCCTTGGGACCGTGGTGCTGCTGTTCCGGCTGCCCAGCCTGCGTCCCGTTCTGCGTCCGTGTCAGCTTCCAAGCCTGCAGCGCCTGCACCTCAGCCTGCGCCGACTCCGACGCCTCAGCCCGTTGCGGCTCCCGCGCCTGCCACCGCTCCGGCACCTAAGCCCCAGTCCAACAATGCCGCCCAGGTTGCCGCCGCCGGTACTGCCGAGACGCCCGCGGTCGAGGATGCCGGAGAGCTGCAGCGCAAATGGGCCGAGGTCGTCGAACGCGTCAAGGCTCGTCAGGCTTCCTACGCGGGGCTTTTGCTCAATGCCCGCGCCACGGCTGACGACGGCTCCAGGCTCACGGTCTCGTTCCCCGCGGGCTCGACCTTTGCCATCAAGATGCTTGGACGCGCCGACACGCAGTCGGTGGTCCTGCCGACAGTCAGTGCGGTCTTCGGTCGTCGTACCGTCGACTATGTCCTGGATGGGGGTGGCACGCCGGCTCCTCAACATGAGGAGCATTCTCCATCTGCACGGGCTGCGGTATCTGCGGACCCGCAACCCGTGTCCTCGGCGGCCCCTGCATCCTCGAGCGCCAGCGCGACGCAGCCAAAAGCAGCACCGATAGCGGCGCCGACCCCGTCGGCGCCTAAGCCCGTCATGGCCAAACCGGCTGCTCCGACACCCGCGCCCAAGCCTGCCTCGCCCGCGCCCAAGTCGTCTGACCTGGGCAAAGCCCCCTGGCTGCGCTCCGACAACCCCGCCGGCGCTCCTGCCACGGGCAAGCTCCCGACCGAGCCCGCGCCCCGAGCGCCCGAGCGCGCGTCCGCTCCCAAGGCTCAGCCCGCCGCGCCGTCTGCGCCATGGGAATCCGAGCAGGTTCCCTACGACGATGCCATGGTTGGCGGTTTTGTTGCCGATGCTGGTGGGGACGATCTGCCTCCGTTCGACGTGCCGGGTGCGGCGTCCGCGCCCAAGTCCGCTGCAACTGCCCCCAAAGAGGAGGACGCTCCTGCAGCTCCCTGGGAGTCCAACTCCGGTGCGGGCGGCCCCTTCGGCCATCAGGGTGCAGCCCCGAGCATCCCGCAGACCGAGGACGAGGCCAAAGCCCTCATCCGCAGCGTCTTCGGCCAGTCCACCATCTTCAAGCCGGTGGAGTAGCTGCGCAGGCGGGTATACTGCTCAAGAAGAGAGCCCCTTGCCCGGGCGCATCTGTATTTCGGACATGTGCAACGTGGTGCCGCGTATATCGCATTCGAGCAGACAGGCGCGTGACGGTCGGCCTAGGATGCTGAGGTCGATACGATACGTCGCATGGCTGCCCGTGTACTCGACTTGCTCGGCGTTGACGGTTGCTCCGATTGTAAATAAAGAGCCCAGTTCGGCATCGACAATCTTGGAGTCCTTTATCTTGACCTTGAACTCTTGGTAGAGGGACGGGCTGTTGTAGTAAATGGTTCGGGTTCCGTCGGTGCATTCATCGGTCGTCTCCCATTTGACGACGGGCTGGTCCGAGCTGGCTATCAGCAGTTCTGCTCCAAAAGCTATGGCATGGGTGATGATAACCAGTAATACCCAGACGACAAAGAGATAGAGAACCACATATGCAACGGGGTGTTTTGAGCGGATGTTTTGGAGTACGGCTGGGACATTCACGAGGGCACCTCCAAATCGTCATCTATGACAATCAAATTATACCCAGCCGCCATGCGTGCCGCCTCGAGCAGCGGCTCGGCATTTTGCCATGTAGCCTTGTAGCCCTACGCATAAACTGCCTGGTTCCAGCTCTGCTAGATGTAGCTTGAGATAATTATGCAACCTTGCATAATTCGACCTTGCATAATCTTGGGCGTGCGTCACGCTCAAGGACATGTATATCGACTGAGGTAGCGTGTCCGCCCCGCTCTCTGGCTTCGCGCCGTGGTACGATTTTTGAGTTTGAAAGTCCCGCCGTGCTCCGGCTGTCCTTGCAGCTCGGCGCGCGGCCGCACGTAAAGGAGCCATCATGGCCGGTATGAACATGCAGCAGATGATGAAGCAGGCCCGCAAGATGCAGGAGCAGCTTGCCGCCGCGCAGGAGAACCTCAAGTCCCAGACCGTCGACGCCTCTGCCGGCGGCGGTATGGTCAAGGTGACCGTTAACGGCGAGATGGAGCTCGTCAACCTTACCATCGACCCCGATGCCCTCGATCCCGAGGACGTCGATATGCTGCAGGACATGATCATGGCTGCCGTCAACGAGGCCGTCCGCGGCGTCAACGAGCTCGCCAACAAGCAGATGGGCGCCATCACCGGCGGCCTCAACATCCCGGGCATGCCGTTCTAAGACACGCATATATATGAGTGCGAATCACAGTCTGCAAAAACTGCTCGATGAGCTGGGCCGCCTGCCGGGCATTGGTCCCAAGTCAGCTCAGCGCATCGCCTATTACCTGTTGGAGGCTGACGCCGAGGAGGCGCGCCGCCTGGCCGAGGCCATCCTGGAGGTTAAGCAGGAGGTTCACTTTTGCAGCCGCTGCTTTAACTACGCCACGGCCGACGAGTGCTCCATCTGCCAGGATTCGATGCGCGACACCACTCGCATTTGCGTGGTGGGCGAGCCGCGCGACGTCCAGGCGATCGAGCGCACGGGCAGCTACCACGGTCTCTACCACGTATTGGGCGGCGTGATCAGCCCCATGGACAAGATTGGCCCCGAGCAGCTGCACATTCGCGAGCTGCTGGCACGCTTGGGTCACGAGGACATCCACGAGGTCATCATCGCCACCAACCCCAATATTGAGGGCGAGACCACGGCGAGCTACCTGGCCCGCACTATCAAGCCGCTGGGCGTCGAGGTGTCGCGTCTGGCGAGCGGTCTGCCCGTGGGCGGCGACCTGGAGTATGCCGACGAGCTTACGCTCGGGCGCGCCATCGAGGCCCGTCGCACGATTTAGGTGGCGAGCCTGCTCCTGCCGTATGTTTTCCTCGCGACGCACGGGGTAGTCATAATTTCCCCGTGCGACTGTAAGTTTGTTGTGCAACAAAGATGCTTTGTATCCGCTTATCGCATGGATGCTTCCACTCGCATCCTTAATTTGCCCATTCGTTGCGCAACCTTTTGGGTTCGCTGATACACTCAAATATGGATTCGAATGAATGCGCCGCTCCCGAGCGGCGTGTTTTTGTTGGAGGAGAACGCATGCGGCCCGGTGGCACTCAGACAAAGCGCGGCGCCGCGGTGCGCATGCGACGCCGACTGGGCTTGGCGCCGCGGGCGTACGCACTGCTGTCTTGCTCGCTGGTGCTGGTCATAGCTGGCGTTTCTGCCTATGGCATGACCGTGCCGTCCATGATGCAGGCACATGCCGCACGCGAACCGCACGTGGGGCATGAGGTCAAAAGTGATCTGGGCACCACGACTGGATATGCTTGGGCAAGTGTGGTCGCGCATATTGTGTTTGGCGCCGACGACGCGGACGGCGCCGAGGCCCCGGACAATGAAGTCACGCTTGCCAATGGCAAAACCATCGTGCTCACCAACACCAAGATCATCGATCGGTTGTCCAACAATAGCGTGGCGGCAACGGTGAATAAGGTCGAGCGGCAGAAGGAGCAGGACGCCCAGCAGTCCGGAAAGCCCGGTAGCTCGGATACTTCTGGCTCCGGCTCGGATTCGTCGAGTTCGGGCGGCGGCTCTGGGCCGGGTTCCTCTGCCGGAGGGTCTGGAAACGGCGGCTCGACGGGCGGCAACGCTGACAACGATGCAAACTCCGGTGGCCTTTCCGCTGCTGAGGAAGAGAGCATTCACAGTTGGCTTGTGACCAAGTACAACATGCTCGACGGCTATGTTTCTCGTGCCAATGACGTGGTCTCGACCTATAACTCTACGGGAGATCCCAGGCCGTGCGACAGCCTGGTCGGGGAGATGTTTGTCATTCGAGCCGAGTTCGGTCGTCAGACATTCTCGCCCCGGTCAAAGTGGTATCAGCAGTATGCCAATCTGTGGGGCTGTTACACCAACCTATGTCAATGGGTCGGCCATTACGGCGATGATGACGTCGCGCTCGGTAACTTCAACAATAACGTGGCGGCGCTTGCCCTATGATGACCGATCTTGCATCCACCACACCGCAATCGCTCGGTCGCGATCCCATGGTCGGCCTGCGCCTGGCGCGTGTCGACGGGTTTGAGCCGGCCATTGCGCTCGGTCAGGACGAACTGCCTGCCTATCTGCGTCGTTTTACGATGCTGTTTGCCGACGATGCCACCATGCGCCGTGGCGGTATCGGCCGCGTGACGCGTGCCGTCAACGCCCAAGGCGAGGCCGTAGCACTCAAACAGCTCATCTTGCCGACGCGCGATGAGTTTGACGACGATGCCGCCCATGAGGCGCTGGTCGCCAAGTTCAAAGCGGCGTTTCGCGAGGAATATGAATGCCATCGTGCCCTTTCGGGCCTTAAGGGCTTTCCCCGCCTCTATGGCTGGGGCGAGGTTGACGGTGTGCCTGCAATTGTCATGGAATGGGTCGAGGGCGAGACGCTCGCCCGCTTGCGCTCGCGCTTTGCCGTGGACGATGCCGGCCGCCTGTCGCCGCTTGTGGCGGCGCGCTTGGGGCGCGACCTGTTCGACCTGCTCTGCCGCATGAGCCTGGTGGGGGAGGGCTTTGTCCATCGCGATATCTCGCCCGCTAATATTATGGTGCGTACGGCGCGTCTACCGCTTGACCGGCAGCTTGCCGAGGGCACCTTTGACCTGTGCCTGATCGACTTTGGCTCGTCGCTGGCGCTCGAGCCTGCGTCGGCCGTGGCCGGTACCGGCGGCAAGGCGTCGTTTACGGAGCGCTATGCCACGCTGCGTCGCGCGACGGTGGCCTACGCTCCGCCCGAGATGCTCACCGACGATATTCCCGACCTGCGCGCTTTGCGTATGTCGCCGGCGATCGACGTCTATGCCGCAGCAAGCACGGTTTACGAGCTCATTGCCGGCGCCGCGCCATACGAAGCCGCGCCGAGCACTTCGGGCACCTCGGGTTCGCGCAAAAAGACGCGCGACATCGCGAGCCCCTACCGTCTCAAGATGGACACGCTGCCCGACTATCCCATTGGTGCCCATGCACCCGGTTGCGATTTGACTCAGCTGCTTCGTCGTGAGCCCGATGTGGCGCTCGCCGCGGCCGAGCAGGCCCAGCAGCTGGGGCTTGAGCCGGATTCCGAGGAGCTACGCGATGCGCTGGCGTTTGTCGATGCCCAGCTGTTCGACGTGGTGATGGCCTGTCTGTCCAGCCATCAAAAAGATCGTCCCGAGCCGGCGGCGGTCGAGGCGGCGCTCTCGGCGTTTTGTGAACACTATGCGCAAAATGTCGGTCGTTCGCTCCGCGGCGAGCCGCTCACGCCGTGCCCCATGGATGCGTCTGGCCGCGCGGTTCGTCGCGCGCTGATGGTCGGCGCGACGGTCGTCTGTGGCGTGGTTT
Organism: uncultured Collinsella sp.; assembly: GCA_959606035.1. Lineage (GTDB taxonomy): Bacteria > Actinomycetota > Coriobacteriia > Coriobacteriales > Coriobacteriaceae > Collinsella. The sequence goes on from CAUHHB010000003.1 coordinate 253,333, forward strand.
GGGCTGTGGTCGTGGTTTCGGCCGCGCTGCTGGCGTCGGGCGCTCGCGTGACGGCGACTTTGGGACCGCTCATGTGGTCTGGGTCGCTACCGGGTATTATTGCCGCACTGGCGTTGGCGCTGCCGGGCATAGCCGGCGTTGCCGCGGGGGCACTTGCGCGCAATCGGCGCTCGGGGTTCCTGCAGGGTGTGCTTGCGCTTTCTGCCTGCGAGGTTCCAGTACTGGTTGTGGCTGCATGTAGCGTATTTTCCCAACGCGCCGTGATGGGCGGCCTTGTTGCCGCTCTGGTTGCAACCTATACGCTTACGTGGTTTTTGCTTGCGATGGGCTTTGCCTTTGAACTTCCCGTTTCGGCACCGCGACGCACAAAAGCCCAGATGGCGACTCCGCTTGCCGGTGGAGCCGCAGCTGCCCGTACTTTTGGCGGACCTGTCGAAGTATCGTCCGATTCTATTTCTACGACCAAGGAGGCCTAGGTCATGGCATCTCAAGTTAAGCTCACCCCATGCGGGGCCATGTTTGACATCTTTAAGCGCGCGGCGCATCTGAGCCATATCGAGCTGTGCGGCCTGGTGCTTTCGTCCCGTCCGCTCGCCGACGGCCGCAGCCCGCAGAGCCGAGCCGCCGATCGCTCTTGGGTTTCCCGCTTTATCGTTCGCGCGCCGGTCGGCACGCTTCAGCAGCGCTACTTTGCCGAATACGGTACCTCGGCTGCGCGTATTATGTCGCAACTGGCCCTGCGCCAGCGCAATCCCATGGACTCCACGGCTGTGATCAATATGGTGTGCGGTCCTGCAGGTGAACCGATGGTACGCGCGCTCGAAGAGTGCCATCAGGACACGAATCTCTATCGCAACGCGCTCGATCGCCTGTCCCAGGCGGCGGAACTCATGCCCGCCGAGCGCGCCGAGGCCGTGCTGGTGCTGTTTGTCGCCGTCGGTTGTTCGGCGGATGTGCGGTCCTCGGTGAACTATGCCATCGACTACGCGCACGCGACCTGTGGCGGAGGCACCTCCACGCCGCGTTCGCTTGGCATGTCGATGACCGCGGGCGAACGCGAACCCGCTCCGGCGCACCCCTTGGGCTTGCTGCGCGTACAAAACAGTTTTGTCGTGAGCGCCCCGCGCTGGATTCAGCCGAGTGAGCAGGGTGTTGAGATTGGTGCGCTGGCCACTGGTGAGGGCGATATTACCGACGTCGGCGACGATGTCTCGGCCCGCCATGCCCATATCTGGTGCGATGCTCAAAATATCTGGCACGTCGAGGACTTGTCGTCCACCAACGGAACCGTGGTGGTAAACGGGGCCACGCGCGTCTGCATTCAGGTCGAGCCCGGCCGTTCCGCCCAACTCAATCCCGGCGACGAGCTCAAGCTCGGCGAATCCACTACCTACGCCATCCTCTTCGGTGCCCTCTAGCCGGCAGATAGGGACGTTTCTTTTCTGCCGGCACTTGGGGACACTCCTCGGCGCGCCAGAGCCAGTCGCCCGGGGATGGAGGGGCCATTTTGGCCCTTGGCGGTCAGTCGGGGCGAAACTAGAAGATCTTTCCGATTCGCGGCTGTTCATGCTTGTAGAGCATCTAAAACAATAGGATGTTATTCTGGAATATGCCGGGTGCGTGAACTTGCCTGTCTTAGCCTTAATAAGGTATAGGGGAGTTTGGCTCAGGGGTTCCGTCTTGTTCTTCAGCGCAGTATTGTGGGACAGATTTGCTGAGATTGGCGCCTTACACCGCAGAGCGCACGGAAGGCTCTCGATTTGTGTTCTGGCCCCAGAATACAGGGCCTGATACTTACCAACTGTGGCATGGATGTAACATCTGTAGAAATCAACCCTTTTGTTGTCGACCTTTGTAAGAAAAACACTGCCATCAACTCTTTGGATGACGAAACTAGGGTGCTTGAGGGGAGCCTTTACTCCCCTCTGAGAGATGACTCATGTTTTTCGCTTGTCGTTGTGAATCCTCCGTTACTGCCGATTCCGGATGAGATTCCTTATCCCTTCGTTTGAGATGGAGGACAATCGGGTCTGGATAAAACACTTCGTATTCTTAAGGGTGGCGATACGCATTTAGAGAAAAACGGTAAATACTGCTAATAGGGGTGACGACGATGGTGCAGGGGCGACCCGCGATGCTCTCATCAATACGTCGGATACTTGGGAAATCAGGTCTAGATGCATGTATGATGATGCTGTGTGGCTATTCAATTAATCCGCGTTCCGAATGGGTGCAGGGTATAGCTGCGACATCGTATGCTTTTGACCCGGCGCGATACTCAGATATTTCTGAGGCGGTTGACGAAGTTTATACGCACTATGCCGCGCAAGGCGTTTCGGAAGTTTGCACATCTACGTTACGGGCTTAGGTTTCTTCAAGCGAGCAGGCCGGTTGCGTTATTTCGAGCGATTTTTCTAGTCTAGACGACAAAAGGCAAAGGATTTGATGGGTATAAAACGCGGACGTTTGTGGGCGGATGCTCAAATCTATTGTGGCAATCGGGCGGTTGAAAAGAGATATTTCAACCGCCCGATTGCCAGGTTCGTCGGAGGAGATGTCCGATTCCGACTCTCTTGTAGGAAGAGCTTGAGATCGTATTGGCCCAAGGCAATCTTAAAGCAGTCTCATTGGCAAATCTTCGCTCCTGTTGTGTTGAGGTGTAAGGTATCAGTGATTGATGTTTTGTGGCGGGTAGATTGGGGCCTTCCTTGATTCGATGCGTTCTCTCGAGGTTCATCAGAGCAAAAGGGGCTTTCGTCTTCATTGCTATCACGGTGATTGGAACCGCTCTCTCCTATGCCATGCCATACGTGAACGGGAAATTCTTAGATTTTCTTCTCGGTAACCGCAGCGAAAGAGACGCCGTACTCTTCGCGCTCCTGGTTGCGTCAATAGGAGTTTTCTCCACCCTCTTTACTTATTTTGCAGGAACACTTTCCATTCGCATAACCACGAGACTTTCCTTTGATCTTCTCAGGGAGGCCGTCTTGCGTTTTGAAAGAGACGATTACTTGGTGAGTCGGACCATCGATCCAGCCTATACAACGCAACGGATTATTTCCGACTCCAGCGTGGTCTCATCCTTCGTTTTGGCGAATTTTATCAGTGCGCCGCTGTCCATTGTAGCCATTCCCATCGTATTGCTTATCATATGGTCAATTGATTCAACTCTCGCGGTGTTTTCCATCATTCTCCTCATCGTGTATTTCTGTGTAATTACTGGGTTGAGGAAACTTTTGTATAGGGTCACGTATGAGAAGAAAGAGGCGGACAGCGCCTTTTACGCCGCAATTGCATCGCAGCTTAATCAGATTCTCAACATTCAACTGACATCTTCGTACGGCAAGAGCGAACAAGCGCTCGACGCTGGGTTTAAGAGCTATTTTCCCAAAGTTTTGCGCTCCGGAAAGCTATCATATTCTCTGACATCGCTCGATGGTCTTTTCGCAGCGTTGTTTCAAGCGGTGATACTTGTTGTTTCCGGAGTACGAATCATTAACGGAACTATGTCAATAGGCGAGTACACTATCATCGGTACATACTTCGCGGTTCTCTTTAAGACTTTGAAAAGTATGATGTCATTGTTCAAATCCTATCAAGATGCCAAAGCATCATGGGATAGGACGGCTATCGCGACGAGAGAAAAGGAGAGATCGGGGTGGAATCGGACCGATTTAGCTAAACTCGATGAAATAAATGACATTTCGGTATCTGATTTGGAATTCTCGGTTGCCCTTCCAGACGGATCTGTCCGAGAGGTCCTCGGCGGGTTTTCTTTCAAGTTTTCCGGTCCTGGTACATATTGCATAGTTGGGGAAAACGGAAGAGGCAAGACGTCACTTCTTTACTTGATGCTCGGGCTATACTCATCGAAAGGCAAAGTAAAATACAACGGCGTGCCAATCGAAGAATGCGACTTGGATTACATACGTGCGAGAGAGATATCGTGCTGCCCACAGTCGTGCTTCGCGCCGGACGAAACGGTGAAAGAGCTGTTAGAGTATTTCGACACGCCCTTTTCTTCCTATCACCGGGGTGTAGATGGCCTACTTTCGCTGGAAAACAGCGTGAAGGAGTTGCTCGGGAAACGTTGCTCCGCGCTTTCGGGCGGTGAGCTGCGCCGAGTGTACTTATGGTCGGCGATTTCACGCAAGTCGTCAGTTTTGGTACTCGACGAGCCCACGACTGGGTTAGACGCTGTAAGCCGCGCCGAGCTTGCGGCCTATGTTAAGCGCAACAAGCAAAGCCAGCTGATCATCGTTGTCTCTCACGATGACGAGATGGTCGGCGCGGTAGAAGGGGTAGTGGATTTAGGCAGCATGTACCAGGGTAAATGATGACAAGTGTAGTGCTACCCAACTGGCAGAGATAACAAAAAGGCGATGCAGATGCACGTAGCATTCAGGCGGTTCGGACTCGGTGCCTTCACGCCATCGCAACGCTTTCAGATATAGTTCTCGTTCTCTTACTAAAGGAAACTTTAGTCTACGTCATCTTGTCGAGACAGAGGTGAAGCGAAGTGTTGTCGCGAGGTGACGCATAATTTCTTTCGCAAATTGACAACCGCATAGCGGAACACGGCCCG